>JBDKFZ010000001.1:0-25838 GCA_039798445.1 Candidatus Parcubacteria bacterium
GCGCAAGAGGTAACGCCGCTGTTGCCACAGGGAACGACGATTGCTGATGTGTGGATGCGTAACCCCAATGGCGCATGGACGATTGGTGGGTTTGAGGCCGATACAGGACTCACGGGGCGAAAGATTGCGGTGGACACGTATGGTCCAACGATTCCTGTGGGAGGTGGAGCGTTCTCAGGCAAGGATGCAACAAAGGTGGATAGGAGCGGGGCATATATCGCTCGTAAAATTGCGTGTGATTATCTGCGAGCGCGCGGGGCGCGCGAGGTGTTCGTACACATTGCCTACGCAATCGGCGTTGCCGAACCCTTGATGGCAGTTGCCACGATTGATGGCGTCCAAGAAAAAATCACCGGGTACGATTTGCGCCCTCATGCAATCATCAACGCGCTCGACCTTCGTCGTCCCCAATTCCGCGAAACAGCAAAATACGGCCACTTTGGTAATGGCTTTGCGTGGGATGGTGGACTCTAGACAGGAATATAAAATATGTTACAATTCCTTCTGAAATAGGGAGGCATCGGGCCTCTTTTTTGTTCATCACAACAACGAAGAAGAAAGGGAAGAAATGAAAAGACTGATGATGTGCTTGTTGTCCGCGTTCCTGCTGGCCTCGGTCGTCTCGGCACAGCCGTTTCTGACGTGCGCCGCCGACTACCACTTGGCCCTCAAGGGCGACTACCTCAACGGAACGACCAACGTCACCGACTTCGGCGTCTGGCCGTATGTGATTCCGGAGCTCGATCCGCCGACCACCACGTACAACAACGTCGAAGGCGTCACTGCCGACGGCATGCTGTACGCAACGAAGGCGTTGAGCGACTCCTCCTACGGGCTCGCAACGTTCTCGACGGCAAACCTGCTGGTGGGGCGTTACGACGCCACACCGACGACACGGCCGTATTCGACGGACGTCGAGTTCCTGACCAACGTCTGCGAGTTCGATTCGAACGAGTATCTCGGTGGTAACAACGCGTACTGCGTCAAAGCCACCGAGTTCTACGGGAGGGTTACCGGACAGTTTCCGAACCCGACCGCACTCGTGAATCGCTACATCATCGAGGCTGGACGTGGTTCGCTTGCCGGCTGGGATATCGCGTCGCACATCCGTGCGGCGTGGCGCTCCGGCTGGCACACCTACGCGGTAGGCTTGGTGGAAGAGATCATGGATCGTCGTGTCGAGTGGGAACACGTCCCGCTCGGTGGGTACGATTACACCACCATCTCCCACGGGAGCTTGGTCCGCGTGATGGTGGAGATGTACCACGCCGGCGACCTCGACGTCTCCCGCTACAGCGATGCGCTCCTCATGGCCGCCGCGCTGCTTCCGCTTCAGGAAGTGGACGGTTCGTGGGAAAACGATCCGCAGGTAACGGCATTCGTACT
This sequence comes from Candidatus Parcubacteria bacterium, assembly GCA_039798445.1. Taxonomy (GTDB): domain Bacteria; phylum Patescibacteriota; class Minisyncoccia; order Phycocordibacterales; family EsbW-18; genus EsbW-18. Next base: position 1,387 of record JBDKFZ010000001.1, read on the forward strand.
ACTCGGTCTCCGGTCGGAAACCACCGACATGCAGATCTGGCACACGGCCATCGTTCTTGGGGAGAACTACCTCGAGAACTCTGCCGTCAACTGCGCGTGGGTGTATGACACCGGTTCAGGTACCGAGGGGTATGGTGAGGTCAACAGTGAGGCCATCATGGCCTTGTCGCTCATCAACTCGTTGCCCTTCATCGATGGCTTCGAGACGTCGGATACGTCCGCCTGGACCGATGAAGTCGGCGCCCCGTTCGCTCCGCCGGCACTCGCGCCGATTCGTTCGGCACGGATGCCTCGGATCTACCCCCTTCGCTAGCTTCTTCGTTCGACAACTTCACCCCGCCCGGCACACTGTGTGCTCGGCGGGTTTTGTTATTGGAAGGATTGTTTATCCCTTGATTTCCAAAAGCTCGCGGAGTTTCTCCTCGTCAAAACCGATGATGACGTCTTCGTGACCGTCTTTTGCAACGGTGATGACAGGAACGCCCATTTGCTGGGTCTTGTCGACCATTGCTTTGCGAGCTTCGAGATCAGTGCCGACGTTGTGGTCGGTGAAGGCGATGTTGTTTGCAGTAAAAAACTCCTTGGCCATGTGGCAGAAGTGGCAGGTAGCGGTTGAGTAGACGGTTACGGTTGGTTGCATAGAAATGAAGCTATGAGCTAGTGGCTATTAGTGGGTGGTGAAATTGTACCTGCGGGCCTTGGTCTAGGCAAATAAAAGCCGACCACGTCGTAATAGCCAATAGCTATCAGCTTCTAGAGGGTATCCTCCAACTTCACCGCCACTGGGATCGCTGAGATGACCACCAATCCGAGGACAGGGAAGAGAAACGGAAGTGGGATGATGAGGAGGAGAATGCCGGCGATGATGGCAGCAACGATATAGGCGAATGGTTCGATGGTTCGCCAAACGCTTGCCATGTCGGCTTCTTCGGGGGAGATGTTTTTGAAGAAATACGTCTCGTTCATGATGTCGACGCTCGCGGCACCGACACGGGTGAGGAGGAGTGCCATTGCCCAGATGAAGAATGAGGGAGTTTTGATGAAGAAGAGCGCGATGGTTGCCATTGCAAGAATCGAGAGACCGGCGATGAGGATTTCTTTTTCACCATAGACCTTGTCGGCAAGCGTCCCAAGCGGAAGCGTAAAGAGCGCAAACGGAATCAACATGATAGTGAAGATGATGCCAATTTCGCCCCACGGCATCTGCATGTAGGTGTGGAGATAGAGCGGGGTGTAGATGACCATCCATGCGTAGAAAAAGCGGAGAACGAAGTTGATGTATGAGATGCGGGCGAGTGCAGGGCGGTGGATGAGTTTTTTGAGGGCTCCCAAGAGTGGTGTGGGCGTGTAGACAGGGTCTTTGAAGTGTTTGTATGAGAACGAGAGGATGAAGAGCGCAGGGATGAGGATGGCTGCCGAGAAGAAGTAGACACGTGAGTAGTTTTCGGTATCACCGAGCAAGAGACCGATGAGGAACGGTGAGAGGATGAGCGCCGTGTTCCCAATGGTGAGGAATGTTCCACGGACCACGCCTGACTCTTCGTTTTCGGACGTGTTCTCGAGAAAGACGTCCATGTCGACGAGAAGGGCAGAAATACAGGAGATGTGGAGGACGAAGAGGAGAACGATAGCGATTGGGTTTGTAGCAACAGCGAGTCCAACAGAGGTAACGATGCCGACGCACATCACAATCATTGACCAGCGCACATCACCCACGTTTTTGAGCAAACGTGGAATGAATGAGATTGTAGCTATCGATCCAAGTGCTGCGAGTGCATAGATGAATCCCACGACGCTTGGTCCCCAGAAGCGTTCGAGCATGCTCGAGTTGATGTAGGTAACCGAGAAGGCGTAAAAGGCGAGAAAGAAGTTGAGGAAATACGTGATGTGGAGAAGATGACGTTTATACATGCTGAATATGGTAGCACGGACGATGAAGCTATTGGCTGTTAGTTATTACGATGTGGAAAAGACAAAAACGCCCAGTTGGGCGCTTTTGTTGGAGTAATAGCCAATAGCTATTAGCTTCTTTAGATCCCGATGATCACTGGAATCACGATCGGCGACTTGCCGGTCTTTTGGAAGAGGAATTTGCGGACCTCGTCGGTTGCGGTGTTTTTGACCATGTCAAAGTTGATAGGGTTCATGCCCTGTGAGGTGCGTTCGACGCTACGTGCGACGAGTGAGCGTGTTGCAGAGATGAGCTCCTGCTGTTCTTTGAGATAGACAAATCCACGCGAGATGATGTCAGGCGACTTGCGGAGCTTGCCGGTCTTTGGGTTCACCGAAACAACGATGACGAAGATACCTTCTTCGGCCAATGCCTGACGGTCGCGGAGGACCACTTCTTGTGTGCCACCGACTGAGAATCCGTCGACCATGATGAGGTTCGAAGGCGCCTTCTGGTCGAGGACGCGAATCTTCTCGCCGTTGTCGTAGATTTCGATAATCGAGCCGTTGTCCGGGACGATGACGTTCTCCGCAGGTGTGCCGCGTTCGATAGCGACCTCCTTGTGAATCTTCAACATGTAGTGGTGACCGTGGAGCGGGATGAAGAACTTGTAGTCCATTTGGTGGTGGATCCACGAGAGCTCGCCGCGGTTACCGTGACCCGACGCGTGCACTGATGTGTCGAGGTACGTGATGATTTTGCCGTCTTGGCGGTAAAGGTTGTCTTTGAGTTTCTGGATCGCCATTTCGTTACCAGGGATGACCGATGATGAGAAGAGAATGGTGTCAGAAGGCGAGAGTGTGATGAATTTGTGCGTCTTGTTCGCGATGCGATCGAAGACGGCGTATTCCTCACCTTGTGCGCCGGTAGCCAACACAACAATCTTGCTTGGTGGGTGGTCGAGCATCTCTTCGATTGGGATCATGTTGCTCATGTCCACCAATTCAAGCTGCTTCACAATCTCGAGGTTTGACTTCATGCTGCGGCCGTCAACGACAATCTTTTTGCCGTACTTGTTGGCTGCCATGACCATCTGAATGATACGCTCGACGTTTGAGGCGAAGGTACCGATGATAAGACGGCCGGTGGCGTCTCGCATAATGCGATCGATGGTTTCGATAGCGTATGACTCAGGAATTGAGAATCCAGGCTTTTCAACCGACGTTGAGTCGAGTGTAAAGAGGAGGATTTTCTTGTCCTTAAAGATTTCGTAGTGGTCGATCTCGAGCTGAGTAGCTTTGCCATCAACGTGGTCGACACGAACGTCTTCGATGAATGCAATCGTACCAACTGGGGTTTCGATCAAAAGACCCATTGAGTCAGGAATCGCGTGTGAGATGGCAAAGAAGTTCACAACGAAGTTTTTGCCGATTTGCATGCGCTCATCGCCTTGAATCGTGCGAAGGTTGAGCGGTTCGACGGTTGGGAACTCTGTCTGACGCTTTGCGATCATGAGAGAACCGAATGCACGGGTATAGATAGGAGGATTGCCCATGTCTTCGATGACGAATGGGATAGCACCGATGTGGTCGAGGTGACCGTGGGTGATGAACATCGCCTTAATCTTTTCTTTGCGGTCTTTGAGATAGGTAACGTCAGGAAGAATGAAGTCGACACCAGGTGTTTCGACTTCGCCGAACTGGAGACCTGCGTCGACAACGATGATTTCATCGCCGTATTCGATTGCGGTCATGTTCTTTCCGATTTCTTCGACACCGCCGAGTGGGATGATGCGAAGGACACCTTCTGCTGGAGGCAAAATGTGTTTGCTGTCGACGCTTGAGTTTTCGGGACGGCTCGAGCGGGGAGCGGGACGGCGTGATGGTCCGCGTGAGTCGCGGTGTCCAGAACCGCCACGAGATCCGCCACGATCAGGACGGCCGCCTCCTGTTGAAGGGGCTCCAGCTGGGCGAGCCTCGCCCATAGGCCTACGGCCGAGGGGTCCGTGAGGTCGTGGGCTGTGTGGGCGCGATCCTTGAGGACGCGGTCCGTGTGGTCGCGGTGGGCGTGATGCGCCTGCAGCTCCGGTTTCAGGAGCAAGGGCACTAAATGTTCGACGTCTTCGTGGTTCTGATGAGGATGCTGAGTGATTTGTTTCGTTGTCAGTCATAAGAGACTAGCTTTTAGCTAGGAGCTAAGAGCGATTAGTTTTAAATTCGTAATTAATAAGATCGATATGAAAAAAGAGCGAGAGGCCTCTGTTTTAATAGTTCAAAACCGGTGATGCGGTGAGAATGGTCCGAGTGCCGGTGTGCCATTCGTAGACATTCATGAATCGTTCCGATGCTTCGTCGACAGGACCCGATACGACACCTTTGATCCACCCAGGGAGCGCATACAAGAGGTGAGGAGCGTACAGAAAGACGGCTGGGACGTCTGCCGTAATCTCGCTGTCCAGTGACGCATACAGGTCGTCCTGCGTTGCGGCGTCAAGGGTAGTCCTAATGTCCGAAAGCATATCATCGACTTCGATGTTTGTATAGAGGGCGATATTGAGGCCTGGATCGTTACGTTGTGACGAATGCCAGAACGGGTAGAGATCGCCGCCGCGTCCGACAACTTGCCCAAAGAGAAGCATATCGTAGGCGCGTGGGCGGATGATGTTTTGGTGAAGTGCGCCAAGATCAAAGAGTTCAACGGTTACTTCGGCGCCAAGTGTTTCCCATGCGCGTTCGAGCGCCTCAGCTGTTTGTTTGAGCTCTGCGGTGTTTGCTGTTGAGATGGTAAAGGCGAGACGCTGGCTCTTTTTGGCATAGACACCGTCATCACCGCGTGACCAGCCCGCATTTTCGAGAATTGTTCGAGCCTCACCAACGGTGGTGCTGTCGACAACCTTGTCGGCAGGGATGAGTGGCGGCGGAAGCGGTCCTTCGAGTGGTGTTGCATAGCCGTAGAGGATGTCGTCGATGATGCTCGTGCGATCGATTGCCATGCTCAAAGCGCCGCGGACCGCGCGCTCGGTAAAGATTTGGTTCTTGTTCTGATTGAAGAAGGCGCCGAATGTGCGTGGAAGTGGGTATGAATCAATATTCGCTCCGAGTTTCTCGGCGGTCTCGGCATATGACGGTTGTATATCACGGAGTGATTCGATAGTTCCTTCTTCGAAGGCCGAGAGCAAATCGCGCTCATTGCCGTACATCATGATGGTGATGTACTCGAGATACGGGCTACCGAGCGTGAAGCGCGGGAAACGCTTGAGTGTGTATGCAAATGGAATACCAGAATCATCGCGCTGAATCGAATCGATCATGAACGGACCGGAACCAACTGGCTCGACGTTGAGACGATGGACAGCAAATGTTTCTTCGCTTGTTTCTTGCCAGAGTGTTCGTGGGAGGATGCCGACGGTCGTGTTGTCGATGAACTGGGCGTATGGCTTGCCGAGCTTAAAGACGACCGTGCGCTCATCAATGGCACTTGCCGAAATGCCTTCCCATGCGCGCGCAAACGGGCTCGCATTGAGCGGGTTCTGAATCTGGGCGATGGTATAGGTCACGTCGTTCGCGGTGACACGGCTTCCGTCGTGAAATACCGCTCCACCACGAAGGGTAAAGGTATATGTCATGCCATCATCAGAGACTTTGTACGATTCTGCGAGGTCGGGGATGAGCTTTCCGCTTGGCGAAGGGCGCATGAGACCCGAATAGATGAGCGCGACGAGATCCTTGTCGGCATCGGAGCGTGCGATGACTGGATTGATGAAGCGAGGTGTACCGATGATACCTTCGGTGAGATTACCTCCGGGTGATGGGACGCTGCGGCTAAAGATATCGCGAATTTCGCCGAGCATCATGAGTGTCGAAACCAGAAGAGTTACGGACAACACAATAACAATGGCACGCTCAAGAAATGAGAGCGATGACATACCCTCGCGAAGCGCACCTGATCCGGGCAAATGAACGTGCCAGCGTTTTGTGAGATAGATGTTCACAGAAGGAACCTCTGACATATAGCCATGACGACGAGCGCCACGGTCTTTTGTCGCGGGCTATTTCAAGAGAGAGACGACGGCCATGACTGCGTACGCGATCGCAACAGCGACCGTGAGCAGGAAGATCGCGCGTTCTGCACCTCGGCGGGTTCGCTTGAGGCCGCTGTCGTCCGAACCAAAAGCCGCACCCACGCTCGCGTCGTTGCGCTGCATGAGGATGAGGACGATCAGTACGACCGACAAGACTATCTGAATGATTGCGATCCAATCCATACGATGACTGATGATAGCACAGGGGGATATATGAGGCAAAACGCTTTTTGGTGCGGAATTTGCGCTCCGCTCCTCACGTCCTCCAGGGAGTACGCATTTTCTCTGGTGAGAAAATGCTCAGGTCCTCGGCCCGTCGGCCTGCGGAGCCTCCCTGGAGGAGTGAGTCGCTGCGCTAAATTGCCAATTGCTCATTGCTACTTGCTATACTATCCCCATGTCCTTTGTTGATGATCTTAGAAAACTCGATGCGGGTGATGTGCTCGATGATGATGCGTCCAAAAAGCGCGCTGCGCGAGACACATCGCTTTTCGAAGTGATGCCCTCAGTCGTTGTTGCCCCTCGCAACGCCGATGACGTCAAAAAGCTCGTTCGCTATGTGAGTTCGAATGAAGGTATGTCGCTCACCGGACGCTCAGGCGGCACCGGTATGGACGGCGGAGCACTCACAAGCTCTATCGTCGTCGATTTCGGTGCTCATATGAACCGTATCGGTGCTTTCACCGAGACCCGCGGCACCGCACAGCCGGGCACCTTTTATAGAGACTTCGAAAAGGAGAGTCTCAAGCGAGATCTCTTGATGCCGTCATATCCAGCATCTCGCGAGATATGTGCTGTGGGCGGAATGGTCGCCAACAATGCTGGTGGTGAGCTCACCCTCCGCTACGGTAAGACCGCAGACTATGTTCGTGAGCTTTCTGTCGTTCTTTCTGATGGAAATGAATATCAATTGAGGAAGCTTTCACGTGCCGAGCTTCGCGAGAAACTTCTCGTTGTCGGTTTTGAGGGAGATATATATAGAAAGATGTATGAATTGGTCACCAAGAACAAAGCGGTGATTGAGAAGCATCGTCCACACGTCACCAAAAACTCCTCCGGCTATGCATTGTGGGATGTGTATGACGAACGAGCGGAAACATTTGACCTCACGCGACTCTTTACCGGCTCACAAGGGACGCTCGGCATGACGACATCGATTACATTCGGTCTTGTGCACCCCGCAAAGCACTCCAAGATGCTTGTCGCATTTCTTGACGACCTCTCGCAACTTCCTACCTTGGTCAAAACGGTCCTCATAGCAAAACCAACCACGTTTGAATCGTACGACGACAAGACGCTCTCGCTCGCGTTGCGATTCTTCTCGGGCTTCATCAAGCGCATGGGTATTCGCAAGCTTTTTACATTGCTCACACACAGCATCCCTGAGCTGATGTCGATTCTCTCGCACGGTCTTCCTAAACTCATTATTCAAATCACGTTTGATGGAGATGATGAAAAAGAGCTCAACGACCGTGCGGTACGGCTCATGGGTGAGCTCAAAGCATACAATCCTCGATATATAGAGGCGATCGGCACGACTGCAGAAGTCGATGACTATTGGCTTATCCGTCGTGAGAGCTTCAATCTCCTTCGCACCAAGGTGAAGGGGAAGTCCACCGCGCCGTTCATTGATGACATCGTCGTGCCTGTCGAGACGCTCTCGGATGTCTTACCCAAGCTCAACGCTATCCTCGATGAATATAAAGAGCACATCATTCACAACATTGCGGGGCACATCGGCAACGGCAATTTCCACATCATCCCGCTCATGGATCTTTCGAACAAAGCGTCGCGTAAGGTAATTCCTGAGATCATGCATCGCGTCTACAATCTCGTTATCGACTACGGCGGTTCGATCAGTGGTGAACACAATGACGGCATGATTCGCACACCATTCGTCCGTCAGCAATTCGGTGACGACATGTATAAGCTCTTCGAAGAGACCAAATCAATCTTCGATCCCAAGAATATCTTCAATCCCAATAAAAAAGTGGGAGGAACGCTCCATAATGTGCTCGTGCACATGAAGCGCAGCTAAGAATATTGACGGCGTTCTGTCAATTGCGTCTACGGGGGCGGCGAATACAATAGGTGAGCTTTAGCCGTTCTTATCAACTACTTTTTGCTATGAAAAAGAAAAAATCAGCTCCCAAGAAGGCAAAGAAGGTCGCTCCAAAAAAGGCCCAAAAGAAAGCCAAGAAGTCAGCCGCAAAAAGCGTCCCTCAGATTGCCAAAAACGCATTCAAAGTCATTCCGCTCGCTGACCGCGTTGTTGTTCGTCCGGTAGCCGAAGAAGCATCGCTCCGTCCGTCAGGCATTTACATCCCTGAGACTGCTGATAAAGAACGCCCACAAGAAGGCACTGTTGTCGCTGTCGGTCCCGGTGCATATGACGACGGCATTCTTGTACCGATGGGTGTGAAGATTGGCGACAAAGTCATGTTCTCCAAATATGGCTATGACGAGATGAAGGTAGATGGTGTTGAATATTTTGTTGTGAAGGAAGAGAACATACTTGCTGTTATTAAATAAGTTCCAAGTGGCAAGTACCAAGTAGCAAACAAGTATTAAGTTAAAAGTACTTAACACTTTACTATTGTTTGACACCTGGAACTTGTTACTTGTCACTTCTGCCTAAAACCCTATGTCTAAACAAATACTATTTGACCGACAAGCACGTGAAGCGCTCCAGCGTGGCATCGATAAGGTCGCGAATGCGGTAAAGGTCACCATCGGCCCGCGCGGGCGCAATGCTGTGCTCGAAAAGGGCTACGGCGCTCCAACCATCACCAACGACGGTGTTTCCATCGCCAAAGAGATCGAACTCAAAGACAAGTTCGAGAACATGGGCGCATCGATTGTGAAAGAAGTAGCAGGAAAGACCAATGACATCGCCGGCGATGGAACGACAACCGCAACCATCCTCGTCCAAGCTCTTGTAAACGAAGGATTGCGCCACACAACTATGGGCATGAACGCCATGGGTGTTCGCCGCGGCATGGAAAAGGCATCAGCCGATGTTGTTTCAGCACTTCGTGATATCGCTAAGCCGGTAAAGAACAAAGAAGAAGTGAAGCAGGTGGCAACCATCTCTGCAGAATCAGAAGAGCTCGGCACAACAATTGCTGAGACAATTGAAACTGTTGGTAAGGACGGCGTCGTCACTGTCGAAGAATCGCAGACATTCGGTGTCGAGACGGAAATCGTCGAAGGTCTCGAGATCGACAAGGGATATGTATCGGCATACATGGTGACCAACAGCGAGCGTATGGAAGCGGAATACCGCGATGTGTCGGTTCTCATTACCGACAAAAAGGTATCAACGGTCAAAGATATCCTCCCGCTCTTGGAAGGATTGGCAGAGACCGGTACCAAGGAGCTCGTCATCATCGCTGATGATATCGACGGTGAAGCGCTCACGACATTCGTCCTCAACAAACTCCGTGGTGGGTTCTCGGTGCTCGGCGTAAAGGCTCCGGGATACGGCGACAAGAAAAAAGAGATGCTTGCTGACATCGCTGTCACTGTTGGTGCAACGGTTGTTTCGGAAGAGACAGGAATCAAACTTGAGAGTGCGACGGTTGCGATGCTTGGTAAGGCGCGTCGTGTCGTATCAACAAAAGACAGCACGGTGATTGTTGGTGGTAAGGGCGCGAAGGCTGCAATTGATGAGCGTGTGAAGCAGCTCAAGTCTCAACTCGAGAACACCAAAGGAAAATACGAAAAAGAAAAGATTCAAGAACGCATCGGCAAGCTTTCGGGTGGTGTCGCGGTGATTCGCGTTGGTGCAGCAACCGAGACCGAGATGAAATATCTCAAGCTCAAGATCGAAGACGCGGTGAATGCGACAAAAGCTGCAATCGAGGAGGGAATCGTTCCTGGTGGTGGTAGTGCGCTCGTCAAAGTCGCAGCAAAGCTCGCGAGCTCCAAAGTCTCAACTGACGCAGAGAGCATCGGCTATGCGATTGTCATCAAATCGCTTGAGTCGCCACTTCAACAGATTGCCAAGAATGCCGGCAAAGATGATGGACTTGTCATCGTTGAACGCGTTAAGGCTGGTGGAAAGAACTCGGGCTACGATGCGGATACTGACAGCATCGTCGAAGACATGCTCGCAGCGGGCATCGTTGATCCGGTTAAGGTGACGCGCACGGCGGTCCAGAACGCGGTCTCAGCAGCAGCGATGCTCATTACGACAGAAGTGGCGATTGCCGATGAACCCAAAGAGGAGGCTCCAACAGCTCCACATCAGCACGGGGGCGGGGAGTACTAGGAAAAGCAATTAGCAATTGGCAATGAGCTTGAACAGCCTACGGCGAAAGTCGGGGTTGTTTGCTTTTATGGTCAAATATGGTATGATTTTATCCAGAAAGGGAAGGCGTTTTCGTGAATTCGATGCTAAACCATCAACCACAGGGAGGATAAGGCTTTGGCGACACTACTCGGCGACCCCAGAACAAGTCGGAACCCTCAGGTGATGCTTGACCGCGAAGATGAGCGGGTTCTCAACCGTAAGGCGGGAATGATCGCAGCAATGATCACCCTCGCCGTCGCGCTCGGGGCGTTGTGCTTCTGCCAACGCATGGGATGGCTTTCCCTCTAGTTCCCAGCACCATCCCTACGAAGGGCAATGGTCAACCGGCTTCGCATTCGCGAATGCCGGTTTTGACTTTTCTGCTATAATTAAGCCACTCCGCAGCCACCCTTTCTTGCTCCCCTGCGGAACTCGTCGAGCAGAGCTCTCCTCAAACAGTCCTCGGTCCGCAGAAAGGGTGGACTGCTCCGTTCAAGTTATCTAATAAATATAATTAACACGACTATGACCATTCTTTACATCTTCCTCGCGATTCTCGCCCTCTTTATCATTTGGGGGATTTACGCATACAACCGATTTGTCTCACTCGTAGCTCGTGCAACAGAAGCATGGGCAGACATCGATGTTCAGCTCAAGCGCCGCTATGATCTCATTCCGAATCTCGTTGAGACAGTGAAGGGCTACGCAACACACGAACGCGAAGCATTCGAAAACGTTACCAAAGCTCGCGCAGCAGCGCTCGGCGCAGGAAGCAGCAACGTTGCAGCACATGCAGCGGCCGAGAACATGCTTACCGGAGCGCTCAAATCGGTCTTCGCTATCGCTGAGGCATATCCCGACCTCAAGGCAAACCAGAACTTCCTCGAGCTCCAGCGCGAATTGTCTGACACTGAGAACAAGATTCAGGCAGCGCGTCGCTTCTACAACACGAACGTTCGCGACTTGAACATCATGATTGCAACATTCCCAAGCAACCTCATTGCGAACATGTTCCACTTTGGCACGCGCGAATACTTTGATCTCGATGAAGGCTCTGCCGAGAAGGAGCCAGTCAAAGTCAGCTTCTAAACTATCGGTTCTATGACAGCGCTTGCTGTACACAACGTCGCACGTATCAACAAGATGTGGTTCGTCGTGCTCTTCGCGGGCTTTATGCTGTTCTCAGTGACAAAGACCATCTACAGCGGTATTAAACAGATTGCTATTGATAGTGCATCGGCGCAGGCACAGGTAGATGCACTGATGAATAACCCGCATTAAGGGGTATGACTTTCGCTTCGTCACCGTCCGTTTTGTCGTCGCAGCCCTAAGGCTTCGGGCTGACTCCGAAAAACGGATCGATGACTTCGCTCTGCGCCATAGATTTCGATTCTTTCTAAAAGTCCCATGACCTCCCTCTACACACATCAGACATCGAACAAGCTCAAGACCTGGACGCTCATGACTGTCTTCTTGGTTGTACTCATTGCACTTGGGTGGTTCTTTGGCGCGGTCTATGACGAGCCGGGTATCTTGGTCATCGCGGTTGTTGTGAGTGTCGTCATGAACATCTCGGGATATTGGTTCTCCGACAAGATCGCACTCGCGGTCTCGCATGCGAAGCCTGCAACGCGTGAACAATATTTCGATCTCTACACCGTTACTGAGAATCTCTCGATTGCTGCCGGTCTTCCGATGCCAAAGCTCTATGTGATCAACGACCCCGCCCCGAACGCTTTTGCAACAGGTCGCAACGAGAAGCACGCTGCCGTGGCTGTTACCACGGGGCTTCTTGAGCGCCTTGATCGCACTGAGCTCGAAGGTGTTATCGCACACGAGCTTTCACACATCGGTAACGACGACATCTTGCTCTCAACCGTCATTGTCGTTCTTGCGGGCACCATCGCACTCGTCTCAGACTTCTTTTTGCGCATGTCGATCCATGGCGGTCGAGACAGCGACAGCAAGGCTGGCGGGGCGATTGTCCTCATCGGTTTTATTCTCGCCATTTTGTCTCCTATAGCTGCGACGGTCATTCAGCTTGCTATCTCGCGTAAACGCGAATTCCTTGCTGATGCATCGGGCGCGTTGCTTACACGTTATCCCGAAGGCTTGGCATCCGCGCTCGAAAAGATAAGTGCATATGGCGCTCCACTCAAACATGCCAACAACGCGACCGCACATCTTTTTATCAGTAATCCTTTTGGTTCCGATAAAGCGAAAACTGGCTTCTTCACCAAGCTCTTTATGACGCACCCTCCTGCAGCAGAACGCATCGCAGCATTGCGGGGCGACGTGGTATCATCTCAGTAAGTTACGTTATGAGCCCCGAACGAAAGCTCTCAGCAGTCGATCTTCGTCAAGCGCTTCGTCACATCACGAAGCTCGTCTTCGGCGAACGTAATACGTTTGACGAATCGGGACGCATCCGCGAGGTGATGCAAGAGGCGGAGATTGTTTTTGAAGATGATGAAGACAAAGCCGCGCTCACTGAGATGCATGAGGAGATCGAACGCCTCAAAAACCTCGTTTATGTCGACGAGCTCACCGGCCTCATGAACCGTCGTGGCATCAATGATGAGATGGGTGCGTTTTTTAAAGAGGCGCTCTTTGCACAGGAACACCCTGAAATGCGTAAAGGTGTCGTCATCGCAGACTTTTCTGTCATCTTTATCGACGCCGACAACTTTAAGAGCGTCAACGATACGTACGGTCATGACGAAGGTGACCGAGTGCTCAAAGCGATTGCAAAGGTTCTCCAAGACCACGCGCGTGGTATCGATGCTGTTGGCCGTCTCGGTGGTGAAGAATTCGTCATCGGACTTCTTGGTGCAACCGAAGATGATGCGTATGCAAAAGCAGATGAGCTTCGCAAACTCATCACTCAAGATGTTGATGTCGCTCAAGATCGTAAAATGACAGTGAGCGTCGGCGTTGCATCGCTCCATCACTCAAAAGCACAGACGCTTGCTCAGCTCATCGAATATGCTGACAAGGCGATGTATGAGGCAAAGACGAAGCGTGGCAAGGATACCGTCGTGAAATATAGCGAACTCGCATGAGCAGGATTCCATTTGTCTCATGGTCGTGGAAAGAGGGAAAAATTTGGGATAACTGGATGATTGTCCACTTTTTGTCGGGCATCATTGTCGCCTGTGCACTCGAACTACTCTCGTTCAGCAGTGCTCATGCGTATCTCATCGCGTTTGGGCTTCTTGTTGCATGGGAGATAGGTGAGAAGATTGGCCGCGTCGAAGAAGAGACCGAGAACCTTGTGCTTGATGTAGTGTTCGGTATGCTCGGCTTCGCGCTCTTCGAACAGATCATCTTTCCACTCGTGAGCAGAGAGGGCGTTGTCTGGATGCTCATCACGACCCTTATCTTCGCCATCGGCGGTAGTGTGCTTGGGTGGATGGCGTATAAGAGGCGAAGCGAGTAGGTTTTACAGCTTCAAGAGTACGATTCGTAGTGGAGTTACCCAATGGGTTTATTCTGCCCCTTGTTTCTCTATAGCTCGATCTACTTCGTCCAAGTCACCTTCAATAGCTTCTTTAATCTCTTTCTCTTCTTTCGATAGGATACGATTGTGTCGAGTGTTTTGGAGAATCTCGAGATGCTTTTCAAGGCGCTTTTTGAGTAAGAGAAGCACTTTTGTATTGTCCCCCCTAACCAAGGCGGCACGCACCTTAAGTTTATTATGGATTTTGCTATAGCTACGTCCAAGCTTGAACGCACCAAGAAGCAAAATGATAACAATCAAAAGAATTATAATAATGAAATAGACCAGAGGGATAATAAATGATCCTATGGTAATCAACAGTTGCTCGTTTGTATCAGGGGCTGGTTGTATTGGTTCTGGTGCAGCTGTTACTTTGAAAGTTCCGGTGGATTCAATGCTGTTACCAGCACGATCTACTGCCACCAATTTTATGGTGTTATCGCCCGGAGTATTTATTGTGAGACTATAGTTTCCGCCAACAAACTCTTCTGATGGAACCTTTTGTAAGAGCGAGCCATTGATATATATATCGTAGTAGTCCACGCCCGACGTCTCGTCGACGATATCGGTGTTGATATCGAGGACTTTGGTAGCATCATCATACGAAAAGGCGACGTCGTTTTTTTGCGGAATAGTAGTATCTACCCGTGCAATATAGGTACTCGTTGGCCCCCACGCTCCATCTTTACGAGCTCGGACCTTGAAATACCAAATTCCATCCTCCAAATCTTTAACGGCTTTTTCGCTTATGGCGGGACTATAGGTAACTCGGGGTGAGCCCAATGTATTATTATCAATAGCCGTTTGCACCGCATCTACCCCTGTAGGTACTTTCCATCTATAGATTGGACTATTGTCTTTGTACCATGATTCCTGAGAAGAATGTGTGGGCGATGTTATTTGCAACGCCGCGATTGAGGGTGTTGATACTGGCGTCGGGATTTCTGGAACAAGAGGCTCCTCTTGGGTGATGATCGATAGTGTTTTGCCGGTTGTAGCCCTTAGTACATCCGTACCCAATCCATCGTTTGCTCGAACAGCAGCATCAGAAAAAATTACATCAGCTTGGCCAGCCTTTTTTGCTTTTACGACTACAGATAGGGCAGTACCGTATGAACCAGTAAATCCAGGAGCGGGAATACCTCCATTAAACGTAATGGCTCCTGTAATATTTGAATACGACGGTTCTTCCACCCACAAAGAAAATATGGAATTCCCCTTACTTACTGACACTACTTCCAATAAATCTGCTGGAAATACAATTTTTGCATCCGCATTATTTATTGCAGTACCTTCAGAATTTAATATGACAGACAATGTCGCTATGCTTCCGGGTGAAAGCGATTCTGAGCTAGAGTTGATTTGCAGCGTCGCCGCCTGTGCACTCGTGCACCCAAAAAGGAACACACCAAAAGCAAACAGGACGACACGGTAAACTGCTTTATTGGTTGTGGTTTTTTTAAAGGCCATGTTCCAAATAGTGGAAAGAATATCAACTATTAGTGTACCACGTAGGCTTACGTAGGATAAAGCTACTCGCTCGGTTCAGGACAGAGATTATTATCTTCTTCATCAGATCCTTCCGGCATTTTGTTTATTTCAAAGACCTTGCTCTTGAATTCTGCTTCAACGCCGTTTATTTTCGATATTTTGATGTAGTATTCCCCCGGCCAGACTACACCAACCTTCCAGGTTAGATTTTGCGCATCGGGTTCTATTGTATTTTCTTTTGCCAATCCGCTCGCTATCGGACCTGCAGGCTCTCTTGTGCCGGCGTCAATAAGCGCTGTTTCTAGAGAACTGATTGTCGTGGGTGACTGCCAAGAGATGTGGTACGTACAACTGATATAAACTCCCTCGTCTTCTTGAGGAAAGGTAAAAGAGAGTTCCACGTCGGTTGAGGACGCTACTGGTGTAGCTATTTCCGGCGAAGTTGTCGAGGCGTCTCTCTTAGTGACCGTTTGATGAAACGAAGAGGCTGATAGCGTGCTTGCGAGGTACGAAGCGTTGAGAGTATCAAAAACAGTATCAAATTGACCAAAAGACCAGTAACCAAAAAACGTAGTGCTACCAAGTAACACAAAAACTACTAACGTAATACGTTTCCAACTCTTCATATTCTTTTGCTAAGAAGAAGGTTTATACGGCTTGGTCTGTTTTACCAGTCTTGTCTTTATTTTCATCCGAGAAACCACCTCTGATGTGTCGAATCGCATCGCCAATACCACGAGCAAGTTCTGGGATCTTTTTTGCACCAAAAAGCAAAACAAGGATGGCCGCCAAGATGATTATCTCTCTAGTTCCTAATCCAAACATACTCTCTTTTATTATTTAGTAAAATTGTCACCTCGTATAATAACACGAGCGGTAATGACATCGCTATTAATGATAGGCCGTCAGTTGGGGGAAGTAAAGATGTCAAACAGAATATAACGAAATAGGCAACACGCCTCTTATTTTTGAGAGATTGGGGGTCCAGTATACCCATCTTTACAGAGAGGGTTAACAGAAGAGGGAATTCGAACACAAACCCGAGCAGGGCAGCGGTTATGAACATTTGGGTCAAAAATTGACTGACATCCCAAATGTTGGCTATTCCCAGATTGACGTTTATGGATGCCAACAAGCCAAGAGCATGATAGAGAATAAAAAAACCATAAAAAAATCCGACAATAAACAAGCCGATACTTATAGGAACGGATTTCAAAAGTTTTATTTTTTCGCTTCGTGTGAGAGCGGGAACAATGAAGGCGTAAAAACTATAGATTACGTAGGGGGCGGCGACCATAATAGCTAAGAAAAATCCGATATCCATCGCAAGGTTGGCAAACTGAAACGGCGACGATGTAGCAATGGTTACTCGGTCGATCTGAATAAGACTTAAAACCTTTTTCAAAATTATTCCTGCAGAGAGGAACCCACCGACAAAAACTACCGCAAACAAAATGACACCTCGATACAGGCGGTGACGCAGATCTTCCAAAAATGGTAGAAACTTTTTTATGTTCTCCTTAAAGTATTCCACATTTCATTATTAGTTAGATGTTGTAGTGCTAGCTGTTTCTGGAGTTGTGGTAGCTGTGGTTTCCGGAGTCGAAGTAGCAGTCTCAATAG
Organism: Candidatus Parcubacteria bacterium; assembly: GCA_039798445.1. Taxonomy (GTDB): domain Bacteria; phylum Patescibacteriota; class Minisyncoccia; order Phycocordibacterales; family EsbW-18; genus EsbW-18. The sequence continues at coordinate 18,266 of JBDKFZ010000001.1, forward strand.
GTGGGATTTCTGGAGTGGTAGTAGCAGTAGTTTCTGGGGTCGAAGTAGCAGTTTCGATAGGTGGGATTTCTGGAGTTGTGGTGGCTGTTTCTGGTGTAGGGATAACGGGAGTTTCGCTTGGAGTGACACGATGTCTATTGAGCCACTCTGCTACCGCCGTTACTCCCGCTTGCCACGACGGGTATGTGCGGGTATTGCCGTCATCATCATTGCCGACATTGCCGGGATTGAGTGTGGAAGTAGCAATACCGGCGGTACCAAAGCGGGAATCGAGCTCCATGATGGCCATCATCAATCTACTATCAACCGCGTATGCAGATGCGGCGCTCATTATCATTTCTCCTGTAACTGGGCTGCTTTCGTATTTGCCTTTGATGTACTCATTAATCTTTTCTGCTCCATCCATCACTTTCATTTTGCTCAAGATATCCATTATCTTTTCTTCGTGGAGTGGATCCGTGGCATACGGGGAAATATCGTATTCTCCCAAAACGGAAACTGAGCCATCAGTTATTACGTCTGCCAGTGTGGTCTCTTTGACGGCAGCTGATGCGGAAACATCAACCAACAAATTGAGCTTGTACAGAGTGTCTTCAATACCAGTGATTTCTATTTCTGCGGCGTTGGCTCTCTCCAAATCGCCACTCATAACAGCGTAATCTCTTGAAAGCTTAAAGGTGTTGAGTCTATTGTTAAGCAACTGGATGAGATCTTCTATCTTCATGGTTTTATTGTATCACCAGCAACTACTTCAATCCCAAGAACTTACCCACCGTCAAGGTTTTCATAAGTTGCTCGTCTTGCTCCACAGATAAGCCGCTGCCGGTAGAAATGGAGACCACAATTGCTTGCACCGGTTGTTGGTAGTTTATTCTGACGGTAAAATCACCGACGGTATCAACAAATGGGTCACCACCACCATCAACGAGAATAATACCTCCAGTAACTGCTAGCGTATGGTCGGCTTCGTCAGGAGAAATGCGCCACGTGTTGATCAAAAATCCGTACACCGGCACAGAAGTTCCGGCACCAGCGTCAATTGTGTTACCACCAAGCTCTGAAAAGGCTGGGTTATATTTCAAATTGTCTGAAGTCAGTGCCCAATTCACCCACTCGGTGTACACACCGATGACACTGATAGTGGTGGTAGCAGCATCACAGATTATTCTCTTGGTGGCACCGTTGAAGGTGACTGTTGCTGTAATTGCATCATCGTAACCATAATCGGCATTTTGAACGATTGGAATCGTTGCCGCCTCCGAGGTCAAGGTATAATTAGTAATTTTCTGATACAAAAATTCGGGTGCAAGAATAGCCAAATCTACCGCAGTTCCCACAAGGTCATTTTCGTAGGTGTATGAGATTGTGCCACCACTCTCGGTCAAGATTTCAAGGAGTGTTTCGGTACCAGTTTCCAAAACCGCGATTTTTGTTCCCGTTTGGAGCCCGGTCAGCGAAAGAGTGTAGGTATCGAGGGGGAAGGTATTTGCGCGACTGGCTGCGGTGTTCTTGGTAAAGAAGTACAAAGATGCAATACCGGTCACGTTTGGAGTGGTTGTCCGTACACGCACTTTGAGCGGAAATCCAACACTGGAGTCCGCAACGGTTTCAAGCGGTAGAGCATTTACTCTTGCGTAGCCTGTCACCGTTGCTGTGTGCGCATTATCCACTGTCACTATGTTTGTTGCAGAGTCGACGCCCGTTATTGTCGCGTTACCACCAATACCCGTACCAAAGACATATTCGCCGGTAACAACTTTTACTGTCAGTGCTCGCTCGTCTCCGCCTCCAGTTTCATCCACAAGTCCGGTGGATACACTCATGGTGAGGGTTGATGCGGTTACCGTGCTTATTGTTTTTGTCCCGTTGTTCCCAGCATTTGTAAACCCACTTATGACCGTTGTCATGCCAGAGGTAAATCCGTCCATAATGAACGAACCTCCATCGACACGTGTGAATGTCTTTGCTGTTGCCACAACATCCAATTGAATGGCTGTTGAATCAGGTCCAACACCGTTGGCAAGGTGTAGGGTGGTTCCGGCCGCTATACTATCTGCAGTAAATGTCACATCCGTTCCGTCGGATCCTAATAGTTTTGCCTGCAAAAATGTTGATGCTCCTGTGTACGCACACAATGCTTGGGTAGAGGAGAGCATGGTCAAACCTTTCCACGTTGTTGCAGAAGTATTGATGGTTTTTACGACGCTTGAACCGTTGGACATGTTTGAACCACTAATATCCAAAAGCCGGGCTTTGAGGAACGTAGAGTCCGTCCAGGCAACCATCGCTTTTGAACTCGATAAAACCGTGAGCCATGAATATGTAGACGCTGATGCACTTGGAATTGCTGTTGTGCCTGTGTTGGTAATAACCGTTCCGCTTATGTCCAATATTTGGACGTTCACGAACGTCGAAGTGCCGTTGATGAAGGCGGTCACCGCTTGCGTGTCCGAAATTCTGTCTACAGAAATATACGAGGTGGCTAGAGCGTTACAGTTAAGCAATGTTCCCGCAGTCAAATCTGTACCAGAAACATCGAGCGTTGCTGCCCACATGTTCGCTGCGCCGGAATAAACGACGACGGCCTTTGTCGAGGTGAGCGCAACTACTGCCGTATAGGTCACAACGACAGCATTAACCGCGAGAACGGTCCCGTTCGTGAGCGTCGTCCCGCTGACGTTCAAGGTGCAGGCGTTACAATAGTTCGAAACTCCTCTGTAGGTGACGATCGCTTGCGTGTCGGACATCCTTGTGACGGAGGTGTACAAAGATGCCGCGGCATTGACGACAAGCGTGGTACCGGCCGTGATGTCTATGCCGTTAACATCTAGGATGCACGCGTTGACGAATGTGTTGTCTATCCATGTGACTATCGCTCGTGTGTCGGTCATCCGCGTCACGGAGATCCATGTCGAAGCAAAGGCGTTGACCGTAAACACGGGACCCATTTTGATTTGCCCACCAACGGTTTGCACGATACATGCCTGTAAAAAGGTGGAAACACCGCCGTATACAATGAGACATTGTGTCGCATTAAGTTTGACTGTTTGGGTATACGTCGTAGCGACAGCGTTTACAGTAAAAGGTGTTACGAATCGCGGGTAAGAAAGATTTTTGTATGTAGCCCCACTATCAAGAGAGTAGTCAATATCATAATTACCCAATACCGCTGTGCCCATAACCGCTTCAGCGATTGGAAATCCTGTGTGTCCAATGATATTTGCGGACGAAGTAAATTCTGTCTGATGATTGAGGTTTGGCATGTAGAGCGCACCAGCAGAGGTGAAAGCGGCTCCATTGCTCAACACGGCTTCCGTGGTGCTCTCGGCGGTGGCTTCGTTCATGGTTAGAGCGATACGACCATGGAGTGCGGTAAACGTGAGCGTGCCTGAAGCGGCTCCGGCATTGAGACACGTGAACGTGAACGTGTCTGTGGTTAAGACCGTGATGCTTTTTTGACCCAATATGATGGCAGCTGCACTACTTGTTACACTGACATTGATTAAATCACCTGTTCGCAGTTCGTGTGCGGCGCTTGTCACGGTTGCTGTTGTGGTGGTACGCGTCCACGAAACTGCCGCCGTGTTTGCTGGTATTCCTGTCGTGTAGTAGTCGAGCCAGTGCGTTCCATATACTGAGTTTTGTATGGCAAGCGGATGGGTGGCCCTAATTTGTTTGTACTTCTGATTGAGCGTGATGGAGGTAGGGGCGTTGATATAGTCACCCATAACGGACTCAAGGGTTAGACCCTTGTTTGAGTTGTCACCCACGACAATCAGGTTTGTTCTAAGATGTGGGGCATAACAGCGCTGAATGGTGATATTGCTTCCGTTATGTGCTGCGACAATGTTTGCCAATTGCGCCGTCATGGTCGGGTAATAATCAAAAGGCAGCGGTGAACCTGCCGTTCCTGTTGTGGAGGTTATGGTGAACGTATTCACTGTAGGAACAGTCACTATTGTTTTTGATCCCACAGTAAATGTACCGCCCGCGGTAACTGAATAGACATATATAATGTCACCGATTTTTAATCCATGGCTGGCCTTGGTACATGTCACCGTGGTGGTTGCTTGGGTAAACGTACCACTTACCATGGGACCACCCATATCGAGTGGGCTGGCATACGTCCCCACGTTACGAAGCTTGATTGCGCTGTTACCGGCAAGGCCGAGGTTTACTATTCCGCTATATGGTTGTACGAGGGCGAGGCCACCAAAATCAACTCCGTCGAATATTACGCGTACACACGAAAGCAAAAGACTCCATATAAAGAGGGGGTTTGCGGCGGCGGTTGTCTGCTGTAAGGCTCCACCAGGATCAGAATAAAATGTCGTATTAGTGAATGTGACGTCGTTGCATGTGCTTAGCGTACTCGTACCGTTGCCGAGGGTCGTATATGCCCATGTGCTCGTGCCCACGCGAGTCATGGAATGCGTGAGTGCCGCACCTGTTCTGAGGAGAATGTTGCAGGTACGTTCGTAGGTGATGGTAAGTCCCGTCACGTCGGTTAATGTCACCGTGTTTGTTGCTATAGCGCTCGCACGAGTCCATGTACAATACGACATCGTACCTCCCGCAACACACAAAACCATTGAAAAACCAATTTGTGTGTTCGCGGCTTCTTGACCGACGCCGACATGACTCCATGCAATCGGTGATGCTATTTCAGATACGGTCAGCTGCGTCATAATCGCGATATTGGTAAGCGCCACCGAAAACGGTTGTTGGAAGGTCGCCTGCCAGTTCATGCAACACTTGTCGATGTCGATGACACCTGCGAGCGTAGTGGCAAACTTGTAGCGAGTAGCTAAAGTCGCGTTTGGAAGTATATTGACCGTCGGTGCAGCCTGTGTGCACGTGAGAAAAAAGATGTTTGGTATCTGTACTCGGCGTCCTGACGGGGGACAATAGCCACCAGTTTGGTTTGTGCCATCGTATCCAAAGTACACAATGCCTGTCGCGGGGACTATCCAGCAGAATTTTCCTCGCACTGCGTCAGTCGCCATGTTGGTAATGGTTGCTGCGAGTGTCCCTTGGCAGGGATAAAACTCAAACGCATACGCTAGACCGCCTGATGACCACGTGCCCGGGTCTGCCGTAAGGGGTAGTGTGAATGTGTTCGTTGTTACCGAAGTAATTTTGACGGTATCTACGTTGTATCCGGTAGGGGTTACACCAGAGACGGTAACAAACTGCCCCGCTACAAATCCATGAGTGGCTGCTGTGTAGGTGGCTGCTCCTGCTGCCCACGATGCTGCAGTGATAGTTTTATCTGCTGCAGTAGATACCCACACGCCGGGAAAGTAATTAACTGCTGATCCGTGACTTGGAATCTGATACCCGGTTGTGCGTGTGCCCGTGGTAGTTACTCCCTGGAAGTCATACCAAGCGCCTCGTACTTTAAACGTGTTGAGGCGGTTGATTGTTGCAGTAAGTCCATCACAACCAACAATCTCAAGCCACCCCGCCCTATCTGCAGCAGTAGCTGATGCAGCAATTCCTCCCAAGGCGCCAGCTGCGTACGCAACACCATTCCACTGTCGTACAAGAATATAGCCTGATGCGGGCATTGCGTTTCCCGCTGTGGTTGGGGCAACGTTTAATGCTGAATACACACCAAGTAGTTTGCCCGAGGCCCCTCCGAGAGTAATTGCGGTATCAAGGGCTGGGACGTTACCACTACCGGTATCGTAGGCGATAGAGCGTATGAGTGTGCTGTTGAATTCAACCGAACCACCGAACGTAGCTGAGGGAATAATGTTACCCATGGCGCCATAGGTGTTTTGATTTACGCCGTATCGCGAATGACTATCAATGGTGAGATACCCACCGTTAATTCTGTAGTTATTTATGGGATTGCCAGTAACCGTACCACTTGCAGCACCAGCGTTGAGACAAACAAAAGAAAAAGTATTGGCAGTCACTGCGGTGAGGGTTTTAACTGCAACGGTGATTGCTGCTGCGTCAGACGTGACGGTGACGTTAAAAAGGTCTCCGATAATCATTCCGTGATTGGCTTGGGTTACGGTCGCGGTGGTCGTGACTCTCGTCCATGCAAGAGCGGCAACAGACCCAAGTTTTACCAAGGAATCAATGTTGACTGAGCTGGTAATTAAAAAATTCGCCATATTTTAAGAATAGGTGAGGGAAGCGTAGTTGTCCCAGATTTGGTCAAAAACCCCGGTACCAGCCCACGTGATAACGGTACCCGAAGTATTATCAATCTTTTTTACGCGCCATGAGGCAGCAGATGTGGCGGTGCCGATGGATGCTTCGCCTACATAATCGACAGAACCGACAGTCGCCATCCGTAGGGCAAATTTGAATCCACCAAATGAAATGGTTTGAAGAGTGGTTTCGGTTGATGCGGTGGTTGGTAGAGCGGAAGACAAAACATCCACTTGCACGTGACGGCTGGCATCCACCAAAGCAAGCCGAGAAACATCTCCAGCATCACTGAAACTACTCGAGCTACTTCCAGAAGTTGCCTGGACGTTTACATTTAAATACCCAGATCCGTCAAAATCTAAATCTGATGCTTTTAAAAGTGTATTGAGAGTATCTTCTGTTGCTGGATTTACTCTGACGTTGGATGCATTTTTTACGCCCACCACTCCCGTTGTTGGTGAACTACCCATGATGAGGGCGTGAGCTTTGTTGGGAAGGAGAGTGGCTGCGGCAACACCGACACCGGCAACCCCAAGAGCTTTTATGAACGCGCGTTTATCTCCATCATTTATTTCAGATGAATCTTGAGGTACTGATAGTTGAGACGTTACGAGTGTTGTAGTTTCGGTAACAGACGAAAAACCTGATCCGATTTTTTCTCTTCGTATCAATAAAAACGAGTATGAATTCGGTACGAACATATTCCAAATATCAACTTTGATTATACCAAATCTATTCTCGAAAATTGTCCACCCCCCTGTTGCGAAAAATCGCTCAAGTACATGGTATTATTCTACCAAGCAATGGGCGTCTACCGCAAAGAATTTCATGTATAACCGCTTCGTTAAAACTTCGATTTTTTTGTCGCTTGTTTTTTTGTTTTCGTTTTTTGGCTTTTTTCAAAAAACGTACGCCAGTTATCAAAAGATCGCACCAGGAGATACTGTTACCATCGGCGAATTTGTATTTGATGATAATTTTGTTGCAACTACAACAAGTTGCACTGTCGGTATCACTGACCCTGCAAATACAGAGATAATCGCGTCTACTACGGCAATGACCGCCAATAGTGATGGCTGGCATTATTATTCTTATACTACTGCCGGAAACGCTCCTGTTGGTGTTTGGCCTTCGATTATGATTTGTGGCAGTACTGCAGGAGGAGATTTAGTTATAGTAGATAAAAGTTTTGTTGTTGATTTGTCAGAAGTTTCAACGACAACCATTAAGGCAGTAGTTGATGAGAGTTTGACTGAAGCGACAACTTCTTTGGCAGCGGTTATTAACGCCAACACCAACGCCACCGTTTTGTCAGCTTCATCAAGTTTGTTTGCCACGCTCCCAGGTGCCGTCTGGTCATCAAGTGGTCGAACGCTCACGTCGTTTGGTACGTTAGTGGCTGACA
>JBDKFZ010000002.1:0-8017 GCA_039798445.1 Candidatus Parcubacteria bacterium
GAATCCTGATCCTGCGTCTGCTGGTCGGTCGGCGTCATGTTGCAGTCCTTTCCGTGCTTTGTTGGCTAGCCTCGGGGAATCCGTGGCTAGAAGAGCAAAGTCGGTCAGCGGTGCTGGTCGACTTCTGGGGAGTACCATAGCATCACGATTTTTATTGTCAAGTCCCACTGCAAATTGTCCTAAATGATGGCTATTCGATGTCGTTTGTTGTAACTTGTTTGTTGTCAGTTACTTTCCTATGGATCGAATCGCAAAACTCTTTGGTGGAATGTCGTTTGTACGCGTTGCGCGTCTCTTTTTGCTTCACCCAGGTGTTGTGTATGACTCACGAACACTTCGTGAGAAGGCACATCTCGATCCTGCGGACGTTCGCGTCATCGTTAACGATCTCGCCGGTGCATCGGTTATCAAAAAGCGTGGCACCAAGTGGGCACTCAATGATGCATGTGCATTTCTCAAACCACTTCACGATCTTCTCATCGGTCAATTGCTCGCCGACATCAATCTTGCAAAGCGCGTTGAGCGTTGCGGCACAGTAAAGCTTCTCATTGCATCCGGCGTCTTCCTTGATGAGAATGAATCTCGCACTGACCTCCTTTTGGTTGCAGAACGCGTCAATCCAAAGATGCTCCAAAAGATTGTCGCCGCTTTGGAGGCTGATGTAGGGAGCGAGGTCCGCTATGTTGTCTTCACCCCGGCCGAGTTCGCCTACCGTATGGGCGTTAACGACAAGCTCATTCGCGATATCCTCGACTACCCCCACGTGAAGATCATCAATAAAATCCTCCCGCAGTAGCCTCGTCCGTTTCGATGTCCACACCCCCTTGCAAAACAGGGGGTTTTTCGGTGGTACACTTTAAAAGGACGAAATTATAAGGGTTAAGCGCTTGGTCGGCGTTTACTCGAAAGAAACATTAGAATTAGTTGTTACACACGATACATATGGTATTTCAGAACACGGGTGCTGTTGTCGCGAATTCCCTTCAGACATTGTGGGTTGGTGTGATCGGGTTCATCCCCGAGCTCATCGTCGCGCTCATCATCTTCGTTATTGGTTGGATCATCGCATCATTGCTTGCACGCGCAGTCGAACAGGTTATCGCAGCAGTAAAGCTCGATAGCGCGCTCCGCGGAGCAGGTGTTGAAGCAACACTTACACGCGCAGGATTCACACTCAACTCAGGTCGCTTCCTCGGCGCTTTGGTGAAATGGTTCATCATCGTTGTCTTCTTGGTTGCAGCGCTCGACGTCTTGCAGCTCGATCAGGTCACGATGTTCCTCCGCCAGGTCGTCCTCGGCTACTTGCCACAGGTGATTGTTGCGGTCCTCATCATGTTGGTCGCAGTTGTCATCGCAGAGGCAATGCGCAAGGTGGTCGTCGGTTCAGCAAAGGCTGCCGGCCTCCGCTCAGCAGGATTCCTCGGTGCAGTCACCAAGTGGGCTATCTGGATCTTCGCACTCCTTGCCGCGCTCTTGCAGCTCGGTATCGCAGTTACGTTCCTCCAGACCCTCTTCACAGGTGTTGTTGTGGCGCTTTCGCTCGCCTTTGGTCTCGCCTTCGGTTTGGGCGGTCAGAGCGCAGCATCTCGCTACCTCGATCACTTGCAGGCAGAGATGAAGGACCGAGAATAATCTCTCAGTTCTTGTCTTTCGAAAACTCCCTCGCTTCGGCGGGGGAGTTTTTCGTTCTCAATCTATCCACACTCTATACACATTCGTACTTGCTGAATTTGACGCTATGCCAAACCGCGTGTACTATTACTCCTGCCTGTTTTATTTGAGCCGTTCGGCTCATTTTTAGTGTCAGAAAAAGCCGCTTTCCGTGGTTTTATCGGAAAAGGGGTTTTTGTTAATAATAATTTATAGATATGACAGATTTTGACCGCTCAAAGCCTCACCTCAACGTTGGTACCATCGGACACGTTGACCACGGCAAGACGACGCTTACCGCAGGTATCCTTCACGTCCTCGACATGAACAAGGACGCAGGTTACGGCGCACGCGTCGAAGCAATCGACAACATCGACAAGGCCCCAGAAGAAAAGGCTCGTGGTATTACGATTTCTCTCCACCACTCTGAGTACTGGACGCCTTCACGCCACTACGCGCACATCGACGCTCCAGGACACGCCGACTACATCAAGAACATGATCACCGGTGCCGCTCAGATGGACGCCGCAATCCTCGTGGTTGCTGCAACCGACGGTGCGATGCCACAGACTCGTGAGCACGTTCTTCTTGCAAAGCAGGTTGGTGTTCCGAAGCTTCTCGTCTTCCTCAACAAATGTGACATGGTTCCGGACAAAGACCTCATCGACCTCGTCGAAGAGGAAATCCGCGACCTTCTCACGAAGCAGGGATTTGACGGCGCAAACGCACCGATCATCCGTGGTTCAGGTCTCAAGGCTCTCGAAGCTTCATCAAAGGATGACGAATGGGCACAGAAGGTCTTCGAACTCATCAACGCTCTCGACACATACGTTGAGACTCCAGTTCGTGAGACAGAGAAGCCTTTCCTCATGCCAGTCGAAGACATCTTCTCAATCGAAGGTCGTGGTACTGTCGTTACCGGCCGCATCGAGCGCGGTATGATCAAGGTTGGTCAGGACGTCGAAGTGATCGGTCTCACTGCAACACAGAAGACGACCGTCACCGGTATCGAAATGTTCAACAAGCAGTTGAGCGAAGGACAGGCCGGAGACAACGCAGGTATCCTCATCCGTGGTCTCAAGAAGGAAGACGTCACACGTGGTCAGGTTCTCGCAGCTCCTGGTTCTGTTACTCCTCACACTGACTTCGAAGCAGAAGTCTACATTCTTTCAAAAGAAGAAGGTGGTCGTCACACTCCGTTCATCACAGGTTACAAGCCTCAGTTCTACGTCCGCACAACAGACGTTACTGGTGAAGTAACACTTCCAGAAGGAACGCAGATGGTTATGCCAGGAGACACGGTGAAGTTCAGCGTTAAGCTCGTTGCACCGGTCGCTCTCGAAGACAACCAGCGCTTCGCTATCCGCGAGGGTGGTAAGACTGTTGGTGCAGGTGTCGTCACAAAGATCGTTAAATAGCTTTGAGTGATTGGCTTTATCGCTAATCACTAATCGCTAGAAGCTCATATGGCTGCTACCAAAACAAAGAAAACAACGAAGGCCGCACACGAAGAGACGCCCAACAAGCTTCGCATCCGCGTTCGTGCATACGAACACAAGCTTCTCGACACCTCAGTGAAGCAGATCATGGACACAGCGCTCCGCTACGAAGCGAACGTTCAAGGTCCTATTCCGCTTCCGACCGAGCACACCAAGTACACGGTCAACCGAGGCGCGTTCATCGATAAGAACGCACGAGAGCAGTTCGAGATGCGCGTCCACAAGCGAGTGATCGACATCGTCAACCCGACGCCGAAGATCATCGAAGCACTCACATCGTTGTCACTCCCATCGGGCGTGAACATCGAAGTGAAGATGATGTAAACCATAGGCGCGGACTGTCGCGGAACCAACGCGGACAGATGCGGAAGAAAACACCCCAAGAGAAATCGAGGGGTGTTTTCGTTATGTGGGAAAGCCTTTTCGTGTAGGGGGGGTGAAATGTTACACTTTCAGTACATGAAAAAATATCTTTTTGGAGCCGCTATAATACTTTTTACTGTGGGTTTTTTAATTCCTTTGTCTGTATTTGCAGCACCTGTTATCGATATTGAGCAATTCTATCCGGAGGATGATTCTGTGTCAGATATAGATAATATTGAAATTTATTTTGTCTTTGATCAAGATGTGACGGTGGGCGAAGGATTCATAGAGCTTAAGAAGGTGGATGATGATAGTGTCGTTGCCTCGCTTGACGTCACTCAGGACATAGACCTTTCTGGGTCAGAAGTGGAAGCAGTTCTAGATGTCGTTCTTGAATATGATACTGAATATTATTTCACCATTGATGCGGGGGCATTTATTGGTGAAGACGAAGAACCATTTGCTGGTATTTCTGATAACACAACGTGGAATCTTACGACGCGTGGACCCATTGGCGACCCTGAGTTTACGTTTGAACGAGTAAGTGTTACAGATGACGAGGAGGAGTTTGAGGGAGCTTCTTTTGCGTTTCCTGTGATATCTGCAGATGGTCGGTATGTTGCTTTTATCAATACATATGAAAGTCCGGCGGTATTGTATTTACGAGACAGACAAAACGAAACAACAACTGTTGTTTCAGCGAATGTAGATACCGGTGGTGGAGCTAGGGAGCTTTCGATGTCAGATGATGGAGCATATATTGCATTTGAAACAGACGAAGCTCTTGATGAGGGGGATGTAAATGCCTCTGGGGATGTCTATCTTTACAATAGAGAAGAAGATTCATATGAACTTGTTAGTGTAAATGAAGGAGGGACAGGGGGTGCGGGCGGTATTCAAAGTTTGGCGGTTTCTCCAGATGGTCGGTATGTTGCCTTTACAACAAACAATGTGCTTTTACCAGGTGTTTCAGATGGAAATAACTTCTACCTAAGAGACGCACAGGAAGACACGACAGTTATTATTCTTTCTGAAACATCACAAACTTCCATCTCATTTAGTGGAGATGGAAATCTTATTGCTTTTAATACATCTGAAGATATTGATGACTTAGATAGTAATGGGGATATGGATGCTTATGTTTATAACATAACGGAAGAGACCTTTGAGCTCATTAGTATCGCCGAAGATGGATTAAGTGCTGCCGGACAAAGTATTTTCGCAACCGAGATCTCGTCTTCAGGGAGATATGTGTTTTTTACTTCACGCGCACAAAACATAGTTGATGGTGTGGGGAATGGAAGCGATGACGTGCTGTTTGTTCGAGATAGACAAGAAGGGACAACAACATGGCTTGCAGGTGGGCAGGAAAATTTTGTTTATTCGGTGGATATATCGAATGATGAACAATATATAACCTACTCTCTTGGAGAAGGAAACACGTCACATGTTTACCGTTACAATTTAGAGGGAGATACGACAACTTTCATAACTGAAGGAGTAGATGATGGTAATGTTGACTCAATTCGAAACACTGAGCCAAAAATTTCTAGTGACGGGGTGCTTATTGTCTTCATGTCATCGGGGATAAACCTCATTGACGATGATACTAATGGACTAACAGATATATTCCTTTGGGACGAATCGATACCGGTAGAGGAATCAGAAGAAGAGCCGGTTGTCGAAGAGGAAGAGTCTGGCCGTAATTCAAGCCACCGACGATCAACGCCGACAACCCTAGATGTTTCAGTTCCAAGTACACAAGATTCAGAAGATGAGATTATGTCGTTGCAAATAAAGCTTATTGAACTTCTCAAACAATTGCTGGCGGAATTGATGGCAACACGCTAGTTATTAATACGAACACCGCCCCCACAAGGGCGGTGTTTTTTGTTATGTGGGTAAGCATTACCTTTCGTGTAGGGGGGGGTGAAATGCTACACTTTCAGCACATGAAAAAATATATTTTTGGAGCTGTTACGGCACTTTTTGTTGGTTTTCTTTTTATGCCGTTGTTCGCATTTGCTGCATACTCTTGGACCGAGAGACAGCCAGCTGGTGCGGCAGATAAATCTTGGGGAGAGGGTGACGTGAGCGGAAGCGGTTCAATTATGATGGTTGCCGTTGGAGATTCACCAACTGCAGCAGGGTCGTCAGGTCGCGTGTACTTGTCTACAAATGCAGGTGTGTCGTGGGCTGAAACTCGACCAGCCGGAAATACAGACACAAGTATGAAAGTTAGGATTAGTACAGATGGATCGCTTTTTATGGCAGGACAAGACCAGACATCCTCTCCGGGTCGTCTTTATGTTTCAACAACCACAGGTAGTAGTTGGACAGAGACCCAACCTGCAGGAGTTGTAAATCGTTCTTGGAGAGCACTTGCAACAGATTCTGATGGGTCTGTTCTTATTGCCGGTGCGAACGGCGGTCGTATTTATATCTCCACCACTACAAGTAATACATGGAGTGAGGTACAACCAGCTGGAAATGTTAACGCGGCATGGTATTCAGCTGCCACTGATTCTGATGGCTCAGTCATGTTAGTTGGTGTAAATAGTGGTCGTCTTTATCTTTCCACAAATACCGGTGACACCTGGAGTGAGGTGCAGCCGGCGGGTGATGTAACTCGACAATGGTTTTCTCTTGCCTCCGACTCTGATGGCTCAGTCCTTTTTGCGGCATCGGGTGGTGGCGCAGGAACTCGCAGACTTTATCTTTCCACAAATACTGGTAGTACCTGGAGTGAGGTGCAGCCAGCAGGTGCAACTAATAAAAACTGGGCTTCCGTTGATGTGAGCTCCGACGGTTCCGTTCTTATTGCAACTGTCATTGGTGGACGCGTGTATTTTTCCGATAACACTGGTAACTCGTGGACTGAAACACAGCCAGCTGGTGCGGCAGATAAAAGTTGGACTATTGGCGCAATGAGTTCTAATGGAGCAGTTTTTCTGGCGGGTGCTTTTTTTGGCCGCATTTACACAGGTGCCGTAATTGATGTTACACCACCATCCCTGTCTTCTCTGTCGCCCATGGATGATGCTGTTAACGTTCCTATTGATTCAAATCTCACTATCACATTCAATGAAGACATTGCGACATCAACTGGTAATGTGGTCATATATGATGCTGCAGACGATTCAATTATTGAAACAATTGATATTGCGAGCGCACAGATAACAACCCTCTCTTCGACATCTCTTGCCATCAACCCCTCTATTACGCTTTTAAATAACAAATCTTATTACATCACTATTGATGCGGGCTCAATAAAAGATATAGCAACAAATTCGTATGCAGGTATTAGTGATAGCACAACGTGGAATTTTTCAACACCTATACTCCCTTTTCTCACCGTCACCGTTTCAGTTATCAATGACAATGGAGGTACGGCGGTGGCAGGAGACTTTGATATTTTTCTTGATGCGCTGGAACTGACCTCTGGTGATGCCACCACCACAGACGCAGGTACACATACGGTTTCTCAAACACCGGATGTTGATTACACCACAACTATCGCTGGCGACTGTGCATCGGATGGAACTATCACCATGGAACTTGCTGGCACCTATACTTGTACCATCACGAATGATGATATTGCAGTTCCGGTGGTTGAGGAAGAAGATAGCGGAGCCCCGTCTTCTCATAGAAGAAGCAGTTCACCAAGCAATATAACGAACGAAGCGCCTTCGGCGCCCACATTGCCAACTGACGTAACGACAGAAACACCCATGGTGTTTACTCTATCAATCGCAGTAGATCTTTCTCCCGAAGTCGAAGCAAAGGTTGTTGAAATCCAAACCAAACTCATCGAACTTCTCAAACAATTGCTCGCGGAATTGATGTCAACACACTAGTTGTTAATACAAACACCGCTCCACAAGGGGCGGTGTTTGTTGATAACGAAGTCTTCATCTTCTCTTGAGGGCTGTGATGCTAGGCTCGGATATATGGATGATTTTGATAGATGGAACGAGATTAAAAAGAAAACGTCCAATGAAGCGTCTCGGGAACCTAATCGATTTCCTCAAAAAGGGGAAGTCTGGATGAGCGTTTACGGCAAGAATATAGGATTTGAACAAAACGGGTCAGGCGAGAGCTTCTCGCGACCGGTGCTTGTGGTCACCAAGTTCAATAATCAGATGTTTTTAACCGTACCACTTTCGACAAAACAAAAAGATCTCGACTTCTATTTCAACTTCACTGATCCTCGAAATCAGAAAGTCTCGGCAGTATTGGCTCAGATTAAGCTTCTGAGCATTAAAAGGATGAAACGAAAGATCTATGATCTTCCTTCCGCGACTCTCGATGAGATACATAGGAAGATCCAGGGTTTCTTCATAAATCGAAACCCCGCGGTGAAGCGGGGTTTCTCGGAGCCGTGAGGCACTTTGTAGATTCAAGTATAGCTTTTGAACTGAAGGCGTCAACAGGTCTTTTAGAAAGATTACATAAAAAGAAAAACCCGCCGGACCTCTTCGGGGAGAAGAAGTCCGGCGGTTCAA
>JBDKFZ010000003.1:0-26065 GCA_039798445.1 Candidatus Parcubacteria bacterium
GTCGAGAAAAGCACCGTAAATCTCGAGAAACAGCAGGCATCGCCAAAGATCGAGCGCACTGCCGCTCAGGAGGCTGTTGAGACCATCAGAGAAGAGATCGCTGCTGCTGCTATTGAGCCGAACCCAGCATTTGCTATGGTGTCAGCGACACCGACGCCGGCAAAGCCAACACTTAACTTGTGCAAGCTCGACGATCCGGAGTGTCTATCCTGCCAATAATCCCCCCAAGATTTTTTATGACCAAGAAACAGATCCTCAACGCATCAGGCGTTGACCCGAACAAGATTCTCCCGCTCACGTATCCGTGGGCTCGTCAGTACTACAAAACTGGCGTGGCTAACAACTGGGTGCCCGAAGAAGTCTCGATGCAGCTCGACGTTGAGACGTGGAAGGCAGAAGGGGAGAAAGGCCTCACCGAAGACGAGCGCCACATGATTCTCTACAACCTCGGTTTCTTCTCGACTGCCGAGTCGCTCACAGCAAACAACATCGTCATGGCGATCTACCGTCACGTCACGAACCCAGAATGCCGTCAGTATCTCCTTCGCCAAGCATACGAAGAGGCGGTTCATACCGACACGTTCATCTATTGTTGCGACACGCTCGGTCTTCAGCCTGATGACATCTACACGATGTATCAGACCATTCCTTCGATTAAAGAAAAGGATGATTTCGTCGTGGAGATGACGAAGTCAGTGTTTGATCCGACATTCGAAACGAAGACGACCGAACAGATCCAGCGTTTCGTTCACGACCTCGTCGGTTACTACGTCATCATGGAAGGCATTTTCTTCTACGCAGGCTTCGCGATGATGCTTTCGATGCTTCGCCGTCACAAGATGGTGGGAGTGGGGGAGCAGTTCCAGTTTATCCTTCGTGATGAGACGATCCACCTTGCTTTTGGCTCAGAGCTCATTAACACGATCGTTGCAGAGAACCCTGAAATTTGGACTGAAACATTCAAGACCGACATCACCGAGAAAATCAAGAAAGGTGTCGAGCTCGAAAAGCGTTACGCATACGAGGCGCTTCCAAAAGGCATCGTTGGTCTCACACCGCAGTCGATTGCTGAATACCTCGAACACATCGCTGACCGTCGTCTCGAACGCATCGGCCTCAAGACCGTCTATGGCACCAAGAACCCATTCCCATGGATGAGCGAAATCATCGACGCTCGCAAAGAAAAGAACTTCTTTGAGACGCGTGTGAACGAGTACAAGACCGGAGGACAGTTGGAGTGGTAGATTACTAACTTAACTCTAAAGGTATGGCTAAGCATGAATACACGTCGAAGAAAGTGGCGAAGAAGGCTAGCAAGCTTCTCCGTACATCAAAGACAAAACCCGTTAAGTCGGTTGCAGCGAGTGCTTTGACACAGGCACGCAATAGGAAGAAGCGTTGATAGAAAAAGAACAGAGGGAAATGTTATCAGATTCGCGTCAAGACTTGTAACGCACACCGGTGTTGCTACCCTGTAGGTGTCGAACGTTCACAAAACAGATCCTTCGTGCGTAGAAACGCGAAGTAAAAGCATCGGCAGTACAACCTGCCTTGAAGCGTGGGATGTGGGTAATTTTTCTACCTATGTCCCTTCTGGGGCGTAGTCTTTCCCGAAAGGGATGCCTATGCACCACATCCCACACTTCAGAGCGGGTTTTTGTTTTATCTTTTTCTCTCTCGTCAGGCTAGAGTCACGCGGTTATCACCCAAATTATGTGTGGATGATAGAGGGGTGACTTTAGTAAAAAGGTCGATTGGGTCACCCCGGGACTTCAGGGCTGAGAGAAGGACGTAAATGCCCAAGAAGACGAATTATGACGAGCAAAAAATTTGCTTATTGCCGCCCGCCAGTAGACGGCAAGATGTGGTGTAGACACTGGAACGGATCGTGGGCTCCTCCATTTCTCCTCGGAGATTTGGAAGGTCCAAAAGCCAAAATCCCGCCGACTTCAAAAGAAGAGAGCGAGATTTTGGTTGAAAATATAACTAGATAAATCTAGTCCCAGGAAGCATCACCTTCCTGGCGTAAACACCCTCTTTTAGGGGGTGTTTTTCGTTACCCCAATTGTAAAAACAATCGGACCCGTATAGTACCTTGCCTGTGGATAATTTCAAAACTCATTTTTAGGATTCTTTGATTAGGCCCGCATTTTAGCTATATTTGCCAATCTCCTCAGACTGATTTATAATCCTTTCGGTTCGTATCGGGTATCTGCGCCCGTCCTCTCACGAGGCCGAGGTGAGGAAAGTCCGAACACGTACATTCGCAAGGATGTAGGATGGTAGCGGGTAACGCCCGCCGTGCGCGAGCATAGAGGTGCGAGCAGAAACGCCCGATTCCGAAAGGATAGGGATTCCCCAGTGGAATGTCTCATTGGCAACAATGAGGTGAAACGGCAAAATCCTTACCTACGTGCAAGGCCGTGTCTCGGGAGCAATCTCGAGAAGTGCCGCTTGAGGTGATGAGCGATCATCATCCTAGATACATGGATACCGGTCGCTTCGGCGACTACAGAATTCGGCTTACAGATACGAACCACATACAATTTGAAAACCCTCTCGCTGCTGCGGGAGGGTTTTCGCGTCCGGAGATACAGCAGAATGGAATCATGTGACGTGGTATGGGAAGAGGGGAAACCACGTTCCAGGGTCATGGTATGATGGTCTTTTATATGGTCCGCAGGCTCATCGCATTCTTCTCAGAAAGCATTTCCGGCATCCATGCCGCAGCGTACGTCATAGCAACGTTCGCCTTTGTGTCCCAAGTCCTCGGGCTTGTCCGCGACCGCATGTTGGCCCACCTCTTTGGTGCCGGCCCAACGCTCGACGTCTACTACGCCGCCTTCCGTATCCCTGACTTCCTCTTCGCATCAATCGCTTCGATTGTGTCGCTCTTCGTTCTCATCCCGCTCTTGAGCGACAGACTCGAAAAGCAGGGCAAACTCGAAGCAAAAGCTTTTCTCTCACAAGTCACCACATTCTTTTGCGTGTTCATCTGTGCAGCAAGCGCACTCCTTTGGTTTCTCGCGCCGATGCTCGTGCGTTTTCTCTATCCAGGATTCGACGCAGGACAACAGCAATCATTCATCGAACTTACGCGCATCTTGCTCCTGTCACCGATCTTCCTCGGTCTTTCCAATATCCTCTCGAGCGTCACCCAGCTTGCAGGACGTTTCTACGTCTATGCGCTTTCGCCGATACTCTATAACCTCGGCATTATCATCGGCGTCGCGGCACTCTATCCCCGCTGGGGACTCGCAGGCATCGGTTGGGGCGTTGTTATCGGCGCAGTGATGCATCTGCTCATCCAGGTGCCAACGGTTATCAAAGAGGGCCTTTTGCCTCGTCCAACGCTTTCATTCGACTGGAAGGCGCTGTGGGGGGTCATTGTGGTCTCCTTGCCACGCACAACAACGCTTGCACTCAATCAGCTGGTGATGCTCGCACTTCTTGGCTTTGCATCAACGCTCGCCGCAGGGTCGGTCACGGTCTTCACGTTTGCATCCAATCTCTACATGGCACCACTCACGCTCATCGGCGTGTCGTATTCGGTTGCTGCATTTCCGGTCCTTTCGAAGCTCTTTTCGAACGGAGACAAGACCGCATTTCTTGATCACGTGCTCGTCGCGCTTCGTTCGATTATCTTTTGGTCGTTGCCGACAGTGACGGTGTTCATCGTTCTTCGAGCGCATATCGTTCGTGTGCTCTTGGGTTCAGGACAATTTGACTGGGCTGACACGCGACTCACCGCAGCTGTTTTTGCGCTGTTTATGATATCGCTCGTTGCGCACGGTCTTGTGTTGCTTTTCGTCCGTGCTTATTACGCGGCAGGGAAGACTGCGCGTCCGCTTTTGGTGACGCTCGGCAGCTCTGCACTCACTGTTGGTCTTGTGTGGGGGAGCGTTCTCATCTCAGATGCAATCCCAACACTCCGCTACTTTGTCGAAGACCTCCTCCGTATCAGCGACGTTCCCGGAACGAACGTCGTCATGATTGCTTTTGCATACTCACTTGGTCTCATTGTGAACGCCTCTGTCTTTTGGATGCTCTTTAGACGCGATTTCGGCGGTCACATGCCACGTCAGGTGCTCAAAACCATCTGGCATGCATCTGCATCATCCATCTTGGCTGCAAGCGCCGCATATCTCGTTCTGCGCGCCACCGAGTCGGTCTTCGATCTCTCCATCGCACGCGATGTGTTCTTCCAGGGCGCTGTCGCTGGCGTCGCTGCACTCATCGTATGGACAGGAGTTCTCCTCATCCTCAAGAATCCCGAATTCGCCGAGCTCGTTGCAACAATCCGTGCGCGCTTCTGGCAGCGTGCGGCAGCTATCGCTCCTGAGACGGGGCCGATGTAAGGTTGACGACTCGATTGATATGATTTAAAATATATCTAGACGCTGAACACCACTTTTGGTGTCAGTGAACGGAGGAACCGCCATGTCTAAACATGGAACCGCCTCGGTGTCGGGTTTGTTCGTTGAACTGATGAAGGCCGTCATGTCGGCTCTGCCGCGGAATCTCCCGGAGGACATCGCCGAGGAATGGACGAAGAACGGTGCCGCGCTCAAGAGGGCTCTTCAACAGGCTCTCATGCCTCCTCCGGGTGAACGCGTCGTCATATCGGCCCTCGATGTGGCGGTGGCTGGAATCATCCGGGCACTTCGGCAGTTTTTCCGGATGAAAGAACTGCGCGGACTCCGTATCGATGATTTCTTTTATACGGTACGGAACGAGGAACGGTTCCCGGGAGATTCGAGAAGAGTCTGGGTCGATGTAACTATTGACGGTTGGTCGGCGGATTCTCCGCATATTACCTTTCGTCTCGACAAATATCAGGGAGCAGATTGGATTCTCTCTGATCCCATCAACATCACGCGACATCCAGCGATGGGTGTTTCGGGTCCGGTGTATGTCGAGATTGATGACATACTCATGATTGAGTCGACCCATCGGTTTGTCAGGCCAGCCAAAGGGGTTGTCGAGCTCTTGGAGAAGCTCGACAAGGTCTGTTAATCAAGTAGTTAGTTTCACCCTACGACCCCACGGAAGCCCCGCAGCTTCACCGCGGGGTCTTCTTTTTATAAAAGATGAAAAATAACCTTATTTTTGCTAGTATCATCAGACATGGAGATCAAGAATATCCGCAATTTTTCGATAATCGCCCACATCGACCACGGCAAATCCACCCTGGCCGACCGTCTTTTGGAGCACACCAAAACCATCGATAGGCGTCAGATGAAGGATCAAGTCCTCGATTCGATGGACTTGGAGCGTGAGCGCGGCATTACTATCAAAATGGCTCCGGTGCGCATGCGCTACGAGCACGGCGGTACCGAATATGTGCTTAACCTTATCGACACCCCCGGCCACATCGACTTCTCATATGAGGTCTCGCGAGCCCTCAAGGCCGTAGAAGGCACGATTCTCCTCGTTGACGCTACTCAGGGTGTGCAGGCTCAAACCCTCACCACGCTCACCATGGCGCGCGAGCAGGGCCTTGTGATTATTCCCGTCATCTCCAAGATCGACGCGCCGCTTGCCCGAACCGAAGACGTCTTGCTTGAAATCGTCGACTTGCTCAATTGTCCTGTCGAAAGCGTTTTGAAAGTTTCTGGAAAGACAGGGGAGGGCGTTGATGATCTTTTGGAAGCAATCGTGAAGCGCGTTCCTGCTCCTGTCGCAGGAACAGAAGGCACACAGGTGCTCATCTTTGACTTTGCATACTCAAGTCACAAAGGTGTCGTCGTTCATGGTCGTGTCATCGGAGGCACGGTGTCAGCGCGTGAGCGTCTCGAGTTCGTCGCGACTGGCGAAGAATTTATTGCAGGCGATGTGGGCGTCTTGGTTCCAGGTGAGAAGCCCATGGAGGCGCTCGGACCTGGTGAGATCGGTTACATCGTCACAAGCATCAAGAAGCCGGGTATCGTATCGGTCGGTGATACGCTCACGCACGTCAAAACTCCCGCACCTGCGCTTCCTGGGTATCATCAACCAAAGCCGGTGGTGTGGGCGAGTGTATTCCCCGAGAGTCAGGATGACTTGCACTTCTTGCGCCTCGCGCTCGAAAAGCTCCGCTTGTCGGACTCGGCCCTTTCATATGAAGAAGAATCATCTGGTACGCTCGGCCGCGGTTTCCGTTGCGGATTTCTTGGGATGCTTCACCTTGAGATTGTTACCGAACGTTTGCGACGCGAGTCGAACATCGGACTCGTTGTTACATCCCCATCAATCACCTACGAAGTTACCTATCGCAACGGTGAGACTGAGATGATTTATTCTCCCGCACTTTTCCCTGACCACGGTGTTGCGGTCAAGGTTCGCGAACCATGGGTCCGTGCGCATCTCATTGCTCCGCCAGAATACATGAGCCAGCTTATGCAATCTTTTTATGACTATGAAGCCGAGGTCGAAGAATCTCACACATTCCGCGATGGGCGCATTTCGTTTACCGTTCTCATGCCACTCCGTGAGTTGATGCGTGGATTCTTCGATCGTCTCAAGAGCGTAACGTCAGGATACGCATCAATCTCATACGAACTCACCGACATGAAAGACGCCGATGTCGTCCGTCTCGATATTCTCGTTGCCGACGAGCGCGTGATCGCGTTCTGTCGTGTCACGTCGAGCCGTACTGTTGAAGAAGAAGCAAAGAAAGCGGTTGAGAAGCTCGCCAAGATTCTTCCACGCCAGCTCTTTACGACCAAGATCCAAGCACAGGCAAAAGGACGCATCATCGCGTCAGAATCGCTTTCAGCAATGCGCAAAGACGTCACCGGTTACTTGTACGGTGGTGACATCACACGAAAGATGAAACTCCTTGAAAAGCAGAAGAAAGGTAAGAAAAAGATGCTCGAACGCGGCAAGGTGAGCATCCCGAACGATGTGTTCCTCAAGATGGTGAGGAGCGATGGATAGCAATTAGAACCCTCCAAATATATGGCGCAGAGCGGAGTGGATCCGGGTTTTTCCGAGCCTGCGAGGACAAAACGCGGACCACGCAGCGAAAGTGCGACCACGACAGGAACTCGATAGAGAGGGCCTAAAAAATCGGTGCGTAGAGCAGGATCATGCTGATGATCACGAGGATGCAGAGTGCGCCCCAGACGTATTTGACTGCCTTTTGGGTGTTTTTGTTGAACAACATAGCGTTTGTGTAGTGGTATAGTAATACGGCAAGGCCCTTTTTTCAACTCCATGGCTCGTTACCTCACACCAACCGATTTTGATGACAAAAAGCGTATCCGACGTTTCGTGGCATCACCGTGGGTGCTCGCAGGTATCGGCGTGCTCATCATCATCGCCGGATGGAACACGTGGGATATGTATCAAAAGTGGCGTTTGAGCGAAGAGGCTCTTGAGAAGACACGCGCATCGTATGAAAATCTCGAGAAGCGCGAAACATTCCTCGATAGCAAGATTGATAGTCTCTCGACCAATGCGGGCGTTGAGGCAGAAGTGCGCGAACGATTTGGAGTTGCAAAACCGGGCGAGGGGGTTATCGTGGTGCTGTCCGAAGATGAGGATCAGCAGTTTATCGAAGAAGAAACGGGATGGTGGACAAAAGTGAAGGGTTGGTTCACCAGAGATGATGAATAAAAAGCGGGTATGGTTTAGTGGTAGAATGCGACCTTCCCAAGGTTGAGACCCGAGTTCGATTCTCGGTACCCGCATATCAAAATAGTCCACATTTCTACTCGTTCTTATGAATGGACGGGTGTATCGTTAGTCGTGTACTTCTACGCATTATTAGGTTTTAAAAATCTATGAACATAAAGAGAATTGAGTGGGTGCTTCGTATTGCTGTTGCGGGTGAGTTTCTTGGTCACGGTATATTTGCGCTTCAAGGTAAGGCCCAGTGGCTGGGATGGATTCAAGAGCTCTGTGGGGTCTCACCAGAAACAGCAGTGACATTGCTGACGCTTATTGGTGTTATGGACCTCCTTGTTGCACTGCTCGTACTTGTGAAGCCGATTCGCATTGCACTACTCTGGGCGGTTTTGTGGGGATTTTGGACAGCACTCCTTCGTCCGATTGTGGGTGAGCCAGTATGGGACTTTGTTGAGCGCTGGGCAAACTGGGGTGCGCCGCTCGCGCTTCTCATGATGTATCCGATGCCACACACGTTGCGCGATTGGTTTCGAGTGCGATAAGCGAGATATCTAACAAAACAAAAACCCCCACTATTGGGGGTTTTTGTTGTCTATGCCCTCGGCAGGAATTGAACCTACATCCACTCCTTAGGACGGAGTTGTTCTATCCGTTGAACTACAAGGGCGTGAAACGACTATATCATAAAGAAGGCGTGATATAATTGACGCATATATGACACCCGAAGAACGACAGATGCTTCGCGAATCGCTCGAGCTTTCGCGTAAGAATAACGAAATCATCAGTAAGATGTACCGCGCCTCGCTCTGGGGCCGTGGCATCAAGATTCTTTACTGGGTGATTTTGATTGGTGTTACCGTTGGTTCTTTTATCTTCCTTCAACCATACATCGATACACTCAAAGGCGTCTATGGAGGATTCAGCCAATCTCAAGAGCAGGTAAAAAGTTTTTTCAACCTCTAATTTCGGGATTCCTGGAGATACGATTCGCGTATCGATTGCGTGAGTGATTCAACCGGAGCGTAATCGTCGGTGAGGAGAATGCCCTCAGGAAGGGTATCGAGCGCTATTTCACGAAGATGAATATCATCGCGCGTGACTGTAAATGCATCGATATGCGGTGAGCGGATGACGTCCTCTGATTGTGAGGCGATGATGGTGATGTTGCCTGTAGAGCTTGGCAGGAAGGATCCTACAGAAAATACTCGGACCGCAGGGAAGACACTTTTGATTGTTGTAATTTCTGCCTGTACAAATGCTGCTTCGGGGCCCTGGATGGCGCCGATGATGTTTGCGACGAGGACGCCTCTATCGCCGAGCAACGCCGCTGCGCGCTCGACAGTCTCTTGTGTTGTGAGGTGATAGGGGATTGCGGCACCTGAATTGAATGCATCAGTAAATAGGATGTCGTACGTGTCTTCTGATTTATTGAGATACGTGCGCGCGTCTTCATGAATGATGCTGACACGGTCGTCATCAACGAGGCCAAAATATTTTCGTGCGATAGCAGTCATACCTGGGTCGATCTCTACCACGTTGATGTGTGCATAGGGAAGAAGCGATAAGACATGTCGTGGGTATGAATAGTTACATCCTCCGATCATGAGGAGCTTGTCGGCATCGGGACGAGCCGCGAGAGCGACGTCAAAAGCCTTTGTATATCTGAATACCAACTCATCTCTCACGGTGCCATCGGGATTGATGAATGAGGCGCATTGTGTGCCATAGGGGTCGATGCTGATGGAACGAACGCCGAATCCACTTTTGACGTCGTCGCTTTCTTTGACCCACAATCGTCCATATGAAGTGTCCACATCCTCGAGGAGTCCCATCGACTTTGACACGCTTGTATTCACTCCATAGGCCATAAGAAGAAGTGCTGAACCTATGATGATGCGTTTCCCGAGCATTCGATCCCACACGAGTACAATCGACAGAATCATGAGGATGAGAGCAATTCCACAAAGCAGTGCGCTTGTTCCAGCATGGGGCATAATCCATGAGCTTGTTGCAATAGTTCCGAAGATGCTACCAATGGCTCCCACTGCGGAGAGCTTGCCAACCGTTGTGCCTGAGGCGTCGAGTGAATTAATCGAAAGTTTTACCGCATATGGAGAGATTGCTCCAAAAAGAATAGAAGCGGGAACAAAAAGAATGACGCCGGTAGCAAATGAGGTGAACGTGAGATTGCCAAATGGGAGATGAGCGAACAGGGCGGGTACGATATCTCGCAATGCCCATGCGATGGTTACACATACACCTGAGAGGAATATAATTGCCGCCAAATAGTCTCGACGAGGGGAGCGGTCGGCCATTCTTCCACCAAGCCAGTAACCAAGACTCAATCCACCAAGCACTGTTCCAATGACACCGGCCCACACCTCGATTGAGGTACCGAGATATGGGGCAAGCATGCGGGCCCCCGCAAGTTCAAAAGCCAATGTCACGGCACTGGTGACGAAAACAATGAAGAATATCATGCCAAAAAGTGTAGCATGCAGGCTTCGATATCAGCGTGGATTCAGTTAATATTTCGTGATATTCTGGTCCAGTTGCTTGGGTAGCTCAGTTGGTTAGAGCATCTGCCTGAAGAGCAGAGGGTCGGCGGTTCGAATCCGCCCCCAAGCACTCTTATGAAGAACAAGGTCGCTTTTTTCTTTTTGGCTATCGTTGGAACAGTTTTGCTGTTTGGTATTGGTTTTGTTATGGCGTCCATCTGGGGAGGTAATCATGCCGTTGATTTTGTCCTTCTCGACTGGCGCGGATATGAGGCTACTGGCATGGTGGGTGCTATGGTCGGTCTCATCATTGGTCTTGGTCTGACATTTTTCTCGTATCGCCGAATTTTCTAAAGAGGCGCTCTAAGCACCCGTAATCAAAAATCCCCCGAATGGGGGATTTTTGTTAGACCGTCTTGATGCGAAGCTTTGTTTGCTTTTGCTTATCAATCTTAGGAAGTCGGATAGTGAGGAGACCATGTTTGAGTTCGGCAATTGCTTCGTCGGCCTTCACTTCGTTGGGAAGGAGGATGGTGCGCGAGAATGAGCCCCAGTAGAGCTCTTTGTGGAAATAATCACCATCAGCGACCTGATAGGTCTCGCGACGCGATCCGCGGAGGATGACCATCTCTTGGCTGATGGAGACATCGAGTTCGTCGGGATTCACACCCGCGACCATTGTTTTGATGATGATCTCGGTTGGTGTCTGACTTACGTCAACAGCGAGCTCTGCTTCTTGCTCTTGCTCTTCGGCGAGCGAAGCCATCTTGTTGATGGGGTAATGCTTGACCGGAATCTCCTCGTCGAAGACCTCATCATCTGCATTGATAGCTCCGGTGAGACGTTGGAAGAATGATCGTTTCATAGTGATGAGGTTTATAAGGTGTTATTTCTTGATGCGCTTCACACGCTCGAAGAGTATGAGGAGCCCGATGACCGACACCCAGATGAGTGTGAAGACGACGAAGATGCCGCGGGGACCTGCATGAATTATAAGAAAGTTGAAGAGCGCGTGCAATGTGATGGCTGCAACAAGACCACCGATGAGATGCTCTATTCGAACGGTTTTACATTTGTAGAACGAAAATGCGACTGCTGCACCCACCGTTGCGGATGTAAGGACGTGGAGGAGTGTTGTTCCAACAAAGCGAATGTTTGCAGTAACGAGACCAGTGAAGATATCGCCGGTTATGAATGGTTCGAGAATGAAGAGTGTATTCTCGGCGGCTGCGAATCCAAGCGCCGCGGTGATGAGGTAAATCATTGCATCAATCGGCTCATCTTCGGCTTGTGTATGCATACCACCAACAAACGCCGCGAGATATTTGAGCACTTCTTCGATGAATGCCCACAAAAGAAAGATGAGTGGGAGTGCCGTGATGTGTGAGTGAACCAATCGCTCGAATGGCACAGCGAGCGGCACCGCAAGTGCTCCCAAAAGGAACGACGCAATGATGAGGTGCCACGGTTCAGGGTGCCGCTGGTCTTCGCGGAGCCAAAACCACAGCCACACAAATGTGGGTAGGATGCCACCGAGAAGCGCGAATCCGATGGTTGTAGGGGACATGCTGTTCTAGGAGATTAGGATGCCTACCATTGCGCCGAGGAGAAACAAGATAACAGTCTCGTGGTTGTTCACATCTTCCCATTGGAACCACTTTTGCAAAGTGGTTTTGTCGGTGTCTCGATGATGTTTGTAAAAGTGGTGAACGAAAAGAAGGACGACAGCTATCAGTATGAATACGATGATCCTGTTTTCATTCACGACGATTACTTGTTAGGTGCGGGCCAAGGAGCCACCATCAGCATATCAGCATTTTTGTATGGAAGATGTCCCCAGATTGCCTCAGTGACGAACGGCATGAATGGGTGAAGGAGTTTAAGCGTATTGGTGAGGAGATAGGCGAGCATCCATCGTGTTGATGCCGAGCGCTCTGGGTCAGCCGTTTCGGTGAGGTGTTCTTTGCACCCTTCGATGATGATGTCGGCAAATGTGTGCCATGCGTAGTGGTAGAGCTTCTCGCCAGCAAGATAGAAACGATACAGTTCCATATCGTTGGTAATCTCTTTCGCGAGTGCGTCGATTTCAACGACACGTGCTTCGTCATCTGCATGAAGCGTAGGCTTCTTGGTCAAATCAACACCTTCGGTTGCGCCGAGCGTAAAGCGTGTGATGTTCCAGAGCTTGTTGGCAAACTTGCTGTATGCCTTGATTTTGTTTTCAGAAAGGTTGTTGTCAGCTCCTGGACCGATACCGACGATGAGCGCCATGCGCAATGCATCGGTACCGTGTTTGTCGATGAGGTCGAGCGGGTCGACGATGTTGCCGAGAGACTTGGACATCTTGCGGCCTTTCTCATCTCGGACCAATCCATGAAGGTAGACGGTCTTGAAGGGGACTTCGTCGAGCAAGTAGCCACTCATAAGAATCATGCGTGCGACCCAGAAAAAGATGATGTCGTAGCCGGTCTCAAGAACGCTTGTTGGGTGGTATGTCGCAAGGTCGTCTGTTTGCTGTGGCCAGCCAAGCGTCGAGAACGTCCAGAGTGCCGATGAGAACCACGTGTCGAGCGTGTCTGGGTCTTGTTCCCAACCATCGCCTTCGGGAGCAGTGATACCGACGTGGGTCTCTTCGCCGCGATACCACACAGGGATACGGTGTCCGTACCAGAGCTGTCGGCTGATGCACCAGTCGTGAAGATTGTCGATCCAGTGGAAGTAGGTCTTATCAAATCGTTCTGGAAGGATTTGGATGTTTCCACCAGCCACTGACTCGCGCATGATTTCTTTGAGTGTCGTTTGTTTGCCGTTGTGATCAAATGTCTTGTTAACTGCAACAAACCATTGTGTTTTAGGAAGTGGTTCGATAACGCCCCCTGAGCGCTCAGCGACTGAAACGTTGTGTGTGATTGGTTCTTCTTTTTCGAGGAGACCTTCACTTTGGAGCCATGCGACAACGGCTTCGCGCGCTTCTGTCGTTTTCTTTCCCATCAACTCTTCGCCACCGACCATCATCTTTGCGCGTTCGTCGATGACTTGGACCATCGGCAATCCGTGGCGCTCGGCCATCTGCGCGTCGGTCTGAGAGTGAGCAGGAGTGATACCAACAGCTCCGGTACCAAATTCCATATCTGCAGATTCGTCACCCACTACTTTTATTGAAAGGGGAACACCGCAAAACGTCACATCGAATGTTTTTCCGATGTGCTCGGCATAGCGAGGATCGTTTGGATTGACTGCAACTCCTGTATCACCAACTTTTGTTTCGGGTCGTGTTGTTGCGATTGGGATAGGGAAGTCTTTGCTGTAACGAAACGTATAGAGAGTGGCCTGACGTTCTTCGTGGTTCACCTCATCATCAGAGATCACAGTCTGACCCTTGGGGTCCCAGTTGATCACTTTGTAGCCGCGATAGATGAGACCATCATCGTGCATCTTTTTAAAGGTGGTACGAACGGCGAGACTACGAGCTTCGTCGAGCGTAAACGCTTCGCGGGTCCAATCGACAGATGCGCCCATGCGTTTTACTTGGGAGACGATCGTATCGTGGGATTCTTGCGCGAATTGCTCGACGCGCTTAAGGAATTCATCGCGCCCAAGATCTTGCTTCCGGACGCCATCTTTCTCAAGAAGCTTCTCGACCTTGCTTTGGGTGGCAATGCCAGCGTGGTCTGTACCCGGAAGCCAGAGGGTCTTTTTGCCCTGCATACGGCGGAAGCGGATGATGGTGTCTTCGATCGCAAGCATCGATGCGTGGCCGGTGTGGAGCGTTCCGGTTACGTTTGGAGGAGGAAGCACAATGCTAAAAGCTTCTGCATCGGGAGCACAGACGCCTTTTTTGATGCACGTATCAGGATTGGAGTACCCGCTTTCGTCCCACTGCTCGAGGACCTTTGGTTCGCTGGTGGTAGGACTGTACGGCTTCTCAAATATATCGGGAACCATGCGGGCCATGATACCACGATTTGGCGCTTCGGATTGATGGGAAATCGGGGGCAAATTCTTCATAAACCTCCGATACGGTCAAAGCTCAAATCTAACAACCTGTGGACAACTTTTGTCTTAGAAGGGGTCTTTTTGATAAAGGACATCGGTCAAAAAGAGTGTCCTTTAGACGAGGATGGAAATGCAGAGTTTTTAATGAGACGTCAAGCTATAAAGGACATTCTATAAACCCCTTGTTTTATAAGGCAAAAATGAGTTGTGTAATGGATTTTGTAATTGACTCCTACTCCGCTCAGCGTATACTCAGCCGTGATTCTAGGGGTGTTTTATTTATAGATTATTTACCAGGAGCGTGAGGCGGTTTACAGCCGTTTTCTACTCATATTCATTAATTATGAAGAAATCATTTTATTGGTCAGTGGCGTTTATCGCTGCTCTCGTTTTTGCAGGTGTTTATAGTACGAATGTTTTTGCTGAAGATATTCTTCCACCAGAAGAGCCTGAGGCTCCGGTTGTCGAGGAGACACCTGCACCGGTCATCGAAGAGGAGACTGAGCCGGTCGTTGAACCTACAGAGCCAACAGAACCAGTTGAGCCAACAGAACCAGAAGCTCCAGTCGATACCGATGGTGACACGGTTGCTGATGCAGACGACAACTGTCCTGTTGATGCAAACGAAGATCAGGCTGACTCTGATGAGAGCGGGATTGGTGACGCTTGTGAAGAGGCAGTAGGAGAAGTGCAAGGACTTCGCATTAGCCTACCAACGGTTGATATCTGTCATGCAGAAGATGAACAGTGGGACCTGATTAACGTAACCCACCTTTCTATTCTTTTGGGCTCGGACAAACACGATGATCATGGTTATGACATTATTCCTCCTTTTGAAAAAATTGGACCTGATTATCCAGGAAAGAATTGGGATGACGCAGGACAGGCTATTTGGAACAATGGCTGTGAGGTACCAAAAAATGATGAGGTGACACTTCATGTACAGAAGATCGTCTGTGACGCTGAAAGCGATTTGCCAAACTGGGGTGCTGGCGGTCCCGACATCACGTCAACGACAGCAAGCGAATGGCTCGCTGAAAACGATGAAAGCGGATGTTACCTCGCAGACTGGAATTTCCAGTGGGGTTACGCAACTCAGACAAGCGACCCAGACGATGGTCTTGAAGATGCAGGAGCAGGTTGGAACACTTTTTCTGACTCAGCATTGATTGATGTAGCAAACGAAAACGATATCCGTGTTCGTGAGTCAGCAGATGCTGATTACATCGGTTTCACTGGTCAGAACACAGATCAGGATGTTTCCGCAGAAGTCTACTGTGGCACCGACGTGCTTCACTACGACAACTGGGAATGGATTAACGATGTTGTGGCAGGTGAAGACTACTACTGTGTCGCATGGAACGTTCTTGTTGAAGAAGAAGCATGTCGTGTAGAAGTAGTTAGCGACGAGACAAATATTGTGGAAGAGACGCTTGAGAACGCGATTGCCACATACAATGGCCACCCAAGCTGGACGGCATCAATCCCTGGTGCAACGTGGATTTGGAAGACGCTTCACGTTGAGAACCCTCTCGCTGACGAGACGTTTACCTTTAAGAAAACGTTTATTGTTGAAGATGTGAATGACGCTACTCTCTGGGTTGCGGCAGACAACAGCTACGAAGTTCGTATCAATGGTGATCTGGTTAACGCAGATACCAATGAGAATAACTTCCAGCTCGGCACACAGGAGAACAACATCAATGTCCTTTCATTTGTCGATGAAAACACAACAAACGAAATCACTGTCAAAGTAAAGAACTGGGCGCTTACAGGCGGAACATGGGAGAGCAACCCAGCAGGCGCTCTCTACCGTCTCGTCATCAACGCAGAAGAAAAGGATCTCTGTGAACAACCAGAAGAAGAGACGTCAGAAGTGACTATCTGTAAGTACGAAAATTCACTCGAGGGAAACTTGCTTTCCGATTGGGACGTTTGGCTTGATCACTGGGCTCAAGACGATTTCAAGGCAACTATCGTTATTGACGGTCATGACTATGAAGGCACAACAGAAGAAAATGGCTGTGTGACTATTGCTGATGTTCCGTATGGTTCATACCGATTGGATGAAATTATGAAAGATGGTTGGGTAAATGTATCTGGTGCAGGCTCACAGGTTGTTGTTGATAGCCCTGAAGAAACGTTCAACCTTGTGAATGCACACGAATGTAACCCCGAGCTTAACCTCATTGAAAACTTTGGATTTGAAACTCCAATAGTCGTAGCAAACGGAGGTGCGTGGGAGCAGTTTGCAAACGGCACTCCACTTCTTGGATGGGTTGCAGATTTGGTCAACACAACAACAGACGCACCTCTCGAGATTCAGTCTGGCTACTCGGGCTGGGTTGGACACGATGGTAGTGAACAATATGCAGAATTGGACTCTACGGCACCAACAACTATTTCTCAGGACGTCCCAACAACTCCAGGAAATAAATACCGATTGACATACTGGCGTGCCGCACGACCAGGAACAGAACCAACAAACAATGCAAACAGAGCTCTTGTAGATGGTGTTGAAGTTGATAGCAATGTATTTGCATCTGTTGGTGGTAATCCTGACTGGTATCCATCTCCGGTTATTGAATTTACCGCAGCAAACACATTGACGAACATCGCATTCAAAGACGACGGTTCCTCAGCAGATTCTTATGGAACATTTATCGACGACGTGGCACTCTACTGTGTTCCTCCAGTTGAAGAGCACCACAATCGCGTCACGATCTGTAAGTATGAAGTAAATGATGAGGAGGATGAAAACAACCCAGGTATGCCTGGTTGGACGGTCGGACTTAACAAGTATCAAGCTCCACAGCCAGAGGTTGAACTTGTTGCCATCAACGATGAGCGCGAATACGAGGGTGTTACTGGACAAGACGGCTGTGTGACATTCACTGACGTTGATCTCGCAGAGTACTACGTTGAGGAAGATATGCAGGATGGCTGGGAATATTTCAGTGGCGCAGGAGGGGGTACTGTTTGGAACATTGATAGTGACCAAGGTACTTACACCTACAACCTTATTAACCAGAGGACAGGGGGTGGCGATGATGAATCATGTCTCGTCGAGGGTTACAAGTACGACGAGGAAGGAAATCCTCTCGAAGGCTGGTACATCGGCCTCGAAGGTTACTACTACCCAGAGTACACACGACAAGACATCGTTATTTACGAGGAACAACTCATTGGTTCAGATGTAACAGATGAGAATGGTTACTACTGTATTCAGGGAGAAGTTGAAGGTCCTGGCTCTAACTATTCTGTCTACGAAGTAATTCAGGAAGGTTGGGACAACGTCGGCGCAGAGATTAATGACGATGAGGTCAGCGAATACTATGACAACGGCGATATCGCATCTGTTGAAATCGGATACCTTGGTGATGGTATGGATGTGAACTTCATCAACCAATACGAAGGTCCAAGCGATGAGCAGTGTTCAGATGAGGTTGATAATGACAACGATGAGGCGGTCGACGAGAACGACTCAGACTGTCAGGACGACACACCTGAAGTGCCAGGTGACGATGACGACAACGGTCGCCGCTCAGGCAGCAACCGCAACAGCTTCAGTGGTGGTGGGGAAGTCCTCGGTGCAACGACAGAGACGAACTTCTGTCCTTTCCTTCGCGACTACCAGCACATCAACATGGAAAACGATCCATCAGAAGTGAACAAGGCAAAGGCATTCTTCAACTCATACCTCGGCCTCTCACTCCCACTCGATGGCACATTCGACCAATCGATGTTCGGCGCAGTTGTTCAGTTCCAGAACATGTTCAAGCCTGATGTGCTTGATACGTGGACGGAAGAGTTCCCAGGCGTTCTCGATGACAATGCAACGGGTTACCTCTACCAGACGACCAAGTGGAAGATCAACAGTATTATTTGTCCGGGATACGAGACATTCCCTGATCAGTTGATC
Organism: Candidatus Parcubacteria bacterium; assembly: GCA_039798445.1. GTDB lineage: Bacteria > Patescibacteriota > Minisyncoccia > Phycocordibacterales > EsbW-18 > EsbW-18. The sequence continues at coordinate 18,028 of JBDKFZ010000003.1, forward strand.
ATGGCCCCTGGCACGACAATCTAAGTACGTAGACAATTTCTACACATTAACGCCCCTTCGGGGGGCGTTTTTGTTATCAGGGCAGGGGAGTATTGCCTTATTCAATATATATTGTATACTGATAGGGTATATAGAGCGTTCGTTTGCTACAATAACCACGCAATGAGAGCGTTCCTCGAAACCATGCGTCGTCATCTTAAGAACACATTCATTCCGCACGAAGGCAATGACCACCGGCCACATCTTTTGCGCGCCGGCGGCGTTTTGACGCTCGCTGCGATCCTTTTGCTCGCATTTGGATTCTCACTATCTCGCGGACTCTTCTTCAATCAAGGTTCCAATTTTACCGCATCGGTCCTCCCGGCGGTCTTGGTTGCTCTTACCAATGACGACCGTTCTTCCGCAGGTCTCAATCAGCTCACCACCAACCCAGTCCTCGAAGATGCTGCGCGCATGAAAGCCGAACACATGGCCGAGAATGAATACTTTGCCCACGTGAGCCCCGACGGTCTCGATCCGTGGTATTGGTTTTATCGCGCCGGATATCAATTTGTTGATGCTGGTGAGAATCTCGCGGTCAACTTTAGCGATTCCGATGATGTGAACCAGGCGTGGCTCGATTCACCAGGACACCGTGCGAACATCATGAACGGAAAGTTCACTGAGATTGGTATTGCTGCTGTGAAGGGTACGTATAAGGGCAAAAACACGGTCTATGTGGTTCAACTTTTTGGTACGCCGATGGCGAAGGCTCCGATTACTGCGCCTGTTGCATTCACACCAGCAGAGATTGTATCGATTCCTACCGCTGAGGCTTCTGTGCCTGTGACGCCCGCTCCTCTTCCTGAACCAGAACCTGAGCCGGTAACGACTCTTGTTAAAGAGGAAAACTCTGCACGTATCGAAGGTGATGCGGTTGCAGCTGAACCACTTGCTCCTGAGGTCATCAATGACAACGTCGAGGGTGCTGCGGTCTCTGCATGGGATTCTGCCGCAGCTCGTCCACGAGCGACTGTTTCGTGGGTCTATCTCATTGTGAGTCTCTTGGTCTCATTCGTCCTCTTGTGCATGGTCTTCATGCAGGTCCACCACACACACCGTCGTTCGATTTTGTACGGCGTCGCGCTCTTGGCGCTCATCTGCGTCCTTTCATACCTCAACTGGCTCCTTCTCTCTGCAGATTTGGTTATAACCTAAGCGTTCCGTCAGCTTCGATAGCTGTTCCTGTTGGTGAATAGGGTTGGTATGTTTCTCCTGATGCGAGATGGATATATGCTGCTGCACCAATCATGATTGCATTATCGGTCGAGAGCTCGCGTGTTGGGAGCATGAGTGTAACGCCTGCTTCCGACGCGAGATTAACAAGACGTTCGCGGAGATAGACATTGGCGATGACACCACCACCCACGATGAGCACCTGTGCACCGTGCGCCTCGAGCGCTTTTTTTGTTTTAGATATGAGAACGTCGGTCGCTGCTTCTTCAAACTCGTACGCGATTCGCTCTTTGAGTTCGTCAGTTAATTCACCAAGCTCTTGGATCTTGTAGAGCACTGCGGTTTTCAATCCTGCGTATGAAAAATCGTAGTCGTCCGAGTTTACCATTGGGCGAGGGAACTTGATGTCCGAGGGAGGAAGCTCTTTTGCTCGAACTCCTGCAGCGAGTTTCGAGATCTGCGGACCACCTGGGTAGGGAAGGCCGAGGAGGCGAGCAACTTTGTCGAATGCTTCTCCGACCGCGTCGTCGCGGGTCTGGCCGATACGGTGGTATGAGAGGGGTTTATCAATCAAAACGAGCTCGGTGTGACCTCCTGAAGCGAGGAGAGCCAAGGCAGGGTATGCGATCTCTGAAGCGCCCTCGTTAACCAACACTGAGGCTATATGACCTTCCATGTGGTTCGTAGGCACAATCGGCATATCCCAGAGGTACGAGAGCGCCTTGGCGAAATTAACACCTACCCAGAGCGCTGGCTCAAGACCTGGTCCTCGAGTTACTGCGATAGCATCGATTGCAGGTCGTTCGAGCGGAACGATGTGTTCAATAAAAAAATCGGCAAGCACTCCTTCGTGTTCAAGTATCTTTCTGATAGTTACGATTTTTTCTTCATCAAGCTGAGTTGAGCCCTTTTTAAGCATCTCTCCTTTTTCCAAACACTCAAGGAAAAGAGGAACAATATTCTTGATATGTTCTCTTTTTGCGAGAGCAGGAAATACACCTCCGAATGGGGCGTGCTCTTTGACCTGAGAATAGAGTGCTTGGGAGATCGGCTGTATGATGGGGGATTGGAGGTCCCCAGAGCACTCTAGGAGCGCCAGAGCCGTCTCGTCACAAGAGGTTTCGATAGCGAGGATACGCATATGGGGGGAAAGTATACGTGCCGAGTGTTTATCTACAACTTCTACTGCGGAGATGAGAGGATTCGAACCCCTGATCCGGTTTCCCAGATGCCGGTTTTCGAAACCGGTGCCTTCAACCACTCAGCCACATCTCCATCAATTAACGGCTCATTCTAACACTTTTTTGATATCTGCTCCAGAGACAGCTTCTTCGCGCTTTATGATGACAGGATCCTCAGAAGCAAGCACTACCGTCGAGACTGGGCCCCCATCGAGTGTTCCTCCATCGATCCATAGGTCCACGAGAGCAGCGTTCTCACCCAAGCTCGCATAAGCTCCCTCAAGAGAATATTCCGCAGGAGAGCCGGCGGTATTCGCGCTTGTACTCGTGAACGGTTTCCCCAATTCATGAGCAACCTGACGACACCATTCAATTCCTGGGACACGGACACCGATGGTCGTTTCGGCTCGTATGATATGTGCCAGGGCAGGGTCAGAAGCAGTGAGCACGAGCGTCAGTGCACCAGGCCAATAGGCTTCTGCGAGCTTTTGACCCGCCGTAGAAAAGAAGACATGATTCTTGGCTTGCTCGATATCGGCAACGATGACCGGGATTGGATTCTCAGAGCGATTCTTTATGGCAAATACTTTTTCGACAGCATCAGCATTCGTCGCATCAGCCCCAAGCCCATAGGCAGTATCGGTTGGGTAGACGATCACACCCCCGGCACGGAGCACTGCAACGGCCTTTTGGAGGCTTTCGGGGTCATTAATTGAGATGCGATTCATGGTACGGGTATTTTGCCAGAATATCCTAAAAATGCTATATTCTGCGGGCTGGCCTCATCGTCTAGCCTGGTCCAGGACGCGGCCCTTTCACGGCTGAAACTCGGGTTCAAATCCCGATGAGGTCATAGACCCAAAATGAAACCGCCCTTGGGCGGCTTTCATTTTGCCTTATGGTTATTCCCCTCCTTGGCTCCATCCTTTAAAACCGTGGTACTCTAAGGGGTAGACCAAAGGTCACTATTATCAGGTCATTTAGGTAAGCCAAAAACAAATGCAACCAGAAAAGAACGGCTACAAATGGGCAACATGGATCCTCGTCATCGTTGTGATCATCCTCGCTGTAATGCTCACAAAGAGCAACTCAGAGACGATCACCAGCACGCTTGATGATGCAACCACAGATGTCCAGGAGTGTCGCGCAAACATCGCAGCATGGCAGGTTGCCCACCCTAAGGGAACTGCAGTTACTGCGGACGCACAGGCTGAGCTCGAGGGTATTCTCGAGAGCTGTGTGGGTGTTGTCGAAGACGCACAGGACGAGATCTAGTCTTTGACCTGATCTTGAACCTTCACAAAGCCTCCTTCGGGAGGCTTTGTTGTTCGTGGTATAGTGGTTCAAATCTCACATATGACGTACGACCTCATCATCATCGGTTCGGGACCTGCGGGGGCATCGGCAGCCATCTACGCAGCTCGCAAAAAGCTCACAACCCTCCTCTTGGCGCCCGAATGGGGTGGTCAGAGCGTTGTGTCTGAGAACATCGAAAACTGGATTGGTACGCCATCTATATCAGGAGCAAAGCTGGCGGAGGCTTTCAAGGTTCATGTCGAAAAGAATACTGGAGATGGCATGACGACGGCTGCTGATTTTGCTCAGAACATCTCCAAGAATGCAGACGGCACATTTACCGTTACGACCACCAAGGAGTCCTACATCACCAAATCAATCCTCATCTCAACGGGCTCAACTCGTCGAAAGCTTGATGTTCCCGGTGCTGCTCAGTTTGAAAACAAGGGTGTTACCTATTGTGCCTCGTGTGACGGTCCGCTCTTTGCGGGACAGAACGTCGCAGTCATCGGCGGCGGCAATGCAGCCTTCGAGAGTGCAGCACAGCTTATGGCGTATTGTAGCCACGTCACCATCATCCAGCGTGGTAGTGCATTCCGCGCCGACGAAGTGACTGTCGAAAAAGTCCTCGCGAACCCAAACGTCACCGCCGTACTCGATGCAAAGCTCGAATCAATCGAAGGAGACACATTCGTGAACGGTCTCACCTATTCGAACAAAGATGGAGAAAAGATCCAGCTTCCGGTCACCGGTATTTTTGTCGAAATTGGATTGATCCCAACCACTGACTTCGCAAAAGACATTGTCGAACACAACGAGATTGGTCAGATTGTTATTGACCCATGGACCCAAGCCACGAGCGTTCCTGGCATCTGGGCAGCGGGGGACTGTACCAACGTTCGTTACCACCAAAACAACATCGCTTCAGGCGACGGCGTCCGCGCACTCGAGGATCTCTACATGCATCTCAAGACAAGGGCATAGTTTTTTGGATCTTTAGAGACAAAGATTAGGCTGGTAAAAGGCCTCTTTTTGATGTAAATTACACCTTGTTCACAAGGACGATTAGCTCAGCTGGTTAGAGCACTTGCATGACATGCAAGGGGTCACAGGTTCGAATCCTGTATCGTCCACAGCTGTATGAAGAGATCAACAAAGAAGCTCATTTTCTTCGGGATAGCAATTTTCGTTTTCTTGTATTGGTCGAACATCGGGAATTTGAGCTATTTTGCACATCGTATCTATTGTGGGGATCAGTCGGCGATTGTTGTTGGAAAAGATTATGGAACCGACTTCCACCGTGTTTATCGTACAAAAGCTGTTTGGCAAAACCCCATAGCGTCATTGTGGATTAGAGAAAAGTTTTTCTGTTCAACACAAGATGCCGAAGAAGCAGGTTACCGCTGGGCAACACCGTGGACAGTTGAACCCACGGTCGAATAACTAAAAACTCCGCTTTTGAAAGCGGAGTTTTTAAATAGTGAGTGAGCTACTTCTTGCGTCGCAAGAATGCTGGAATTGCACCCCATTCGTCATCGAGATCGTCAGCCTTTGGCTTCATTTCGCTACCTGACGAAGCGTCCTGCTTTGGGAGGTCGATGATTGGCTTTTCTTCGCGAACGATTTCTTCGCGTGTTGTTTCAACAGCAGGGGTTGGCTTTGTGAAGGTGTTGAAGATCTTTCCTGATGGAGCAACTTCTTCGGTCTTCTCCTTGTCCTTGCGGAACTGGAAGAGTGAAGGGCTTGCGGCGTTGTTCTCAGGGAAACCTGAGGCAATGACGGTAACCTTGAGCTCGTTCTTCTTGAGGCGCTCGTCTTTAATCGCACCAAAGATGATCTTTGCTTCCTTGTCGACGTTCTCGGTGATGACACGAGCAGCGTCTTGGATTTCCATCATGGTGAGGTCTTCGCCACCAGCGACTGCAAAGAGGACACCCTTAGCACCTGCGACAGAGACGTCGAGGAGTGGAGAGTTGATCGCCATCTGTGCGGCTTCGGTTGCACGCTTCTCGCCTGTGGATGTTCCGATACCCATGAGCGCGGATCCTGCGTTCTGAAGAACGGCGCGGATGTCGGCGAAGTCGACGTTAATGATACCCGGCATGGTGATGAGGTCTGCGATGCCCTCGACAGCCTGGCGGAGAATCTCGTCACACATCGCAAATGCGTTGCGGAGGCTCGTGTCCTTCTGGATGACACCAAAGAGACGATCGTTTGGAATCACAATGAGGGCGTCGACTTCTTTCTTGAGTTCGTCGATAGCCGTCTGGGCGATGCGTGAGCGCTGTGCGCCTTCGAAGCTAAACGGCTTGGTGACGACACCAATCGTGAGCGCACCGAGCTCGCGGGCGATCTGTGCGACAGGAGCTGCAGCACCGGTTCCGGTACCACCACCGAGTCCACAGGTGATGAAGACCATGTCAGCACCTTTCATTGATTCCTGAATTTCTTCGCGAGTCTCTTCTGCTGCGCGACGTCCGATTGATGGATCCATTCCTGCACCGAGACCTTTTGTGAGGTTCTTACCGATGTGAATCTTTTTCTTGGCGAGTGAGTGGTGGAGATCCTGGGCGTCGGTGTTGACCGATACGAACTCGATGCCGCGCACCTTCTGTTCGATCATGTGATTGACCGCATTTTTGCCCGAACCGCCGATTCCAACGACCTTGATTCGTGCAAAGCTCTCAACTTCCAGTTCGATTTTGGTGGCCATAGGCAACGATAAAATGTTAAAAACCCCCTTGGTTTATGGGACCATCCTAGCAGAAATGCTAGGGGTTCGCTATATAGACATGAGGGGATTGACGTTCTGTTTTTATAAATGTATAATCCTCTCCGGTCAAGTTCTTTGATAGCTACTTGTGTTGGATACAGCGTAGAGCACGGTTTAATGCTTTGTTGTTCGCTGTACCCAACTGGCTATGATGAGGACGGTCATTCGGACCGGTAGCATCAGGGCCAAAACAAAAGGAGGAGGTCGTCATGTTCAAGAACGTGACAGACAACCAAGGACTCGGTTTTGCGCGAATGGCGCGCGCCAAGGGAATCTCCCGTCAGCAGCTTGCTGTTGCCGAGGAGGACGGAACCATTGGTCGTTTTCTTGACGGCATTAAGGCAGGATTGCCGATTATCATCGGCCCTCTGATCATCCCGCCGCTGGGTGCCCGTATTTGCACCGTCAAGGTGAAAAAGTTGCGCCTGGATCGTGAATGGCAGGAAGCGCTTAGGGCTGCCGGTCCCAACGGTAGTGACGAAAACGTTCGCCAGGTCGGCCACCTGTACCTACCGACCGGTACTGGTGTGGTCGAAGAGGAGGAGCACATCCTTCTCAACTACCCGAACGGTGGTGGGCGTTGGGTCGACGCTCTCGCGTGGGCCGCGGAGTTCAAGCTCACGCCCAACGACCCGCGTCGGGTCTTCGGGATGGCCGAGCAGAACACCAATCTTCATCGCAATCTTCATCGCAAACTCGTGGTGAAACCGATGTTCGTGATAGCACCGATCGAATGTCGGTTCGATCACGACCGGCGGGCCTGCTGTGCGTGGTGGGAAGATGCGAAGCGCGCAACCAGTTTGAGCTGGACCGGCTTCTTCGGCGGTGCTACCGATTGGTTCTCGTTCCGCAAGTAGCTCTCTGACCTCGGCAACACTGCCAAACGCTCTCCCGATATGCGTATAACGGGAAGCCCCAGATTCACTCTGGGGCTTCTTCACGTCTACTTTTGAATATCTAAAAACTACGGCAAGAATTTCTTGAACCATTCGCGGGCTTTGCCGCCCGCATCTTTGAGAAGTGTGAATCGTGGAAGCGATGCAAAGTCGCTACCCGATGAAGCACCTGGGGTAAGACCAAGAAGGGCGAGACCATAGGCTGTGGTCCACGATGGGTCCTGAACGCCGCCCTGGGCCGGGCTGCTGATATTGATGTTTCCACTGCGCGAAGGGAGGGCGAGCGATGCTTTTGCCAAGTCTTCGATGCCGGCGATGCGCGCACCTGCTCCGGTGAGCACAATACCTGCAGGGAGGAGGCCGTTCTTGCCGATTTTTTTGAGGTGGGTTTCTATGAGCTCAAAAATATCTTTGAGACGTGCGTTGATGATCTCATCGAGCTTCTTGCGTGACGCGGTGAGCGAAACGGAGACTCCTGTTTTGATGTGTTCAGCTTCGTCGAGTGGAACGCGGAGGCCGAGCGCGATGTCGTGCGTGATCGCATTGGAACCGATAGGAAATACTTTGAGAGCAATTGGCATGTCGTCTTCGTAGACGATGGTTGAGACGGTTTCTGCACCGATGTCGGCGAGCACACAGCCGGCGATGCGTTGTGCTTTGGTGAGTGTGGCCACTGC
>JBDKFZ010000004.1:0-38231 GCA_039798445.1 Candidatus Parcubacteria bacterium
AGGGTACGGAGGTAATAGGTGGTCTTAACACCAAGCTTCCACGCTTCATGATACACCTCCGAAAGCTTCGAGCCAGAGGTGCCCGAGAAGAAGACGTTGAATGACTGACTCTGGTCGACCCATTTTGCACGGTGAGCAGTTACACGAACGAGATGAATCGGATCGATTGCGAAGACTTCTTTGTGCTTTTCTTTAATCCAGAGTGGAATCGATGAAATAAGACCGAGGTTACCATCGGCACCCTTGATGATCTCGAGCATTTCGTGATTCCAAAGCCCCTCTTTCTTGAGGTCTTCAATGAGGTAGTCGTTCATCACAATGAAGTCACCACTGATGTTGGCCTTTACGTAGATGTTCTTATAGATAGGTTCAATGGTTGGCGAACAGCCTGCAATGTTGGCGATTGTCGCAGTTGGCGCCATCGCCATACAGTTGCTGTTACGCATGCCGTATTTCTTGACTGCTTCACGGACAGGAGTCCAATCGAGCTTCCCTGCGCGCGGCAATGGAATCGATTCGCCACGTTCCTGTTCGAGAAGGTCGAGTGTGTCGACTGGGAAGATGCCACGATCCCATTTGGAACCTGTGAACGTCTCATATGCACCACGTTCACGTGCAAGCTCGGCCGAAGCGAGAATTGTGTAGTACGAGATCATCTCCATGCTCTCGTCAGCAAAGCGGACCGTCTCTTCTGAGCCAAATGAGATGTTCTGCAAAAAGAGCGCGTCCTGGAAGCCCATGATGCCCAAACCAACCGGACGGTGGCGCATGTTCGACTTCTTGGTTTCAGGAATCGGGTAGAAGTTGAGGTCGACGACGTTATCGAGCATGCGCATCGCTGTCGTCGCAGTCTCCTTGATGAGCGCTTCATCGAGCTTGCCGTTGTTCATGTGCGTCATCAGGTTGATCGAGCCAAGGTTACAGACAGCGACTTCATCGTCAGGCGCATTGTTGAGGGTGATCTCAGTACAAAGGTTCGAGTTGTGGACCACACCAACGTGATCCTGAGGGCTGCGGACGTTCGAGCTGTCCTTGAAGGTGACCCACGGGTGACCGGTCTCAAAGAGCTGCGTGAGAACGCGCTTCCACAAATCCTTTGCGCGAATCTCGCGCGCAATACGCATTTCACCGCGCTTAGCCTTTTCTTCGTACTCGGCATAACGCTTGCTGAATGCTGCACCAAAAAGTTCTGGGAGGTCAGGAGTTTCGTCAGGAGAAAAGAGTGTCCATGGCTGATCATCGCGAACACGCTTCATGAATTCGTCAGGGATCCAGAGCGCAGTGTTCGTGTCGTGCGCGCGGCGTCGTTCATCTCCAGTGTTTTTGCGAAGCTCAATGAAATCTTCAACGTCAGCGTGCCACGGTTCGAGATAGACGGCACATGCGCCGCGGCGGCGTCCGCTGCGGTTGATACAGACGACGGTCGAGTCGAGAATCTTAAGAAATGGAATCGCACCGTTGCTATCGACGCCTGTTGATTTGACGCGAGCACCCAGAGCGCGGAGCTTCGTCCAACTGTAGCCGACACCTCCGTCAAACTTGGCCATGTGCGAATAGTCTTCGTATGACTTAAAGATGCTGTGGAGGTCGTCACCAACGACACCGAGGTAGCACGACGAAAGCTGTGAGTGCGGTGTACCGGCGTTAAAGAGCGTCGGTGTCGACGGAACATAGCGAAGCTGAGACATGAGCTGGTAGAACTCGATGGCACGGTCGTCTTTGCGTTCTTCGAGAAGCGCAAGGCCCATAGCAACGCGCATCCACATCATCTGGGGAGCTTCGAGGAATACACTTCGGGTTCGATCACGCTTGTCGCGCACGAGGTAGCGGTCCATGAGCGTTGATGTGCCGAGGTAGCGAAGCAAGTCATCGCGTTCTGGGGCGATTGCTGCTGCTAGGCGAGGAAGATCAAAAGAAGCCATACGTGGGTCGAGGAGCTTGAGCTCGATACCCTTTGCGATAGACGCAATGAAACCATCTTGGTATGCGGGTACAAAACGCGCATCCGACGGATCGGTCATCTCCATTGCATCGGGATACACCGAGAGCTCGAGTGCGAGACGTGATGCAAAGAGTGAGTATGCAGTGTCGCGTTCGATAAACGAACGCGCGACGAGTGCAATCGTGTGTGTCACATCGCGCATCGACATGCCTTCGTACATTTCGCGCTCTGCTTGTTCGACGAGTGCATCAACGTCAATATCTTTTTCCATACCGCGCGCTGACTTGCGGAACATCGTTGCCATAAAGTCGCGCGTGATCGACATGTGTCCACCACCAGGAATCGAAACGATGAATTCTCGATTCGAAATCTTCTCTTGCACCTGTTCCTGCTTTTCTTGTCGGCGCTTGGCGTGTTCGTAGCGATACACAATGTACGCTTTTGCCACCGCGTAGAAACCTGTCTGCATGAGTGCACGCTCAACGAGGTCCTGCACCTCTTCGACTGACGGAACGTACGAGTCGCCAACGGTCTTGCTTCGCTCATCAAGATCCGCAGCAACAAGATTCGTCACTGCCTCAGCATCGCGCACGCGTTGTTCGGCAAAGATATCGAAGAACGCTTTTTGTACTGCGATCTGAATCTTCGATTCATCGAACGTGACAATCTGACCATTGCGCTTGCGAATCTGCTTGAGGACTGGGTGCATAAAAACGACAGGAATAGTGCTTATAAAAAGTGCCCCATCATTGTATCGATGCGGGAGGTGGAAAACACGGTGGATAACCCGAGAATAGCCGTTATGGTATGAAAGAAAAAAAGCGTCTAGTCTTTACACTCTCACCTCGTGGGCTCAAATGATAGGTGGCTGAAAACAGTAGGATGTACCGATGTTTTTTGAGGCCAAAACGCCGGCATTCACCTCCAAGACAAAGAGTGCTTCTTCGGAGGGAGTGAACGAGTCAGGATAGGTATTCGGAGAAACACGATTGGCGATGTTCACGATGCACCAGTCGCTGTTTATCCAAGCGATATCGATCGGAAAGGCCATGTTCTCCATCCAAAACGAGTAGATGCCCGGTTCGGGGAAAACGAAGAGCATGCCCGTTGATGTGGCAAGGAATTCACGGCCACCCAAGCCCTCTGCACGCAAACTTGGTGTATCCACAACTTCAACAGAGAACTGCTCGTCCCCCACCTTAAGCGGTATAAACCGCGGTTCATGAGAAAAGAGCCACAAACCGATCGTTGCGCCGAGCAAGATGAGGAACGGGATGATGAGGCGGTATCGGGTGGACATATATGTACTGCGGGCCCACTAGGAATCGAACCTAGGTCGCCGGTTTTGGAGACCGGAGTTCTACCATTGAACCATGGACCCTGAACTAACTGCTGACCCAGACAACTTACAACAAAAAAGGAGCCTTTGCACGGCTCCCTTCTTGTTTTCGTATCTTTGAGGCCTTATTTCTTGACCTGCTTGTACATCACGCGCTGACGAAGCGTCGGATCGAACTTTTTGAGCTCCATGCGCTCTTTGTTCTTGGCTCCGTCGCTTTTCTTGTTCCGACGGCTGTAATAGACGTGGTCGGACTTGCTTGATTTGAGTTTGATGAGGGCGTCTTGAGACATGGTGGTAGATTAGCATATTTTTCAGAAAAGACAAATCTCAAATTGCCTTTTGGCCTTTTGTACGCTAATTTGTAGGACGTCGATCAAATGCGTCGGTACTCAAGCGGTCAACGAGGGCAGACTGTAAATCTGCTGGCTTCGGCCTACGGAGGTTCGAATCCTCCCCGGCGCACAACAACAAAACCCCGCCATGCGGGGTTTTGCCGTTTATAAAATAGAGAGACTACGCAGCAACCTTCACCGACTTCCTTGGAGTTGTTGAAGCGCGAGACGTCTTCCCCTTTTTCGTAAGGGTGAACGTAACGTCCTCTTTGCCTTCCACATCGGTCTTGGCATCAATCGAGACAACGCCTCCTTCAAGGATGCCTCGCGACACCATGAGCTGTGCGATCTTTGTGAGGATCTTGTCTTGGATCAAACGCTTGAGCGGACGAGCACCATATGTTGGGTTAAAGCCGGTCTTGGCAAGATAGTCGACTGCTGCATCCGAGACTTCGAGCGTGATTTCCTTATCGGCAAGACGCTTTTTGACGCTCTCAAGCTGGATGCCGACGATTGACTTGATTGCTTCGGCAGGAAGGATGTTGAAGAAGATGATCTCGTCGAGACGGTTGAGGAATTCGGGACGGAACTGATCTTTGAGCGCTTCCATCACCTTGTCGCGGACGTTTCCGTGCGATTGTTCGGTTGCGTCGCTCGTACCAAAGCCGATGCCGTGGATACGGTCGATGTATTCAGCGCCGACGTTCGATGTCATGACAATGATGGTGTTCTTGAAGTTCACGATACGACCCTTGGCATCAGTGAGACGACCATCATCCAAGACTTGGAGAAGAACGTTGAATACTTCGGGGTGTGCCTTCTCGATTTCGTCGAAGAGGATGACCGAGTATGGGCGGTGACGAACGAGCTCAGTGAGCGCGCCGCCTTCCTCATGACCGACGTAGCCTGGAGGCGCACCGATGACTTTCGAAACAGAATGCTTCTCCATGTATTCGGACATGTCGACGCGGATGAGGGCCTTATCGTCGTCGAACATGAATTGTGCAAGCGTCTTTGCGAGCTCTGTCTTACCAACACCTGTTGAGCCAAGAAAGATGAATGAACCGATCGGACGGTTAGGATCCGAGATGCCTGCGCGCGATCGTTTGACCGCGTTGCTGACCTTCTCGACCGCTTCGTCTTGTCCAACAACACGCTGTTTGAGGACTTCTTCCATGCGTGAGAGCTTCTCGGCTTCACCTTCGAGCATGCGTGAGACAGGGATACCGGTCCATCGAGCGACGATTTCGGCAATCTCTTGTTCGGTTACTTCTTCTTTGAGGATGCGGCGAGACTTTTGGAGACGCTTGAGGCGCGCGGTCTTGGTTTCGAGATCGCGTTCGAGCGCAGGGATCTGACCATAGCGAATCTCCGCGGCACGCGCGAGGTCGGCTGTTGCTTCGGCAGCTTCTGCTTCCAAACGTGACTGTTCGAGTTGTTTCTTAACGTCCTTAATTTCGGTGATAGTTTCTTTTTCGTTCTGCCATTTGAGCTCAATTTCAGCGATGGTCTCTTTGAGATCAGCGACCTCTTTGTCGAGATTCTTCACACGCATCTTTGCCTTAGCGGACTTTTCACCATCGCCTGCAGCCTCACTCTTGAGCGCTTCTTTCTCAATCTCGCGAACCATAATCTTGCGGTGCGTTTCTTCGAGGATTGGTGGCTTGTTCTCGAGCGAGATGCGGAGCGCCGATGACGCTTCGTCGATGAGATCAACGCCCTTGTCGGGGAGAAATCGATCGCTGATGTAACGGCTCGAAAGATTCACCGCAGCGATAATCGCATCGTCAGTGATCTTTACACCATGGAAGAGTTCATACTTTTCTTTGAGACCACGAAGGATTGCGATTGCGTCATCAATCGAAGGTTCGTTGATATAGACAGGCTGGAAGCGACGCGTGAGCGCAGGATCCTTTTCGATGTGGCGTTGATATTCTTTGAGCGTTGTTGCACCGATCGCGCGAAGTTCACCGCGAGCGAGTGCAGGCTTGAGCATGTTCGATGCATCCATTGCACCTTCTGCAGCACCCGCGCCGACGATCGTGTGGATCTCGTCGATGAACAAAATGATATTACCGTTCGACTTCTCGACTTCTTTGACGATTGCCTTGAGGCGCTCTTCGAATTCACCGCGGTACTTGGTACCAGCGATGAGCGAACCAAGATCAAGTGAGACGAGGTCTTTGCCTTTGAGTGAATCAGGAATGTCACCCGAAGCGATGCGCTGTGCGAGACCTTCGACAACTGCGGTCTTACCAACACCAGCTTCACCGATGAGAATCGGGTTGTTCTTGGTGCGGCGTGAAAGGATTTGGATGATGCGGTTGATCTCGTTGTCGCGGCCAATGACCGGATCAAGTTTGTTCTCCTTTGCCATCAAGGTCAGGCTGCGCGTATAGCGAGCAATGGCGCGTGGCTTCTTATTGCCTTGTGCCTGAGGTTCTTGGCCGGCGCGCTCGCGGAGCTCGCGCAATACTTCGAGGACGTGATCTTTTTCGATTCGGAACTGCGAGAGGATGTCGCGTGACTCTCCTGGTGCATCAAGCGCAGCGACAAACAAATGTTCTGTCGATACAAACTGATCCGAGAGCATCGAAGCAACGTGCGTCGAATATTCGAGCACTTTGGCAAGCTCGGGTGTGAGATACATCTGGTAGCTCGGCGAAACAGTTGCGCCACCATCGGGCATATCGATACCTTCAACAAATGCGTCGGTGAGGGCGATGGTATCAATCTCGAGCTTGTCGAGGATCGACGTCACCATGCTCTCTTCCTGCAAAATGAGTGCAGTAAGGAGGTGGAGCACGTTCACGTGGCTCTGACCACGCTCAAGGGCCAGCTCATGGGCCTTTTTGATGGCTTCCTTTGCCTTGGTTGTGAAGTTTTTGAAAGGAGGAGGCATGGCAGTTTTTAATGAGCAAATAATAGCAGTTTTATACCATTATGTCAATTTATGTTCCTCTATTCTCCTAGCAATTTGCAGTGAGCAATTGGGCCCTATTTCCTAATTGCCAATTGCTATTTGCTTCTATTCCGTCCCCTGCTCAAGCAACGACAGGAAGACCTGGCTTCCCGCTTCCTCAGGCATCCCTACCACCAACCCATCGAGGGTGATGAGGGGTGAGCCGAGCGAAAGACCGGCAGCATCGATGCTGGTTCGGACACGTGATGCGTCATTGGAAGCTCCTGGAAGGAGCTCGGCGATGATGCCAGGGGCGACTCGGGTCGATACATCACCCCCAATCGCTATGACAGTCTGACCGAGTACGAGATCACTGAAAGGTTCAAAAGATGCAGGAGTGAGAACGGGAACCGGTGCAGTTGGAGTTGCTTGGAGACGGAAGAATCCTTCCTCGGTTGCAGTATTGGAAGGCTCAGCCTCAATCTCTGCGCCATTTGAAAGTCGAGCAATGTATTTCTCCTTCTTATCGACGATGCGACTGTCCGCGACGATGATGCCATCGGCTGAAACAATCAATCCCATTCCTGCGAATTCGAGCTCATCTTTGCCCGAAACTGTGTAGAGACGCACAAGTGATGGAGAAAGCTTTGTAATTGCCTTGGCAATACTCTCGCTCTCGCTTACAACAACAGTATGCTCTTGGGTGATCACTTCCCTTTCACCTTGAACAACTGTCTCGATTGGCTTCTCGACAATACGACTGATGACACGCGTGACATCGGTCGGCGCCTTCTCCATAAGTGCGACAGTCGCGATACCCGTAGCAATCGAGGTAACGAACGAAATGAGGAGCGTGAGTAAAATCACCTGTGTTTGGTTGAGGCGTTCGATATCCATATGGGACAAGTATACGCTTTAGCGAATGATGTCGGCAAGCGCACTGACGACGTAATCAATATCTTCTTGTGTCGTAGTACGTCCAAATGAGAAACGCAGTGCGCTGTTAGCACGATCGGGGTCGAGAGCTCTCACAACATACGACCCTTCCCCTCCTCCCGAGAGACATGCGCTCTTCGCGGATACTGCAACACCTTGGTTATCGAGCTGTGTCGCGAGAAATTCTCCTTCGACATGAGGGAACGAAACATTGAGGATGCCGGGGACGCTCACAGCTGGATCACCATTGATGCGCATGGTAGGAAAACGTTCAGTGAGCCTCTGTATGAAATATGATTTGATATCGTTCCACGAAACAACATCCGCTTCGCGTCGTTCTTCGAGGATGTCGTACGCGCGACGGAGACCGATTGACGATGAGACATCCGGTGTCCCCTCGCTTGGGACTTTTCCATGCATCCCGCACAGTGATTGGAAATACGTACCGGTCTTCACATACAAAAGCGCCATCTTCCGCGGACCGTAAATCTTGGCGGCATCGATGACCATAAAATCCACACCAAGGTCAGACGGTATGAGGGGCATAAAGAGCGGAGCCTGGCTCGCATCGCTCACGAGCAATGGCTTTTCGATGTGGTGATGCACAAAACGATGCTTGGTCTCGGCAAATCGAGCTTCGAGCATGCGACCGATATCACGAATGGGCTGAATCGTCCCGATCTCGTTGTTGACCAACATACAGACCACGAGGATGGTGTCCTCATGAACCGCGGCCTCCATCTGCGCCATATCAATACGACCATCGGTTCCAACACCAACATTAGTGAGACGCACACCACGACGTGCGAAACCTTCGATGCATGCGCGTACTGTCGAATGCTCAATGACGCTCATGACGATATGCATCTCCGCATAGGTAACACCTTTCTCAAGCAAACCGTTGACGACGCTGTAGAGAATCTTCGTCATTGCATCCGTCGCACCACTTGCAAAGTGACATTCGTTCGAACGCGCACCGAGATGTGCCGCAAGACCAAATCGTGCGTCTTCGAGCATTCGCTTCGCTTCCCTACCCGCGTTGTGCACTGAGAACGCATTCGCAAAATGCGCGTCTTCGTATGCACGCATTGCATCGCGCACGCTCGGGTCGAGCGGCGTGCCTGCGGCGTAGTCGAGATAGACTCGTGCGTCAGAAGTCATTGTAAACGTATCGTACCAGCAAGAACGCCGAGATGTAAGGATGTGATTCTTGCGGAGCAGTCCATCCTTTCTGTGGAGCGAGGACTGCCGAGGAGTCGCTGAAGAGCGCGACGAGTTCCGCAGCGGAACAAGAAAGGATGAGTGCGAAGCAAAATGTTCCATCTACTGACAAGGTCCCAAAAAAGTGATATATTGAAACCACTCAACGACCGCTATGACCAGCACCCGCACCACAGAACGACCACCTGTCGTCGTCGTCCTCGGACACGTCGACCACGGTAAATCAAGCCTTTTGGACTTCATCCGAAAGACCAACATTGTTGCAGGCGAAGCGGGCGGCATCACCCAACACACAGCTGCGTATGAGGTGCTCCACACCACCAAGGCAGGTGCCGAAAAGCGCATCACCTTCATCGACACCCCAGGTCACTCTGCCTTTCAAGCTCAGCGCGAACGCGGCGCGTCGCTTGCAGACATCGCAATCCTTGTTGTATCCGCAGAAGACGGCGTCAAAGCTCAGACCAAAGAAGCGCTCAAAGCAATCGTCGCTTCGAACATCCCCTACATCGTTGCCATCAACAAAATCGATCTTCCAAATGCGAACCTTGAGGTAACCCTCAACAGCCTCGCCGAAAACGAAATCTACGTCGAAGGACGCGGCGGTTCGATCTCGTACGCTCCTATCAGTGCAAAGCGTGGTGACGGCGTTCCTGAGCTCCTCGACCTCGTTGCACTCATGGCCGAACTCCAAGAACTCTCGGGAGATGCATCACTTCCTGCAGATGGCATCATCGTCGAAGCCAACCGTGATCCAAAGAAAGGCATTTCGGCCACGCTCATAATCAAGAACGGCTCTCTTGCCAAAGGTTCCTTCCTCGCAACACAAGGCGCATGGACACCGGTACGTGCGATAGCTGATGCATCGGGGGCAAACGTCGATAACGCCACATTCTCGAGTCCTGTAACTATCCTTGGTTGGAGCGCTCTCCCCCACGCCGGCGCATCGGTAAAGGCGTACGACTCGAAGAAAGATGCCGAGGCTGCAGCCACCCTCTCGGAGAAGCGCGAGATCTCTGTCCCTGAGAAACTCGAAGACACCAACGATATGGCGATTGTTCCTATCATCCTCAAAGCAGATGTCGCCGGATCGCTCGACGCCCTTGCCCACGAAGTATCTAAACTCTCTGACGACCGTGTAAGCTTCAAAATCATTCTCAAAGATGTGGGTGCTGTGGGTGAGAACGACGTGAAGCGCGCCGGCGGAGACGACCGCACAGTCATCGTTGGCTTCAACACCAAGATCGAGAACGGCGTCCGCGAGCTTGCTGAGCGCGTAGGCGTCACCATCGAAACCGACACCATCATCTACAAGCTCACCGAGAAGCTCGAAGCAATCCGCACAGTTCGCCGACCAAAGCGCATGGTCGAAGAACAGCACGGCACCGCCAAGATTCTCAAGCTCTTCGCTGCTGCCCACAACAAGCAGGTCATCGGCGCACGCGTCGAAGAAGGCACACTCAACCTCGGCGACACAGTGAACATCGTCCGTCGCGGTGAAGCAATCGGCAAAGGCAAAGTGCTTGAGCTCCAACAGAGCAAACAGAAGGCTTCGAGTGTTGAGCAAGGAAGCGAATTCGGTACGAAGATCGAAAGTTCGCTCGAGATCGCCGCAGGAGACCAGATCGTCGCATTCAGCAACATCGCACGCTAACTATGAGACATCACGAACAAAAAGAAGCGCTCTACATCCGTCTTGCGGCTGAGTTCATCAACACCGAGTCGAATCGCCAGTCGCTCATCACCGTCACGCGTGGTCAGCTCTCGGACGATGAGCGTCGTGTTGATCTCTTTTTTACCGTCTTGCCCGAGAGCAAAGAAGAAGAGGTGGGCGTGTTTCTCATGCGCAACCGCGCACCGTTCCGCGATTACGTGAAGAAACACAGCGAGAACCTCCGTGTCCTCCCCACCTTCGACTTCAAGCTCGATGTGGGCGAAAAGAATCGTTTGGATCTGGAGGCTTTGTCAAACAAGGAAGTACCTTTAGAATAGCGTTTGAAGAAGGCCTGGTAGACAAGTGGTAAGTCGAGGGACTGCAAATCCCTTATGCGGGAGTTCGATTCTCCCCCAGGCCTCATGGAGATAGTTGCCGGGGTGGCGGAATGGTATACGCAGGGGACTTAAAATCCCCGGACCGTAAAAGGTTGTGTGGGTTCGATCCCCACCCCCGGCACATTGAAAATCAAAGGAAATTGTTGTAGTTTGTTGTTTGTTGGTCGTTTGGTTTTTATTTTCCACCCGTAGCTCAGCTGGTAGAGCAGCTCCCTCTTAAGGAGACGGTCGTAGGTTCGATCCCTACCGGGTGGACAGCGTTTAGAAAAAGAGCACCTGCGTGCTCTTTTTTAGCTGTCCAAGCCGCAGCCATCCGCCACAGGCGGAGGCGAGGCGGGGTCGCGAACACTTAGGATTTTAGACGCGGAGCGGATAAAATACTTAGTGATTCGTGACGACACGAATCTTCGGGCGAGTGGCGGAATGGTATACGCGCGTGGCTTAGGACCACGTGGGGCAACCCGTGGAGGTTCGAGTCCTCTCTCGCCCACCAAAACAAAGGAGTCCAGCGCTAAGCGCTGGGCGACTTTTGTTTTAGGGCGAGAGAGGACTCGAAAGGCGCAGGCGCGACGGCGCCGAGCCGGGGTCGCGGGGCTGGCCAACAGGCCAGAACCCGTGACCGAGTCCTTTTTCTACCGCCTAACCACAACCCCATACACCCCTTTTCTACTTGACTTTTACACTTACTTGTGATACAGTATTACCAGACGCTCCTTCACAACTCCATATAGAGCGTCAAAACAAAAAACCCTCTGGGAATCATCCGATTCCCGGTAAACCTTCAGAAAAGAAAGAGAGGAAACGATTATGTCATGGATGACACTACTGAAAGTTGCTGATGTGGCCGGAGATTTCGGGGGGCTCGAAAAGCTCCGCGAGATGATCTTCCCCGGCTCGAAGAAGGACTCACCCAAGGAGGATGTGGACGTGAAAAGCAGACCCGGTCAGGAACACATCGTGGAGGGGGCCATCATCGAGGTGGCTGCTCCCTACATCCTCACCCCAACCACAAAGCGTGAGGAATTCCTCGAGACGAACAAGGCAGCCCACGACCGGGTGGCAATCGTGTTTTATCGTCGCAACCCCAAGTTGCGCGATTTGTACGAGAAGTTCATCACTCAACTCCCTTGGTGGGCACTCAGTGATGGACTCGGAGGTCGCACAAAACAGGCGCCTCCTGCCCCCGCACCGCAAGCACAGCAACAGCAGCAAAAGCAGCAGAAAAGCGGAGGCAATCCGCCCGACAAGTCTGCTCAACCGGCAGGCACGCTGGATTCGGAGCATGTTCGTCTCATGATGGCCTTTAAAATTTGCCTGGGCATGCAAGCCCTGGCAGCTGATGCGGACGCCAGCATGAAGGGACGTAAAAATCCCGAAAGCGCCGGCGACAAGATCATCCGCGAGACCATCGAGCGCATGCGCTCGGCCTCACCTTTCGACAAGGGCAAGAAAGCCCTCGAGAAGGGTGGAAAGAACGTCGGCGACTTCACAGAAGGCTTCTTCGACGAAATCTGAAGTCCAACCAGCAACTACTTGGAACTGGAGAGATACCATGGCACGACGAGCAGCCGCACCAACAGTGAACCCTGCCAACCAGGCGGGCCGCAGCGCAGCGCAAGCGATCAAGAAGATTCCGAAGGCCCTTTTCTGGGTGTTCAGCGTCTTCGTCCTCATCGGTCTGTTTCTAGGAACCGTGTTCGGTTTCATCGGGTCGTTCTTGAACGGCCTCAGCGACGGAACCATCCCGGGGTTCGGTACGTTCTTCCAGCTGGGGTTCATCCTCGGTCTGGGCGGTTCTGTCATTCTCTACCTGCGGTTCGCCGGATTCGAGGACATGCAGGAAAGTGGTCGAGCCTTCATCGGCTCTCTCACTATTGGCATATGCGCCGCAGTCGCATTCTCGGTATTCCTCCCGATGTTCGGGGGGCACGGCACTCTCCGCTCCCTCTTCATCGGTGGTATCGCGATTGCCGCAATCATGGGAATCGCGAACATATTCTTGAAGGACGACTACCTTCGCACTGTGAAGTGGGGTGCCCTACTGGCAGCCTCAGCTTTCGTCTGCCTTCTCGCCGTCGAAATAACAGACGGCAAGGGCTTCGAAATCGGATGGGGTGGTTGGGGCAAGTCTGGGGGAGATTCTTCTCCTAAGACCATCCGCCTCAACCCTCTGAACACCACCGAAACGTTCAGCAACCTCTCGGGGCCGCTGAGCAATCGCTTCGAAGCGTCCGCGAGGGCCAAGAGCCTTCGATGGACCCTGGAAGAGGGATCCTCGTGCGGCGTGGTCATCATCAACGACACTCACCGGGTGCGACAGTGCCCGGAAGAGAAGGAAATCCCCAGTCTCCGTGCAGCCGGTGTACTCCGGCCATACGAGAATATGCACACCCTCCAGTTCGAGGGTGTGGGGATGGCAGGCAAGGTCACCGCCGCTTGGTAACAACGACGCTCTAATGGAGAACTCAAACGGCCCCTCGCGCACAGTGCACGACGGGCCGTTTTCTTTTTGTCTGATGAGAACTCTCTACTTTATCCCTGCACCTTCAAGGCTCGGCTTAATCTGTCCTTCAGCTGTGGTTTGCCCAGGTGTTTGCTCGACGCCGATGGTGCCTTGAATGATATTGATGATGCCAAAGGCGGAAATCATGATGACCATACCAACGAGCCCCCATAGGATGCTCCTCTGACCCTCTGCCCTACCCTTGTCATCATCACTATCACGGATGTAGACGAAGACCCCCCAAATGAAGATGATGAACGCGATTCCGAAGACCAAAGCGAGAATCGGCTGTACGATTACAGTCGATATCTTCGCCATGAATTCTTCAAACGTCATCTCGAAGGCTAGTCTTCTACCTCTTCAACACCTGGAACCGGGAGCTGTCCGCCAGTCTCCACGTCGAATGCACTTGCGATGAACTTGATGATACCGACAATCGCAACCATCACGAAGAGTGCGATGATACCACCGATCATGAAGCTCTTACCGCTCTTCTTATCGTCATCAGATGCCGCAAAGATGAATTTAACCAATCCCCAGAAGAATGCGAGGAGTGCGAGACCGATAACGATAGGCGTTGCAAGGTTGACGAGCTTGCCGATCGAAGTAAGAAGCGTTGTGATGTTGCTGAGCTCGGGGTCACTATCTGCTGCAAAAGCGAGTACCGGAAGAAGGTAAGCGCTTGCACCGATGACTGCTGCTGATACTTTATTCATAACTATTTTTCTAAACATACTTACTAATGGCTTAATTGAACCAAATACCTTCCCTCTTGTCTACACAGCTCTCCACCGAGAGCTGTTCACCCTCTCCCTATGGAGTGAAGATGACCTCTGGGACGTTCGGAGCACCGTTGTTCCCCGCATTGATACCGAACGACCTTTGAAGGAAAGCTACGAGACCGAACACCGAGAACATGACGAAGAGCGCGATGACACCCCACACCATGATGCTCTTACCCTGCGCCTTTGCCTTCTCATCGTCGGCCTTGGCGATGTATTTGACCAAGCCCCAGAAGAAGACAAGAAGCGCGAGCGCTGCCAAAATACCCGTTGCAAGGCCGATGAGATCCATGAATCGACAGAGGAAATTCCTTATGCCTGGGGTACAAGCAAATGCGGCCTGACTGACGAATGGCATGAAAGCGAAAAGCCCGGCAAGAGCGACGTAATGGAATCGTCGGAAGAGTGTGATCATAGTCGTGGTGGGGTTACTATATCTTCTGTGGTACCAAATGAAGTCTGAAGGAATGAGACAAGACCAAACACCGAGAACATCACGAAGAGCGCCAGAACGCCCCATATCATGATGTTCTTGCCTGACTCCTTTGCCTTCTCATCGTCAGCCTTCGCAATGTACTTGGTCAATCCCCAGAAGAAGACGAGAAGCGCGAGAGCTGCCACCACTCCGGTCAAGAAATTGATGAGGCCCTCGAAGCTACAAAGGAAGCTCTCAATATCGACAATTGTCCCTGAGTCGCTGCAGTTTATAGCTGCGTGCGCAAACGATGGGGCGAAGGCCGCGAGACCGAGCGCTCCTCCAAGATAAATCGACAGATGTTTTTTCATGATTGCTACTAATGATTAATTACGAACCAAATACCGACGCCCGCAAAAGCTCAACGAGCCCCCAAAACGAGAAGAGAACAAAGAGTCCGATGACACCGTAGATGATGCCGTTCTTTGCGGTCGCTCGTCCCTTCTCGTCACCCGCACTCATGATAAAGCGGAGCACGTTCCACACGAAGAAGACGACTGCGAGGCCAGTGAGAAGGGCGATGACAGGGTTCACGAGCTCCATTGCAGAACAGATAAGTTCTTTGAGGTTCCCGGGGCTTGTAGGGCATGCCTCAGCCGCGCGAGTAACGAGCGGCATCAATGAAAGTAATGCAACCGTGAGTGGTATTAAAAATGATTTTTTCATAACAGTGTTACACATTGAAATCTAAGGCCCGCGTCGAAGCAGGTGGCGTCTTGAGCTCCTCAACCGTGCCGCTGATAACGTTTGCAAGAAGTGTTGCCCCCAGGAGAATCGCCGCACCAATCACCGTGAACAAAAACGTTTGCTTGGCATCCTTGAGCTTTGCATCATTGCCACGCGCCGCGACAAATTTGAATCCGGAATAGATGACAAAGAGAACAACAAGATAGTACCCGACCTGTGCGATGCCTTCGACAATCTTGAGGATAAGCGCCCCCAAATCATTGGTTTCGCCGAGCGGATTACAGATACCACCATTACACAGGTTATCGTCTCCCCCACCTGACGCTAAGACAACGGCAGGAATAAAAGAAAGAGCCGCGGCCGCAAAAGAAAGTAAAAATGATTTTTTATGCACGTTCATATGTTTTTTGAATATCAGCTTGAGAAACTGGGACAACTTCGTTCACGTCTTTATCAAGGAAGAAATTTGTAAGGAAGTTCACGAGAATCCACGCGCCCAACGCCATGATGAAGCCCCAGAAAACACTCTGGAACACTTTGTTGGCAGCGGTCTTTTTGCCGGGATTTCCTCCAGATGTCAGATAGAGAAAACCAGCATATGAAAAGAGAGCCGCGGTAACGGGGATGGCGATACGGAGCAGCCATCCAACAATCGTGTTGGCGAAAACAAGCATATCGCTGAAGTGACAATCGGGTCCCGCACATGGGATAAGACCCCCCGCACCAGGGGTCGCCGCAAAGCCCATGAGAGGTGCCGTGAGACCAAAAAAGAGGAAGGCCACTATGCTCGTCGAAACGACTATCGAACCAATCGATTTCATTGCACCAATTGTAGCCTAGAATCGGCCTGTACCAACAGAATCAGTGGACAACCTACCTAAACCGACCCCCTATCGAACAAGATTTTGGAGCTTCGCCTTTGCATCCGATACAGCACGTTCAATTGTCGAACGTCCTGATGCAATATCACCAATAAGGCTCGAGAAGACGTTTCCGCTCTGGGAAAGATCTGGGTCGAGGAAGCCCTGTGCGATGAGTGCCTCATCGTAGAGAATCACGTTGTAGGGGTCATTGGGAGGTGTACCGAGGAGATCGCGACGTGCCGGAGGAATGCCCGCATAGTCAGCCCACAACACAGATGCGTCTTGTCCTGAGAGAAGCGTCGCCACCCGGTAAGCACCTCCAATATCTTTGGATTGTTTGACGAGAGCAATTGCGTAGATATCACCGAACGTAGTCACAAATGTGCTGTCTCGGTGCTGAGGCAAAGGCGCCATATCGAAGTTGAGATTCGGATTGCGTTCCTGAAGTTGGAGCAATTCACTCCCAAAACCTGGGTAGAGCGCGAGTGTGCCGGCGAGGAATGCTTCGCGTGACGACGGCAGCGAGCGGTTCCACGAGTAGGCCGGCTTCACAGGGTTCGCGAATTCGGTATAAAAACGGAGCGCAGAATGAGCCGGCGCTTCAGGAAGGCCAAAGCGATCACCCAAGACGAAGCTCACCTGGTCTCCCCCACTGCGGACCGTGATGGGATCCCCCGCCTGCATAATGAGCGTTGCAATGATTTCACGAGCGTGTGTAACGTTGCTGTATTCGCCGAGCGCGATAACGCTTTGGGATACGTTGAATGCTGCATCTTTCTTCGTGAGCTTGTCACCCAAATCGAGAAGCTCATCCCAATAGACCGGTGGCTGGGCGATTCGTGCATTTGTGAAGAGTGATCGATTCCAATACATCACCATAGGATCAATGAGGATTGGGAATCCGAGCACGCCGGTGTTCGTCATAAATATCTCTGTACCCTCGGCGAACGTATCGCGGAAGAGACGCTCCGGATATGACTCGAATGCTACGTTGTACAGTTTGTTCTCGTGACGAACTAGCTGGGCCTGAGAGAGAATAACAGCATCAGGTCCAGTGCCGGCCGCGAGGCTCTCTGCGAGCTCACTATCAAAATCATCGGAAGCGACTTGTCGATACGTCACCTGCAAAACATTATCGTTGTCTTGATTAAATGCATCGACGACTCCATTCACAACAGCACTCGGAAGAACACCCCACACCTCGGCCACCGCAGGTGTTTCAGTATTTCCCCCGCCAGATTTACCGCTCATAGCTATCGCGATGACGCCTCCGACAATAAAGAGTCCAAAGAGAACGAGTAGGATGACAGTGAATGGTCGCATGGTAGGTAATGACTGATGATTATCTCTGGGATACTTTTCTGAATAAGAGTCCGTAGTGATGCGTGCCTGAATCAATCTCACGATCGAAGACAAGCCCTGCCGCTTCGACAAGGGCTCGTGCTGCGTCTTTGGTAATCACGTGGTCGGCGCGAGGACCGAGTGGCCCTGTGGCGTCTGACCAATCGACGAGAAGCAGGCGGCCATTAGGGCGCAACACACGAACGACCTCAGCGATGAAGCTTGCTCTTTGTTCTGATTGGAACAAGACGTTCGCGATGATCGCGGTGTCGAGCGAATTGTCCACGAGTGTCGTACCACCCCGCTCATCAAGATCTGCCCAGATTGCGTGGAGATTATCCACCTTGTTTGTCTTGGCTTCTGCAGCAAGACGTGTGACAAGATCCTTTTGGACATCGAATGCGTACACAACACCGCTTTTACCAACGCGCTTAACAAGCTCTCGAGCGTATGCACCTTCACCGCTACCAAAATCACCGACTGTCATGCCAGCACTGATACCAAGCGCATCGAGTACAGAAAGAGGGTTCACGAACATAGTGAAATCATACCAAGCTAACGCCTCACCGCCAACAGTGACGGGACTAGATACACACAAACGAAGCGATGGAGTCACCGTCGCGCATCTTCATGATGCGAACACCCTGGGTAACGCGGCCGAGCTCAGGAATCTCGTTCATCGCAATGCGGATCACCTGGCCCTTTTGTGACATCACAACGAGCTCTTCGAGTGCTGGCGTCACAACGTGACCCGAGATAACGATACCGGTCTTGTCAGTGACGTTTGCGGTCTTGATACCGCCGCCACCGCGCTTCTGGGTCTTATATTCGGATACCGGCGTGCGTTTGCCGTAGCCGTTCTTTGAAAGGATGAGGACCGAGGCCTCCTTCTCCTCCTTGCGGATGACGCCTGCCGCGACGACGACATCGCCCTTGTCGAGCTTGATTGCACGGACGCCACCAGCCGTGCGTCCCATCTGACGGATATCAGATTCTTTGAAACGGATTGATTGTCCTCCACGCGTGATGAGCGAGACGTCATCTGTTGGAGCGACGAATAGTGTTGCCATGAGCTCATCTCCAGCATCGAGCTTGATAGCGATAATGCCGCTTCGGCGAACGTCGTGGAATCCTTCGGCGGCGACCTTCTTGGCAACGCCCATCTTGGTGACCATGAGGATGCTTCCCTTCTCTGCTTTCATTGCTTTTGAAACGGGAAGAATCGACGTCACACGCTCACCTTCGGAAAGGGAGAGGAAGTTCATGACAGACTTACCCTTTGTGGCACGCTTGCCCTCAGGAAGCTCATACATCTTGAGCTGATACGCCTTACCGCGATCGGTGAAGAACAAAAGATCGCTGTGCGTTGATGCGGTGAGGAATGTCGTGACGAAGTCTTCTTCTTTGGTATCGAGATCGATAACACCAACACCACCACGTCGCTGTGCTTTGTATTCGGTCGGATTGGTGCGCTTGATATAACCGCCCGCTGTGTAGACGAGCACATTCTCTTCGTCGGCAATGAGATCTTCGACTGAGAATGATTTGACGCCACCCTTGATGAGCTTGGTGCGGCGATCATCGCCGTAACGCTCTGAGATATCCGCAAGCTCGGTCTTAATGACACCACGCATCTTCGCTTCGCTCTTGAGAAGCGCAACGAGACGCTCAATGAGTGCCTGGATCTCGTTGAGCTCGTCTT
The DNA here is from genome assembly GCA_039798445.1 of Candidatus Parcubacteria bacterium. GTDB lineage: Bacteria > Patescibacteriota > Minisyncoccia > Phycocordibacterales > EsbW-18 > EsbW-18. Next base: position 19,078 of record JBDKFZ010000004.1, read on the forward strand.
CGATCTTCTTACGTTCGAGGCCGGCGAGCTTTTGGAGCTTCATGTCGAGAATCGCAACAGCCTGGATCTCGGAGAACGAGAATTTCTTCATGAGGTTCGTGCGAGCCTCAGCAGTGTCTTTTGATTTTTTGATGAGGGCGATGACTTCATCGATATGATCGAGCGCCTTGCTGAGACCAAGGAGAATGTGTTCGCGAGCGCGTGCGACACGAAGGTCGAACTCGGTGCGACGACGGACCACGATGAGGCGGTGCTTCACGAACTCGTCGAGAATGCTCTTGAGCGAAAGTGTCTGTGGCACACCATCGACGAGACACACCGTGTTTACGTGGAACGTGTCTTCGAGCGATGTGTGCTTGTAGAGATAGTTAAGGACCTTCTCAGGATATGCGCCCGTCTTAATTTCGATAACGACACGGATGTCTTTAGTAGATTCATCGCGGATATCACGAATGCCTTCAATCTTCTTTTCGCGAACGAGGTCAGCGATCTTGATGATGAGGTCAGCTTTATTGACGCGGTATGGAAGCGATGTGATGACAATCTGGAATTGGCCCTTTTTGCCTTCAACAACCTCAGCTTCGCCACGCACAACAATGCCACCACGACCGCTTGCGTAGGTATGTTTGATGTCCTTCTCGCCGTACATGATGCCGCCTCCTGGGAAGTCAGGGCCCTTGATGAACTCTACGAGATCATCGTTGGTAGCGTCAGGTTCGTCGATAAGGTGCGTCGTTGCGGCAACAACCTCACGCAAGTTGTGTGGTGGAATGCTTGTTGCCATACCAACGGCGATACCGAGCGTACCGTTGAGCAAGATGTTCGGAACAGCTGATGGAAAGACCACCGGCTCCTTGCGAGTGCCGTCGTAGTTGGGACGCCAGTCGACAGTGTCTTTTTCGAGATCACGAAGGACTTCGGATGAGATTTTCGACATGCGCGACTCGGTGTAACGCATAGCAGCTGGTGGGTCACCATCGATTGATCCGAAGTTACCTTGTCCAATGACGAGCGGATAACGATATGAAAAATCCTGTGCCATACCAACCATCGCGTCATAGACCGACGCATCACCGTGCGGGTGATATTTACCAAGCACTTCACCGACCGTGAGAGCAGACTTGCGAGGTTTTGCAGATGACGTGAGGCCCATATCGTGCATCGCGTAGAGAATACGACGCAAGACCGGCTTAAGACCGTCACGAACGTCAGGAAGAGCACGGCCCGTGATGACGGACATGGCATAGTCGAGGTACGACTCCTTCATCTCGGTTGTGATGTTCCGAGAAATGATTCCGGCTAATTCAGGCCGTTTTTCGCTTCCTTCTGAGTCGCTCATATGCTCTTAGTATATATGAAAAAGGCTTTGTTTTAAAGCCTAAATATCCTTTTTATCAATGGAATCTTTGAGAGAACCGAACCCTGTCCGGACCTGCCTCATGAAGGTCTCAAAAGGCCCTGAAATCTGCGAATCTTCGGAGGGAGTATCCACATCATCGAATCGTACCGAAAGAGAGAGTGCCCAGATAAGAGCAATGACCGAAGTGATTCCGACTGTTGACCAGAAGGCCACCTTTCGACGGTAGGCCAACGGGCGTGAGCGCAATCGATGGATGAGATCGAGCATGGGAAGTGATTAACTCTGTGGGGTCAAAATGATGATCTCCCCTTCTTTTTCGAGAATCTCCTTTTTGCGGAGCGTCAACTTATCGGTAATTGTTCCAGTCACTCCTTGTTCTTTGAGAAATGCGGCGAGTGACTCTTTGTTGTAGTGCATCGGAATGACAATACGAGGTTCAAGCGAGGTTACGAGTTTGCTTGCTTCTGTCGCTGAGAGCACGCCATCACCACCAACAGGAACGAAGAGGATATCAATGTCCGGAAGCGCTTCGAGCGTTTCCGGAGAAAGCGTCGCCATGCCGAGCGCTCCAAGAAAACAGAGATTGGAATCTTCGAGCGCGATAGTGTAAATGGTGTTCAGGCGTTCCTTTCCATCGTAGGTAGAGACTGACGAAAAACCACGAACAAAAACGCCTGCAACCTCATATTCACCTGGACCGATGATGGCAAATGGTGCTGCAGAACCGCGCGAGACGCTCTCGATACCGTTCATGTCAGCATGATCCACCGAGACAATAGCGACATCGGCACCAAAACTCACCGCAGAGAGCTTTGACTGCTTAGAGACGGGGTTAAGAGCAATAACGGTGTCGCCGAGCTGAATCTTGAAGGATTCGAGGGTGTTATAGGTGATGATCATGACGGGGACAGTATACCAGTTTCTAGTCTATAAATTGAGCCTTGTTCTGGAGGTGTTCCTCGTAGGTCCGAGCATAGTGTGTCTTTCCTTGGGCATCAGAAAGATAGAACCAATACTCGCTCTCAATAGGGGTAAGTGCCGCCTCAATTGCGGTAAGCCCAGGATTCGTGATTGGCCCCGGAGGAAGCCCTTCGAAGCGATAGGTGTTGTAGGGCGAATCAGTGGCAATATCATCGAGCGTCACATCAGCCGACGCCTTCCCGAAGAGATACGAGAATGATGCGTCAACCTGAAGGCGCATCCCCGCTTCAATGCGCTTCCATAAGATGCCGCTCACAATGCGTCGGTCCTCGAGGGTTCGGACTTCTTCTTCGATGATAGATGCCATCGTGAGCACCTCATCCCAAGTGTGTGTGCTCGATGCGGTCTCAAGTTGAAGCTTCTTGGTCTTATCGTCGAATGTAGAGCGGAGCAAGAGCACAATCTCACCTGATGTTGCGGTTGGTAGGATCATATAGGTATCCGGGAAAAGCGATCCCTCAAATGGACGACCAATGTCGACGAATTGGACCGCTGTCGCGAGGTCGAGCTTTCGTCCGATAATCTTCCCCATCTCATATGCGGTCGATCCTTCAGGAAAGACCACACGCACCGGCTCAATGCCGTAGTCTGCCGTGACAAGACGCCGCGCGACGCTAATCATGTGTTCCTTGTGATCGAATCGGTAGGTGCCTGCTTTGATGTCGGTCGTTCCTCCGGCAATCATGGTTGCGATGCGGAATACAAGCGGCGACGTGATGATGCCGTGAGCATGAAGATCATCTGCAATGACACTAAACGGCTCGCCTGGTGCGACGATGATGATTGGATCATTCGGGAGATTAAACGGCGTATGAAAGAAGAATATAAACAGCACCAAGCAGAAGGCGCCGATCGTAATATAACGATGGTGGTGGAGCAACTCGCGCATAGTCTAAATAGGGAGATTTTTGGGGGGTTCAGCTTTGCGTGACTCGATTCTTCCGAAGGTAGGAGTCTGAGCAACACCACCAGGAAAGTGGAATATCGTCGCGAGTTCTTCTACGTTGAGAACAAATGAAGACCGGCGCCAACCAGGAATGTGTTTGTTCTTGTAAGGAGGCTGGAACCATCCGCGCTCACGATACGCTTGAAATATCTCCCGCTTCATTTCAGGAAGCTTCTTTCCAAACGGGTCTTCGTACCAGTAATCAAAACCAGTGCCGGCCATCTTCTTGAAGCCGTTGAGGTGCAGAGCACTGTACTGAGCCAACACGCCGTTGAGGGCACCTTTGTGAGCAGGATTAAACACATCCTTCTCGGCAAGATAGATTGCTCGAATTCCAGCGTCGAAAGGAGTCTTCGTAACACTCCTTTCAAGCGCCGTGATAATGTCTTTCTCTGTTGCGGTGAGATTCACTGAACCGCCCTCTTCGACGTCCTTGCCTTTAATCTTTCGCTTATCGACGATCTTCTTCACCTCTTCTTTGACGTCATCTTTCCACTTATCGGTTGTCTTAAGCTGAGCTTGAATCTTGGGGATGAACTCGAAGATGTCTTCGAGAGCCTTGATGCCTGAGAACATACCGCCCTCTTTTTTATCCTCATCCTTGTGGGCACGGATAATAATCTGTATCCACGCCTGCTCACCCTTGCCCAAGCCTCCAAGATATTCGAGGACCGGTGTTATTGGGTCAATCTTAAATTCCTCCTTAGGGTCACGGTCGAGACCGTAGTCAACATACGTCTTGATGGGATAGGGGTCGGGTTTGCCGAGCGCAAATTCGGCTGCGTAGATGTCTGCACGATCTTCATCATAGAGGAATGCGAGTGTGTAATCCGGCACTTCCATAATCTCGACCGTCGGGTACTGCGCATAGAGATGATTCTGAACGTTCTTCATGTTGTCCTTCCATGTCCACACAAAGAATTTAACCTGTCCTTCGATCGAGACGAGCTCGAGCGAATACCACGCGCGGACACCTCCTTTGATGTATTTATCTTTGAGCGTTCCTTCTCCACTCGTCGAATAGAACCCACCGAGCGCGAGCTCCATCGCGAGCGGAGATTTGTTTATCTCTTTAGGGACGCGGATCTCAAGCAGGACTTTTTGTTTGCCGGTAATGAAAAGCGTACGGCGATATGTTACCCACGAGTTCCACCACAAACGAAGGAGAATGATTGGCAACCATATAGGAGAAAGAAGGAAGACCATGCGGACAGCGGGAACCGCCATCGAATATATCTCCCTTAACGTTTCGGACATATGCATATGATAACAAACGACCTATAACAAACAACAAACGAGAGTTCTCGTTTGTTGTTTGTCGTCTATTGTTTGTTGTTTGTCTCTTAAACCAACTTGTATGCTCCGTCTGATTGCTTCTCGAAGTGTTCAGGGTCCTGGAGATTGACGATGATAGTGTTTGGCTTGACGTAACGTTCCTTGAGGACCTTGTCGATGATTTCATCGCGCTTGAGCGGACCGTGTTCGTTGAGAACCTTCTTGATGACATCGCGGACGACGCCCTGCATGTAGCCCCAATCAGTGAGCGCATAGAGACCGCGACCGACGAGAACAAATCTGCTGTCCTTGATGAGCTCGTTGTGGGTGGTAGCAATGTGCGCCTTCTTGTCGAAGAGCTCTGCGATGCGCTTTGCGACTTCGGTGAAGTGAAGTGGAGAACCGTGCTGACGGATTGCGAGATATGCGTAGTCACGGATACCTTTAGGTGAGATTGACGGAGACGACATAGGACCCCATTCGCCAAGCGGGTTGCTACCAACTTTCTTTGAGATCTCGAGCCAACGCTTGACCATCTCTTCGCTCTGATAGTGCTCAGAGAGATCTTTGATATTCGAAAGGAATGTGTCGATGATCTTACCCTCAACAACGAGATCATCGTCAGAAAGGCTTGCATAGAGCTTGTGGAGTGCCTGCTCGATCGTCTCAGCAACATCACTATCAACAAACCAGCGGTGTTCGAAGTGCTCATCTTCTTTGCGCTTCTCAAATGACTCTCCGACGACGAGCAAGAAGTGGAAGTGGTTGCGGACACTCGCGTCTTTTGAGAGGTGAGCGAGGAAGCTTTCTTCGGAAACAATGCCTCCGTAGAAGAGCATCTCTTCTTTGAGCTCGTCGAATGCTGGGGACTCCTTGCCGTAGACATCCGACTTGCGGATGCTTGCAAGTGCGTAGTTCTCGATCTGACGAACGCGTTCGCGGGTGATGTTGTATTCCTCGCCGATAGCTTCAAGCGTCATGCGCTTGGTCTTTTCGCCCAAACCGTAACGCTTCACGATGACATCGCGTGCGCGAGTCGAAAGAACCCCGATAAGTCGCTTGCCGACCTGCTTGGGGTTGAACGTCACTGAGACCGGACCGCCGGTCTTCCCTTTCGACTGTTTTGGGGCTTGTTTTGACATATAGCTATAAAGCTTGGATTACCTTGCCTGATAAGTGTAGCATGCCTACAAAAATACGTCAATCCCCTCCCACAACGATGTTGAGGACCTTATCAGGGATGTAAACCACCCTTAAAATAGAGCCTTTTTCGACCCATGGAGCTATCTTTTGGTCACCTCGGGCAAGGGCCAGAACCGTCGCTTCAGGGGTTCCCTGTGGACAAGTGAGTACCCCACGAACCTTCCCGTTCACCTGAACGGCAATCGAAACCTCACCGCTTGTGAGCTTGGATACATCAAACGAAGGCCACTGCTCGAGGTGGATAGAAGTCGTATGACCGAGGTCATACCAAAGCTCTTCGCTTACATGTGGAGCAAAAGGTGCAAGGAGTCGCAACATCGTTTCGTATACCTCTTGAGAAACAACCGCGCTCTTCTCCATGACGTTCAAAAGCGTCATGAGCGCAGGGACACCTGTGTTGAATTTAAAGATATCAATCGACTCGCCAACTTTTTTAATCGTCTGATGAAGAGCAGTATCAAGCTCAATCGATGTCGCCTCATCAGTGATTCGGTCTCTCAAGCGCCATACGCGTTCGATAAAACGACGAGCACCCACGACTCCATCGGGGTTCCATGGGTATGCTCCGACTTCGTTATACGGGCCAATGAATGCGAGATAGATGCGCACGGTGTCTGCACCGAGATTTCGAACAATCTCATCGGGGTCGATGACGTTACCTTTTGATTTGCTCATCTTGTTCCCATCGGGACCGAGGATGAGACCGCGGTTCATACGACGGACATATGGCTCGCTCTCCGTCACTAAGCCCAGATCGAACAACGCCTTGTTGAAGAAACGCGAATACAAGAGGTGCATCGTGGTATGTTCGGCACCTCCAGAGTAAAAATCAACAGGCACCCACTGTTTTTGTTTCTCCAATGAAGCAAAAACATCCGTGTTATGTGCGTCGGCATATCGGAGGTAATACCATGACGAGTCGATGAAGGTGTCGAGAGTATCGGTCTCTCGCTGAGCCGCCCCACCACACTTTGGACAGGTAACATTCACCCACTCTGTTGCTTTTGCGAGCGGTGATTTCCCTTCTCCTGTTGGAAGATAGTCAGCAATCTCAGGCAACACAACAGGGAGTTCGATTTCCGGAACCGCAACAGGACCACATGAGGCACAATGAACGACCGGAATTGGACAACCCCAATACCGTTGGCGCGAGATTCCCCAATCGCGAAGTTTGTATCTCGTGACCCAGCGACCGCCAACAGAGTCAGTGATTTTCTTACGAGCATCTTCAGTTGAGAGTTCACTAAAGCCTTCTGAATTGATGACTTTCCCCTCATCTGCCCACACATAATTACCAGTCTTTAAACGATTCCAGAAAAGCTTTGAATAACGGGCATCGCCCATTGGGGCCCCTTTCTCCAAGAAAAGAAGTACACCTTCTTCGTCAATCCATACCGGGTCATGCTTTGCTTTTTCTTCATCAGCGACCTGATCCTGCTCTCCATCGAGAAGTTCAAAGTACATGCCATACCCAAAAACATGTTGATTCAAGTTCTTATGAGGAGCATAGAAGTCAGCAATATTCGGTCCGCCGAGATCTTTTACGAAACGAACATTACGATATCCAGTCTCTTCCTGGATTTCCCTCACCACAGTGTCAGGATGTGATTCACCCTCTTCGACACCTCCTGTTATAAAACCGGTCCAGCCGTTCTTCCAGTCAAGCATGAGATATTTATTTTCCGACCAATGCTTGAGAATCCCAACACCGATGACCCGGTTTTTTACTTCGACACCGGGACGCGTCTTACTGTTCTCAGTTACATCAAGAAAATAAGGAGCGACGACATACTTGATTGGAAGATCAAACTTCTTCGCAAACTCCCAATCACGCTCGTCATGTGCCGGAACAGCCATCACGGCTCCTGTGCCGTATGAACCAAGCACATAGTCAGCGACGTACACCGGAATTTCTTCGTTGTTGGCGGGATTGATGGCCATGACCCCCTCGAGCTTCACGCCGGTCTTTTCACGCCCTTCGGCAATACGCTCAATCTCTGTCTGGTTCTTAGTCGCTTGAACATACGCAGATATCTCTGATGTATTCGAGGCTTGGGTGGCAAGCTCAGCGATAAGTGCGTGCTCAGGCGCGAGCACAACATAGGTAGCACCGTAGAGGGTATCGGGGCGAGTGGTGAAGATCGTAAGCGCCTTGTCAGAGTCTTTTATCTTAAAATCGATCTCTGCGCCCTCGCTTCGGCCAATCCAATTGCGCTGGGCCTCTTTGATCGGTTCAGGCCATGGAAGTGATTCGAGGTCATTTAACAACCGCTCCGCATAATCCGTGATCTTGAGATTCCACTGCTTCATGAGACGCTTCTCGACGATCGAATCACATCGCTCGCAATGACCTGCAACTACCTGTTCGTTCGCAAGCACCGTCTTACATGACGGACACCAGTTCGCCGGTGTCTCTTTTTGATACGCAAGTCCCTTTTCAAAAAGTTTGAGGAAGAGCCATTGTGTCCAGCGGTAATATGTAGGATCACACGTAACGACTTCGCGAGACCAGTCAAACGAAGAACCCATCGTGCGAAGCTGGGTACGCATGACGTCCATATTGGAGAGTGTCCACTCGCGCGGATTGAGACCACGCTTAATGGCTGCATTCTCAGCCGGCAGTCCGAACGCATCGAATCCGATCGGAAAGAGGACATTCTTATTGTTCATCCGCTGATAACGAGCAAAGATGTCGGGAATGGAAAACGCATACCAGTGACCGACGTGGAGATTGCCTGAAGGATACGGGAATTCAACGAGCGTATAGAAGTTTTCTTTTCCTTCCACCGTATCGGGCGTAGCAAACATTTTGCTCTGTTCCCACACTTCCTGCCACTTCGCCTCAATCGCTTTAGAGTCGTATTCGCGCATAAGTAGAGCTATGGTACATCAGCCTACGCTCTAGCAAAAGCGCCCCTTTCGGGGCGCTCGCTTTTAGTACATCGGCTTTGATTCGTTGAATGGAGGATATTTGACCGGATCGATTGTTCGGGCAAAGCAGGTACGACCAGCTTCGTGTTGAAAACGAGGGTCAAGACCACCGCCGTACGAGTCGACTGGCATCATTTTTTCACCTTGTGACTTTGCCGAGCTTGCGCGGTCGAATGTTGCACAGAGCTCGAATGAAAGAGGTCCTGTGATGTTGTATTCGTAGGAAGCCTTGGTTTCAGGGTCAACAGGCGCGGTGTAACCACCAAACTCATCATTGAGGTCTGTGAGAGCCGCAGGAAGCTTCTCCTGTGTCTGCCAGTGGTTGAGGACCTGCCACTGAATGTCCGAGAGATTCATCTCACGCTGGCTGTCGAGGCGCATCTCACGCTGTGCGTTTGGCGAACCAAATGTCATGAAGCCAAGAACAATCGCAAGAAGGACAAAGAGTCCTGCGAGCGAAACAAAGAGCTTGTTTGGCTTTGCTGACACATCGCGACGGAGGTCGTAGAAGTAGTACGAGAAGATACCACCAGCGACAACAAAGACCGCGAGTACCTTGAGAATAAAGCGCATCGTAATCTCACCTTGGAGGAAGGTGTAGAGGAGCGTCACCAAGTCGCCAGCAACTGCGATGCCTGCAGCGAAGAGTGTGAACCACACGAACCACTTGCGAATCGAGAGATTGCGCTTCTCATCATCTTTGAGGATGCCTTTGCGAATGTAGTACGAGAGGATGAGGTAGATCGGAACAACAACAATGAGCGACGCAATTGCGAATGTCGCACCGGTGCCGCTGTATCCGTACCCGCCGTAATAGTACCCCGACATATCAAGCGCATCGACGAATCGCTCGTTGATGATTGAGAAAAGAAGCGAGAGGAGGCTTCCTGCTGATACGTAGAGCGAAATTGCTGTACCGAGATAGATGAAGAAGTCTTTTGGCGTTGTTCGTGGTTTCTGGTCGTTCATATGATGATAAATAGATTAATACCCCATTATAGCACTTTTAAGCCCTACCTAGATCTTGAACTCTATACGATTACCCTTTCAGTCCTTGGGCGATATCAGTCCCCCTAGTGATGATCCGTTCCCCGATCTCGCCCCAATCAAAATATTTTTTGTATTCTTTTGGATCGATGAGCTTAATCTCACTTATTCCTCCGGCTGGATCAGATTCAAACGTGCCGATTGGTTCCACGACGCAGGCATACCGAAGTTGATAGATAAAACTCTGGTCTTTTAGGTCAACAACTTTTTGATAACCAATCGGCTTGAAAGAGATAATCTTCATATTCGACTCTTCAATGATCTCTCTTCTGAGGGTCTGTTCGAAGTTTTCTCCCTCCTCAATCGTCCCACCAATAAGACCCCAACTATTCTTTTTTCCGCCAAAACCGATTACCAGCTTTCCTTCGCAAAAACATACACCGTATGCCTGTCTGCATTTCTCATACTCGAGCGCATCGAAGTTGTCAGCATCTTCATATTCAACAACGTACTCTGTCGTTCCATCCCAGCTCGTATGAGGTTGGGTTATCTTCATGACGTTTTAAATCTTGAACTCAATCACATCTCCATCCTTCACGATGTATTCCTTCCCCTCCGTGCGAACCTGGCCCTTTTCGCGGGCCTTCGCGTAACCACCTGAATCAATGAGGTCTTGCCAGAAGACGACCTCAGCGCGGATGAATTTGTCATAAAAGTCGGTGTGGATGGCGGTACCGGCAACAGGAGCTGTGGAGTTTCGAGCAATCGTCCACGCGCGTGTTTCGTCGGCGCCGGTTGTGAAGTATGTGATGAGGTCGAGCAAACGGTACCCGCCGAGGATGACATCGTTGATGCCACCGCGCACGTCGAGATCTGCGAGCATCGCAGCGCGATCTTCGGCCGACATCGAGCGCACGTCGCTCTCGGTCGAAGCGTCAACGAGCACGTATTCTGAACCCGATGACTTCAAGAACTCGACGAGTCTCGTCCAGCGTTCATCGTTCATCTCATCGAGGTTCTTGCCTCCCGACTTGGCGTTAAGGATATACATCATCTTCTTGGTCGTAAGGAGCGTGAGCTTCTTCACTTCTTTCTCCTCATCTTCAAGAAGCGTCACCGTGCGGGCCGCCTGCCCCGCTTCGAGTGCGGCTTTGATCTTCGTCAATCCTGCCTGTTCATGCTTGGCTTCTTTGAGACCCGCCTTTACATCACGCTCAACGGAGCTGAGACGTTTAGTGACGACTTGGAGGTCCGCGAGCACGAGCTCAAGGTTGATGACATCGATATCATCTACAGGATCGATACGATTGGAAACATGCAGGATGTTGTCGTCTTCGAAGATACGAACAACGTGACCGATTGCATCGACTTCTCGGATGTGTGAGAGGAATTGATTGCCGAGCCCCTGGCCTTCGGATGCGCCTTTCACCAATCCGGCAATATCAACGAACTCGACAGCCGCAGGGACGGTCTTTGCTGATGCTGAAAGCTGTGTGAGTGCATCGAGGCGAGGGTCAGGGACTTTGACAATGCCGACCGATGGATCGATCGTACAGAACGGGTAATTGGCCGCGTCGACAGACTGCGCGGTGAGCGCATTAAAAAGTGTGGATTTGCCCACATTCGGAAGGCCGACGATACCAACGGAGATCTTCATATGATTATTTTCCCATGAGCTTCTTGAGCTCGTCAGCGTGCTTCGCAAAGACGCTCTGTGCGGCGTACATCTTATTCATGCCACTCTTGGTCTTCTCATCGGTCTCTTTTGCGAGGCGCATAAAGAAATCGGGGTCTTTTTCGAATGCTTTGAGAACCATCTCACGCTGCTCAGGAGCCACGTCCTTGAGTTGGCGTTCGATCATCTTTTTCATGAGGAATTCTTTGAACATGCAAGGCATCCTATCACAAAAAGAAAACCGCGTCAGCCGTGAGGCCAAAGCGCGGTTTTCTCATCACCGAGGTGATTACTGAACTTCTGCAGTTGAGGTTGCCTCGACAGTTGTCGTCGAAGTCTCGTCTGAGTCTGCATCCGTAGTAACGGTTGTAACCGTTGCTGTGGTCGTAGCAGGAGTCGTTGTTGCAGTCTCGTCGATAATTACCGGTGCGTCTGCACGGTTCTTAAAGAAGAGGATGCCTGCGACGATGAGGATAACAACGATCACGAGGATCGTAACACCTGCATTGCCGCTCTGTGAATTCTTTGACATGATTTCTATTGAATTGAGCTAATAGGTATTCAGCAAAACTCGCCCAGCACGAGGCTGAACGAGTCTTGAGTGTACCACAGATGTGGTCTGAATTAAAGGGGTTATCGAGCCGCCTCGTCTGTCTGCGTAGGTAGGTCAGCGAAGGCATAGGTCGAACCGACCGCACGAAGTGAGCGTTCCTTGACGATGTCGAGGACACGAACAAGCGAGAGGCGGACCGATGTGTATGCCGAATCGTAACGCTCATCGACGCCGTGGAGCAATTCTCCAACGATGGTCTCAAGCTCCTTGTTAGAGAGGTGATACGTAACCTCAGCAATGTGGCGGTTGACGTTCGCACGCTCGTCAGAACCTTCCATGCGGGCACGGTAGGCATTGTCGAGATCAGAGACAACCTTACGCATGAAGTCTGCGACAGGCTGTTCCTGATGCTTGAGCATGCGGAGGAACGTGAAGACCTTTTTGTCCTCACCACGGACAATCCATTCAACAAAGAGTGGGATCATCGACAATGTCGAGATAAAGAGTGTCTCACGAACGCGATCCTTATCAAGGATGAGCCATCCGTCTTCGCGTGGGTAGCGAGACTTGGCAATCTCGATGATCTGGTTGAGGCGTTCGAGGGCCTTTTTCTCGTCGCCTTCTGCTGAATTTGCGATGAGTTCTGCGCCGTCATCAGAGATAAGCGCGTGAGAGGTGCGGGCTTCGTTCTGGATGCGAGCAGCTGAGACATGAGCGACTGTCTGCATTTCTGTGTTCTTCTGGGCTGCAGGAACGACGTTCATCGGGGCGCGAGGCGCTTCAGCAAATGATGCTGCTACGGGGATGTTTGCGGGAGCCGATGCGGTCTGAACAACAGGACGCGGAACAGGAGCTACATATGCGTATTCTTCGTATGCCGCGAGGGTTGTCTCATCAATTGCTTCGTCTGCAATCGAAACCGTCGTGCGAGCTGGTCCCGCAGTAACTGTCACTGATGATGCAGGAGTCTGGCGGACGCGGCGCATGATTGTGTAGATAATGCCACCTGAGATCGCCAAGAGACCGAGGATAAAGAGTGTGAGCTGGAAGATGCTGGTGCCAAGACCTGTGTACGGAATCTGCGCAAGCGAGATTGATGTACCCAAGACTTCAGGCTCAGCGAAGAGGACGACATTCGGGCGTCGGCGGTGACCGCCTCCCCCACCACCATTGTCATCATCGTCGTCATCATCGTCATCGTCGTCATCGTCGTCTCCACCACCGTTGATAGTGATAACGAGGTTGATAGCAGTTGCTGCACATTCATTCGTTGCCGAAATGATTGCCGTAAAGGTACCTGTCTCAGTAGGAGTACCTGAGATTACATAGTTTGAGTACGAGAGACCTGCGGGAAGATTCGCAACGGTGATGTCGACACCTTCTCGATCGTTCGAGACGACAGGCGCGAGTGTAATGGTGTACGAGAACGAAGAACCAACTGTACCTGATGCCGTGTGAGGGCTCGTGATGACTGGAGGATTAATCGGACACGAACCGCCGCCGACAGTGATAGTGAGATTAATCACTGTAGTAGCACACTTGTTCGATGCGGTAATGATTGCGATGAAGGTTCCTCCCTGTACCGGCGTTCCTGAAATAACGCCATTTGCGTAGCTAAGACCTGTAGGAAGGTTCGCGACCGTGATGTCAGAAACCGTACCACTCGTGGTAATTGTGTACGAGAATGGAGAACCAACCGTGCCTGATGTTGTCTGAGGGCTTGTGATGATAGGTGGGTCAAACGGACATGAGCCACCGCCGATTGTGATAACAAGATTAATTGCTGTAACAGCACATTCATTTGTTGCCGTAATAATCGCAGTAAACGTGCCTGTCTGTGTTGGAGTACCAGAGATAGTGTTACCTGAGAACGTAAGTCCTGCTGGGAGGTTTGCAACGGTAAGGTTCGAAGGCGCACCACTCGTGGTAACTGTGTACGAGAATGGAGAACCAACCGTACCCGATGCTGTTTGAGGGCTTGTGATGACCGGTGGGTCGAGTGGACACTGTGTGATAAAACATGACCCTCGTGAGAGATCGACCTTCCAATCAAACACGTGGTAGGTGCCATTCATGTGGCCCTGATCGAGTTCAAGAGCTTCTGGTACTGAGTCTGCACCATCAACAAATGAGTAGAGGTCGACCTGATAGTTACACTGTGGAATATCAACCTGAAGGGTCAACATCTCGCCAGGTCCAATTTCTTGAAGGACTCCCTCACGCACATCGTGATCAAAGATCACTTGTTCCGCGAGAAACTCTTCGCGAGTGCCGTCAAAAAGACCTGCTTTGTAAGAGATGAGAGCAATATTGTACGAACAGACGTCCGAGATGTTCTTGACGACGACAGAAGCGACACCATTGATGACGGTGATATCTTCCTGTGTATCCGAAGGGTTGAATGGCGTTCCATCTGCTGAAACAATGTATTGTGCAACGCTATCATCACACCACGTCGGTGGAGGGGGAGGAGGAGGTGTCGTGCCAACTTGAATCGAACATGTTGCCGTCTTGTTGTTCGCATCAGTAAACGTGATGGTTCGCGTCGACGCGTTAGAGAATGCCTTTGTGACAGATGCTCCTGTGCCATTTGGTGCAGATGGAAGCATGTTGGCTGCCGGAGCAACGTTCCATGTATATGGAGCCGTACCCTGTGATGCGGTGAACGTATAGTTTGTGTTTATAACTCCTGTCGTCGGGCCCGTACAAATAGGCTGGGGCGCTGGGTCACCTCCACACAAAGGAAGGCCTGAGTTTCCAAGAAATGCACCGTTCCAGTCGAGCACTGCGTGTGTATCGAGATAAAGCAATGCAAAGTCTGGGTTCGACTGAGGAATGGTTGGCCCTGCAAAGAGGTCAATCTGGTGTCGACATGAAGGAAGGTCAACGTTGAACGTTCGTGTGTTGCCGGGAGCAATCGTCACTGTGTGTGAATCGAAAAGCGTCTGCGTGCGGAGGAAGTCGGTATCGCTACCAGGCTCCCAAGGGCTTGCGACGTTATACACGGCGAGATTCGTCTTGAACGAACATGTCTCTGAAAAGTTTTTTACGGTGACTGTCGCAGTCGTTCCGTTCATAGTGATGCTCGATTCATCAAACGGATCGAATGGTGTGCCGTCTGGGTTCTTCAAATAGTCGCGGACATCGCTGTCATTTGACGTAGAACAGTCTTCTTCTGGAGAAGAATCTCCTGTACCACCACCGGAAGGTTTCTGGTCGGTCTCTTTTTCTCCACCAGTATCGCGGTCTTCGGCGACGATTGATGCTTTTGAAACATCAGCCTCTTGTGCACCGACAAAAGCGACTCCAAAGAGCCCCGATGCGATGACGAGTGTGATGGCGAGCGTGCGGATGAAGTGATATCGGTTGGTGGTGGTAGTCATAGTAAGGTTCTAACGTTTGTAATCGTTTGTAATTTAATGGACGGATTATACAGTGCTGTAAAATAAAGTCAATACCCTCTCTTTAGATTTCGTAGTCACCAATGAACTCGGCTTTGACGACGTATCGTTCCTCTTTTGCGCCGAATACGTTACATGTCGCAAGGGTCAAGGTGCGCCCGGTGTGAGAAAGATCAACGAATGCGTCATCAGTGTTCACAAGCGAGACCGATGTAACACGATAGACGTACTCGCGGGACGATGATTGCACACGGACGAGATCATTCTCCTTGAGATGCTTGAGATCGTTGAACGCCTTGAAGGCTTCGTTCTGAACAACACGGAATCCTGTTGAGTGACCAAAAAGGAAGACATTGCCCGCCTCAGCGAGATTCGCTGAACCCGGATAGTGGACGACACCACTGAGCAATGCCTGGTCGAGCGTCTCATTGTCAGTGCTTGCTGGTGTATTAATCGTACCGTCGAGGTTGATGGTATCAATAACGATACGTACTGGACGCGAATCCGAATCATTCACCATCACCGATGCGACTTCACCTTTTGTCTCGGTGACAGTAACGTCAGTAGCAAGCACTTCTTCGTCCATATCGAGCTCAGGCACAATGCCGAGCGCAAAAGAAAACGAGAGAAGCACCGAGAAAACGCCGAACCACATGATGCCGGCGACGAGCGGACGCTCACGGAAAGCGCTCACAAATGAGCCGAAAAGCTCGTACGTGACCTCCCCCACTACCGATGTTCCTTTCATTTGAGCCATGTTTTCATCATATCACGATAGACCAAAAAGTCAATAGACTCCCCCCACCCTAATTTTAGACGAGCCGGAGGCCTTGACAATGAGCTTTTATGCTATATAATGCCTGCCATACCAATTTAGTTACCTAGTTACTGATTTTATGGAAACCACAACGATCACCGTCAATAAGCAGCGCACCAAGGACACCGCCGTACGCATTTTGAGCGTGGTTGGTGGCATTGCCGTCCTCGCAGGCGTCGTTTGGGTAGGCATGCAGGGATTCCGCGTGCTTCCAAATGCTCGCGAAACGCTCGCAAGTGCCTTCGTCAGTGTTCAGTCATTCTTCTCCCCTGCTGAGCGCATCGTGCTCTCGCTCGTCGACAGCCAGGCTGTCGTTGAAGAGCCTTTCACGATCTCGTGGGAACACCGCGGCAAGAGCACAGACGGTTCGTACTCATTCTTCTACGGATGTAACGACGACGTTCACCTCGCACTCGCAGACGATACTGTTTTCTGTAACACCGAGCTCCCAATCCTCTCAACTGACACATCCCTTCGTCTCACCGCCTACGGTGACATCGTCGGTATCGCAACTGTCCCAGTAGAAGTCCGCTTCCGCGAAAATGACGAGACTGTCATCAGCGAACGTGGCGAACTCACCATCGCAGTCCAAGACGTCCGTCTTGATGATGCGACAAGCACTTCGACCACACCTACAGCAACAACAACTCCCGTTGCTCCTGTAACCGGTTCGACAGGTTCACCACAGGCCGGCACACCTCAGTACATCACAACCACAACCGGTCCGGTCTCTGATCCGAACGGCAAGGCAGACTTTACCGTCCGTGTCCTCGCCTACGGTCTCGTCGACAAAAACAGTGGTGCATTCACCGAAAAAGATGAGATTCCTCATGACCTTCCTTCGAACAAGCGTGGCGCTATCAAGTTTGTTGTCGAGAACGTCGGAACAAAGCTCTCAGGCGAATGGGCATTCGAAGTAGCGCTCCCAACGAGCCCTTCATACACCTACAAGTCAAAAGACCAGGACTCACTCTACCCAGGTGACAAGATCGAATTCATCATCGGCTTCGACAAACTCAAGAACGCCGACGAAGACGACTACCGCATCGAGGTAGACTCAAAGGATGAGGTCAACGAAAGCAACGAGAACAACAACGTTAAGACTGGTTCAATCGATATCGATCGATAAACCACTGATACCAAAAACACCCCCGAGCGGGGGTGTTTTTGTTTTGCATCTGTTAGATGTCCAAGTTTGCGAGCTTCGCGTTGCTTTGGATGAATGACTTGCGAGATGGGACGTCGGTGCCCATAAGAATGTCGAAGATGCGGTCGGCCTCTTGTGCATCATCGATAGCGACCTGCTTGAGAACACGGCGCTCAGGGTCCATGGTCGTCTCCCAAAGCTCTTCTGAGTTCATTTCACCGAGACCTTTGTATCGCTGAATGGAAACCTTTGGTCCTTTCTTCTCTGCTTGTTTCTTTGTTGCCTTGTCTCCTTCCTCCTCTGCCTCATTCTCGTTTGCAGTGTCACCTTCTGACTCGGCTCCCTCCTCTTGAATATCTTCCGGAGCGACACCTGCTTCTTTGAGGAACATTTCTTTTTCTTCTTCGGTATAGAAATAGAAGAGCTCTTTGCCTTTCTTAATCTTGTAGAGCGGCGGCTGTGCAATGTAGACGTAGCCTCCCTCGATGACCGGCTTGAAGTGACGGTAGAAGAGCGTCAACAAAAGTGTACGGATGTGCGCACCGTCGACGTCGGCGTCGGTTGCAATGATGATCTTGTGATAGCGGAGCTTGGAGAGATCAAAGGTATCAGCGATCGCAGTACCCATCGCAATAACGAGATTCTTGATCTGCTCAGATGCGAGCATCTTGTCGAGACGCGCGCGTTCGACGTTGAGAATCTTTCCACGGAGCGGAAGGATTGCCTGCGTGCGACGATCGCGACCACCCTTTGCAGTACCACCAGCCGATTCTCCCTCGACGATGAAGACTTCCGCTTCTTCGGCACTCTTGGTCTGACAGTCGGCGAGCTTACCAGGAAGCGTCATGCCATCGAGTGCGCCCTTGCGGAGGATGCTGTCTTTTGCGGCCTTTGCTGCTTTGCGAGCGCGGAGCGCGAGCAAGACCTTGCTTGCCATCGCCTTTCCTTCGTCGGGGTGTTCTTCGAGGAATTCGGCAAATGCCTCACCGAAGACAGTTTCAACAGCGCCACGCGCTTCTGTTGAGCCGAGCTTTGCTTTGGTTTGTCCTTCGAACTGGATTTCAGGAAGCTTTACCGAAACAACGGCGGTGAGACCTTCGAGTACGTCTTCACCTGAAAATGCTCCGTCAGCTTCTTTGATGACGTTCGCCTTTTTGGCATATGTGTTGATCGTGCGAGTGAGTGCAGTCTTGAATCCGGTGATGTGCGTACCACCCTCGCTGTTGTATGTGTTGTTGGCAAAAGCGACGATGCGTTCCGAGATGTCGTCGACGTACTGAAGAGCAACTTCGACCATCACGCCGTCCTGTTCTTTTTCTACATAAAAAATACTGCGGTGGAGCGCTGTCTGGTGTTCGTTGTAGTGACGAACAAGCGACATCAAACCTCCCTCGAAGTAAAAGGACATCGAAGGGTTGTCGGTGAGGAGTTCGCGTACATAGAGCTGACCTTCATCTTTGAAATCACCTTTCATCTCACGCGCATCAACAACACTGATGCGAAGCCCGCGCACCAAGTACGCCTGCTGACGCAAGTGGCTCACGATTTTGTCCCATGAGTACACAATCTCCTTGAAAATCTCGGGGTCGGCTTCAAATGTTACAGCTGTGCCTTGTGAGTCAGAGCTTTCAACTTTCTTCACAGCAGCCTTGGTCTTGCCCTGCTTGTATTCCTGCATGTAGTGACCGCCATCGCGGTGCACATCGACGCGCATGTAGATAGAAAGTGCGTTGACCACTGACGCACCAACACCGTGGAGACCACCTGACACTTTGTATCCACTACCATCGCCACCGAACTTACCTCCGGCGTGAAGTGTCGTCATGATTGTCTCGAGCGCTGAGACACCGCTCTGCTTGTGCTTGTCGACAGGGATAC
>JBDKFZ010000005.1:0-49496 GCA_039798445.1 Candidatus Parcubacteria bacterium
GAACGAGCCCTCTTCGATGTGCTGCGCCGCCTCGCCATCCGGGCACATCCCGAGTGCATCGGGCTGGGCAACGAGGGGACTCGCCATCACGGTGAGAGCAACGACGAGCAGCAGTTCGACGACATGACCGCGGCACATGCGCATCGGGGCACTCCTCCGAGAAAGGGGTTTGCTCTCCGTTGATGATGGGCGACGTCGCTCATCTATCTTCCTGAATTATCAGAGAGCTTCTGGGCGACATTATGCCAATTAAAATGCCACTGTCAAGATTCTGTTGACGGTGATAGGGCGCAGGCATATAGTCGCAAGTGGAGCAGTTCAACCAAGGAGACACCGATGCGAAGCGCACTCCAGATTACTCAGGATGCGATTAACAACATCCTCGACCGAGGGGATGGTGTGGAGCTCATCTCTCCTGAAGATGCACAGGTTTTGAGGGAAGCTGGGGCGCTCGTGCTCGACAACCTTCCGTTGATGGATGGAACCCATCGAGTTGACCTCACGTTTCGAGGGGTTCCTTTCGTCACCGTCACCAACGAACCCTGGACGTAACATTCCGCCCCGCGAGAGCAGCATCCAGCCGCTCCTCTCCTCGGGGCGTTCTGGTTTTCTTGCATCCTTTTCACGGGTCTGGTATATTCCTCTGGTCAATACCGATGCGCCATGTCCCCACCAAGGGGACCTCTGGACACCCCAACGGCCCCGGCCGGACAGTGTGTCCGACTGGGGCGGAATCGTATCTGGTCAACTTTCAATGAAATTCATCGTCGGAACAAAAGAAGAGATGACACAGGTCTTCACCGAAGGCGGCAAGGTCCAGCCTGCAACAATCGTGAAGGTCACTCCACTTACTGTTACTCAGCTCAAAACAGCTGCAAAGGACGGTTATGCTGCTGTTCAGTTTGGTTTTGCTGAAAAGACAGAGAAGCACATCAACAAAGCACAGAAGACCAAAGGTCTTTTCTCAAGCTACATCGAACTTCGCACCGACGAAGCTCCTGAAGTTGGTTCCGTTGTAAACGCAGACACATTTGCAGAAGGCGATGTCGTTACTGCATCAGGTATCACCAAGGGTAAGGGATTCCAGGGTGGTGTTAAGCGTCACGGTTTCCACGGAGGTAGCCGTACTCACGGTCAAAAGCACTCTGAGCGCGAAGTCGGTTCGATTGGTGGTGGTGGTCGCGCAGGTGGTCGTGTCGTCAAAGGTATGCGCATGGGTGGTCGCATGGGTGGCGAACGTGTTACGGTCAAGAACCTCAAGATCGTTCAGGTTGATGCTGCAAACGGATACCTCCTCATCTCAGGAGCAGTTCCTGGACGCCGCGGTACTGTCATCGAAATCGTAGGAAAATAGTTTTTATATATGGCGAAAGCAACTCCAAAAAAGAATACAGAAAAGAAAGTGATCGAAGCTCTTTCAGCACCGGTCTACACATCAGCCGGTAAGGAGGCAGGAACAATCGCACTTCCTGGGGCTCTTTTCAATGTCGCATGGAACAACGACCTCGTCCGTCAGGTCGCTCTCGGCATGCAGTCGAACGCACGTGCTGGTAACGGTCTCGCACACACCAAGGGTCGCGGTGAAGTCCGTGGTGGTGGTAAGAAGCCTTGGAAACAAAAGGGTACTGGCCAGGCTCGTCACGGTTCATCACGTTCTCCTATCTGGAAGGGTGGTGGTGTTACGCACGGTCCAAACGCCAACAAGGACTACAGCAAGCGCATTCCTAAGAGCATGCGCGCAAAGGCACTCGCGGTCGTTCTCTCACAGAAGCTCCGCGAAGGTGAGGTAATTTTCATCGACTCAATCTCGTTCAAGGCTCCAAAGACTGCCGAAGCTCGCACAATGCTCAAAACATTTGCTGGCATCAAGGGATTCGAGATGATCACTTCAAAGAAGACGAACGCAGTTTTCATCGCGCTCTCACAGAACGATGAGAACACAAAGCGCAGCTTTGGTAACTTCGGCAACGTCGAAGTCGATGAACTCCGCAACCTCAACGTCGTCGACGCGCTTTCATCGAAGTACCTCCTCATCGAGAACCCAGAGGCCTCACTCAAGCTCTTCGAGCCTAAGACAAAATAACTCCTCCTCACACTACTTTTATGTTGTTCAAGAAAAAAGATTCAAACTCGAGCTCGCAAGCAAAGACATCTCTTTTTGCATCTAAGGCGAAGAAAGAAGACGCACAGGAGAAGAACGACGAGCGAAAGAGCATGCCGGTTGTTGCGGCTGTGAAGACCAAGGAGGACGTTGATACGACGTTCAAGACGACGGTTGCTGCCGGCAAGATTAGCGGTGACATTCTTCGCAACCCTCGCATCACCGAGAAGGCATCACAGGTCGCAGAGAACAACGTCTACACGTTCGACGTCGCACGTTCAGCAAACAAGACAACCATCAAGGCTGCCATCAAGGACGTCTACGGTGTAACACCAACAGCAGTACGCATCGTTACTGTTCCAACCAAGAGCTACATGTCACGCCGTGGTCTCCAGAGCACATCAGGTGGCGGTAAGAAGGCCTACGTTCAGCTCAAGAAGGGCGACACAATTGAGCTCGTCTAGCATCCATTTTATGAAAAAGCACAAACCAACATCAGCAGGACGCCGCGGAATGTCAGTGATCTCGTATCGCGCCATCCTCACGACTGACACGCCTCACAAGCCGCTCACAGCGGGCTACACGCGCTCACACGGACGCAACGCTTTCGGTCGCCTCACGACTCGTTCAGTCGGTGGTGGTCATAAGCGTCGCTGGCGCGATATCGACTTCAAGTACGACAAACAGGATATCCCTGCTCGTGTTGAATCAATCGAATACGACCCAAACCGCACATCATTCATCGCCCTCATCTGTTACAGCGACGGTGAACGCCGTTACGTCATCGCTCCTCAGAGCATCAAGGTTGGCGACACGATGATCAACTCAGCAAGCGCACCTGCAAAGGCGGGCAATCGTCTTCCACTCGCAAAGATTCCTGTTGGTACTTTTGTTTACAACATCGAACTCAAGCCTCAGGGTGGTGCGAAGCTCGTACGTTCAGCAGGTAACTACGCAGAAGTTGTTGCTCACGACGCAGGATACGCACTCATCAAGATGCCTTCGACCGAAATCCGTCGCATCGACGAAATCGGTTGGGCATCAGTTGGTGAAGTCTCGAACCCAGAGCACCGCTTGGAGAACCTTGGTAAGGCTGGTCGCAACCGATGGCTCGGTGTACGTCCAAAGGTTCGTGGTACTGCCATGAACCCAGTTGACCACCCACACGGTGGTGGTGAAGGTGTTCAGGGCCGTGGTCACCGTCGTGCACGCACCCGTCACGGTAAGAACACCGGTAAGGGCCACAAGACACGTACTCCAAAGAAGTACTCAAACCACCTCATCGTCGAACGCCGACGCGTTGGCGGAAAGAAGACAAAGTAATAAAAGCAGGCCCGCCGAAAGGCGGGTTTGTTTGTTGCCTATAAATTGAAAAGGACCTCGCACCGTGGAAGATGGTACGAAGTCCTTAGAGCGGCTGTGCGCTCGGGTTGTGGACCTTTGGGAGGTCCGGCGGGTGTTCAGGCGATATTCGTGTCGAAGCTGTAGTAGTCCCTCACGGTGAAGACGCGGCCTCCACACGTGATGAACCGACAGCAACGCCCTCCGACGCAGAGGACAGCCTTCATCTGTTCTCCCCTGAGGAGCGCCAGCATACCCGATGCGGCGACCTTCAGGATCTCGATGAATGCTCGGAGAGGGCGGACTACCTGGCCGACGAGGACACGAATGTTCCCGTCCAGCACGCTCACCTGGCCGATGACCCAGTTGTCGGTCGTACGGCACTTACAGGCGACGGTCCTGCCGTGATCTGCTGCCGTCAGCATTTGCATCAGACATCTCCTGCCTATATACACCGGCTTCGTTGCCGGATGTAACCAAACAACCAAAAATACATGTAAAGACCAGATCGTCTGGCTTCAAGTCAAAAAGAAGACTCGGAGCAACTGGAAAAGAATTGTACCCTTCTTTTTGAAAATGGCAATAGGTTGGGGACAGAGAGTGGAAAAGTGGCTTCAAAAAGGCCTCGTCCGGCAGAGAGGCATTTGACATCTGCTTGCTTTTTGCTATTATCGCTCCACGAGCCTCACGGCTCTTTTTCTTCGAAGCAATGACCCGATCACTCAAAAAAGGCCCTCATTTTGATGCCAAACTTATGAAGAAGGTTGCAGCCGGCAAAGCCGGTGGCCCTTCTATCAAGACCTGGGCACGCGCAAGCGTTATCGCCCCTGAAATGGTCGGTTTTACATTTGCTGTACACAACGGCAACAAGTTTCTCGATGTCTTCGTGACTGAGGAAATGGTGGGACACAAGCTTGGTGAATTTGCACCTACTAAGACGTTCAAGCGTCACGGTGGTCAGATGCAGAAGGCCCTCGATACCGCAAAGAAGGAAGCCGAGATCAACGCAGCAAAGGCAGCTAAGGGCGCATCTGACGCTCCAGCAAAGAAATAAACTGAATCTGTATGAAGGCTTATCTTAAAAACTATCGTCAGGCTCCTCGCAAGGTCCGCATCGTCGCAGATCTCATCAAGGGCAAGGAAGTCTCACGTGCTCTTCTCATTCTCGACACGACACCAAAGCGTGCGACTCGTCAGCTCACGAACCTCGTGAAGTCTGCTATCGCGAACGCAAAGAACAACGGTGGTATCTCAACCGACGGTCTTTTCATCCAGGAAATCCGCGTCGACAAGGGACTCAAGATGCGTCGCTACATGCCAAAGGCGCAGGGTCGCGCATCGGGTTACGACAAGCACTCAAGCAACGTTACTCTCGTGCTTGGTAGCAAAGCCCCTGTTGTTAAGGCCGACAAGAAAGCAACAAAGCCAGCAGCTAAAAAGACGACCAAGAAAGCCGTCAAAGAAACGAAATAGTATATGACACACCACGTACATCCATTTGCACACCGTTTGGGCATCCTCCGCGACTGGCAGTCACGTTGGTTTGCGCGCGGTAACGACTATCAGGCGTACCTCAAGACCGATATTCTTATCAGGAAGCACCTCGAGAAGGCTCTTCGCGATATGTACGTCGGTGGTATCGATATCGAACGCCAGGGAACTCGCCTCAAGATCCTCATCAAGACATCACGCCCAGGTCTCATCATTGGCCGCAGCGGAGAAGGCATCACGAAGATTAAGAAGAATCTCGACGCACTCATTGCAGCCAAGAAGCTCGTTGGTGCAGATGCACTCAAGCTCGAAGTAGAAGAAATCCGCTCACCTGAAGCGAACGCAGCTATCGTCGCTATCATGGCGCGCGAAGGTATCGAAAAGCGTTTCCCATTCCGCCGCGTTCTCAAGCAGACTGCCGAGAAGGTCATGGCAAACCGTGATGTTCAGGGTATGCGCATCCACCTCTCGGGTCGTTTGGGTGGTGCTGACATGGCACGTCGCGAAGCTATCAAGCGTGGTCGTATTCCACTTCAGACGTTCCGCGCCGACATCGACTACGCGCACGACGAAGCACACATCCCACAGGGTCAGATCGGTATCCGTGTCTGGATCTACCGTGGTGAAGTTTTTGATAAAGATAAGAAATAGTCATGTTGTTTCCTAAGAAAGTAAAATTCCGCAAGTGGCAGACTGGCCGTCGCAATCCTGCGCGTGTTGGTGTTGCTACTCGTGGTATCACCCTCGCCTTCGGTTCGTATGGCCTCAAGGCTATGGCGGCTGGTCGCATCACAAGCAACCAAATCGAAGCATCACGTCGCGTTATGCGCCGCGAGCTCGGTAAGAACGGCACCATCTGGATGCGTATCTTCCCTGACCGTCCGTTCACACAGAAAGCTGCCGAAGTGGGCATGGGTAAGGGTAAGGGTGATCCTCAGGGATTCGTTGCCCCAGTGAACCCAGGTCGCATGCTTTTCGAAATCGACGGTGTTTCAGCCGAAGCTGCAAAAGAAGCGCTCCGTAAGGGAGGTGCAAAGATGCCGGTTAAGACAAAGATCGTCGAGCGCGCGTAGTTGTCCTCAACGATTCCTTCACGTATAGTGCCAAACACCATGACCACAATGTCAGATATCACAAAGAAAGACGCCCACCAGCTCTCAACGTTCATCGCTGAGAAGCGTGAGGAGCTCCGCCAGGCCCGCTTTGCGGTCGCTGGTAGCAAGGCACGTGATGTCAAAAAGATGCGCGAAGCCAAGAAGGACATCGCCCGCGCTTTCACTGCAGCCAACGCACCCAAATAACATATGACAACCGCACCTGAACAAAAGAAGATCAAAACATTGAGCGGCGTTGTTGTGTCCGACAAGATGAAGGACACAACCGTCGTCATGGTGAAGCGCTTTGTGAAGCACCCTAAGTACGGCAAGTACATGGAGAAGCGCAAGAAGTACGCTGCACACGATGTTGGTAACACCAAGCACATCGGTGACAAGGTCACCATTCAGGAGACTCGTCCTATCTCAAAGACTAAGCACTTCAAGATTGTCTAAACTTTTATGATTCAGCCTCGCTCCATTGTGAATATCGCAGACAACTCCGGTGCAAAGATCGGACGTGTCTTCAAAGTGCTTGGTGGTTCAAAGCGCCGCTACGCAGAAATCGGCGACAAGGTCGTTATCTCAATTCAGGTCGCTGAACCTCGCAAGGCCATCAAGAAGAAAGAAGTCGTTCACGCCGTTGTTGTTCGCCAGACCAAGGCATTCCGCCGCAAGGATGGATCGTATGTCCGCTTTGACGACAACGCAGTCGTTATCGTTGATAAGGTAAAGCCAGAACCAAAGGCAAACCGCATCTTCGGTCCTATCCCTCGTGAGATGGGTGAACGCGGATACCAGAAGATCATCTCGCTCGCGCCTGAGGTCGTATAACATTTCTATGCACGTCAAAAAAGGAGACAAAGTAATAGTCATCGCAGGAAAGGGTAAGGGTGCAACAGGCACCATCCTCAATGCTTTCCCTAAGAAAGACCTCATCATCGTTGAGGGTGTTGGTATCGTGAAGCGCCACCAAAAGGCCGGCCGTGGCGGCAAGAGCCAAATCCTCGATAAGACCATGCCAATCCACGTCTCGAACGTAAAGAAGGCATAACGAAACCCGTATGATTACCGTACAAGACAAACAAAAGAAGGCTTACGCGTCGCTCAAGGAAGCGCTCGATATCAAGAATGTTAGTGCAACACCACGTCTCACCAAGGTGAGCATCTCGGTTGGTACTGGATCGCTCAAAGACAAAAAGAAGTTCGAAATCATCGAAGACCGTCTCGCCAAGATCACCGGCCAGAAAGCGGCGCCTCGCGTAGCCAAGAAGTCGATTGCATCATTCAAGCTCCGTGAGGGTACAGCAATCGGTTACCAGGTCACGCTCCGCGGACAGCGCATGTACGACTTCCTCGACCGTTTGTTCAACATCGCCCTTGCTCGAACTCGTGACTTCCGTGGGGTTCCTCGCGAATCAGTTGACCCAATGGGCAACATGACCCTCGGCCTCAAGGAACACAACATCTTCCCTGAGACAGCCGACGAAGAGGTCAAAGATGTTTTTGGTCTCGCAGTCACGATTGTCACCACTGCCAAAGACAAGGCATCGGCTACCAAATATTTCGAATACATCGGTGTTCCCTTCAAAAAGGAAGAAGAAGGCAAGAAGCGCCGCAAGAAAGAGACAAAAGACTCCTAATCAAAGCCCCGAAAGGGGCTTTGATCGTTCTTACATACTGAGGAAGATTATTTTCCAACGCTTGACGTACGTTACTATTTCCTGCAAAGTCATCCCAGATGATCAACTTCCTCCGCATTGCGGAGAGAAAGAAAGAGGAATAGGACAATGAAGAAAGTGTTGGGATGGGCCATTGTGGCAATCTGCATCGCGATGGGAGCATACTTCGGCTTGCTGAGCCTTGGCATGCCGTCGGTCTCTGCCGCTTTGACTGCCGCCACTGTCGCCGCCGTTCTCACGGTTGCTGCTTTCGATGCCTCCTACGGCTTCGCCGCTTTCTTGGCCGTTGTTGGTGTCGTTCTCATCGGCCACACCGTCGACATCCTTGCCGTTGTCCTTTCGGTTCTCATCGTCGCCTTCGGCGCCTTCAATGTTGCCAGTAAGCTCAAGGTCGAGTTTCAATGGGCATTCATCGCCTACTTGATTGAGGGGGCCGGCATCTACGCCACTCTCAAGCTCGGCCTCTGGCAGCCGGCGGCAGTCGCGGCCCTGCTTCTCGGCATCTGGTGGTTTGCCGTCAGGCTTGCCCAGATGAGACTCGTTGCCTCTATCTAAACCAGTTCACCCCGTTCTTTCTCCGCCCCACCACTCTCAGTTGAGTAGGTGGGGTGCTGTCGTTCTGGTGGAGATCACTCCACGCCCTCAAGGCCTTCTTTGACACCTGTCCCATTTTTTGCTAGTATCAGCGGGCTTTCGTACTGAGAGCTTGCTCCGCCTTGCGGAGGACTTGTCCGCCTTTGAGTACCAGCCGGCTGTTCCGAAAGGGATAGTCCATGGGTATAGAGAAAGGCAGGTCTATTTTTACGTACACAATCATTCATGGCCCGAGCGTCAAACAAAGCACGAGACCTTAAACGGTCAAAAATGATCGCCTCTAACAAGGTGAAGCGTTCTGCACTCAAGGATGCTCACGACTATGAAGGTTTGCAGGCTCTCAAAAAGAACGCATCTCCTGTTCGTGCAAAGAACCGTTGTTTCAAGTGTGGCCGTCCTCGTGCTTTCATGCGTGACTTCGGTCTTTGCCGTATCTGTTTCCGCGAGCTTGCCAACAAGGGCATGATTCCGGGCATCAAAAAAGCTTCTTGGTAATTTCTATATGGTCACCGATCCTATCTCAAACTTCATCATCGCTCTCAAGAACGCCGCAGCTGTCGGTAAGGAGCTCGTTCGTGTTCCGTACTCAGACATGAAGTACAGCATCGCAGCTGTCCTCGAAAAAGAGGGCTACATCACCAACCTTTCAAAGAAGGGTCGCAAAGGCGGACGCCCATTCCTCGAAGTATCAGTTGTCATGACCGACGGCGCCCCTAAGCTCACTGACGTTAAGCGTATCTCAAAGCCTTCGAAGCGCGTTTACAAGAGCGTCAAAGAACTCACACCAATCCGTCACGGATACGGTCGTGTGATTATCTCGACACCTCAGGGAATCATGACCGGCGAAGCTGCCCGAAAGGCAAAGGTCGGTGGTGAGGTTTTGTTCGAAATTTGGTAAATCATTTATGTCACGAGTAGGAAAACAACGTCTCGCAATCCCTGACAAAACGACTGTAACTGTCGTTGATGGTCTCGTCACGGTCAAAGGGCCACTCGGTGAGCTTTCACGCTCGTTCCCATCTGACATCACTGTCACTGTTGATGGATCAGAAGTTGTTTTCACACCTAAGAAAGACACCAACGAGCTCTACGCAATCTGGGGAACGTGTGCATCACACGTCAAAAACATGATTGCGGGTGTCACAAAGCTCTACGAAAAGAAGCTCATTCTCGAAGGTGTTGGTTACCGCGCAGAAATGCAGAACGGCAAGCTCGTCATGCAGCTTGGTTTCTCACACCCTGTCACACTTGATGTTCCTGCGGGCATCAACCTCACGGTTGAAAAGGGAAACCTCACGATCAACGGTATCGACAAGGAGCTTGTCGGTCAGTTTGCAGCAAAGGTCCGCGACCAGAAGAAGCCTGAACCGTACAAGGGTAAGGGTATGCGCTACTCCGACGAAGTCATCCGTCGCAAGGAAGGTAAGCGCGCTGCATAACATCTCGAAATTCTATGGCAACACTTTCAAAAAAACAGCAGCGCGTCACACGACACAAGCGCGTCCGCGCAAAGATCAAAGGCACGACCGAGCGTCCTCGTCTCGCAGTCTTTCGTTCGAACCGTTTCGTTTATGCTCAGCTCATTGATGACAGCAAGGGCGTCACAATCGCAGCAGCTTCTTCAAAGGACATGAAGGGTGGTATTCGCGAAGTTGCACGCAAGGTTGGCAGCACCGTTGGTGCCGCAGCTAAGGCAAAGGGCATCACCGCAGCAGTCTTCGATCGAGGCGGATTCTCATACGCAGGAACGATTAAAGAATTGGCAGAAGGCGCACGCGAAGGCGGATTGGCATTTTAAATGATCATCATATGAGCACTGACAACGGAACACAAAACACAGAGCCAGAAGCAAACATCTCCACCGAGGGAGAGATGCTTGCTGCGTCAGCTCCTGTTGCTGTTCCGATTCCAACGCAGGCTTCTGGAGCACCTGTTGGAGACGAACGTGGTGGCCGCCGCAGCTTCTCGAAGAATCCTCGCCGCCAGTCACGAACTCGCACCGAGCGTCCTAAGCAGGAATACGATCAGCGCATCATCGGTATCCGTCGCGTTACCCGTGTCGTTGCCGGAGGTCGCCGTTTCAGCTTCAGCGTCACTGTTGTTGCAGGTAACCACAAGGGTGCAGTTGGTGTTGGTACTGGCAAGGCTGGTGACACCGCCCTCGCTGTCGAAAAGGCATATCGCTCAGCGGTAAAGCACAAGATCCAGGTTCCGGTTACCGAGACCAACTCAATCGCACACGACGTTGAAGCAAAGTACTCGAGCGGTTGCGTTCTCCTCTATCCGGCTCCAGGCCGCGGTGTCGTCGCCGGAGGTGCAGTCCGTGACGTGCTCCAGCTCGCAGGTATCAACGACGTTGGTGGAAAGATTCTTTCTCCTTCGAAGAACAAGCTCAACAACGCACAGGCTGCTATCAAGGCATTGGCAAAACTTCAGCCAGCACGTGTAAAGAAGCAGAAGCAGACGAACAGCTAAAATAGCTCCTATGCAATTTCACCAGATCAAAAAAGAAAAGGGAACAACGCTCGTAAAGCGTGTTGGACGCGGAGGCAAGCGCGGTAAGACATCAGGTCGCGGTACCAAGGGTCAAAAGGCACGCGCCGGTCACCGCATGCGTCCAGAGATGCGCGATATCATCAAGAAGCTTCCGAAGCGTCGTGGTTACGGTAAGCACCGTGCAGAAAGCGTCGACGGAACAAAGATGCCACAGGTTATCGTAAACCTCGCATCAATCGAGAAGCACTACGCAGCAGGGGAGACAGTCAATCCTCAGACATTGCTCGATAAGGGTCTCATCCGCCGTCGTGGTGGTAAGATTCCTTCGGTGAAGATTCTCGGTGCAGGTGCACTCGTTAAGAAAGTCTCGTTCGAAGGCGTCGTGGTTTCCAAGTCAGTTGGAGAACGAACCAAATAAGACGACGGTAACGAGGAGACGAGATGAATAAGACGTTATGAACTCCTTTTTCCAAAAACTCAATACGCTCTTCTCGGATCGGTCTCTTCGAAACCGGATTCTTTTCGTGCTTTTTGTTCTCTTCATCTCACGTCTTCTCGCGGCTATCCCGATCCCGGGTATCAACCTCCTTGCGCTCGATCAGTTCTTCGCGAACAACCAATTTTTCGGTCTCCTGAACCTCTTCTCAGGAGGTGGTCTCTCAGGCCTTTCAATCGTCATGCTCGGTGTTGGACCATACATCACAGCATCGATTATCATGCAGCTCCTCACGATTCTCTCACCTCGTCTCAAGGCGATGTATCACGAAGAGGGTGAGGCAGGTCGCCAGCGCGTCAGCCAGTACTCACGTGCCCTCACCGTTCCGCTCGCAGCACTCCAAGCTTTTGCCTTCATCACACTCTTCCAGAAGAACGGCATCATCTTGCCGCTCTCTCCAATGGAGCTCGGTACCAACATCGCAATCATCACTGCAGGTTCGATGCTCCTCGCATGGATCGGTGAGCTCTTGAGTGAATTCGGCATCGGTAACGGTGTTTCTATCATCATCTTTGCCGGTATCGTCGCCGGTCTTCCGGGCGTCGTCGAACAGCTCGCGCTTACCTTTACGCCTGAGCAGATTCCGCTCTACATCGGATTTGCGGTCATCGCACTTCTCGTCATCTTTGGTGTCGTGTTTATCACCGAAGCTGAGCGTCCGATTCCTGTTACCTACGCACGACGTACCCGGGGCAACCAGGTCTCCGGTGGTGTTTCGACATACCTCCCACTCCGCCTCAACCAGGCAGGTGTCATGCCGGTTATCTTCGCCCTCTCGATCCTTCTCTTCCCACAGATGATCGGTAACTTCCTTGCGACATCGGCAAATCCGATGCTCCTCAAGGTTTCAACGGTTCTCTTGAGCCTTTTCAACAACAATGTGCTCTACGGCGTCCTCTACTTCGCGCTGGTCTTCCTCTTTACGTACTTCTACACTGCCGTCACCTTTGATCCGGATGCAATCTCGCAGAATCTCCAGCGTGGTGGTGCATTCATTCCTGGTGTTCGACCCGGCCAGTCGACGTCCGAATACATCGGAAGCATCCTCACTCGTCTCACGATGTTCGGCGCCCTCTTCCTCGGTATCATCGCCGTTCTTCCGCTCATCATGCAGGCAGCAACGGGTATCCAGTCGCTCGCAATCGGTGGTACAGGACTCCTCATCGTGGTCTCGGTTATCATCGACATCATCAAGAAGGTGGACGCACAGCTCTCGCTTCGCGAATACTAAAAAGCTAGTAGCTACTGGCTATTAGGCAGAAGTCCAAACACCCGTTTGGGCTTTTGTTTTGTAATAGCTAATAGCCAATAGCTACTGGTATACTCTCGGCATGGACCTCCAAACACTGGTTTTTATAGGCCGATCGGGTTGCGGTAAGGGCACTCAGGCTAAATTGATTATGGAAGAGATCAAGCGGCGTGATGTTGACCACGGTGTGACCTATATCGAGACAGGTGAGCGGTTTCGCAATTTTCTCAAAGGGGATTCATTTTCATCGGGTCTTTCGCGCGCCATCTATGAAAAGGGCGGACTTCAACCCGAGTTTCTTGCCGTCTACATGTGGTCAACAGCATTCGTAGAATCGCTCAAAGGATCAGAACATCTCGTGCTTGACGGTCTTCCACGAAAACAGCACGAGGCTGCTGTGCTTGATTCAGCCTTCTCATTCTATGGCAGAACAATGCCGACCATCGTTCATATCAATGTCTCAAATGAATGGTCACGAGAGCGGCTGTTGAGTAGAAAGCGCATTGATGATGTGACCGAAGAAATTGAACAGCGTCTTTCATGGTTCGAGAGCGATGTAAAACCTGCAATTGATTGGTACCGAACCGCACCGGGGTATCGATTCATCGAAGTGAACGGCGAGCGATCTGTCGAAGAGATTCATGCTGATATCAAACAAGCTATCCTTGGCGAATAACTATGGCGACAATTAAAACACCAGAAGAGATAGTGATCCTTCGCCAAGGCGGGAAGCGTCTCGCACGGCTCATCGAACTTGTGAAAGCGGAGGCAAAAGTCGGCGTTCCGATTCGCGACCTCGACGCGCTTTTTGAGCGCGAGGCTCGTGCCGGAGGCGACACACCTGCTTTCTTGGGTTACACGCCGTCAGGTGCGGAGCGCCCCTTTCCAGCATCGCTCTGTGTTTCGGTCAACGACGAAGCCGTGCACGGAGTGCCAACCGAGAGTGACTATGTGCTCCAAGATGGAGACATCGTGAGCCTCGACGCGGGTCTTACTCACCAAGGGCTTATCACTGACATGTGCACGACTGTGGCGGTCGGTACGGTGGACAAGATGGGCCTCGAACTCATCAGGGTGGCCAAGAAAGCACTCATGGCGGGAATCCACGCGGCGCGTGGAGGCGACCGCCTTGGTGACATTGGAGCAGCCATCGACGCAGAACTCGACGGTACGGGCTTTGGAGCTATTCCTGACCTTGGAGGCCATGGTGTGGGGCACAAGGTGCACGAGGCACCTCACATCTTTCACTTTGGCGAAGCCGGGACCGGAGCAAAACTTGTTCCAGGGATGATCATCACTATCGAACCGACCGTCTCCGAAGGTAGCACCGACATCGAGCTCGCTGAGGATGGCTATACATACAAAACCATTGACGGATCGCGCACCGCGCAGTTTGAACACACCATCGTTATCACCAACGGAGAACCCGAAATTTTGACATTACCTTAAGATAGGCGAAGATAGGGTATCTATGAGCGAAAAAGCACCTAAGCTTGCAACGATCGGTGAACAGTTGGAAGCCGCAAGTAAGGCCGTCCCCGCAGTCGACAAGAAAGGAGTAGAAGCACCTCAATCTACCCCTGCACCTAAAAAACGATCTCCCAAGACCCCTTCGTCGAAGGTGTCTCGAGCTCCGAAATCTGCACCACAAAGTGCATCACAAGAAAGTGCGTCTACGGCAGAAAAACAGCTTCGCTCTGAAGAAGCTTTTTTCGAGAATTTTTTCAATAAGGGAGATAGAGATTCAAAAAGATTTGAAGAGTGGTTTAGGTCAACAGAGAAGAATATCGAGGACACGGAATTTGATCCAGGAGAAAAGGATAAACATCTGAAAAAACTTCAGGAACTCAAGGAGCTCGTTGGTAATCTCCCAGAGATGAGCGCGACATCCGTTGAAGATCGTAAGAAAGCGGAACGCGTCCTTCAGTATCTTAGCAACAAGAATATGGTCGTTCTTCCCGATGTGGAGGATGGTGGCGATGTGGCCAAAACGTCGACCGAAGCTTCTCGGTCGGATATGGGGGATGGTGTTACAACGCCTTTGCCTACGGAGACTCCGGAAAAGGCGCCTGGGGCCGTTGCGCCGCTTCCTGTTGATGCTCCTGAAGCGTCTTCCACAACACCAAAAGCTCGTCGATCTTCAGGTAGGTCTAAGGAGCCTGTCCCAGAAGGATTTAAGGCATTCTCAGACAAATTCGAATCTAACTTCAACATCTCCGAGGAACAGCTGATGACAATCCCTGGGTATAAGGGTCTCTCATTCGGACAACGTGCGCTTGTTCAGGAGCGTTTTCAACAAGTGTTACTCGGTAAGATTCAAGAAGATGCATCGAGCGTCGAACAAAAGACAGGAGGCAAGGCTTCTGGTGTGGTAGGCAAATGGGTCGAAGGGGCTATGAAAGGCTATCGCGTCGCAGAACTCGAGAAAGGTATTGCTCAAGCGGCGTCAAAAGGAGGCATCGATGCTCATCGTTCAACGCTCGAAGAGCTTGTTTTTGTTGCCATAGGGCTTGGTGATGAGGCGTCGTTCGATGCAGAGGGCAATCTCAACGTCTCCTACGTGTCGGAGTTCAAGGCAGAGAATCCTAAGCAAGAGAAGGAGGCCACACGTTTTGATGAGGCGGCAGCGCGCTTGAGCCAGATCCCAGCGGAGTGGTCTGCGGATACCGCGACATTGCCTCAGCGAATCAAGTATGCGACCGCCCGCAGGGCGTATGACAAGGCGCGAGAGAATATGTTGTTTATGAAAGAGGCCCAGGGCGGGGACGCACTTGAGAGCGCTTTGTGGATGAACAAGATCGATAAACGCGTTCGTATGGATCAGCTTCTCTCAACACATCCTGAAGCAAAAGAAGAACTTGAAAGCATCAAAGATCCGACGTTATGGACGAAGGTCTTTCAAAATGTAGGTGCCGAACGTGCCGCGTACTTTGTTGGGGGTGGTCTCAGCCGACTTCTTAGCGTCTCTATGTTTGGGGCAATTGCTGCTCCTGTTGTGACGGGGCTGGCCGGTGGTATGAAAGCACGCTCACGCGCCAAAGAGGGACTTCGTGAGAGCGACAAACTCGCGCGTCGTGGTACCAAAGATAAGGGGGAGATGGCACAGAACATGATTGACGTGACGAAGAACAAGACCGCAGAAAAACTCGATAAGCTTACCGATGAGATCGCAAAGGAGACAGATTATAAAAAACGTGGAGTGCTCGTCGCTCGTCTCCGCGAACGCATCAAATATACCCAAGACAAGCTCGAAGATGGCAAGGTGAGCTTTGGAGCGTTCTCGGAACGCATCAAGAATCAGCTTGATCTTAGCCAGGCGCTCGGGCGTGCCTCTGTTGCCGCAATCGAAAATCCTGAACACGCAGGTAAGACGTATGCTGAGGTGCTCTCGAGGAATGTCGCCGCTTTCATGGAAAAGAAAGATGAGGCTGTTGATAAGAAGCGCGCAGGGTATTTGAACAACACAATGGTGAAAGGCGCTCTTATAAGCGCCGGATTTGGTGCCGCGGGTCGTTGGGCTTCGCATTTTGTATTTGATGACCACTCAGCACACGAGTTGGTTGATTCCAAGGGTGCTCAAAAAGTACATCTCGGTGGAGGTTCGTTTGGTGGTGCTGGGGCCTCTGACGGTGTCGAACATGGGAGTTCGACGATTGATATGACGTCCACTCATGGACTAGGATCGACAGCTGCAGGAGCCCACGAACTTGTATCCGGACACGGCGGAAAGGCTGCCGAAGGTGCTGTGGCGGCTCTCGAAATCGGCAAGCGCGGTCCCGAGGGTTCTATCATCGACTATTTCAAAAACAACGAAGATGCCGCCAAGAAGTTTGGATGGGACGGCAAGGGTGACATCAAGAAGTGGGCGGGTACCAAAGCCCACGCATTGTGGCTCGAGCACACATCCAAAGCACTCGAAAGTGACGAAGTAAAAGAATCTCTCACAAAGCTCGGCTACACCAATGATGTTGAGGGATACACAAAGATGATGACGCACATCAAGTCGGGTGGTGTTGCTCTCGATACCCAACACGGGGGCGTTACGCTTTCGAACATGGAATATTTGAAGGATCGCCCAGTCGCAGCGGCAGCCTCCTTGGAACCAGAAGTCCTTGAGACACTCGATGTGGGTCGTCTTCCTGTGGCAGATATCGAAACTCTGTCCGACGCCCCTCAAGGAGAACCTATTGAGGAAGAAATCGTTCTGCATGATGCACCTGTTGAGGAACATGCTCCGGGTATCCCGTATGACCGAAATCCGGATGTTTCTAAAGTCAGTTATGATGGCATTCCATTTGATCGCAATCCTGGAATGTCTCGGATAGGATACGAAGGAATACCTTTTGATCGTCACGCAGGACCGTTTCTTGATACAAGTGGCATGAACCTCTCCCAAGCTGTCGTGGAGCGCATGAATCATGATCTAACCGAAGTCTTTGGCACGACTGATGAGGGACAGTCAGAATGGCCTCAGTGGCGCAATTATGGGGCACGCCGATTCCTCAACCTCCATGTTGATGCAGAACAGGGCCACGCAGCGCATTTGCAGGGTTATCTCAGGGACCTCGAAGCCCGTTCAGGCCTCCGCCCTCGTGCCCGCATCTTTTGGTTCAATCAAACAGTCGATCAGTACATCCGCCGCGCACTCAAGATCATTGAACTGAGAGAGCGCTCATAAGAGCTCCGCTCCTTGCTCCCTCCGCTTTCTAATCGCTAATCGCCAATCGCTTGGTATACTTTCCTCATGGAACGCTTTTCAGTCACCCCTGAAGCACAGCTGCGCACACCACAGGAAGAACTTACCTTTTTGCGTGAGCGGCTCAAGACGCTCGAGAATGACCTCATCGAGAAACAAGAATCACACGAGCATGTCGTTCATGAGGTCGTTAAGACCTACGCACAGCATGAGCCGAACAAAGTGCTCGCAAAAGGTCATGAGATGCTCAAGACAGAAGTCGACGCGATTGTGCTCGATCTCGTGCCAGAAGCACACGATGCTCAAATGGCAGAGCTTCTCGCGATTCTCCAAGAACGTGGCGTGAAGAACGCGCTTTCTGTTGTCGAAAAGCTTGGTGATCTCCATATCCAAGACGACTTCCATCGTTTTCTTGCCGAATACATCAAGGCCGGTTATCGCGCACAGGGAATCAAAGAACAGGGCCCGCTCTGGAAGGCTCTCACGATGACGCTTTTCGAAGTGTCACTGCCGTTCTCTGATAAAGATGCAAGGGAGCGTCCGCTCAAAGAGATGCTCTCATCGATGGAACAGCTCTATGCTGGTTTGGGTTCCATCGCTTCAGGATCAGATCCAGATGTGTTCACATTCGAGATCGCTGTCTCAGGAACGGGGGAGCAGGCGACGGTTTACTGTGCTGTGCCGACCGCGAAGCGAGAGCTTTTTGAGAGGCAGCTTCTCTCGGTTTTTCCACGAGCACATCTGCTTGAGACCAAGAACGACTACAACATCTTTTCATCAAAGGAGGGAGGAACCGCAGCGTCGGTAGCTAAGTTCACTCGCGAGAGCGCGTTTCCCATTAAGACATACGATCAGTTTGATTTCGATCCGATGAACATCACGCTCTCGGCATTCGCAAAGCTCGCACATACCGGCGAAGGCGCTGCCTTGCAGCTTATCGTTCGACCGGTAGGCGACAGTTATGTTAAACGATATGGAAAGGCAATCGACAAGCTCCGCAAAGGCGAGAAGGCCAAAGAAGTGCTCGCCGACGAGTCGATTGTCAAAGAACTCGCTGTTGGTCTCAAGGATTTTTTCATAACAAAAAAGAAAGACGATAAACCTCAAGAGAAAATCGTCGATGAGCGCGCGGTCGAGGCTGTGACGACGAAGATCGCGCAACCAATCGTCGAGACGAACCTCCGTCTTGTCGTCTCGGCTGACACACAGGCGCGTGCCGAGGTCATCCTCGATAACCTCGAAGCGACGTTCAATCAATTTGAGCTCTCAACTGGCAACGGCTTTTCATTTAAACGGATGAAGAAGGGGGGCTTGAGCGGATTCGTCAAAAACTATACCTTCCGTCTCTTTGAGTCTGGGGAGACCTTGCCGATGAACCTCCGTGAGCTTTCGACAATCTTCCATCTGCCGTCGGGCAACGTTGACTCATCGCGCGAACTCAAACGCGCCAAGTCCATGAGTGTTCCAGCGCCTGTCGGCTTGCCAACCGACGGTGTTTTGTTGGGTATGAACATTCATGGCAACGTACAAACGCCTATTCACATGACGGATGGCGATCGTTTGCGCCACTTTTACTGCGTTGGACAAACCGGTGTCGGAAAGACAACAATCCTCAAGCAGATGATTATCCAAGACATCAAAAATGGAGATGGTGTCTGTATGATCGACCCACACGGGTCCGACCTCATGGAGGTGCTCGCTAACATTCCACCCGAGCGCGCGGACGACGTCATTTACTTTGATCCCGCATACACCGACCGACCGATGGGTCTCAACATGCTTGAGTATGATGTGACCAAACCTGAGCAGAAGACGTTTATCGTCAACGAACTCTTCAGCATCTTCCAAAAGCTGTATGGTGCGAACCCTGAGAGCATGGGCCCAATGTTCGAGCAATATTTCCGTAACTCAACAATGCTCGTCATTGAAGACCCAGAGACCGGCAACACACTTTCGGACGTTGGTCGTGTGATGACCGACAAAGCCTTTCGTGACCTCAAGCTTTCACGTTGTAAAAACCCTATCGTTGTGCAGTTTTGGCGTGAGGTTGCCGAAAAGGCCGGGGGAGATGCGGCACTCGCAAACATCGTTCCGTACATTACCTCGAAGTTTGACGTGTTCTTGGCCAACGACATCATGCGGCCAATCATCACTCAAAAGAAATCTGCGTTCGATTTCCGCGACATCATGGACAACCGCAAGATTCTTTTGGTAAATCTCTCAAAGGGCCGTCTTGGTGAGATTAATGCGAGCCTTATTGGTCTCATCATTGTCGGTAAGATTCTCATGGCGGCCTTGTCGCGTGTCGGGATGTCCTCGGATGACATGCATCCGTTCTATCTCTACATTGATGAGTTCCAGAACATCAGTACTGATTCAGTTGCACAAATTTTGTCTGAGGCGCGTAAGTACAAGCTGAGTCTCAATATGTTCCATCAGTACATCAAGCAGTTGAGCGACACCATAAAAGATGCTGTGTTCGGCAACGTGGGAACGATGTGCGCATATCGTGTTGGTTTTGAAGACGCCGAATTTCTCGAAAAGCAGTTTAGCCCCGCCGTTTCGGCATATGACCTCATGAACGTCGACAACTTTAATGCCTTTATCAAAATGCTTGTGCGCAACAAAGCCGAGCGACCGTTCTCAATCTATGTTCCCAAACCAGACGCTGGGGATCCGATGATGATTGAAAAATTGAAAGAGCTGTCCTATCTCAAATTTGGCAAGCCTCGCGAGGAGATTGAAGAAGAACTCCGAAAGACATACGGAATGTAGGGGTGGTCGTAATGGGGTTTTTCTGGTACGATGCCTTCGTATGAAAAACCCAAAACAAGAACTCACGTATCTCATGATCAAGCCGGACGGCGTCCGTAAGGGCCTCATCGGCGAGATTATCCGTCGTCTCGAGCAGCGCGATCTTAAGATTGTTGCCCTTGAGATGTTCCAGCCGACGCTCGAACAGATTGATGAACATTATCCAAAGGACGAGACGTGGATTGCACGCCTCGGTCAGAAGACCTTTAAGACGTGTGAGAAGTACAATGTCAGCCCTAAGGATGAATTTGGTACTGACAATGAGCTCGAAATGGGGAAGATGGTCCGCGAATGGCTCGTTGGGTACATGGTTTCTGCACCACTCGTCAAAATGATCGTTCAGGGCACCCACGCAGTCGACATGGTTCGCAAAATCGTTGGCCCCACCCTTCCAAATATGGCCGAGATGGGAACGATTCGTGGTGACTTCTCAGTAGACTCTCCACTTATCGCAAATGCTGAGCACCGTGCGGTTATGAACCTTGCTCACGCTTCAGAAACACCCGAAGAAGCGGCGCACGAGATTGAACACTGGTTCGGTAAGGATGCAGTTCACGTATACAAGCGCTTTGGTGTTGATGAGTAAGGCTTTTTAGCTCCAAACACATGGCGCAGAGCGGAGTGGATCCGGGTTTTTCCGAGCTTGCGAGGACAAAACACGGACCACGCAGCGAAAGTCATACCAAGATTCCTTTAAAACAAACGATTTCTTGATTCAACGAGCTTGTCGCGAAATAGAATCCAAAAAAGCCTCCACACATCGGAGGTTTTTTTGATGCCGGTTTACATTTTATCTCGTACGTATCGTGGAGAGGCACTTTTCTTGAATTGTTTTGTGCAAGGTCTACCATTGTGGCAGGGTCGTCTCGGGCAATATCTAGATCAAATAGATTTCTCCGGGAATCCGAATTGCCCGTCCTCCGTGGAGGATAAGCTGAGGATACCCACCTAGCTCACGCTAGGTATCACGTCTGAGATGACCCCACCAAAGAACCCCGCCTCGGCGGGATTTTTTGTTATACTAATGGCACATGCGGACTGCAACGACTCGAGCACTCATAGGCCTCCTCATTCTCTCAGGGGTCGTTTTTATTTTGAACAAAGTGGCGCTTGTCCATTTTTTCTACTGGCGATTCTGGTGGTATGACATCATGATGCATTTCACTGGCGGTATCTTGATCGGTGGACTCATCTTGTGGGGGATTCTTCGAGCGCGTCCAAACATATCGCGCGGTAGTCTCTTTTTGATGCTGGTCATCGGCACTATTATTGTGGGAATGGGATGGGAAGTTATGGAATATACGGGCGGTATTACAAATGGCGAAGCAGGATATGCCTTTGATACGGTCAAAGATCTCATCAACGACACACTCGGTGGCCTTCTTGCGTGGAGCATCTACATGCTCGCTACTCGCCCCACTCCCCCAAAAGAAATTGTATGAATCCAAAACCTGCACAACTGACATTTTGCGGTGGCGTTGGCTCGGTAACGGGCGCAAATTTTCTCCTCACGACCGAGGCAGGGAAGGTGCTCGTCGATTGCGGTATGTTCCAAGGTCATCGGATGTGCAGTGATGATAATTACGCGAAGTTCCCGTATGAGCCAAGCGAAATGAATGCGCTCATCGTGACGCACGCGCACATCGACCACATCGGGCGCATTCCCAAACTCGTCAAAGATGGATTTACGGGAAAAATCTACTCAACACTCCAGACCAAAGATCTCGCTCGTATCATGCTCGAGGACGCCGCTCACTTGGTCGTCGAAGAAGCGCGCATTTGCAAGACAACGCCCCCATATACCGAGGCGGACCTCGCTCACGTGTTTGATAACTGGGAAACGATGCTATACCACACCCCGTTCCCTGTGGGTGACCTGATGGTTACTTTCCGCGATGCGGGTCATATCCTCGGTTCTGCTCTTGTTGAATGCGTTCACCCTGTGTCAGGCAAAATTGTGTTCACGGGCGACCTTGGCAATTCGCCAACACTTCTTCTTCGCGATACGGAAGTCATCGATGATGCCAAGTATATGGTCATTGAGAGCGTCTACGGTGACCGTGTGCACGAAGAAACAGGGGATAGGAGTCGTATCCTCGAAACCGCCATCGAAGGCATCATTCAGCGCAAAGGGACCCTTCTCATCCCAGCCTTCTCCATTGAACGCACCCAGCTCATCCTGTATGAGATCAACAATCTCGTCGAACAGCACCGTATTCCTGCGATTCCCGTCTTTCTTGATTCACCGCTTGCGATTCGTGTGACAGATATCTACAAAAATGCGACAGCGCTTTTTAACGAAGAGACCAAGAAAGCTATCGATGCGGGAGACGATGTCTTTTCATTCGATAAACTCACATTCGTAACATCTGGTCGCGACTCGCGTTCGCTCGTCGCTGTCGAAGGTCCCAAGATTATCATCGCTGGGTCAGGTATGTCACACGGTGGACGTATCATTCACCATGAACGCATCTATTTGGGCGATGCTAAGAACACATTGCTCATTGTTGGATACCAATCACCGGGGTCTATTGGCCGTCAGCTTCAAGAAGGTGCCAAAGAAATCACGATTGGCCAAGAGCGTATTTCGGTTGCCGCAAATATTGAGACGATTCATGGCTTCTCGGGTCACCGTGATGTAAACGGTCTCATCGAATTTATCAGCGGAGCAGCAGGATCGCTCACGCGTCTCTTTGTAACGATGGGGGAGCAGAAGGCTTCACAGTATCTTGCACAACGCGCACGCGATTATCTTGGTGTTGATGCTGTTTGTCCTCAACTCGGGGATACTGTCGAGTTGCTCTAGTTCGCGCGTCACGTCATACTGTCTTCAGACATGACTAATTCCAACATACCAAAGACCCGACAGATTAAGCTCTGCGTCTCCGGAGCAGCAGAGACGAGCCACTGTGGCCCTCGCGCATACGAAGTTGCTAAGGAGCTCGGGCGTGAAATCGCTCGCCAAGGTGCGGCTCTTAATACAGGTGCTACAACAGGCTTCCCACTATGGGCGGCAATCGGTGCCAACGAAGCCGGCGGGCAGTCCATCGGTTTTTCTCCAGCTGCATCTGAACGCGAACACACCGAAGCGTACCGTCTTCCAATCGACTACATGGACCTCTTGGTCTATACCGGATTCGGTTACTCGGGCCGCGATCTCATCCTTACTCACTCATCCGACGCGGTTCTCTTTGGTTGTGGACGCATCGGTACAATTCACGAATTCACGATCGCATTTGAAGACAACAAACCCATCGGCATCCTCCAGGGGGAGTGGACGATGGACGAGACGCTCAAGACTATCCTCGAACGCAGCAATCGCTCATACAACAAGGTTGTTTTTGATACCAACCCACACGACTTGGTCGCCAAAGTAATCGAGCTCGTCAAAAAGGATCAGGTCGAGAATCGTATGACCTACAGCGCCCGACCAAATGACGAAGATGGTGCTGTGCACGGATAGATGTCTATGAAAAAATCACGCAAACTGAATATCATCGCGACAGTGGTCCTTTTGTTGCCGGTTTTTCTCGTGCTCTACGTTCGCCTTGCGGATATGGGTATCGGAGGCTTTGCGTTTGTGCCGATAATCATCGTTCTTCTGCCGGTCAGCTTTTTGCTTGCCTTCGTATTTTATTTCTTAGCTGCGCGGGCGCATCACAAAGAGATGATTTCTCAGCCAGCAGTGACCGCCACAGGACTACGTCAACACATCAACCCCATGCTTGCTGTCGGTATCATTTTCGTTGTGGCTTGCGCTTCGTGCGGATACTTCATATTTAGCCCGCTCATGTTTCTCTTTTCCAATATCTTTTAACTGACCACAACAAAAAACCTCCCGATATTCTCGGGAGTTTTTCTTTTGCTTACTTCGTGACTTCTTTGACGATTCGTTCGAAGACTGCTGGGTATTGGTGAGCAATCTCTGAAAGGACTTTGCGGTTCAAGAGAACGTTCTTCTTTTTGAGGAGACCCATGAACTTGCTGTACGAGAGGTCGTATTTCTTGAGACCTGCTGTCATGCGGACCTGCCAGAGCTGGCGGAAGTCTGCCTTCTTGTCGCGGCGGTGTGCAAAGGCGTGGAGGCCGGCCTTCACCAAGTTTTCCTTGGCGAGCTTCTCCTTACTCTTGCGGGTGTTACGGAAGCCCTTCGCTGCGCGAAGGACATTCTTACGTCGCTTGAGTGATGTTGTTCCTCGTTTAACTCGTGTCATAGGTCGTTGCTAACTGTTAGTGATTTAAGAAGTCTTCTTTTTCTTGGCTGCTCCTGGGAGGAAGCGACCGCGGTCTTTCGCGCTCATCTGCATCGGCTTGTTCGACTTGCGGTTAAGCTGGGTCGAGCGTGATTCCTTGGCGTTGTAGTGGTTTCCGCCTGACTTGCGTCGAAGAATCTTGCCGTTCTTGGTGACACGGAGACGCTTGGTGAATGATTTGTTGCTTTTCATATGTATAGGTTGATTCTATTTTCCTTTTTCGATCACCAACGTCATGCCCTTCGGTCCGCTCGACGGTGGCTCAGCCACCTTATACTCGACGGTCAGGAGCTTGAGGAATCGTTCCATGCGCTCCTTGAGGAAGTCCTTGTCGAGATACTTTGCTCGTCCCTGAAGGTACAGACCGAATTTGACGCGGTGGCCTTCGGTAAGCCACTCTGACGCCTGCTTCGCTTTGATCATAAGGCTCTGCTCGCTCGTACCGATGCGCATCTGGAGGGCTTTGGTCTCCGTCGCGTGCGATTTTGCCTTATGCTCCTGCTGTTTCTTCTTCTGTTCGTACTGGTATTTGCCGTACTCCATGATCTTTGCGATCGGAGGAACGACACCCGGTGATACCTCGATAAGGTCGAGTCCCGCATCGCGAGCCGCCTGAAGGGCGTCTGCGCGTGAGAGAACGCCGAGGTTCGCCCCATCCGAGCCAATCACGCGCACTTCAGGTGCTGAGATGTACTCGTTGATGCGTACTCGTTGCGTTGTTTCTCTACTCACGTGGTATCTAAAGAAGTTATAAACAGCCTAAGGGAACAGGGCCAAATGTACCATGTTGTTGCCTTGAAGGCAAGGATTTAGGCCGTGGTTCGGGCAGGGGCGAGG
This sequence comes from Candidatus Parcubacteria bacterium, assembly GCA_039798445.1. GTDB lineage: Bacteria > Patescibacteriota > Minisyncoccia > Phycocordibacterales > EsbW-18 > EsbW-18. Next base: position 25,145 of record JBDKFZ010000005.1, read on the forward strand.
GATTCAGCTCAAAACCAGCCTTATGATCTCCTTTGCGATATCAAGGGGTGTTTTGTCATCCGTATCCACGATTCTGCAGGAGTGTTTTTTGAAGAGGTTCCTGACGAGGGGAGCATCCGCCACCATTTTATCGATGAATTCAGATACGGGCTTTCCAGAGGCTCGTTCTATCTCGGCGATGCTCTGAGGGGTCGTGTGCCGCCCCATGAGGCGCGAACGGAGGGTGTCATCTGATGCGTCGAGCATGATGGGGCAGACCTCGAGATCTCCCTTCAGTCCGACTTCCGCTAAGCCTTCGGGCTGCGCGAAACCACAGATGATTGTGGAGATGCCTTTTGCCGCATTCTCGTTCCCGACGTCAATCCAATGTCGCATTTCTTTGTCATGCCATGCTTTGCCTCCACCATCAGGAACACCCCGCTCATCAAGGTCGTGAACATTGTATAAATTGGCGGGAAGGAGTGCTCGCAGGTGGGGGATGAGGGAAGATTTACCGACCCCCGAGACTCCAGAGATGAAATAAATCTTACTCTGCATGGCACTCAATTACTTCTGGGCGAGAGCCGAGAGGGTAGGCCGTAGGTTGGTCGGTAACTCGACGAAGAATGTCGATCCGGTGCCTCGTCCTGCTGATTCGGCCCAGATTTTGCCCTGGTGAGCATCGACGATTTGCTTGGCGATGAAGAGACCATACCCGGTCGAGTGAGGGTTCACCGCGCGGGATTCCTTACCGTGACCACCCTCGGTGAAGAGAACCTTCTTGTCGTCTTCCGTGAGACCGACGCCGCTGTCTTTGACTGAGAAGCGGAGCACCGTGCCATTTCGTTCAAGATGCACTGCTACGTCGCCGGTAGGGGTGTAGTTGATGGCGTTGTTCACGAGGTTCACAATCACGTGGTTGAGAATCTGATCACCATCACCGACCATTGTGTAGTCTGCCGGAGCGATATCGAGAGTGAAGCTGAGTCCCTTTGCTTTTGCATTCTCGATAGGTGTAACGAGCGTTTCATCGAGCATCTTCTTAAAGTCGAACTGCTTCATAGCGTACGCCACTTTACCCGTCTTGAAGTCCGCGATGCGGAGGAAGTTCTGGATTTCACGAACAGCTGCGCGGTTTTTGACAAGCGCTTCAGACGTCATGGTGCTCATATCGGGCGTCATCGGTCCAAATGCACCCGTTCTGAGTGCGTCGAGCGCAGCGGCACCGTCGGTGAGGTAACCCTTAACTTCATGTGTGATGAAGCGCATGGTCTCTTGCTGTCGCTTGTTCGCAAGCTCGAGCTTTTCACGGAGACTGATTTCATATTTCACGCTTCGAACCAAGAGGAATCCAAACCCAAGAGATAAGGCCAGCGTGAAAACATTGAGCACCTTACTGACGGGATTTCTTATAAAAAAGAATTGAAAACCTATGAGAAGGAATAGAGATACCACTAAGGCCTGTGTGGCAATTAATTTAACATTGAATGCTTTATACCGGACGATGATATACGCAAGGAAACCAACAAACACAGTCATACCAAAGTATCCGTATTGCTCAAGCGTGAATGTATCAGGGGCACCACCGAGTAGATTTACAATACTTGCATAATAGGCCGTGCCAGCAAAGGCAAAGAGAAAAAATGAAATCCCCAGAGTCGCAAATATCGTCCTCTTTCTTTTTGTTGGGTCAGTAATTTTAGGAATGGTTATAAAAGCAAACGAGATGATTGCGAAGAAAATCAAAAGTGAAAAACCAAAAATCAGATTGAGTACTAGGGTTCCTTCTGATGCGCTACAGTTATAAGTATCAAAGAACTCCAAATTTAAGTTTGTTGATGAGAGTATAAGAACCCCAATAAGTGATAGTGCGGAAATAGCTTTCGTGAAAAACGGCACGTCCACCTCTTTTATATAGACATAAAGGAAATAGGCCGCTAGGAAAAATACCGCTATGAACAAGAAGATCCAAAATGACCAAAGGAACATCAACCAACTGCTATCTATAAGTATCCATAAGAAGATATCCAATATTGCGAGGATGGAAAAGACTGACGAAAGTGCTAGCAATATCCGAGAGGGGAGGAAACTCTTGTTTTTTATGAAAACAAAGAAACTGAGGAAAAGTGAGACAATGATGGCCGTAAGGTGGGAGTAGTAGACCAAGACAGGGACACCTGTCGAAAATATGCCGAATCGCAGAGAGTTGACTATTAAAAGAGATAGTTCATCGGTACAAAACATGTGGATGTCCTAGTGATTATTGTGTGAGCTGTCTATGAGGTCTTGCACGTATCTTGAAAAAAAACCGGCGTATCTTTTTTGAAGTTCGGGAAGTTTCCAGTCTTTTCCAATAATAACCGTCTTGCGACATTTATCAGATCCACACAAGCATGTTAGGTTCTCCCAGTCCTCGTCCTCAGGTTGTACGTCGCTCATCGCATAATCAAAGGTGATTTCTTCACCCACAGCTATGTCTCGCATACTTACCATAGTGATTTGCCCTTTGAAACCACACGTGGGGTCGCAAGAGTGATTTACAGAGAAGATGCCGTCCTGTGCCTCCTTTGATGTGTTAAGAGGACATATATAAACATCTTGCTCTACTTGAAAAGCGTGGTACCAGAATGGTTCAAACTCTTTGGTGTCAAAATGTGTTTTGTGGATCATTCGACCACCTTGAACGATAAGGATTTCACCCGCAGATATCTTTTCGGTTGCAAAAGTTCCGAGTCCAATCTTTCCTTCCTTTACACAAATTTTGTTACTTACCCAAGAGCCAAGCATTACCAAATTTTACCACAGAATATAGTGGAAAACAGAAAAGGGGGGCGACGATGTGCCGCTCCCCCTTAAAAAAATTCTACGAACCGACTGGCCCAAGCGTAGCCCTCGTGTGCCGACCAGTAAATGGCGGTCCAGACGATCATTGCTACAAGTGTGGACGGAAGGGTGATTCTGTAACCGTTTTCCCAGAATGTCGCCCCCTTATCTCGGAGAAACAGGGTGACATAATCGGGATCAAGGTAGAACCAGCTTCCAATCCAGAAGATTGCCACTCGGCGACGAAGCACCCAACGACGGAATCCTCCCTTTTCCTCTGCGTCCTTGCGCATCTCGTCGATGCCGGTCATGTCCTTCCCGCGCTTTGCAAGCAGATCGTTCGTAAAAACTACGAGCGAACAGAGAGCAAAGTTGAGAGGGGTGCAGATGAGAAAGGCCTTCAGAACTCCGTAATGCGGATCGGTCCAGATGAAGAAAATCATCAGTCCATCGATGAGTCTCGTCGGAACAGTCAGTGCTCGTTCGATCAGGAGGTATTTCCCCCCGACCTTAAACCAGGAAAACCAGGTTTTCCAGCTCATGGGGGCATCTCCTCTGTGGCGCCTGTTGGAATGTGCGTGGTTGGATCCTATATCCAACCTCCTCTTGTATTATAGCACAACAAAAAGCCTTTTGTCAAGGTAGCAACTATGGCTTGTTTTAAGACTTAAACGTCAACTAGGCTTTCTTTTGGGCGTAGATAAAGGCGTTCTTCTCGCTGTAGCTAGGGATGAGGACGTCTTTTCTCTTGAAATTGCCGAACTCTTCTCGCATGACCTCCTCCATTATTTTTGCTGAATTGAGGTATTTAGGCGTGACTTTTGCTGCTCCTGCCTGTGCACTGAACCAACCACCACGCTTGAGGACACGGTTTGAGTATGAGAAAACCTTTTTGTAGAAATCGGCAACGCCCTTTGCGGCTTTCTTGCTTCCGATGGGGTTATCGGTCAGGTCGCTCGCAACACAATCGAAGAGCCCGTTTTTTTCGGTGTCGTATGTCTTAACAAAGTGAAGCGCGTCACCGATGATGAGATGAACGTTCGGGTGAGAGAAGATTTTCTGGTCGAGATATTTTTTTGAGAAGTGCACGACCTCTTGGTCGAGATCAACAACGGTGATTTTGATATTTGGATTTATCTTGAGTGCTGTTTCAGCAACATATCCATCTCCACCACCTAAAATAAGGAGGTTTTTTGTCTCGGGCGTGATCTTGTCGAGAATCGCTTTGTCGTATGTTTCATGGTCGAGTTCTGAGGTTTGAACAAGTCCGTCGATGACCATACATCGCCCGTACTTTTCGGTATTGATGATGACAATCTTCTGGAATCCCGAGTCTACCTCGGCGAACTTTTCCGTCACCTTGATTCGTTCTATCTTTCCGTTCGCGTAAATAGGGGATTCGAGATACTCCATGACCACATATCCGCGTCGTATCTTGTGGAGCTCGGTTCGTTTATGGCGAACGGCTTTTTTGAGGTACTCAACCGCTTTGAATGTTTCTTCATCGTGGCTGCAGCTGAAGATATCGCACGCCACATAGTTATATTCGGGCCATGTATGGAACGATATGTGAGAAGAGGATAGAAGGAGGAACCCAGTGATTCCTTGCGGATCGAACTGGTGAAAATAGCTATGGAGAATTTCCATATCGGCAGCGGCAGCGGCCTGCGGAAGAGATTTCTGCCAGAAATCCAAAGAATCAAGCTGGTGTGGATCGCAACCGAAGAAGTCGACCGTATAATGCACACCCTTTGGTTTCAATTGTTTTTTCATACCGTTTCTATTGCTCGATTTCGGAAGAGGTTGCTGATTCCTCCGACTCTTGCGCATCGGGACTCTCCTCGGGTTCGATGGGGTTTACGATTGTTTCTGCGCATATCTCGCCCTCGTCGATGGTTTCCGAAGAACAATACGTTGTTGTACAGCCAACTTCGTTTTCATCACACGAAAGTTCCGGGCACTCTTCCGAAGGTCCACACTCCTCAATATTCTTTGCTGGTTTTAATACCTTCTTGTACGGAGTGAGATCGCACTCAGGGTCATCTTCGGGCGAACAGTCAGCGACAAAACACGATTCGTTTTGTGGGTCGCAGGTGACGTACGCGAATATGTCGAAATTTCTGTCGATGACGAACTCTTTGTACTTGTAGGCTCCGACGGCAAGAATTGCCAAAACGACAAAGAGGAAGAGATAACGGGAGGCCTTATCCATATCACGGTAAGTATACATTCAAGCATCAAAATGAAAATACCTTTGGGGGTTTCATAAAAGAGAGAGGGGCAGTCTGGCGACTGCCCCTCGGGGGTGGGAGGTTTTCGGTCAAGAGACGACCGGAACCACGATGAGCATCCGGACGCGCACTGGGGTGATGTGCCCGCGCGCCCAGGTTTTCATGGCGGGTTTGAATCGCCACTCCTGAACCGCCTTCTCCGCGGCACCGATGAGCGCCGGGTCGAGACCGCGCTTGATGGGTCCGTACGAAATGACGAGGCCGTCCTTCTCGATGACGACCCGCAGAATGACCTTCTTCTGCGGTGGCACACCGGCAGGCAGCTTGGCCGGAACGCTGGTGACCAGCTCGGGGAAAGTGATTCCCGAGGCGTCGGTCAGGTTGAAGGTCTTCTTTCCTCTCGCTTCGGCGCCCAGAGGCAGGAAGAGGGAAAGCACGATGAGAACGAGAATCGACTTTTTCATGGCGAGCCTCCTGGCTGCAGAAAAGTTTTGGCGCTCAGAGTGAACACCTACGAATAATATAACACCATATAAGACTGTCTGTCAAGTGTTTTCACGATGAACACAAGGGTTGTTCGACTTACCCACAGCAAAAACTTGCCAAGGTGTGAGAGGTGCTTGGTATACTCATGACTCCGTTCTTTTAAAAAATCAAAAACTCATGCGTTTTATAAATAAAAAAGTTAATGTCTTGCTCGTTGACGACGATAGTTTCCTCGTAATGCTCTACAAGAAAAACGCAGAGAGCTATCTCGTGGATCTCAACACTGCACTCAGTGGGGAAGAGGCACTTGAGCTTATTCGTACAGGACTCGAGCCGCATGCCATTCTTTTGGATATCAATATGCCCGGCATGAGTGGGGTGGATGTGCTCCGAACAATACGTAGCGAGAGGCTCGTGCCCTCGACGGACATCATTATCATTTCGAATGCCTTTGAGGAGGAATATGCGCATGACTTCAAAGAGTTTGGTATAGAGGATTTCATCCCAAAAACACATCTTTCCCCCTCACGAATTCTTGATCGGGTGGTGAGCCGTTATGTGACACCGTCGCATGTGGGGGAGAGTTTTATGAACTCCACAAGGGTTTTCTAGAGGATTTCTCGTGCTATCCTTAAAGCCTAGATATAGGCTCCTTGGTTTTTCCTCATTATCTAAGCTTACTCATATGGACACACAAGCACCTGCACAAAAGAAGAAAGTCCTCCTCATCGATGACGACCAATTTCTCGTCTCGCTTTATAAGAAGAACGCAGAGCAATATCCGATTGAACTGACGACAGCAATCTCTGGTGAAGAAGCGCTCGTTATTCTTCGTGGTGGATATGTTCCCGACAATATCTTGCTCGACATCAACATGCCCGGCATGAGTGGGGTTGAGGTGCTTAAAGCCGTTCGCGATGAGAAGCTTGCGCCAAACGCAGACATGACGATTCTTTCGAACATCCACCAAGCAGAGCACGAAGAAGAATTCCGCAAGCTCGGCATCCAGCGCTTTCTTCCAAAGTCATTCCTCCTCCCATCACAGGTGCTCGGGTATGTAGTCAACGGCTTCGGTACAGACTGGGCAGAGACAAACCCTGCCTAACGCTTTTCGTTCATACATATGGAAAACGAATCACCAAAAACCAAGGCTCTTATCGTGGACGACGATACATTTCTCGTCTCGCTCTACAAGAAGATGGGGGAAGAGGCCGGCATGGACCTCCGCACCGCATCGAGTGGCGAAGAAGCACTCGCACTTCTCATTGATTTCGTTCCGGACATCATTGCGCTCGATATGAGCATGGCGGGTCTCAGCGGACTCGATACACTCAAAGAAATCCGCGCAAAGAACCTTGCACCAAATGCAAAGGTCATCATCCTTTCAAATACAAACGAAGATGATGCCGTTGTCGAAGCCAAAGGTCTTGGTGTTGAGCACTTTATCGTCAAAGCATCGCTTCTTCCATCTCAAGTGATGGAAGAGCTCGCGAAGATTGCGAAGGCGTAAACGACTATTCTGAAATACGAAAGCCGCCCCGAAGGGCGGCTTTCGATTTGATTTTTTGGTTGTATTGACACTACGGACGATGCTTGTAGTATGGAATCAGGTTGTTCTATTTGGGCCTGTATTCCAAATTCTCGCAAGGAAATGAGGATGGCTCTCGATTCCTGCGTGCCCCCTATAGCTTCGCATCAAGCGGTTCAAGGTTTTCAAGGAGCCGGACATGTTGAACAACGTAGCAGTGGCATCGGCAGAGCTTTCCCGGTTTTTTCAGGTTGCGCATCAGTTTCAAGCGGAGGGGCTTTCTGCCCCGATGCCCGCTGGCTTCATGGACGAGCACTGGCACGGCCTGCTCAAGGACGAGAAGACCTACACGGCGTTCTGCGTGGACGTCGTCGGAGTTCCGGTGAAGCACGTTTCCCTCAAGGGCGAGGGTAGGCTTCCCTGGGTCGCCGCCTACGAAGCTCGCTTCGGCAAGCTGGATCCGGTCTGGTTCACCGACTCTTCCGGCAAGCTGGATCACGAGGCGTACCAGCGGTATCTGGATTCGGGCGAGGTCATCGCCTCGTGGGACTGCGAGCCGTTGGAGTAGACGTTCTCTGGAGGGCTTAGGCCCACCGACCGCATAAAAAGGGAGGGCACGCGTTGTGCCCTCCTTTCTCTTAATCTTCTGAGCCCGAAAGGACTCACTGAAGGGGGTAAACATGTTTCGGACGACTTCGTCAGAGGGACTTCCAGGGCTCGGTACTTACTTGGGAGAGATTGCGGGAGGCTTCTGCCCTTTTCTAGGGCCCTCTGTGGAAGAAGGAGTAATCCTTTTTTCAAGGCATGAGCTGATTCCTGGCTCTCTCGAGCATCTCGAAGCACAGGTGTTTTACCTCGGACTCATTCACACGGAACTGTTCCGCAAGCATCGCAGGAAGCAGCAGACGGTGAAGGGGTGGACGCTTTCATGCGAGAACGTGATCTTTCACGATCCTACGCTCGTAGGAAAGGGAAGAGTGCTTCTCGACTGGCCACACTGGCTCTTGAAAGCGCTCTACACGAAAACTGGTGTGATGTTCGGCAAGTTCTGGGAAGGAGAAGAATCAACTTCCCGTGACGGTCGCCCCATCCCACCGCCACCGTGCGATTTCCTTTCCATTCGCTCGAGTGTTAAGCCGCTCGATGGACGTTTCTTCTCGCTCGCACCGCAACTGACGGATGAGTACATCAACTCCGTCGACGCTGGGAACGATGTCCTCGGTGAAGTCGAGATTCGAGGAGAAGCATTCTCGACACTCATGTCGGAGGAGTGGAGTGAGCCGACGGACAGCCAGTGTCGCGCCCTCTGCGACGCGATGATGGCAAGTGGCGTCTTCCAGAAGTTGAAGGCCGAAAAGTTCAGACGAGCGTGAGGCGCTCTTTGTCGAAGCCCGCATCCTTTTTGGCAGAGGATGCGGGCTTTTCATATTATTTTTGATAGAGTAAAACCATGCCCTCAAAACTCGCCCCTGTGATCCTATCCGAATACCAGCCGAGCTGGGCCGCTTTGTATGAAAAAGAGAAGGAAGCCATTCTTTTGGTGCTTACTCCGTGCATCCTTGAGATAGAGCACATCGGTAGTACGGCGATCTCGGGCGCACTGGCAAAGCCTGAGATCGACATCATGGTTCTCGTAAAAAGCTTTGGCGATGAATCTTCATTCATTCCTGCATTCGAGGCGCTCGGGTATGTCTATTTTAAACGATTCGAAGAGATGGTTCCTGAGCGACGTTACTTTCGAAAGAGCGACGGCATCGTACCACTTGTACATGTGCATGTTGTTGAGACGAAGGGAGAATTTTGGAACGATCGAATCGACTTCAAGCGTTACATGCTTGAACATCCTGAGTCGGTATCGCTCTATAACGAAACCAAAAAACGATTAGCAGAAGAATTCAAAGAGAATCGAAAAGAATACAGCGCTCAGAAGGACATTATCGTTCAAGAGATTCTCAGGCTCGCACGAGAGGGAAGAGCGTCGTAGTTTTTGGGAATACGAAAGCCGCCCCGAAGGGCGGCTTTCTGTTATTTATGGTGGAGATGGCGGGTTTGACCCCACGTCCGTTGTGTTGTTCTTGACGCATCTACATGACGTAGCAAGTCTTGAATTCTCGTGTCATATCTCGAAGACAGGCGAAACGATATGACATAGAGCTTTGAATCTTAAGCTGATGATCAAAGCGGCCTCATCAGCAGCGGTTCGAAGGTTTTACGCCTCACGCACTCTATCGAACAGTCGAATGCGGAGACGTTCGTTACGCGTTAGCGTAAGCGAATGTGAAATCCTTAGCAGTGAAGTAAGGACTTACAGATCCTGATTTTGCAGGTAGGTTTGCGCCATTGGTAAGGAAGGTAGCGCGCTCCCGCCACGCACGAAAAGAAGCGAACACAGCGTCGAAGCAAGACATCCCCCGTTGGGGAAGAAAGATCCAATGGACAAATCCCATGGGCCGAACAAATCTCAAACTCTAAAGTCAGATCTGCTGTTGTTGAGTGTTCGGCACACGATTTCTGATACGTGATAGTTCCACCCCTGCGGTAAACGTCTTGCTGTTTGTATGTGTCGATAGGGAACCTATCGATTTTTCAAAGTACGTCCGGTATCGCGACGAACGGCCTCCTTTTTGAGAGCTTCGCGCTTGTCGTAGTTCTTCTTTCCTTTCACGAGGGCAAGGGAGACCTTGATATACCGTCCTTTATTATAGACCGAAAGTGGTACTATTGTCAACCCCTTCTCTTTTTTCTCCATGGCGAGCGTTGTCAGCTCTTTCTTTGAAATGAGGAGGGGACGGGGCCGTTTGGGGTCATATGACTCCGAAATGTTCTTGGGTTGATAGGGCTCGATGTGCATATTCATCAATTGGGCCGAGGTTCCAGAGAATTCTACATATGCACCATCAAGGGAGGCGCGGTGTGCCCGTATGGACTTCACCTCACTGCCTTCCAAAGCGATACCAGCCTCGATGGTCTCAAGGATGCTGTAATCGCGGCGTGCTTTTCTGTTCTCAATCCGTTCCATGCAGGTATCATACAGGCCTTTGACTTTGAGACGAAGCGGGCGTATCGTCGCATTCGGCTGTACAAACTTTTGGCCTGATGGCCAGGAAGGAAAAGGGACTGCTATGGAAATCTTTTGGATTTGGGCAATCAGTATCTGCATCGGAGGAGCCGTCTGGATTGCCACGTTCCTGTTCGGGCCGGCAATTCTGGAGCGTCGTCCGGACATTGGGGCTCTCATCGTGGGTATCCTGAGCGCGGTGGGGTTCGGGCTGATTCAGCTGTATGTCTTCTCCACCCGCTGGCCGTTCATCGTCCTCGGGATTATCACGGTGATCGTCGACGTCCTTTTCATTCTCGCTATCTGCTCTGGAGGAGGTGAAGAAGACGACGACTACCACTATCGCTGACCAGCTCTGCTTCTTCGCCCACGACACCCACAGAGGATCGTGGGCTTGTCGTTTCTGTTTTTAATAGGCAAAGCTAAAAGTCAGAAGCTAAAAGCTGTATACTCTTCCCATGTCACAACGCGCCACCAAGCAACCAAAACAGCCTCGCAAGGAGCCACAGCCAAAGTTCCCCAAGAGCTTTATTACACAGATTCTCATCACGGTAATCATTTTCTTTGTCATTTCATCGGCGTACACGCTTTTCACCGACCAGAAAGATGCCAATGAGATTCCGTTCTCTCAGGTTGCCCAAGATATTTCGACCGGCTCGATCACGTCGATCGTTGTCGAAGGTGACACACTCACGATTATCCGCGCGGATGGTTCGGAGCAGACATCACGCAAAGAAACTGGCGTTGGCCTTTCGGAATCATTTGCTGCATATGGCGTGACTCCCGCCGAACTCGCATCAACGACCATCTCCGTGCAGAGTGCATCGGGCTTTTGGTTTTGGGTAATCAATCTCGCACCAATTCTCATCCCGCTTCTTCTCATTGGATTCTTTATCTATATGATTACGCGCTCTGCAAAGGGAACAGGAATGCAGGCGTTCTCATTTGGTCAGGCGCGCGCCAAGTTCTTTGATCCCAAAGACAACAAGAAAGTTCTCTTCAAAGATGTCGCCGGTGTGAAAGAAGCAAAAGAAGAACTTCTCGAAATCGTCGACTTCCTCAAGAATCCCAAGAAGTTCCTCGCAATCGGTGCGCAAATTCCAAAGGGTGTTTTGCTCATGGGAAGCCCAGGTACCGGTAAGACATTGCTCGCACGTGCGGTAGCAGGGGAGGCGGGTGTTCCGTTCTTCTCAATCTCGGGTTCTGAGTTCGTTGAGATGTTCGTCGGTGTCGGTGCATCCCGCGTGCGCGACTTGTTCCAAACGGTGAAAAAAGCGGCTCCTGCAATTATCTTTATTGATGAGATTGATGCCGTCGGTCGTGTTCGTGGCACGGGTGTTGGTGGTGGCAATGACGAGCGCGAACAGACACTCAACCAGATTCTTGTTGAAATGGATGGATTCGAGCCAACAGAAGAAGTGATTGTCATGGCAGCGACCAATCGTCCTGATGTGCTCGACCCTGCGCTTCTTCGCCCAGGTCGCTTTGATCGCCGCGTGCGTCTCGATCTTCCTGACCGCGCCGACCGCGAGGCGATTCTTGCGATCCATGCACGCACCAAGCCGCTTGCCGAAGATGTTGTCCTCAAAACAATTGCTGAGCGAACGCCAGGGTTCTCTGGCGCTGATCTCCAATCGCTCATGAACGAAGCAGCGATTCTTGCTGCTCGTGAGAACCGTATGAAGGTTGCACAGTTCGACCTCATCCGCTCGATCGAGAAGGTCATGATGGGACCGGAGCGACGTAGTCATATCCTTTCTGACAAAGAAAAGAAGATTACCGCATACCACGAAGCCGGTCATGCGCTCGTCGCATCGGTGCTCACTGAGTCAGACCCGATCCACAAAGTCTCGATTATCGCGCGCGGGCACATGGGCGGTTATACGCTCTCGCTTCCGCTCGAAGAGAATCGTTTGTTCACGCGCAAAGCGTTTCTCGATCGTCTCGCAATGACGCTTGGTGGATACGCAGCAGAAGAAATGGTCTTTGGTGATATCACAACCGGTCCATCAAACGATCTTCAGGTCGCATCATCGCTCGCACGTGACATGGTGACGCGCTACGGCATGTCGCTCGAAGTGGGCCCTGTTGCACTCGTCGAAGACGTTCAGCACCAAGGAGGTATGTCAGAAGTCCGCGACTACTCAGAAAAGATTGCTGCCAAGGTTGATGATGAAGTCGGCAAGCTCTTGAGCGTCGCGCGAGAACGCGCCGCAAAGGTTCTCACCGACCACAAGCATGTTCTCGATGCGATTGTGAATGTCCTCATCGAAAAAGAGACCATCGAACAAGACGATTTTGAGGCCATCCTTCGCGCCCACGGCATTGCTGTGAAGGGGAAGGAGAAGGGGGTATCATAAGGGTGCTTACAATCAATAACTTATATCTATGAAATTCGAATTAGGAAACTTTTTTGGCGGCAATAAGGATACTGGTCGTACTCAAGAGGAAGCAAAAGGACGTTCAGCAAAAGGCGCGGTCGATATCGCAGAATCGATAGGGGAACAAAATAAAGTGGTAATGGAAAATGCGATCGAAGTTGAAACCGAGGAGGAGCGGGAGGCTCGCCCAGAACGCCAGGAACGTATTCAAAACGGACTCGAAATGCTGTGGAATCGTTACCACATGCAGCGTGGTGAAATGAAGGGCAAGACTGACATGATGACGGGTCTTCTTGTTAAGGCAGGTGTTTTAACACAGCACGAAGCTAAGCTGGACAGCAGTCGTTCCATGGTCGAAGAACTTTCAAGTGCCCTCGATGATTCACGATCCCAAGTCGAAGCTAGCGATAAGAACGCTGCTCAGATTAACTAGATTTGACGAATCTAACGTAATAGTGTACAATCCTTTCCAGAAAAGGAGGTGCCAGTGGACCCCCATGTCCTAGTATTTGTTCGACCGTCACCGCCTCAGCTCTCCGAGCGAGCAGCAAGAACCAAGGAGCTCCTTGATAGGGCGGGGCTCGATCTTCTTACTGTCGACGTAAACAGGCTTTGCCTTTCTCTGGCGGAACTCGGTAGCGAGTTCCCGTGGGAGAAGGAGACAAGACTGCTCGACGACATCAAGGAAATCAGAGAGTACCAAAGACGTCTTCGTGTGTACGAAGACGTGCGCCGACGCCGACGTTCTTAACCGGCCCCCGTTTTTTGGGGGCCGTTTCACGTTCCTGACTATTATTTATTTTCTATTCTGTCGAATGAGAGGAGCGCGGAAACGTTGTGTTGGACGTAGTCGATGCGCACTTCGTATTCGTCGAGGCTTTCGTGGAAGGCTCCCACTGCGGTCGGGTCTGCATCGAGCGATGCGAGTTGGCGCGCAGTGAACTGTGTACGAAGTTGGAACTCGAGCGCCTTTTTCATAATATCTTTTGCGTTCATCGCTGACGTTTCATCTCCTGCTTGCATGAAGAGTTCGTATGCTGCCCCTAGACCTTCGCTTCGTGTGGCTGTCGGCGTTGAGCGGGGAGGGTTGTAGAATCCACCGTTCCAATCCGCCTTGTCTCCAGTTTGATCATGGTGTTGAATCGCTTCAATCGATTTGACGATTCTGTGCGCGTGAGCAAGATATGCAGCATCGGCACGGTTCGTGTAGAGCTCGTTAAGACCATAGAGAAGCCAGTGGTCGTGGTTGAGGTCTGGAGTTGCCACATCGGCATCGCGCACCTCGATAAGCCAGTGCGCCGCTTTGTGCGCCGTGTCGATCCACACATCGTTGCCATCAACATCATGGAGACGGGCGAGGGCGAAGATCGCTTCGCCGGGGTAATACCCGGATGTAAAATCGTTCACAGTGCCAGCACTATCCATTTTGTGGATCGAGAACTCGCCGTCGGGGTTTTGTGTTGCGACCATAAACTGAGCGAGAGCCTGAGCTTGTGCGAGATACTCAGTCGAACCTGTCACAAGCGCATGCTCGGCAAAAGCGAGGACTGCAAGCCCATTTCCGCCGAGCTTGATTTCATCTCCTTCTTTCACACAGGCAGCGTCGACAATGCCAGGGCAGGGGACGACTTGATCATTCAAATAAACGAGTGCTTGTTCTCCTGCACGGAGATAGCGCTCGTCTTTGGTCGCTTCATACAAATCGATGAGGGAATATGCGGTCCCTGCGTGGCGGAGAATGTTATATGTAGAAGACTCATCACCGGTGACAGGATCGTATTCATAAACAAAAGAGCCGTCGTCATATATGTGGCTCACAAGATAATCACCACCGGCTTTGGCCGAGCGCAGGTACTTTGACCCATTGAGATTGGGGAGAATGAAGGCAAGCAAGAGTACGATGACGCCGAGGCCGATGAGAAGATGGGGTGTTTTCAATTTCATGCTCGTAACGATACATGAACCGAGGCTTCGAGAGAACAGCTTACTTGCTAAGCGCGTCGCGGACGATGCGGAGCGCCTCCTCAAGCACTTCCTCCTGGGTCTTGTCAGAAGCATCGAGTATGTGCGCATCCGAGGCAGGGCGGAGACCCGACTCAGGGCGTTCGATATCCATACGGTCTCGTTCTTCTAAGGCTTTGTGGATGTCTTCGAGCGGTTCTTCAACGCCTTTCTTTTTTCGTTGGAGATGTCGCCACTCCGCACGTTTTCCGATGTCAGCCTCGAGATAGATTTTTACTTGTGCGTTGGGGAATACCACAGTGCCGATGTCGCGCCCTTCGACAACTGAATCGCCCCAATCGCGAACGATTTTGTTTTGCCATCCTCGAACAATCTCGCGGATTGCGGGAATCTTCGCAACTGCAGGCGTCATACGATCGGTCTGTGGCGAATGTGTGAGGTCGGTGATGTCTTGTCCACCAAAGACCACGTGCTGATCGGGACGATACTCGACTGTCGCATTCCGCAAGAACTCGAGACACCCTTCGAGATCATTCTCAATCTTATCTGCTACTTCTGCCGCGACCATACGGTAGAGGAGTCCACTGTTGAGATGACAAAAAGAAAGCGCCTTAGCAAGCTCTTTTGCTAAGGCGCTTTTTCCGGAACCGGATGTTCCATCAACGGTGATGACGATGGAGTCTTGGGGATGGTGGGGCATGGGGTGATGATTAAAGGATAACATTATCCGCCCCCATGGACTCGAACCATGAACCGCCGAGGTATAAGCTCGGAGCTCTAACCATTGAGCTAGGGGCGGGACTCACGCGAGGCCATTGTGATATCCTTGCCCAATGAATGCAACTCCTAAAAAGGCTTCAACAGTAACCACAGGACGCATCCTCGGAGTTTTTTACGAGGAATCAAAGAAGCACCCGGTGGGCTTTTTGGTCATATTGGTCTGTCTTATCGCCAACAGCATCATCACTGCTGTCGCGCCTCTCTACTACAAGGACTTTTTTGATGCGCTTTCTTCGGGTGCTGCGGTAGGTGTTGCCCTTACCGCCCTTATCTGGGGGCTTTCGCTCAAAGCTTTGGGATGGTTCTCGTGGCGTCCAATCTCATTTATCACGAGCTGGATCCAGACTCGGGTGATGTCCAATCTTTCGAATAAGGCCTTCTCGAACATTCTCCACCACTCGCATGAATTCTTCACGAATTCATTCGTCGGTTCGCTCACACGCAAGATCAACAGGTTTGCATCTGCGTACGAGACAATCTTTGACCAATTCGCGTACTCGCTCATACCGCTTTTCATCTCGACGGTAGCAATGCTCTTCGTCATCTTCTCGCGATCGAAAGAAATTGGATTTGCGTTGCTCATATGGTGCGTTGTCCTGATCTACGTCAACTATCTCGTAATCAAATGGAAGCAGAAGTATGAGGAAGAGCGCGCTGCTGCTGACACCAAGGTTGGTGCTATCGCATCCGATACGCTTACGAACAGCACGACCATCAAGCTTTTTTCTGCGTTCGACCACGAAGAGGGAGTGTTCGGCGCGGCTGTTGAAGCTCTCCGAAAGATTCGTTTGTTTACGTGGAACATCAACGAAACAGTGCGCGCGGTGCAAGGGCTCCTGACAATCATCATTGAAGTGGTTGTTATGCTCGGTTCGGTCCAGCTTTATCAAAAGGGGCTGCTCACGGTTGGTGATTTCGTCTTGTTCCAGACCTATATCCTCACGCTCTCTAACTCGTTGTGGGGTATTGGTTGGGTCCTTAAGAATCTCTATCAATCATTTGCTGATGCGAAGGAGATGGTCGAGATACTCGATATGCCATTCGGTGTCAAAGATGTTCCTGACGCGGGAACGCTCAAGGTTGCAGAAGGCAAAATTGATTTCATTGACGTGATCTTTAACTTTAATGAGACGCGCAGAGTGCTCGACGGTTTCTCTCTCTCAATTGCCCCAGGAGAAAAGGTTGCATTCATCGGTCCTTCGGGCGCAGGAAAGACCACAGTCACGAAACTTTTGTTCCGTTTTCACGATGTAACTTCAGGCACCATCCTCATCGACGGCCAAGACATCTCAAAAGTCACCCAAGATAGTCTTCGCGACGCGATTGCGTTGGTGCCACAAGAGCCAATTCTCTTCCACCGTTCGCTCATGGATAACATCCGCTACGGACGTCGCGACGCGACTGACGAAGAAGTTCTTGAAGCTGCCAAGAAAGCCCGTTGTCACGAGTTCATCTCGTCGCTTCCTGATGGATATGACACGATGGTCGGCGAGCGTGGCGTGAAGCTCTCGGGTGGTGAGCGTCAGCGCGTCGCTATCGCTCGCGCGATTCTCAAAGACGCGCCGATTCTTGTGCTCGACGAAGCAACATCGAGCCTCGACTCCGAATCAGAGCACCTCATCCAAGAAGCACTCAATATCCTCATGGAAGGGAAGACGGTCATCGTCATTGCACACCGCCTCTCGACCATCATCACGATGGACAGGATCATCGTCATCGAGGGCGGTAACATCCGCGCGATGGGCACGCACGACGAGCTCCTCACAAAAGACGATCTCTACAAAAAGCTTTGGTCCATTCAGGCAGGAGGATTTTTGAAGGAGGAAAATTAAGAATAATTATGTCTACAGATAAAAACACTATAGATTCATACAATTCCTACGCAGAAAAATGGGCACAAAAGATGCGAAGTGGAGAGAACATCGCTCACGAGTATCTTGAAAAGCCTGCGATGTATGCAAAACTCCCAGATCTCAGTGGACTCAGAGTTTTGTGTCTTGGATGTGGTACGGGTGAAGAGTGTGCACATCTTGCTTCTCTCGGCGCCAAAGTTGTTGGTGTAGATATTTCCGAAGGTCTCATCGAGTATGCGAAAAAAAGCTACCCAGAACTCGAATTTCACGTAATGGATATGGAACAGCTGGATTTTCCTCCCGAGTCTTTTGATTTTGTATATTCCAGTCTCGTCATGCATTACGTTGAGCCTTGGCAGGGTATCTTGAAGTCCCTTCACACACTTCTCAAGAAAGACGGACGATTTTTATTTTCCACACATCACCCAGTGCGGTGGGGATCGCAGAAGACATACGAGGGCACCAACAGTGCGGTATTGATGGGATACAAAAAGTTCAAAGCATCAAAAACCTGTGAGGTTGTGGGAGATTATCTGACTACGAGGAGGATTAACGATACCTGGTTTGAAGATTTCAAAGTATCTTACATTCACCGCTCAATGCAGGAAATCCTCAAAGACATCATAGACTCCGATTTTGACCTGATTGATTTCATTGAACCGAAGTCGACAGATACATGTCGAGAGGTAGATCCTGTTTTTTGGGAGATTCACCAGAAGATTCCACTCTTTATGATTTTTGACTTGTTGAAAAAGTAGAACGTTACTCTCTACTCAAAATGCACCTCGCCTCGCTCGGCGAGGGCTTTTTGTAATTCGGGGTATTTTGTGAGAAGCACATCTGATTCGACGATTCGTTTTGCTTCGGCACGTGCGGCTTCAACAAGCTTGAGGTTTTTGAGTGCTTCCATGCCGATGTCAGAGACACCCCACTGCTTTTTGCCCGAGAGATCTCCCGAACCGCGGAGCATGAGGTCGTGTTCGGCGAGTTCGAAACCATTGGCGGCTTTGGTGAGTGCTTTGAGACGGTCGAGCGTTGGCTGTGATTTGGATTCAGTAAAGAGATAACAATATGCCTGGTGATTACTGCGGAGCACGCGGCCGCGGAGCTGGTGGAGCTGTGAGAGACCAAAGCGTTCAGCACCTTCGATGAGGATGATCGTCGCATTCGGTACGTTCACACCAACTTCGACCACCGATGTCGCAACGAGGATCTTGACCGAACCTTCGGTAAACGCTTTCATCATGTCTTCTTTCTTTTCCGACTTCATCTTGCCGTGAAGCACGCCAACCGAGAACTCGGGGAACACCTCGCGCGCAAGACGCTTGGCTTCTTCTTCCACCGACTTTGCTTGCAGTGCCATTTCATCGGTCTCATCTGGCGCATCGATGCGCGGACAGATGACGTACGCCTGTCGTCCTGCCTCCAACTCTTGCCGTAGGTGTTCGTACACTTCTTTGCGTCCCGAAGGCGGAACGTTTTTGGTGATAATCGGTTTACGTCCTGGTGGCATCACATCGAGCAGTGTGAGATCGAGGTCTCCGTAAATAGTAAGCGCCAACGTACGGGGGATTGGCGTCGCGGTCATGCTTAAAAGGTGTGGGAGGTTCTTGTCTTTGCGTGCCAAGGCGGCGCGCTGTTTGGTGCCAAAGCGGTGCTGCTCGTCGATGATGATGTAGGCGAGATGTTTCCATTCCACCGTCTTTTGAATGAGCGCATGTGTGCCAATGAGAATCGGGATCTCACCGTTCGCGACCCATTTCAATAATTGAGAGCGAGAGATATTGGTCCAACCATTTGGATTGAGCTTGGACGGGAACTTTTTGCAGCCCGATGACGTGATGAGTGCAACGTTGATGGGCAATCCGCGATAGAGCTCCACGAAAGATTCAAAATGCTGTGTTGCCAAAATCTCTGTTGGTGCCATGAGCGCAACCTGCAAGTTGCCGAAGTCTTGTTTACCATCAGCGACCTGTGCCATTTTCTGCAAATCAGATTTCTTTGGGAATGCTGGACCGCTTTGAACCATCTTGGGCGGGCGAGTTGTAACAACGGCAAAGCTTGTTGCTGCGGCAACAAATGTCTTTCCTGAACCGACATCTCCTTCGAGGAGTCGTGACATCGCACGCGTGCCTGCGAAATCAGCAAAGATGTCGTCGAGCGCTTTTGATTGTGCTGACGTCGGTTTGAAAGGGAATTTGGAGAGGAATCCATCAACACTTTCTTTTGTTGGGCGAATGTCCCACGTCGGAAGCGAGTCGGTCATGTGCCGCTCCTGCTGTTTCTTGAGTTGAATGAAGAAGATTTCTTCGAATGCGAATCGTTTGCGGGCCGCATCTGCGTCTTTGTTGTTCTCGGGCGCGTGAATCCACACGAGCGCTGTGCCGAGTGAGGGAAGATTGAGACGTTTGAGAACATCGGCAGGCAGAGGATCGACGACATGTTCGAGCGCTCCGCCTTTGATGAGCTTCTTGATTGCGTAGTAAATCCAGCGCGATGTGACACCACGGCTTTCGGGATAGACAGGGAAGAGCGTCCCGACTGCCGGCTCGCTGTGGTCATCTCCATCCTCTTGAACAAAGAGCGAATCGGTTTCGTCAGGAATCACCGATGCATGTGTTATCGCTGGGTTCGACAGATAGAATTCACCACTGCGTTCCGAGATCGTACCTTCAACCTTCACCGTTGCACCTTCGGGGAACATCTTGGCAATGTAAGGTTGATGGAACCAGACCGCTTTCACTTTGCCGCTTACGGTGTTGATCGTCGCCTGTGCCATCGGGATCTTTGACTTCCATCCTTTTGAAACTTTTGCTTTCGAGATGGTTCCGTAGAGCGTTACCTTTTGTCCCTTGGCGAGACTTCCTGTTTGCGTCGCGCCTGAGAGGTCATCGTAGCGAGCAGGGAAGTGATAGAAGAGATCGCGAACAGTCGTGACACCAAGCCGCGCGAGCGCTTTGGTGTGGGATTCGTCCACGCGCAGGGCGTCACTGAGCTTGTCGGAGAGATTCATATATCTATTGTAGCTGATGGGAGATGAGATATTTGTGATGATTGACTTGGTCAGGAAAGCGGGGGATTATTACGGCGTTACAAATTATCTATCCTATGAAGAAACTTTCTTATCTGTTTGCGGTTGTTCTCATTGCCGGCGCGCTTGTTGCTCGCCCGGCTCATGCAGAAACGTCATACGCCGACATTAGCGCATTGCTCAAGTCGCTCATTGCACAGGTCCAGGAACTCCAACGCCAGCTTGCGATTATGCAGGAGGAAGATGGAGTGGACATCGATACATATGAAACCACGACTCCAACAGATCGCACTAGTGTACCTGTGATCAAGGTGATTCAGGCAAAAGCGGCAGAAGCCGGTGAAGTCTACGCGGGAGAGACAGCGTATATCTACGGTTCAGGTCTGAGTGGAAAGTTGGATGTGCTCTTTGATTGCTGCAAGCCTCGCACATCTGCAAGTGGATGGGGATCGTCCGATGGTTACGCGGAGTTCGTTGTTCCAAAGGACGAGAAGGATGGCGCACGCGTTGCTATCACCGTCTCGAACGGTGTTTCTGCGAGCGAGCCATACTATGTGACCATCATAAACTCGGACGACACAGATACTCGCAAGGGGTACCTCAAGATTGATTCGCCGGATGGTGGCGAGAAGCTCAAAGCAGGTAAGACGTTTCGGATAAGCTGGAGTTGGAAGTCTGTTGTCGAAGATGAGTCTATGGAGTTGCGTGTAAAAAGCGACTCGTGTTCGA
Source organism: Candidatus Parcubacteria bacterium (assembly GCA_039798445.1). Lineage (GTDB taxonomy): Bacteria > Patescibacteriota > Minisyncoccia > Phycocordibacterales > EsbW-18 > EsbW-18. The sequence continues at coordinate 45,986 of JBDKFZ010000005.1, forward strand.
TCAAAGACGGTTTGATCACTTCCGGCATTAAGAATGATGGTGTTTATGACTGGGAAGTACCCAAGGATCTCATAAGCGAGAAGTGTGATTACAAGGTCTATCTCATGGTCGCCAATGTAAAATCACCATATTGGGATTATGATGAGAGCGACCGTTCGTTCCAAATTGTCCGATAAAACGTTTGTTTAAATAGACCACGTCAAAAAAGATGACTCCAAAAACCCGCCTCATGAGGCGGGTTTTGTGGCCTTACTACGGCATGATACACTTGACTTATGCTTTAAAAGCGTTATAATACAAGGTAGAGTTTCACTCCTGTTCCGCTTTGGTCCTTACCAAAAGAATGCTCAGAAATTATTGAGTTGAAGTCATAGCAGTCCGCAGTCCCACCCATCAACCTGGAGGTGTGCAGTGTACGAAGTGACGTTTCTCATTGTCGCGGCTTTGATCATCGCTTCATCGATCGATTACGATCGGCGGATGTGGCGTCGAAATGCCGAGGGCAACCGGGAAACCGATCCGAAGCTTGCCACCTGGATTCTACTGACGGTGTTCATCACACTGTCGACATGGATGTACTGTCATAGTCCGCGTGTCTCATTGAAAGGCAATGTCGCGCTCTTCAGTTCACTCGTCAATATCATCTCGATCCTGACGAGCGTCATCTTGGTCAAGTGGAAGGACGGGAAGCTCTTCGTGAAGTTCGACCTCTCCCAGAAGCTCTGTCTTCTGGGAGGCGGCATCGCGGTGGGATTCTGGTTCGTTACTCACGATCCGTTCCTATCCTACGTGCTCTTACAGATCATCGCTTTGTGTGCCTATGGTGCCACGGTGGTGAAGCTGTGGGGTGCAAAGGAAAGTTCGGAGCCGGTGACGACGTGGGCGTTGGTCTTGACCGCGTGTTTCTTCGCTGCGTATCCCGCAGTGATCGACCACGACAAGTTCGCTTACGTCTTTCTCGCTCGCGCCATCCCGTCGACTGCCTTCATGGTATTTCTCATTACTCGCATCAAGGCGAGAATGGTGGGGAAGACCGTCTGGCAGTACTTCAGTGACGGCACATCGAGTCGTCTCGACGTTCTCGTAGAAAAATTCGTTTGGCTACCCTAAGGAGGGGAAATGAAACTCAAAGCACTCATTGTTGCACTGGCTCTGATGTTCGGTCTGACCGTCAACAGTGCCTCGGCGCAGACGTACAGCTTCACCACGAAGCTGATCGACACGTACCGCGGTGCCAACGGCGGTCTCTTCTACGACGGCCCCGTGATCCAGTCGGACCTCTTCATCTCGTTCCAGAACGGTCTCTACGGCGACCTCTGGGTTTCGCGGGGCGGCAAGGCCGGGTGGATGGACGAATTCGACAGCGAGGTCGACTACAACGCTGGTTGGGCGAATAACATCCTCGACCTCGGTGTGATGTACATCGATGTCTCCACGCTGGCGGCGAGTGATGTCTTTCAGCTGTACACGAAGCTCAGCACACGGGAGTTTCAAGGAGGTCTGCGAGGTCGCTTCGTGGTCGAACACTATCTCGCGATGTCGGGTAACGACCCGGCACGAGGTACGATTACACGACTGCACGTGATGCAGAGCCGGGTTCTCGGACGCGGCTCACTCGACTGGAAACTTGGAGCCTTCTACGACACGGGAGCCTTCGGCTTCGCTGAGGGTACTGTCGGAGAAGGCGAGGTCAGTCTTCTCTACAACATGGGGCGACTGTCTGTCGGTCCTCTCGTGAAGTGTACGGCGCCGATCAGTCTCAGCCGTGACGATGGACGGGAGTCGGGTTGCGCGTTCGGCATCGTCATCAAACCCACCTTCTAGGAGGTGCTTCATGCAGATCTTCTTGATTGTCCTTGCCGTGGTCTACGTCATCGGCGGATGCTGTGCGGTTTGGGTGGAAGAGTCACTTCACTTCACTCACAAGCCCGGCCGCATGGCCCGCCGATTCATCCTCTGGCCGATTAACCCGATGTGGGCGATCGCCATCACGTTTCCTCGCGATTACTGAGCATTCTGAACGTATCAAAACAGCCCCCAAAGGACGGGGTAAAAGAGGGCCGGTTTCGCTTCGTGCGGACCGGCCTTTTCTCTTTTCCACAGGCCATCCCCAGCCCAAAAGCTCTTTCTTGACACAGGTCTTTTTATGAGTACAATCTAGGGCTCCGGTCAGGGGATTTTTTATTGCCTGGTCGGGCTGCGTACTTTGATAATCAAATATGTAGATTGAGTACAAGATTTTCAGTGCTTCGAATAAAGCACTGGAGTACTCGTCTATTCCTAAACATATCCGGTGTGTATGAGCTACGCACCGGACCAAGGGATGAAAGAGGATGCAACTATGATTCGTTGTGTTTTTTCTTTTGTTCTGCTCAATTATGAAACATGGTGACATGTTTTTTATGTAGAGTTTGATCCTAGCTCAGGATGAACGCTGGCGGCGTGGATAAGGCATGCAAGTCAAGGGGGCTCGCAAGAGCAACCGGCAAACGGGGTAGTAACAGGTGGGAACGTACCTAGAAGTCAAGAACAACCAGTCGAAAGATTGGCTAATACTTGATAGTCTCTTCGGAGTAAAGATTTATCGCTTCTAGAACGGCCTGCTTTGTATCAGCTAGTTGGTAAGGTAATGGCTTACCAAGGCAATGACGCATAGGGGAGGTGAGAGCCTGACCCCCACCACTGGGACTGAGACACTGCCCAGACACCTACGGGTGGCTGCAGTCAAGAACCATCCGCAATGCACGAAAGTGTGACGGTGCGACGCCGCGTGGTTGATGAAGCACTTCGGTGCGTAAAGGCCTTTTATGAGGGAAGAAATTTTGACGGTACCTCATGAATAAGAGGCTGCTAATCTCGTGCCAGCAGCAGCGGTAATACGAGAGCCTCAAGCGTTATCCGGAATTATTGGGCGTAAAGGGTGTGTAGGTGGACATGTTAGTCCTGTGTGAAAGCCTGTTGCTCAACAACAGATCCGCATGGGAAACGGCATGACTGCGAGGGTGCGAGGGGTGAATGGAACTCATGGTGTAGGGGTGAAATCCGTTGATATCATGGGGAACGCCAAAAGCGAAGGCAATTCACTGGCGCATACCTGACACTGAAACACGAAAGCCAGGGTAGCGAATGGGATTAGATACCCCAGTAGTCCTGGCCCTAAACGATGATCACTAGCTTTTCGGAGTATCGACCCTCTGAGAGGCGAAGCTAACGCGTTAAGTGATCCGCCTGGGTAGTACGACCGCAAGGTTAAAACTCAAAGGAATAGACGGGGGCTCGCACAAGCGGTGGATCATGTGGTTTAATTCGACGATAAACGAAAAACCTCACCGAGGCTAGACATCCAGACGAATCTCAGAGGAAACTTTGAGAGCCTTCGGGCGGCTGGACAGGTGATGCATGGCTGTCGTCAGTTCGTGGCTTGAGCTGTTCCCTTAAGTGGGGTAACGAACGCAACCCCTATTGTCTGTTACAAGTGTCAGACAAGACTGCCCAGCACCAAGTTCGCAAG
>JBDKFZ010000006.1:0-18932 GCA_039798445.1 Candidatus Parcubacteria bacterium
AGAAAGTACGCCGTACGCTTCGTTGATTTCCTTGAACTTGGCCTCATCACCGCCCTTTTTGTCGGGGTGATACTTGTGCGCAAGCGTCCGAAACGCCTTTTTAATATCGTCTTTTGAAGCGCCCTTCTGAACGCCCAAAACGGAGTAGTAGTCTTTCGCCATAGACACGCATTATAGCGATTTTTGGCGTTTTTTCAACCTTTCCGTTATTTAACGGACGGTAGTAATGAAGAGAAGAATGACGAAAACAAGCGCGAATCCTGCAAATGTAGCGACAGTTTTCCAGAAGAATGTGAGCGCTTCCTTTTTCTGACCATCAAGGTACATGCGGAGCGGTTCGCCGACAAAGAGGTAGCCCATGAGCGCTGCTGACAGCACGAGGAGAGAGATCATGACCACGGGTGCCATGAAGCTGTCATCTGTACCTTCGAACATCTTTCCAAAGAACGTAAGAAGCGAAACGATGCCAGCGATATAGAGCGCCGCAAAGAGTGCGTTGCGGAGTGGTGTGGGTGTTTTCATAGTAGTTTATTGATTATGCTTGCTGAACCTCCGTCTGCGACCACATTCGTTGAACCACGTCGTCAGGAAACACCTCGCTGAGGATGTTTTTAAAGATACGCTCTTGTGTCTCTCGAGAAAGAAGCTTGTCGGGACCACCGATGCGGTTCTTTTGATTTTCTTTCCATTCTGCGACGATCATTTTTATTCTCTCGATAGGAACGCTTACAACCGCGATTTTTTCGACAGTTCGTCCCTCTTCTGCTGCAAGGTGTCGTGAGGCTCGAGCCGCCTGTTTTTGTTTGTGTTCGATATCAATGGCAGCTGTCTTTGTGGTGAATTGAATTGGGACGTCGTGAGCTTTTTCGTTGGTTTCCACCGACACACCGAGGTCGTTGTCTTTGATATGGATAGTGAAGTCTATTTTGTATTCAACATCGGCATGTGCATTTGATTCAACGACCTCAAAGGGCAATTGGTGGTCGATTGAGAGTCGTGTAAGCAGGCTCGATACGAGTTTTTCGGCGATGACACCGGCGCCTTGTTCGAGAAGCGGAGTTTCGGCGCGACGGGCGATGGCCTCGTAGGCGGTATCTTTGCCGGTGTCTTTGTTGAACCAACTACGTGCCTCGGTGATTGCTATCTGCTGATCGAGAAGCTCGTGGAGTTGTCGGTGTGTTCGTTGAACAAGATATCGTTTGCGTACATTTCTCGGCACGCTTGTATCAAGGCGGTACTGTTGGCCCCATGCCTCACCAGTTGTTATTTCACCAAGAGTGATTGGTCTTTGCGAGCCACCTTTTTCTCGCATCAAATAAGCGCCAGTGTTTGCATCAAAACTGACACCTCTTCCTTGTCCCACATTTTCAGCAGATGGATCATCGAGCTTCTCCAGTTGCTCGTGGAGTGACGCCATGAGAAGCGACTTTTTCTGCTGGAGTTCATACACCTCTTCTTGCGTCTGGGGATCTGTTTGGGTCAGCTCGACCATTTCGGCAAGTGCGGCTGCCTTTTCCTCGGCGAACCGTTCTCGTTCGGCCTCATTCATATCAACAGATGTTGATTCTTGTGCAGCAAGAGCGCCGAGTCCTTGGAGATTCTTTTCAAATCCTTTTTCGGTCATATGACCTAGGATACACCTATTTACTATCCTTGCTGAGCCTCTCCACCCTCCTCTTTCTTCGGCTCTTCTGGACTTGGCTGTGAGCTGTCAGCTGTTTGCTGTGAGTTTGCCTTCTGCATTGCCTCCCCTATCTTTTGCATTTCTGCTGAGAGTGCGTCAGATGTTTTCTTGAGTGATTCGAGATCGCTGCCAGCTTGTGCGGTCTTTACGTCATTGATTTTGGCTTCGACACCACCGCGGACGTCAGAAGGGATCTTGTCACCTGCGTCAGCAAGCGCCTTTTGAGCAACGTGAACCAACTGCTCGCTGGTGTTGCGTGCATCAACCATCTCTTTTTTCTTGAGGTCATCAGCCGCGTGCGTTTCCGCCTCGGTCTTCATACGGTTGATCTCGGCTTCTGAGAGCGTTGAGCTGCCTTCGATGCGAACAGACTGCTCTTTGCCTGAAGTGTTGTCCTTTGCCTTAACGGTAAGGATACCGTTGGCGTCGAGGTCAAAAGAAACTTCGACCTGTGGAGTCCCGCGAGGTGCTGGTGGGATGCCGTCGAGGACGAAGCGACCGAGCGTTCGGTTGTCTGCTGCCATTGGGCGTTCACCCTGAACAACGTGGATTTCAACCGATGTCTGGTTGTCGGATGCTGTTGAGAATGTCTGCGACTTGCTTGCAGGGATTGTGGTGTTCTTTTCGATGAGCTTTGTTGCGACACCGCCGAGTGTTTCGATACCGAGTGAAAGCGGTGTGACGTCGAGAAGAAGCACGTCGCGAACATCACCCTGAAGGATTCCTCCCTGGATTGCTGCACCGAGCGCCACGACTTCATCAGGATTGATGGTGCGGTTCGGTTCCTTACCAAAGAGCTCTTTGACCGCTGCCTGGATAGCCGGCATGCGTGTCTGACCACCGACGAGTACGACTTCGTTGATCTCGCTCATGCTGAACGATGAATCGGTCATGACTGCCTTGGTGATGGTGATCGCACGATCGATGTATTCCTTGGCGATTTTCTCAAGCGTTGCACGGTTGATCTTCATCACCAAGTGTTGAGGACCTGCTGCGCTTGATGTGATGAATGGGAGGTTGATTTCGGTCTCGTTGGTCGTTGAGAGCTCGATCTTTGCCTTCTCGGCTGCTTCATCGAGTCGCTGGAGCGCGAGGGCGTCATTTGAGATGTCCAAACCGCTCTCCTTTTTGTATTCAGCGAGGATGTGTTTGATGATTTGCTGGTCGATGTCGCGTCCACCGAGGTGACTGTCACCACCGGTTGCTTTGACCTCGATACTCTTGTCGTCATCGGCTGCGCTCACTTCCAAGACTGAGATGTCGAATGTACCGCCACCAAAGTCGAAGACGACGATCTTTTCGTTGGTCTTTTTGTTAAATCCGTATGCGAGCGCTGCAGCTGTTGGTTCGTTGATGATGCGCTCGACTTCGAGGCCAGCAATCTTGCCGGCGTCCTTGGTAGCTTTGCGCTGTGAGTCATTAAAATATGCAGGAACGGTGATAACCGCTTTGGTGATCGTCTCACCGAGCTTTGCTTCTGCGTCTGCCTTGAGCTTGCCCAAGATCATCGCTGAGACTTCCTCAGGACGGTAGAGTTTATCGTTCATTTTGACAGCGGCACTGCCGTCTTCTCCACGAACGATCTCAAAAGGAACCGCTTTGGTCTCTTTTTGAACTACCTCTTCGTCAAAACGGTGACCCATGAGGCGCTTGATGCCGTAGATGGTGTTCTTTGGGTTGGTGACAGCTTGTCGGCGTGCGATAAGACCGACCAAACGATCTCCAGTTTTGCTAATAGCAACGACTGAAGGCGTCGTGCGTGCTCCCTCGCTGTTTTCGATGATTTTAGCTTCTCCGCCTTCCATCACTGCCATCGCGGAGTTGGTTGTTCCCAAGTCGATTCCAAGAATTTTTGTCATATGGTTGTTGATGAAGGTTTTTAAAATGATTTCGTTTCGATATTCTACTCCTCAAAATGTCCGACGTGAACCCTTGCTGGCCGCACGAGGACGCCGCCAATTTTATATCCCTTTTGAATCACTGCGACAACTTTTCCATCATCGGCTCGATCGGTGACCGGAACAGCAACAATCGACTCGTGTTCGTGAGGGTTGAATGTTTGGCCCTCTGGTGAGAAGACCTCGAGGCCGCGTTCGCGCAAAACGCCCAAAAGCTGCTGGTGAATATAGGAAACACCGTCTCGCCAGTTCTTTGGAGCCGCTTCCCACGCCTCTTTATTACCAAAAGCGAGGTCAAAGCTGTCCAAGACAGGCAAAAGCTCCTCGATAAATGTCGAGATGATGCGGTTCGTGCTTCCCTTTCGGTCTTCTTCGACGCCACGCTTGAAGTTTATGAGGTCAGCCTGAGCGCGCTGCCAGCCTTCGAGATACTTTTGTTTCTCAACATTGGCACTATGAAGCTCGGCACGGAGCTTTGTGTCGCTCTTACCGATAGGACGTGTCTCTATCTCTTCAGACACGATCTCGACGTCATCGTTGTTGTCGGGTTTGTGTTTGTGAGGCATGGGTACTAAGAGCTATAAGCTATTAGAAACTCGAAATCCATGGCGCAGAGCGAAGTGGATCCATGTTTTTCCGAGCCTGCGAGGACAAAACATGGACCACGCAGCGAAGGTCCGTAAGAGCGATAAAAACTATCGCTTTGCCCACTGAGGAGACTTGCGGGCCTTCTTGAGACCTGGCTTCTTTCGTTCAACCTTACGAGGGTCACGCATGAGGTAACCTGCAGGCTTGAGTGTTGAGCGGAATTCCTTGTCAGAGACGAGGAGTGCGCGTGCGATACCGAGACGGATCGCTTCTGCCTGTGCGTGGATACCACCACCCTTTGTTTGGACAGTCACCGTTGCACCTTCGGTCTTGGTTGCTGTGAGTGACTCGCGAGCGACCATCTGGTGTTCTGCCAATGGGAAGTAGACCTCGATTGGTTTGTCGTTGACGATGAATGAAGCCTTGCTTCCGCCGAGAGTGACACGTACGCGTGCGACTGCTGTCTTACGACGTCCGATTGCCTCGATGTATTTTTTGGTTGCTGTTGCCATAAATTTTAGTCTTCGATAGTGAGCTTCTTGAGCATCTGTGGGCGGAGCTTGTTGCCTGGAAGCATTCCGCGGACTGCTGTTCGCAATGCATCCTTATAACCTTTGCGTGCGACGAGTGAGTCCATACGCTCTTTCTTGAGACCGCCTGGATAACCGGTGTAGTGGATGTATTCCTTGCTCGTAAGCTTGCGCTCATCGACATCCATCTTGGCAGCGTTCGTAACCTTGATCTCACGATCTGGGATCTTGTTGCGCTGGTAGTCGGTCATGTCTTTGCCCATGAGCAAGACAGCGATCTCGCTTGCGAGACGTCCGAGCTTTTTGTTTTGTGCGTCGAGGGTAATCATATAGTTTAGACAAATTCGATGACTGCCTGAGGAGCCGCGTCGCTCAAACGAATGTTCGTTTTCGTGATGCGGAGGTAACCGCCGGCCCTATCTTGGTATTTTGGAGCGATCGTGTCAATGAGCTTGGTTGCGACACGAGCGTCTTCGGTTCCCAAGCGAGCGCTGATGATGCGGCGGTTTGCGAGAGTTGGGTTCTTGGCACGGGTGACGAGCTTCTCCACGTATGGACGAATCTCCTTCGCGCGAGGAACGGTTGTCTTGATCTTACCACGAAGGATAAGCGCCTGTGCAAGCGAATTGATGAACGCTTTGCGCTGGTTTGCTGGTCGGCCGAATTTTCTGTTGACGTTGCTGTGTCGCATAAATATTTGATACTAGCTCTTGAGCGTGATGCCGTAGTTAGCGAGCGCGCGGCGGATCTCCTGAACTCCCTTCTCACCGAGGCCTTCAACACTGAAGAGGTCCTCCTCCTTCTTGCGGACGAGTCCGCCGACGGTTCGGATGTTTGCCTCAGTAAGGGCGTTCTCAGTTCGAGTTGAGAGACCAAGTGTCTCGATACGTGTCTTCAAGAATTCTTTTGATGATTCGTCAGCTTCTGCAGGAACGTCGCCGTCTGATGACGCGTCGTGAGCTGCCGGTGCTTCTACCTCAACTTCAGGATCCTCGAAGCCAACGATGGCCTTGAGCTGTGTGATCATGATGCGGATAGCCTCTTCGAGTGCTGCGCGAGGAGTGAGCGTACCGTCAGTCTCGATGAACATTTTGAGACGGTTGAAGTCAGTGCGGTCGCCAACACGCATGTTCTCTACTTCGTAGGTAACACGGCGGATTGGTGTGAAGACGGCGTCAACGGCAATAGTGCCGACTTCGACCTTCTCCTTGTGGTGCATTTCCTTTGGAACGTATCCAAGACCCTTTTCGATGGTGATTTCGAGGTCGAGTGACGCCTTACCGGTGAGCTCAGCGATGTATGCCTCAGGAGTAAGGATGCGAACCTGACCAGGAACGGTGAGATCTGCTGCTGTGATGACCTTAGGACCCTTTGCTGAAAGGGTAACGGTCTGTGCTTCATCACCAACGAGCTCAAAGCGAATCTGCTTGAGGTTCAAAAGGATGAGAACAGTGTCTTCTTTGACACCTTCCATGGTTGAGAACTCGTGCTGAACACCGTCGATCTTCACCGAAGTGATAGATGCGCCAGGAATCGACGAGAGGACGATGCGACGAAGGGAGTTACCCAACGTGTGCCCGTATCCAGGATAAAGGTTATCGATCTGATACATGCCTGCGTTACCCTTTTCGGTAACAATCTTAGGCTGAGACGGTAGATGAATTGCGTGTTCCATAACTCAATCGTTGTTTTACGCTGTCTAACGTGAATAAAATTCGACGACTGCTGAAAAATTGAATGCTGAAGGGATCTCTTCGCTTGCTGGCGTACCTGAGACCTTCCATCCCTTCCCCTTGTCTTGCTCAACAACCCATGCTGCCTTGCGTGATGAATCTTTCTTTTCTTCAGTGAAAAGCTTCGATGAAGCGCTGCCCTCGCGGATGCCGATGACATTATCCTTTGAAACGATGTGCGAAGGAACGTTGATGCGCTTGCCGTTCACGGTGATGTGACCGTGAGAGACCATCTGGCGGGCGCCGCGGTGGGTGCTTGCCAAACCGATTCGGTACACGACGTTGTCGAGGCGTGATTCGAGCGTGGTGTAGAGGTTGGTGACGGCATTGCCAGTCTTTGCCTCTGCCTCTTTGACGTAACGCTTGAACTGGCGCTCAGGAAGACCGTAGTAGATGCGGACGCGCTGCTTCTCACGAAGTGCGACGTTGTACGCAGAAATGTTTTTCTTGCGCTTGTCCTTAGCACCGTCCTTCTTGCGTGCTTCGGCTGAGGCAAAACGCTCTGTCTGAGTCTGTTCGAAGACTGCAGGACCGAGGCGACGTGCGATTTTGAATCGTTTTGGGCGTAGCATGATTATGAAATATTAGACGCGGCGAGCCTTCTTTGGCTTAGGACCGTTGAACGGAACCGGTGTGCGGTCTTCGATGAACGAGATGCCTGCACCGCTCTTTGCAACGAATGCGCGAATCGCTGACTCACGGCCAGAACCGACGCCTTTGACGACGATGCCGACTTCGCGGACACCGAGCGTCTTGCCGATCTCACCGAGGTGTTCGCCAACCTTTGCGGCTGCGAATGGCGTACCCTTCTTGGCACCCTTGAATCCGAGTGTGCCCGATGATGACCAGCTGACGATGTTACCAGTCATGTCAGTGAGACAGATTTTTGTGTTGTTGTAGGTTGCTTCGATGCAGACGAGGCCACGATCGAGTTTCTTGCGCGAAAGGCGTGCACCTCCCTGTGCTGTTCCCTCACCCTCTTTACCTGCTTTTGATGCTACGCGGATTTTTCCCATATAGTAAGATTACTTGAGTTCAACCTTACGCTTACCAGAACCCATGGTCTTGCGGACGTTACCACGAACAGTTCGTGAGTTCGTCTTGGTGCGCTGACCGCGAACTGGGAGACGGCGGCTGTGACGCATGCCGCGGTAGGCCATGATGTCTTTGAGACGCTTGATGTTGCTTGAAACTTCGCGCTTGAGGTCTCCTTCGAGGACGTAACCTTCGAGTGCCTTACGGATAGCCTGCTCTTGAGGTTCAGTGAGCGTTCCTGCCTTTGTTTCAGGATCGACTTTAGCCTCTTCGAGGACTTTGAGTGCGCGTTCACGACCAATACCGTAAACGGCGGTGAGTGCAAACTTAATGCGCTTGCTGTCCAAAAGTGTGATACCTGCGATTCTCATACGTTAAAATATAGTGATAGCGAAACGCTTCGATTAGCCTTGGCGCTGCTTATGGCGGGGAGTGCTGCAGATAATGCGCAAGCGGCCGTTTCGACGGACCATCTTGCACTGTTTGCAACGCTTTTCAACTGATGATTTGACCTTCATAGATAACGCTTTTTGAGGAGCACTCATCGTAACATGGGCGCGCTCAAGGCGCAAGAGCCCGTGCCGGCTTTTGGCTTCCTACTGTTTTTAAAGCCTTCGAACGATACGAGGTTTTCCTCCGTACGGGTCCATAAGGAGCTCAACTGAGTCCCCTACGATGACGCGAATACGGTGAAGCCGCATCTTTCCTGCTAAATAGGCCATAACGACCTTGGTGTCCTCTTCTCCTTCCTTTTTGTCGGTATTAGGTATCTCGACGCGAAAATGAGCGTTGGCTAAAGCCTCCACCACATCTCCTTTGACGATCTCTCCTTTGCTTTCGCGTTCTTCAGGCATGCAGGATAATGGCACTATTGTGCCGTATTTTCAATAGCTATCTCAATTTCCTCAACTTCTGCTGGGAGCGTTCGCTTCCAGAATGGACGGATGACAACATCGGCGCGTTCGATACCAGGGTACTCACCAAAGATGGTTGGGGCCATCGAACGGCTTTTGTCAGCAAGCTTTTCCTTGAGTTCATCGACATCGAATGTCCAGATGAGGGTTGCAGGACCTGAGACATGGATTTCAGTTGATGAAGCTGCAACGAGATCGAATGCAGGATCGGCGAGCGCAAAGCTCAATGTTGATGTATCCGAGAAAGCAACTGGTTCGCCGGTGTAGCCTGGAATGCGATCAGCTGCTGCTGCCTGAGCGACGTCGAGTGCCGATACAGCGAGGAGCTTTCCTTCACCGCGGACGGTGATGATGACGGAACCATCCTCGCTCTCTTGGTTCGGAAGCGTTTCGTAGGCGAATGAGCCCGTCTCAGGGATGATGACATAGCCTTCTGGAAGAGCCGTCGATGCCTCGCTGACGAGAACATCACCCAATTCGGTCTCCATTGCGGCCTCTGCGGCTTCGGTGTCGGCCTTGGATGCTACTTTGACGGTTCCTTCGAAGCCACCGGTCATAGCAGTCTTTGAGCGGGCGTAGATTTGAGTAAGGAGTGGGTCGTTCTTCTCCTTAAAGGTTGCAACGACAAAGTCAGAAAGGTCGATGTTGTATTGCTCACCTGCAGTGTCAGCAAAAACCTTGGTTTCAATCTGGCCTGGAGCGCTCGCCGTCTTTGCAGGAATTGAAATCGACTCAGGGATGCGGAAAATGAGGCCTGCTGGGGTCTGAAAGCGAGTGTTCTTGATGAACTTTTGTGCTGTCTCAGTATTGTTGTAGACAACGATGGTTCCCGATGCAGGACGAGAGATAGTCTCAGAGCCCGTTGCTTTGACGGTGCGTGATGACTCTTTGGTAAGAGTTACAATCTCAAAACCAACAGTGCCAGGGATTGGTTCGAGTGCAGCCGTAAAGGTGGTATCGAGATTAACTGTTGCCTGTCGTGGGGTGATTGTAACTTTGGCACCTCCAAAGATTGACCCTACGATGACGAGAATGATGATGAGTGCAAGCACGCCACCACCAATCCACCACCATTTCTTTGATGCACCTGATGAATAACCTCCGATCTTTCCGAATTGTTGTCGTGGGGGCATAGGCGGTACGGGTTGTTCCGGCGTGTGACCATCACCCTGCTCTTCGATGAGGGCTTTTGGCTTATCGATCGAGATGTTGCGTACCGAGCGGCGCTCGGACTGCGGGGTGAGGTCTTGCATACGTCGGAATGATAGATGAGTCGACTTAGATTAAAAGTTCAGACAGGTTCAATGGTAGCACAATAAAAACGCGATGAAACAAGGCACCGTGGAATACCCCTTCTGTGCCCTATTCGGCGAGCGTCAACAAACGCATCGCTGGAGAGCCGGGAGCTGCACCTGCGGCCACACGGATTGATGAGCCAAATGAGCTTTCGGTAAGTGAGAGCGCCGTGACAACCTGGTTGAAGATTTTCATTGAGATATCCTGCACGCTTTCAAGGGCCTGTTGTTGGATGGTTGCGTCACCGAGCACCACGATGCGCTCAGGCATACCACGTTCGGTGATAAGCGCACCAAGACACTCACCGATTCCCGCCTGCCACGAATCGGTCATGCCAATTTCACCAGGAGTTTGTTTCGCTCGCACCGGTGCTTCGTGGCTAAGTCGACCGGACTTTTTGCTCCATGTTTGGTGAAGATGCGCAGTACCTTCTGGGAAGGTGATGGAGTCGAGAATCGCATCGTCAGAGACCAGTGCGAGCTCGGTCATCGTGTCAGAGATGTGAATGAAGAGGAGCGAGCCGCCTTTTTCATCAGTCCGAGCAAGTGTTGTAGACGCAACAAGTGCGATTGAGTGGTGCGATGTGTTGTGGGCGTGGAATGAGCGAGCAACCGTCTCTTCGACGGCACTCTTTACGCCAACCGGAATGGCGCTCGCAAAAAGGTTAAGCGAGAGGCGAGTTCCCTCTTTGCCTGTTGGGTCAGCGACGTTGTAGCCGTTGACGCTCCAGCCTGTTGCAAAGCGTTCAATACGAACGGCGTCTTTGTGGAGCTCGGGGATGATATCGGCGCTGTGCTCTTCGATGAGCGCATCGAGGGCTTTTGATGAATATGCCGTTGGTTTCTCGCTTTCGATGGTGATTCTGCGTCCACGAGAGAGATACCACGGTGCTCCGTAGATGAATTTAACTGAATCAAAGGCTCCTTTGGCTACGCGGCGGGAGATGATATGTGGAAGAGCCTCTTTGGTCACATCAACACAGGCTTCGGCAAGCGCAGTAAGCATCCGCGAGACCAACTGCTCAGGAGAATCACCTGTTTTGAATGTCCGAGCAGTCTCGTAGACGAGCGTCGGTAGTTGCTCGGGAGTTCCTGCCTGTGCAGACGGGCGCAACACAATTCCCATGCGAATTGCACCGCTTTCGATGAAGACCGTGAGCGTGCTCGTCTCCCCTTTGTTTGTGCGTGAGAAAAACATCACTACGTATTGTAGCAGAATACTTTTCTGTCAAAACAAAAAGTGTGACTAGCCGATGACTTCGAGTGGGTAGAGATCGTAGACGACTTCCTCGTATGGATGGACTGATTTCATCGCTGCGACGATTTCTTTTGCTTTCTCTGTCGGGATGATTACCTCAATACGTTCTTCTTCGACGGCTTCGAATTCACCAACGTTTCCAATATGAGGGTTCGCACCTGTCTCGGGCTTGAAACGTCCGACACCTTTTGAGCTGAAGCTGCAGAATGAATAGTTTCCGATCTTTCCTCCTCCGTTCTCACCAATAACTCGACGCACCTCGTCGGCGTTCTTTGTTGGAACATAGACCACTAGTTTGAGCTGTGTGGACATGATTTAGCTGAGGATTGCCTTGATTCTTCGCACCCCCGCTGAGCTAGCTTCTTCTTTTTGGATTGAGAATACGCCGAGGGTGCCGGTGTTCTCAACATGCGGACCGCCACAGAATTCCATGCTGATAGGAGTGTCGTCGGTGTCGCGGATGGAGTAGACCGAGACAATATCAGGATACTTGGCACCAAATTCCATTTCTGCACCCATCTTTTCGGCTTCTTCACGAGGCATTTCTTGGCGTGTGACCACAAGACCCTTTGATACCCATTCGTTCATGAGTGCGGTGATCTTTTCTTTTTCCTCATCAGTGACTTTTGCTGAGTGTGAGAAGTCAAAACGCAAACGTTCGGGAGTGATGTTGCTTCCCCGCTGCTTGACGTGTTCACCAAGCACTCGTTTGAGCGCCGCATTCAAAAGGTGCGTTGCTGTGTGATAGCGAAGCGACATCTCGCTCGTGTCGCCAAGACCGCCTTTGAACATTCCTGTTGATGATGTGCGAGAAAGCTCCTGGTGCTCGGTCATCTTCTTTTTAAAATCATCAATATCGATTGTTTTGCCCTGCTCTTGGGCGAGTTCGAGTGTTAATTCGATTGGGAATCCGTATGTTGTAGCCAAGATGAACGGGTCAGTCCCCTTCTCGAATTCTTTGAGACCCTGCTCGAGCTTTTTGCGGAACTTCGATTCTTCTTCGGTGAATGCCGCGAGAAGGCTGTTTGATGCCAGTTCGGGATATGCATCTACGTACATCTCTCGGACGAGCTCAAAAAGATCGGTAAGCGTGCCTTCGGGCATGCCGAGCACGTCAGAAAAGCGCACCGCTCGACGAATGAGGCGGCGCAACACATAGCCTCGGCCAGTGTTCGCTGGGACAACGCCGTCTGCAATCATAAAGACCGATGCACGAATGTGGTCGGCAACGATACGTTCAGCTCGTACATTCAAATCAGTCGAATGCTGACGAATATAACGAACGATAGGCTCGAAGAGATCGGTGTCGTATGCTGTTGCCTTTTTCTGCATCACTGCAGCGATGCGTTCGAGACCTGCGCCGGTGTCGACGTTCTTTTGTGCGAGCTTGCCGACAACCTTGCCGTCTTTCTTTTCATATTCCATGAACACATCGTTCCAGATCTCGATGATGTCCTCGGTTTTTTGAGCAGCAAGAAAATCTTCTTTTGAAAGATCACCGAGACCCGCCTCGGTCATGTCATAGAACATCTCACTGTCAGGACCGCACGGACCGTTGTCGCCAGGGCTCCACCAGTTGTCTTCGGCACCGAGGAAATAGATGCGGTGCTCGGGGATGCCGAGCGATTTCCAAATCTCCGGGGATTCTTCGTCACGTGGTGCGTTCTCATCACCTTCAAAACACGTTACATAGAGACGATTTGGATCGAGCCCAAGTCCTTCTTCTGGTGATGTAAGAAATTCGTAACTCCACGAGATCGCTTCTTGTTTGAAATATGAACCAAGTGACCAGTTCCCCATCATTTGGAAGAACGAGAGGTGACGTCGATCACCGATATCATCGAGATCGCCAGTACGGACACACTTTTGAATGTTTACGAGCTTGTCTCCGGCTGGGTGCTTTTGTCCCAAAAGATATGGAACGAGTGGCTGCATGCCTGCGGTGTTAAAAAGAACCGAAGGGTCGTTCTGTGGTACGAGCGAAGCACTTGGGAGCACGGCGTGTCCGCGTTTTTCGAAGAATGCGAGAAATCGTTTTCGGATCTCGGAAGATTGCATGGTGTTATATCTTCAAAAGCTTTTTGAGGCGCGTGGTGTCTTTGGTAGGCCCGACCACGGCGAGGTTCATTTTAGCATCGGTAAAGATATCGCGCGCGACCTTCTGGAGGTCTTCGGGAGTAATGGTGCGAAGGCGTTTGATCGCCTGTTCGGGGGTCTCGAGCTTTCGGCGAATCAATTCATCTGTTCCATACCAGTCCGCCAACGAATCTGATGATTCAAGACCCATCTCAACACCGCCGATAAAGATCTCTTTTGCTTTGTTGAGCTCTTTGAGCGGAACCAATTCATCCCGAAGTTTGCGGACTTCGTTGAGAATCACTTCAACGACTTCTTCGAGGCGCTTATTATCGACTCCTGCGCGGATCTTGAATGCACCAACATCGGTGTGTGAATGATGACCACTGCCAACGTAGTAGCAAACACCCATTTCTTCACGAAGCTTTTGGAAGAGACGCGAGCTCATACCTTTGCCGAGCACACCAGCAAGAAGTCCTGCCGCAAGTTCGTATTTGTTATCTACTCCATATCCACGGAATGCAAAAGCAAGATGAGATTGCTCTGTCTTTTTATATTCTAAAGCTACCTGTGCGCTCTTTTGAGTTTGGGTAACAGGTGTTTTTTTGATTGCGCGCTTAGCCGGGAGCTTCCCAAATGCTGCTTTTGCGAGTTTGAGGGCGTGTGGCACCGAAACTCCACCAGCGATGACAACGAGGGTTTTTGATGGAACGTAGTGTGCATTGCGATATGAGATGAAATCGTCACGCTTCATCGCACGGATGTTCTCACGAGGACCCGCTATGGTTCGTCCTGCAGGCTGATCACCGTAGAGCGTTGCATTGAGGAGTTCGCTCACGCGAGATGTTGGCTGATCATCATACATGTTGATCTCCTCGATGATGACGCCCTTTTCTTTCTGGATTTCTGCTTCAGGAAGGAGCGGGTCGAGATAGACATCGGCGATGATGTCGAAGATGCGCTCAAAATGTTTTGTGCGAGCTTTGGCCCAGTAACCTGTGTACTCGGTTCCGGTGAAAGCGTTGTTATCAGCACCAATCGAATCAAATTCGTGCGAAATCAGGTGCGCACTTGGACGCTTTGTCGTTCCCTTGAAGAACATGTGCTCCAAAAAGTGCGAGATGCCGTTGACCTTTTTGTCCTCGTAGTGCGAACCCGCTTCGACAAGCACCTGAACAGTGACGGTCGGATTCTCCCTCATCGGCACGACGATGATACGGAGGCCGTTCGGGAGCGTGGTTTTATGTGGTTTTGGGAATGCCATAAATCGCGAGTTGTTTGAAATCTTCTTCGAGCGTACTCATCATCGAACCGTTGTAGAGGGCTGCGGCTGGGTGATAGAACGGTATGATCTTCACTTCACCGTATGGCGCTTTGGCAGTATACACGCTGCCATGGGCCTTGCTAATGGTATCTGCGGCGATACCAAATCGTTTGAGGATGTAGACCATCGAAAAGCGTCCGAGAGTTGCGACCACCTTGGGCTGAAGGATATCAATCTGCCTATCGAGAAATGGAGCGTACAAAAGTATCTCGTCCGGCGATGGGTCGCGATTCTCAGGTGGTCGATCTTTGACGATGTTTGTCACATAGACATCAGCGCGTGAGATGCCAACAGATGCGAGCAATTTATCGAGCACGCGTCCCGACGCACCACAAAAAGGCTTCGCCGTTTCTGCTTCCTTCTTTCCCGGCGCTTCACCAATGAACATGATGTGCGCATCGTGACTTCCCTCCCCGATTACCGGAAAGTATTTGTTCGACGTTCGGTATTCGTAGAGCGGAGACTCTTTGAGGTCGAGGATCTCATCTTTGATTTTTTGTAGTTCGTCCGTTTTGGTCATAAAGCTAAGAGCTAGAAGCTAGTGGCTATGAGGTTTAGAAAGATTTTAGCATGTTGTTCTTTACAAAAAGAGAAAGGGCGCCGTTGCCGGCAGCCCCCTTGAAATCACTTCACCAAACTCATTCTGCCGCGCACACCTCGAACTCCGCCGTCCGCAGGTCGCCTCTTTCCGAGGTTTTTCCGCCTACGACAGTCAAACCAGCGACACTGGCGATGAAAGAGGCCAGCTCGCCGCACTGCTCGAAGGAGAAAAACCTCAGCTGGAAGAGGATGGTCCCATCCCCCAGGTGAAGCTCCTTCTTCTCGCCTGACCGTAACGAGCGGAACACACTGACCAGTGTTCCTGTTGAAGGGGCTTGCCTAAACGAAAGCACGTCCCCCTCCTTCAGTTGAGTCCTTTTTCCATTGCGATCGAACATCCCGGCTCCTTTCGTAGCCTCACAAACCCGAAACGACAATATAGAAAAAGCCTGTGGAAGTAAAGCTAGTGAGCCTTCGGCCACCGCGTTGCTGCAGGAGGATAGATTTTGGTGAGCGCGTGGTCAACACATTCATGCGGACGCGCAGTGCACATCTCACGACCGTAGTTGATGAGACGATACGTGAAGTGGAACCATTCGCTCTTGGGTAAGATTTCCATCAAGTCTCGCTCAATCTTTACCGGGTCTTTATGATCTGTGAGGTCGTACTTTTGTGCGAAGCGTTTGATGTGCGTATCCACAGCGATACCATCAACGATCCCATAGGCATTACCCAAGACCACGTTGCCCGTCTTTCGTGCTACTCCCGGAATAGTCAGCATCTCAGCCATTGTTTTAGGAAGCTTGCCACCGAACTTTTCTTTGACCATCTTTGCAGCCGCAAGAATATTCTTTGCTTTGTTGTTGAAGAATCCTGTTTGGCGGATGTCTTGTGAGAACTCGGCAAGATCGGCGTTCACGTAATCATCCAGCGTTTTGTATTTCTTGAAAAGCTTCGCGGTGACTTCATTAACCTTTTTGTCAGTGCATTGAGCCGAGAGTTCGACAGCAACCAAGAGCTCCCAGTTGTTCTTGAAGTTAAGAGCAATCTTTGCATCGGGATAGAGCTTTTTGAGCTTTGCCGAGAGTTTTGTGGCACGCTCTTTGCGCTCGGAGAGTTTTGCTGGAGTCATGCCTTACCCCTTAATGAACTCCGGTGTTGTTGTGAATGTCACCGGAATAGAGATTTTGTTGATTTCAGTGCCGTCCATCGCTGAGATCGAATAGATATCGATGAATCCTGCGCCATCAATTGTTGAGAAATAGGTGAGTTCTGCACGGAAAGGTCCAAACTGACCGATGTCACGGGCATTTGCTGTGGTGAATCCCTTTGCGATTTCGTTACCATTGGCATCACGCAAACGATAGTTAACGGTGTTCTCGAAGACTCGTGCAGTTCCTTCGATGACGATTGGCGTGCCGACGCGGTCGTTTGTGCGTGGAAGGTAAACGATAAGGTTTTCATTTTGTCCCGCAGGAGCACGTCCCTGCTCATCGCGAGGAGTAGTCGTTGCCGAATCGAAGTCAAAGTCTTCTGAAGGACCGCGGAGGCTGTACCACAGAACGCCCGCCGCAATGGCGATGATGGCGATAATGACAACAATAAGAAGCGTGTAGGATTGTTTTTGTTCGTCCATATGAAGAGATTAGCGGGTAAGGACCTCCCTAGTGTACCACCGGCGTGGTGAGTGCGGCGTGTTCCAGGAGCATCTTCACTGACGACGCTGGGTCTTCGCTATAGCTCTGCAAAGCCTGAATCTGCTTCATTGTTTGTCCCCACGCCGTCATATCAGAAAACGCGTCACGCTTTTTTTCAAGCATCACGGCGACATCTCGCAACAACACTGCTGCTGCTCGCCTATCTTTCTCTTCAATGATCGGCTTGATAATCGAAAGACGTTTTGCGGGAGTTGCAGCAAGGAATTCTTTTGCTTGAGATGATTCTGGAATCTCAAAAGTGAAAGGTGATGTGCCGAGGCGAGATAAAACAGTAGGAAGAAGCGTGTGTGGATTCGCTGTTATTAAAAAGAAGTGCGTGCGAGGCACCGGCTCTTCGAGCACCTTGAGAAGTGCGTTTTGTGCAGGAGGAAGAATCGAATCAAAAGCGACCAAGAAGACCTGCCCCCGTTCCTCGGACTTTCGCAACGCGAGATCAATGAGCTGACGAACACTGTCGATTGGAAATGTCCCTTCGACCATCTCGATAATTTCAGGAGCGTCATCACCCACATTCAATTGTTCACGAAGCGCATCGCGAATCGACGCGTAGTTGTGTGGGATGAGGAATGCGTGGTGGTTGAGATTCATAAATCCAAAATCCGAATATCGAAATCCGAAACAAACCCTAAATCAAAAATCCGAAACGAAAGCATTTGTTTTGGATTTAGGATTTCGATCATTTGGATTTGTTTAGGATTTCGGATTTCGTGCTTCGGATTTTACCTATCTTTTCGCAACTATAGATTTTTTATACGTGTCGAGATGTTCCAACGCGATACCTGTTCCTTTGGCAACACAAAAGAGTGCTTCGTCGGCCACACGGGCCTTCACGCCTGTCGCACGGAACATGAGCTCAGGGAAATTGCGGAGCTGTGACGTTCCTCCTGTCATCGTAACGCCCTGACCGATAATATCCGCAGCCAACTCAGGTGGAGTCTCCTGAAAGACGTCTTTAATCGCCTTAATCATCTCACGGAGCTCACGACGGATGGCCTTAACGACTTCGTTGGTCTTGATCTCCATTTCACGCGGCAAACCGGTGATAACATCGCGCCCACGGACGCTCATAGCAAGCTCTTGTTCTACAGGAACAGCCGAGCCGATCTTAATTTTGATTTCTTCGGCGGTTTTTTCACCAATTGAGAGGTTGTAGTTACGCTTCACGTAGTCGACGATCGCTTGATCAATCTTATTGCCGGCGACTTTGACCGATGTACAGGTGACGATTCCACCGAGCGAGATGACTGCAACGTCTGTGGTACCACCACCGATGTCGACGACCATGTGCCCTTCGGGATCGTGAATAGGAATACCTGCGCCGATGGCTGCGAGGATTGGTTCTTTGATGACGAATGCCTGCTTGGCGCCAGCTTTGATTGCAGCTTCAACAACTGCGCGACGCTCTGTTGATGTAACACCTGCAGGAACGGAGATGAGAACATCAGGCTTAAAGAAATTCCATTTGCCCAATGCTTTGTCGATAAAATATTTGAGCATCGCTTCGGTCACGCGATAGTCCGCGATGACACCGTCTTTCATGGGACGATACGCGATGATGTCGTCAGGAGTCTTTCCGACCATACGCTTGGCTTCGGTACCAATCGCCAAGATACGGTTGTCACTTTCGGACACAGCAACGACCGACGGCTCGTTGAGCATGATCCCCTTGCCCGGCACAAACACCAAGATATTGGTGGTCCCAAGGTCGATCCCCAGTTTCTTTGAGAACATCTTCATGTGGGACTATCGTACAGTCCTTTTAGCCTTTTTCAAAAAAGAGAAACCCGTGCGCGTGGCACGGGGATCTCAGCAGCTTTGCTTGGTGAAGGTCTTCAGTCTGGCGGAGTCCAATTGAACATGGTGATCACCCCGTCAACCCAGCAGATGATGTGCGTAGGGCCCGCCAGCTCGAGGTGGGTCTCTCTGAACTCGAGCCCTTCGGCTTCAGCGACATCATGGACATAGCGCCAGAAGCCAATTCCACCTGGATCGTTGGGAAACATCCCCGTCGCCTCGTCCAGAATCCTACGAGCCGTTTCTACGGCTTCCTCTTGCGCCATCGTCGGTCGCCCCTTTCAAATTTTACTGCTGTTTAACTACGACAAACCCAGGAAAGTTATACAGTTTAGAATATATAAGTCAATCATTTCCCAAATAGAAAAGGCCCCGCGAAAATTGCGGGGCCTTGTGAACAGCACTCCATGGCGGCTGTTCGATACCATTGAATCTACTGGAACCTAGTTCCAGCGAATGTACCACCACAGCTTGGCGCCGTTAGGAGCCTCGAGAGCTTCGTGGAACTCCATCCTGAGAATCTTCAGGATCATCGTGGCGTACTC
>JBDKFZ010000007.1:0-8210 GCA_039798445.1 Candidatus Parcubacteria bacterium
ATCCAACACTCATCTACCTCCTTACTAAGGGAAGAATGCGGTCCGATGAACACTTTATGCTTCACACATCGGCATGTCAAAGATGTCATCTAAAAAAGAAGGGCGACCCCGCTGCACGTGCAGTGAGATCGCCTTTAGCCGACAGTTGCCTCCCCCCGAGGCCGTTTGATGTACGCATACACGTCGCCGGCAGCGCGACCCCGCCTTCTCAGACGTTCACGCCCCTCCTCGGACATCTCCACAGTGACGAGCACGTATTGTTCGTCGGCTGGGACAAGGATGAACGCCAGGAAACCGCATGACCAACACTCAGCGTACTGCTGGTAGGCCTCTTCTCGAAAGAATGCCCGAAAGGTTGGGAAAGGTGTTAAACGAGCCTCTTCCAACATTTGGTGGAGCTGCTGGCGTGGCTTGGTAAGCCGCTCATACCGCCGAGCAACATGTGGCCACACCTGCAGCATCCTTTCGAATGCATGGTCCGTGATGATGACGGACCGGTTGTTCACAACTGGATTTTCCACGGTCCCTCACCTCCTCTCACCTGCATCAGGGTTAATGTTCCGAGAAAGACGATACCATTTTTATTGGACTGTGTCCATAGAGGCCGTATCCTCCGATTTGAGTGCAGCGCGCGTGTAGGTATTTCCAGCATCCCAGAGCGCCCATGAGTTGAGACCAGCATCATACGTTGCCTGCATCTGTGCGCGGACCATCTCGGGCGTGTAGGTGGCACCGAGGTCAAAGTCTTGAAGCCATGGACGGAGCTGCGATGTTTCGATGTGGCCTCTTCCCTTCTTTGTTTGAGCACGAAGGAATGCGACCTCTGTCGATGTTGCAGTTGAATCAACGCTCGCAATCATTGCTTTAGCGCGAGTTGCTGCAGTTTCCATCGAATAGTGCACGACTTCGTATGGAGATGTGGCTGGCTTAGCAATGTTGATGAATCCAGCATTGTAATGTGATGGGTACACCATCGGCATGACGTAATCAAAGTACGGAAGTGTGCGCTCGAGCACTTGTCCGATTCCCAAGTCATCATGATTGGTTGTGGTGTATCCAAAAAGATCAGCCGAGAGTTTTGGTACCGTTTCAAAATCACCCCATGGCTCCGAGAGTTCTTTGTGAAGGTATGCGAAGAACTCTTCGAGCTTCTCTGCTTTCGGTTTGTTCTCAGACAAGGTAAAAGCGATGTCCTTCATGTTTCCATCCGAGGGGTATCGAATGTAATCAAAGTTAAGTTCATCAAAACCAATCTCGTAGGCTGAGCGTGAGATATCAACAATATATTTCCAATACTCCTCCGCACCCACATCGATGAACGCCAAACCTTTGTGGTCTTTCCATACCGTACCATCGCTTTCTTTCTTTACTGCAAATTGTGGATGGAGGCCTGTGTAATAAGGATCTTGGAAGACGGTGATACGCCCGATCACATAGATATCCTTTGCATGAAGCGTCTCGATAAAGCTCTTCATATCGCGCGCACCACACGCGTCAGAAACCGATGACGCGAGGTCGGGATTTTCGGGAGTGAATGCAAGCTTGCCGGTGAAATCTTTGATGTCGATGATGACCGCATTGAGTTCGGTTTCATCGATGAGCGTCACGAGCTTGTCGCGGAACGATGGTGTCCCCGACACGCACTGCGACATGTAGATTGCTTTAACAGCCTCGGGTGTTTCGATATGAGCAACCTGCGGTTTTTTGGGAAGTTCAGGAACCACCTCCGCGACATCTTTCTTTTTGTCGTTGTCCGCCACTGCAAGCGGGCTCGTGTATGTCGACGAGAAGATGTGCGGGACGAATGCAAAAATCGCGACAAAAACAATGACGCATGCGCCGACGAGCACGATGAGGTGTTTTGCGTGAGATGGTTTTGGATTGGCGTAGGACATACAAAGATGAAAGGAGTATAGCGTGCCGAGCGCTCGACGCCAAAAAACCGCTATGGTACTCTCATGCCAGAACGCCCACCTATTGACCTTTGGAGGAACAAAACATGGCTCGAGAGAATGACAATGACCTCATGGACCGATGCATCCTGGCGGCAATCGACGAACTTCCGGCAGGCCAACGAAGCCGGGATAGGGTCGCGGAAAAAGCTGCCCAAAAGTTCATGGACAGAAAGGCCGTGCACGGACCCCAATCGAGCGTCGTCAACTCCGCGTACGGAAGAATCGTCGACCTCGAATCAGCGGGTCGCATCGAAGAACGCAGGCTCTATGTAGTTCTTCGATACTAATAACAACCGCCGTTTCGGAGGGCATATGGCCGATCGGGAAGAGATTGAGATGCATGTCAGATTCCTGCTGGACGTACGAGGGACTGCTCACCGCACCAGCCACAGCGAACTTGTTCAGTACCTCATGAACAAGACCGACCTGGGGAGAACGGCAGCCCGACACGCCGTCAATGAGCTGATTCGAAACCAGAAACTCGCGCGGGAGGGAAACATCATCTCTCTCCCCAACTAACAACCGCCGCCTCGCCTTCGCCACGTACGTGGACGATGAACCGAGCCGGCGGTTCATTGTTTCTATACAGCTATTCCCCTTCTCCCTCCCCCTCTTCTTCTCGAGAACCTTTTTTATCAAAACGAGGGACAATCACAACAAACTCTCCCTGCTGTTTGTCCTCATCAGCTTCAAAATATTCGATCAATTCATCGGGTGTACCACGGACGACCTCTTCAAAGATTTTAGTGAGCTCGCGCGCGATGACCATCATCCTATTTGGTGGGAAGAATTCCTTACACTCGTTGAGGAATTTCATGATGCGGTGGGACGATTCGTAGAGCACGGTCGTGCGCTCGGTCTCGGCGAGCTCTTTGACGATGGTCTGCCTCCCCTTTTTGTGAGGGATAAATCCCAAGAAAAGAAACTCTGCAGCATCGACGCCAGCAATCGAAAGCGCAGCAGTGAGCGCCGACGGACCAGGGATTGCTTCGATCTTGATGTGCGGAAGCTGTTCGCGGACCGCGTTGATGACATACGAACCTGGGTCAGAGATGCCCGGCGTTCCCGCATCGGTAACGATGACAGTGTTCTTGCCTTCAGTGAGCGCGCCCAACACGCTGTGTGTCTTTGCGCGCTCGGTACGCGCATTGATGCTCGTCACGCGCGTGGTAATGTCGTACCGCTCGAGCAGGCGCTTGGTGATGCGTGTGTCTTCACAGAAGATCACATCCGCCTCTTTGAGGATACGAAGGGCTCGGACGGTGATGTCCTCGAGGTTGCCGATGGGCGTTCCAATGACGTAGAGAATCGGGTTTTCGGTCATATAAAGGTGAGTGTACCCGAAATAACCCTTGAGCGCATGTGTTACAATCGCTTTTATGAAAGCCCATTTCGTAGGTATTTGCGGTGTTGGGATGAGCGCCACGGCAGTCTTACTCAAAGAGAAAGGCTGGGACGTCACCGGATCAGATAGCGGCTGCTTCGACCCTATCAAGAGCTACCTCATCGATCAGAAGATTCCCTTCGCCGACTCATTCTCGTCCGCAAATATTCCAACTGGTGTCGACCTCATCGTAGGTGGTGGAAGCGCGAAGCTCGCCGATAACGAAGAGATCGTCGCGGCGCGCGAACGCGGCATCGAAGTAAAGACATTTCCCGAAGTCATCGCCGACATCTCAAAAGATCAAGAGACTGTACTCGTCGTCGGTAGCTATGGAAAGTCGACGATGAGCTCACTCATTGCGCGCATTCTTGCAGAAAGCGGCAAAGACCCGAGCTGGTTCACTGGCGCTCCCCCGGTCGGCGGCGGTCTTGCGTCACACTTGGGTGCAGGACGATTCTTCGTTGTCGAAGCAGACGAATATCCAACATCGGGACTCGACAGGCGCTCCAAGTTCCTCCACTTCAAGGCTGACAATATCGTTCTTATCGCGGGAGAGCACGATCATGTGAATGTCTTCCCTACTCCCGAGAGCTACCGAGCACCATTCAAAGAACTTCTCGCAAAAGTCCCCGCAACAGGAACCATCACCGCATGTATCGATAACCCTGGTGTCCTTGAGCTCATCGCTCCGCACGTCGATACGACAGTGACATACGGATTGAATTCGAAGAACGATCCTCTTTGGAGTGCACAGGATGTGGTCCGTGGCGAAACAACGACCGCGACGATTACCCAGGAAGGCACGCCGGTTTGCACCATAACGACGACGCTTCTCGGCGATCACAATATCCAAAACATCATCGGTGCGGCAGCCTTTCTCATTGGACACGACATCCTCACGCCCGAAGAATTCACCAAGGGCGTCGCGGTGTTCCAGGGCATCAAACGACGTCTCGAAAAGAAGACAACGACGTCATCTGTCCCCGTGTACGAAGGCTACGGCTCTTCGATCGACAAAGCGCGTGCTGCTATCAATGCAATCCGCGCTCACTTCCCTGAGCGACGCCTTGTCATCGTCTTCGAACCCCACACGTTCAGCTGGCGCAACCGAGCGATGCTCCACTGGTACGACGACGTATTCCGCGATGTAGCGCTCACCTTGGTCTATCATCCCGCAGCAATCGGCGTTGGAGATCACGATCAGGTCTCGCACGAAGAGATCATGGAGCGTGTTCTCGCAAGTGGTGCGAATGCCCTCGCCGTATCAACACCCGAAGAATGCAATAAAATCCTTTTGGAAGAAATCAAAGTAAACGACGTGGTTCTCATCCTCACATCGGGACCGATGGATGGGCTCGTCGAATCTATTCCTAAGATGATTGAGGAACGTTTCCCTGCATAATCTATGAAACGTTTCAAAAGCGAATTCGCACATTCATACGCGACATACTCATTCGGCTACTGCGAATACGCGGTGCTCGAGCGTGGCGAAGGACTCCACGAGGCATACGATGAGGGATTCCTCCCGTTCAGCGGCTCGCCCGATATAAAACACACGCTCTACATGGCGCGGAGCGCGCGCATCGATCTCAAGAAGTTCACGCCGAGTAGCGAGAACCGTCGCATCCTCAAACGCTTCGACGGCAAGCTCCAGCGGAACGTCTTTCCGTTCGCAAAGTTCGATACCAAAGATCCCCTCTTTCAATCATTCTGTCTCGAATACTTCGCGAAGCGTCACGGCGAGCGAGTCATGCCACTCGAACGATTCGACACCATCCTCCACGCAGGTTTCATCACACATATCGTCGAATACACCGATGCTGACGGCGTCATCGTCGGCTATGTTTTCTTGTGCCAAGACGACACGATGAGCCACTTCTGGTTCTCGTTCTACGATCTCGCGTATGCATACCAATCGCTCGGCCTCTGGCTCATGCTCGACTGCGCCCGTATGGCAAAAGAAGACAAGAAGCGTCACTTCTATGTCGGCACAGTCTATGGTGAAAAGGCACTCTACAAGACCAACATCGACAGTCTCGAATTTTGGGATGGTGAGACGTGGAAAGATGACGTTCGTGCACTCCGAGTGCTCGGCAAAAGCGACGAAAAGCGTATCCATGACGGCATCAGCCTCTGGAAAGCGAATCTCCCTCGATTTGAATAACGCTAGATCACCTCGCGCCTCAAGTCTCCATTGATACCAACGAGGATGTCGTACGGAATTGTCTCGCACAGATCCGCCATCGCAGCAGCGCTGTTTGGTGCTGTGGCATCAGCGCTCACCACCTCGACCTCATCTCCTTCGCGAATGCCGGGAATAGCGCTTACGTCGATGGTAGTCATATTCATCGAGACACGTCCGACGATGGGACAGACACTATCTTTGACGCGGACAGATCCTTTATTTGAGAGTCTCCGATCGAGACCTTCGTAGTAGCCTGCTGGGATGACTGCGGTAATGATTGGTTTATAGACCGTGAATGTTCGATTGTACCCAACAGTATCGAGGCGTTCGAGCTTGCGGATGTTTGTGGCGATGGTGTGCATCGAAAGCACCGGACGGAGCACATCGCTCTCCCCCATCGGGCTGATGCCGTAGAGACCCAATCCCAAACGGAACGTGTTGGTGTTGAGGATGTTCGCGAAACGAGCACCTGCTGTATTCGAAACGTGTATGAAACGTGGCTTCTGTGGAAGACGCTCGATGAACGCGCGCGCCTCTTTGAAACGGCCGATCTGTTTGAGGGTAAAATCATCGTCGAGCGGAGTGTCCGAGCTCGCCAGATGTGTAAAGAATCCATCGATAATGATGTGTGGATTGTTCGACAAGTCCGCGACTGCCTTTTTGATCTCGCCCATCTCGAGTCCTTGGCGGTTCATGCCGGTGTTTGCCTTCACATGAATACGCACCGGCTTTTGTGCGAGCTGTGCGAGCATACGCACCTGCTCTGTGGTTGCCACGGTAAACGCGACATCGTTCATCTGTGCTGAGGCGGTAATGATATCCGCAGGTCGTGTATACCCAGCGACAAGAAGCGGCGATGTGATGTGTGCCTCGCGTAAAACACGCGCCTCAAAGAGCGAGTCGACCATAAGAAATGAGATACGCGCATCGCCATCAAGAATCTGTGCGACTTCGACGAGACCATGACCGTATGCGTTAGCCTTGAGAACCGGTGCGATCTTTGCCGGTGCAACCGCTTCAGCAAACACACCGAGATTGTGAAGGATATTCGCGCGCGAGATACGCACCGTAATGAGCGGTGTATACGGCGAGCGGGTCAATGTTTTGATGAATGAAAGCATATGTCTATTCGCAACTGAGCTGCTCTGCCGCGCGCTCGAGATCCTCCGGTGTGTTCACCTTGATCCAACGCTCGTCGCGAAGCACTTTGACCGGTGTTCCTGTTGATTTGATGAATTCAAAAATAGTATGTGGGAGCCCCCATTCGTCTTTGTTCGAAATCTTTACAAGCGGAGCCTCGAAGAGCTCGGGCTTGAGCTTGTAGAGACAGATATCAATGGATACCGGGCCACCATGACCGATGTCGTCGATGACTGCATCGCGAAAATATCCTTCGGGTGTCGTCGTGATATCAAGCGTTGTTGGAAAGCTCAATGACGGCGAAACTGTCATGGCCCATGGATGTGCGAGCGCCTCTCGTATCACATCGGGACTATAGATGTCATCACCCATCATCGAAATGAAATCACCGGTGATGTGTGGGCGTGCCTGCCACAATGCATGCGCTGTTCCCTGCGGAGCACCTTGTTCGACGTACGTAATCTTTTTGCCGCCATACGAATCGCCAAAGAATGATTGGATGTGCTCCTTGAGGTGATGCACAACAAGAATGACCTCATCAACAGAATCAGGTAGCGAATCAATCTTGTGTTGAAGAAGATTCTTGTCGCCGACCATGAGCATAGGCTTCGGCGTCTCTTGTGAGAGTGAGCCCATACGGGTCCCCTTACCTGCTGCGAGAATGACTGCCTGCATAAATGTGGTGATAGGGGCTGTGGGCACGGGGAGAGTCGAACTCCCACCTCTTACGAGATACGCTTCTGAGACGTACGCGTATACCAATTCCGCCACGTGCCCGTGGGCGCATAGTAGCAAAAATCAATCAACAAGCGCTATTCAACCACCTCCACCAATCTTGCGCGGGACATGATGGTAGTATCTCCGGAACGAGTCACATAATCAGTGATCGTTATACGCAGAGGAACTGATGACCCATTACCACCCGAAACGATCTCAAAGTTCTTTTTAAAAGCATCAAATGGAGTACCTTCGCCAATGACAGAGAAAGATTTTTGGCTTCCGATATTTGCAAGTTCTGTAAATCTTGGGATCGCTTGTTTTGCCGACTCGTCATCAGGCGTACAAACATACCCAAACATATCATCCTGAGAACAAACCACACTGACTGTAGCTGTGCCAACAAATGTTGCTGTGATAGATGTAGGGCCTACCTGCATCTCTGAAACCTCAAACGCCCCGACTCGATCCCCGACTTTAGTTTCTTTTGCAGAGACAGGATTAGGACCAAGGTTGTCTTGGGTAACCATCTCCTTAGGCTGCATAAAGAACCAAGCGCCCAGAATAATGAGGACGATACCGAGAGCGAATATGATTTTCTTCATAAGATAGAGATTGATTAAAGTGCGCGTGATAGGATTCGAACCTATGACCTCGTCATTATCAGTGACGTGCTCTAACCAGCTGAGCTACACGCGCATTACCTAGCGAGGAGACTATACCAAAAAACCTTTATATTCTCAATGAAAAATAAAGCAGCCCGTTCCCCGAGGGGACGGACTGCGTTTGCCGGAATTGAACCGGTCGGTGTCAGAGCGAGAAGCTCAAG
>JBDKFZ010000008.1:0-27225 GCA_039798445.1 Candidatus Parcubacteria bacterium
GTCATCTTCTTCGTCATTGGCATCTTTTTGCTTCTCGCAGCATTTGCCAAAGCCGGCGTTGCAGGACATGTCGTCTACGATAATCTCTCGAAGCTCTTGGGTATCGGCTACTACCTCCTCCCCATCCTCTCGTTCCTCCTTGCTCACTCATACTTCCGTTCAGTAAAGACGAACCTTGCACTTACAAACATCCTCGGATCGATTCTCTTTTGTATCTCAGGGCTCGGATTCATCGACGTCTTCCTTCCGGGTAAAGCCGGCATCCTTGGAAAAGTTTTGGGTACTCCCCTCGCCCATCTCTTTGATGTTTCTGGAGCAGCCGTAATTTTGGGTGCAGGATTTGCTATCTCACTCTTGGTGCTCTTTAATACTCACCCACTCCACGAATTCCGCATGTGGCGCGAACGACGCCAAGCTCGCCTCGAGGCCGAAGCTGCTCTTGCTGCCGAACAAGAAGACGAGGAATACGACACGCTCGACGAACACGACAAAGAGGCAATCGAAGATGCGATGCCCGCAGGAGCTGTCGCAAGTGCAGCAGAGGAAGCAGCAGCCGAAAAGAAACCTCTCTTCACACCCAAGAAGAAAGAGGCCGAGGGTTTCTCCTTCTCATCATATTTTGGAGCATACACTCCCCCTCCCCTTTCGATATTCGCCAAGGATTCCGGAAAGCCTGGTGTTGGTGACATCAAAGCAAATGCAAATATCATCAAGCGCACGTTCCAGAACTTTGGTATCGACGTTGCGATGGATGAGATCTCAATCGGACCGTCAGTTACTCGCTATGCAATGAAGCCTGCCGAAGGTGTCCGCCTTTCAAAAATCCTTGGTCTTCAAAAGAACCTTGAGCTCGCGCTTGCTGCGCACCCAGTGCGCATCGAAGCACCAATCCCGGGCAAGGCACTTGTTGGTATCGAGGTGCCAAACTCAGCAAAAACAACCGTCGGCTTTGGAACGCTTCTCACGAGCAGTGAGTACGCGGACACATCGAAGCCTCTCACCATTGCTCTTGGGCGCGATGTTGATGGTATCGCCTCATTTGCAGACCTCGCCAAGATGCCACACATGCTCATCGCTGGTGCCACTGGCTCCGGTAAATCAGTGACCATCCATGCACTCATCAACTCACTCCTCTTTAGAAACGGCCCTGACAGCCTCCGTTTCGTCATGGTCGACCCAAAACGTGTCGAGTTGACCCTTTATAACGGCATTCCCCATCTCCTCACACCGGTCATCACAGACCCCAAGAAAGCGATTCTTGCCCTCAAATGGACCGTCAATGAAATGGAACGACGCTATACCGTCCTCGAGGAAAAGCATGTGCGTGATATCGGTTCCTACCACTCAAGCGTGCTCGCTCCCGCTCTCGACAAGAAAGACTCACTAGAAGAAGGGGTTGAGCTTCCTGAGACCATGCCGTACATCATTGTTGTGGTGGACGAACTCGCGGACATTATGAGCACCTATCCGCGCGAGCTCGAAGCTGGCATTGTGCGCTTGGCACAGATGTCCCGTGCAGTTGGTATTCACCTCATCCTCTCAACACAACGCCCATCGGTGAACGTCATCACCGGTCTCATTAAGGCAAACGTCCCCGGTCGTATCGCGATGCAGGTCTCATCACAAATCGACTCGCGTACCATCCTCGATGCATCCGGTGCCGAAAAACTCTTGGGTGCCGGTGACATGCTCTTCATGTCAGGCGAAATGGGCAAACCAAAACGCATCCAATCTGCATATATCTCTGAAGGAGAAGTGAAGAAAGTCACCGACTTCCTTCGCTCGAACGCAGATGGAACCGAGATATTGACGACACCAATCGATCTTAACGGCAGTGTGAGCGCAGGCAGTGGTGGTGGTATGTTCGCCAACAATGACGATGATGATATTGATGACGACATGTTCGAAGAGGCTCGTGAGACCGTCATTCGTGCTGGAAAAGCCTCAACATCATACCTTCAGCGAAAACTACGCGTCGGATACGCACGTGCCGCCCGCCTCATGGATATCCTTGAAGAAAAGGGTGTGATTGGACCTGCGGACGGCTCAAAGCCTCGCGACGTGCTCGTTGGAGGCTCATCTGAGACTTCTGAACCAGCAGATGAAGAATTCGTATGAGGCCCTGGAAGCTCGTCAGAATCGTAGCGGGAGTGATTATCTGCGTTGTTGTCGCGGGATATGCGGCATTTGAGGCACGCGGCATTATCGCAGGCCCTTCTCTTATCGTCACACAGCCAACCCCCGGTGCGACGCTTACCGAACCGGTTGTCCGCCTCACAGGAACCGTTGAGCGCATATCAAAAATTACCCTCAATGGCCGACAGATTTTTGTGTCCGAGGAAGGAGCTTTTGATGAACCCCTTATTTTGGCCGCTGGATATAACGAAATATTGGTCGAGGCATGGGACCGTTTTGACAAAAAAACGTCTGTGATGCTTCCCATAGTCCACACGCCTTTGAATTGATAATCATCTTATCTCCGCGTGATATTATAGTGAACGCTTATCCACCTCTAACCAATCCCTATGGCGCCAAAAAAATCTACTGACACCTCAAAAATGAAGCAACCGAAAGCTGTTCCTGTACAGAAAGAAGAGACACTCGAACACAGGGAGTCACGGCGCTCTGATGCGAACATTGCTGACGCACTCAAACAGATTCAAACCAAGTTTGGTGAAGAATCAATCATGAAGCTCGGCGATCGACCACGCGTTGACGTTGCTGTCGTCCCTACCGGGTCGCTCGGACTCGACGCGGCGCTCGGTATTGGTGGTCTTCCACGCGGACGCATCATCGAAATCTTTGGACCCGAATCATCAGGTAAAACGACACTCGCGCTCCACGCGGTTGCTGAAGCACAAAAGCTCGGCGGCATCTGCGCATTCGTTGACGCCGAACACGCAATGGACCCCGAATACACCAAGAAACTCGGCGTGAACATCGACGAGCTCCTCCTTTCACAACCTGATAACGGTGAACAAGCACTCGAGATCGTCGAGTCGCTCGTGCGCACCGGCAAGATCGACGTCATCGTCGTCGACTCCGTTGCGGCACTCGTTCCCAAAGACG
The DNA here is from genome assembly GCA_039798445.1 of Candidatus Parcubacteria bacterium. Classification (GTDB taxonomy): domain Bacteria; phylum Patescibacteriota; class Minisyncoccia; order Phycocordibacterales; family EsbW-18; genus EsbW-18. Next base: position 3,070 of record JBDKFZ010000008.1, read on the forward strand.
AGATCGAAGGCGACATGGGTCAGCAGCAGATGGGTAAGCAGGCACGTCTCATGAGCCAGGCGCTCCGCAAGCTCGTTGCAATCGTCGCCCGCAGCAAGACCATCGTTATCTTCATCAACCAGATTCGTATGAAGATTGGTGTCATGTTCGGTAACCCTGAGACCACTCCGGGAGGAAATGCGCTCAAGTTCTACTGTTCGGTACGTCTCGACGTTCGTCGCATCGCACAAATCAAGAAAGGCGAAGAAATCGTCGGTGGCCGCGTGCGCGTCAAAGTTGTAAAGAACAAAGTCGCAGCTCCGGGACGCCAGGTGGAATTCGACTTGGTCTTCAACGAAGGTATCTCGCTCGAGGGTGAGATGCTCGCGCTCGGTGAGAAGTACGAATTGGTTCAGAAGAACGGCGCATCATACAAATACGGCGAGACACAGCTCGGCCGAGGTTACGATGCTGCTCGCACCTTCCTCCGTGAGAACAAGAGCGTCTCAAACCCACTCCTCAAAGAAATCCGCGCAAAGCTCGCATCGGGACAATAGTCATTTCCTCCTTCGGTTGCCCTTCCTAGAGCCATTTGGTACTCTGGGAGCGCCTTTTAGGGCCTCTAAATCAATCTTCTATGGCAATGCTCGTCTATAACGATATCCGCGTCGGAAAGGTCATCCTCATGGACGGCGCTCCGTACCAAGTGCTCGATTCACACGTCTTTCGCAAACAACAGCGCAAGCCGGTGAACGCCACCAAACTCAAGAACCTCATCACCGGCAAGGTGACCGAGTATTCTTTCCACGTGTCCGAAAAGGCTGATGAAGCCGAGATCGAGACCCGCCCACTCATGTACATCTACAAGGCCAAGGGCGAGTACTGGTTCCACACGGTTGGTGCTCCCGCAGACCGCATGACGCTCCCTGAGGCTATCCTTGGTGATCAGGCGCTCTACCTCAAGGAAAAGACTGAGATTACTGGTCTCTTCTTCGACGACAAGCCGATCGGTGTTCGTCTTCCTATCAAGATGCAGTTCAAGGTAACCGAAGCTCCTCCAAACATCCGTGGCAACACCGCACAGGGTGGCGACAAGCTTGTGACCCTCGAGACCGGTGCTACCATCACCACACCGATGTTCGTCAACGAAGGCGACACTATCGAAGTGAACACCGAGACACACGAATACGTCGGACGAATCTCATAAGACTTCCCCACTAAACAAAAGACCCGCACATGCGGGTCTTTTGTTATCTCCAACTGAAGAAAAACTTACTGAACGATGAATGGGATAAGCGCCATGATACGTGCGCGCTTGATAGCCTCAGCAACTTGGCGCTGGTGGCGACCACAGACTCCTGTGTAGCGACGCGTCTTCATACGGCCGTATGAGTTGATGAAGAGCTTCAACATCTCGGTGTCCTTGTAGTCAATGAATTCAATCTTGTTCTTGGTGAAATAACACTGCATATGATTTGTTTAAAATGGGATATCTTCTGGGTTGATGCCTTCGCTCTGAGCGTCTGGGTACTGGATGGTGTCCATCTCAGGCTCCTTGGCGCCACCGCGTGATGCTACCGCCTCGCCACCGGTTGCAGGAGCACCTCCTGGACCTCCGGCTCGTGGACCGAACTGTACACGTTCTGCGACGATTTCGGTGCGGTACTTCTTGGTACCGTCATTCTTGTCGTCCCAGCTGCGGGTAACGATACGGCCTTCGATGAGAGCTGCTGAACCCTTGCGAAGGTACTGCGCGGTGGTTTCGGCCTGCTTGCCGAAGATAACGATGTTGTGGAACTCCGTGGTCTCCTGCTTGTTTCGGTCTTTGTCCATCCAAACACGGTTGGTAGCCATACCAAACGTAGCAACTGCTGATCCCGACGGAAGCGACTTGAGCTCAGGGTCACGAGTCAGATTGCCGTAGATGAGCGCTTTGTTGAGATACATGATGTGTGGTCGTTAGAGTGCTTGGTAAAACCCTCTATTCAACAACGAGCTTTGCGATCTCAGCATCAACTACTTCGACATCCATAGGCTTCTTTTCTTCGTCAGCTGCTACAGGAGTTTCTTCGACTTCGACAGGTTCCTCGACTACAGGAGCTTCGTTCGAAGGAGTCGCGAGGAGCGCAGGGTGGCGGCGGTCGCTTGCTGCCTCTTTTGAGGTCTTGATAAGGAGTGAACGAACAAGCGTGAGGCGTGCACCAAGCATCTCCTTGACCGCGTGAGCGGCTTCGGGGCTAGCTTCGAATACGAACCATGCGAAGTACGCACGGGTGAAGGTGTGGCGCTTGCGGTCGATATCCTTTTGGATTTCGTATGCAAGTTCCATGAGCATAGGCTCACCTGAACCGAGGATAGTTGCACCGTTCGAAACGAGGAATTTCTTGATATCAGCTACTTCTGCTGCTGCTCCGGCCTCATCGAGGCTTGGAACGATATGAAAAGCGGCCTCGTAGATACGAGAATCCTCCATGTCTGCCTCTGTTCCTACAATCTCTTGTTCGTCTGTCATGCGCTACAAATTAGCACGTTCTAGGGCCTCCTGCAAGGGTCTTTTTAGGAATTGTTTATGTGGGGACCACTATTCCAAACGGGGTATGACTTTCGCTGCGTGGTCCGTGTGAAATCGCTCCACAGCCACCCCTTCTTGTTCCGCTGCGGAACTCGTCGCGCCCTCCGGCGACTCCTCAAACAGTCCTCGCTCCACAGAAGGGATGGACTGCTCCGCTTAGTCAGTTTTAAAGGCCAAATACTCTCTTCGCATTCTCAAGTGTTTGTGCACGAAACGCTTCCCTATCCTCACCCCTGATATCCGCCAAGCGATCAGAGACAAAGGTGACGAAAAGGGGCGAATTGCGCTTACCACGATGAGGTGCCGGTGCCGCAAAGGGTGCGTCAGTCTCAGCCATGATCATATCTGCCGGAATCGATTTGATTGTCTCGTCATAATCACTTGCAAAGGTAATCGGCCCGTCGAACGAGAGTGTGAAGCCTTTCTCGACCGCTCGCTCGGCGATTGATGTATCACCAACAAAAAAATGGAAGTTCCCTTTCACATCAGGAGACCCTGCAAGGATATCGAGTGCGTCTTCGTATGCATCCTGTGTGCCTTTTGATGAACGACAGTGGAGCATGAGCGGAAGCTGATGCTTTTGTGCGAATTCGATCTGCTGTATAAAAAGCTCTTTCTGTTTTTCCTTATTGAAAGGCGGACGGAAGTAATCAAGACCGCATTCTCCCACAGCCACAACCTTGGGCGAAAGAAGCGATTCATAATAAGCCTCGTCGAAGACCTCCCACTTCCCTTCTGATTCCTCGATGTGGGTCGGATGGATACCGACCGTTGCATAGATATTGTCGTGCTGTGCAGCAAGCTCCACCGATTCGGCAGATGTTTTCTTATCAGTGCCGACGCAAATAGTCGCCATGCCGATGTCTTTCATCTCGGCGATGATAGCCTCACGATCCTCGTCGAATTGCGAGAAATTGAGGTGTGAATGTATGTCGATGTGTTTGAAAGTCATAACAACTAAGCCTCCTTTCGCGAAAACATATTCTCCGGCTTCTTGTTGGCCTTCACCGCATCTTTGATGATTTGTGAGGTTGAAGGCATCAATGGATTGAGCATGCGAGCGATGGTGTACAGCCGTACCGCGAGGTCGGCGATGAGCGATCTTCCCTTCTCGGCATCTTCTTTGACCACTTTGAACGGTTGGGTCTCTTGGATGAGCGCGTCACACTCGGCAATCTTCTGCCAAACAAGATCAGATGCCTCATTGAATTTAAATGCGTCGAGGAATGCGAAGTAGTCAGTGAAATCTTCCTTCTCTGCGATAACCACCGGTTCGGTGAGGTGTTCTTCGGCCATCTTCATGACACGCGATGCGAGGTTGCCGAGACCGTTGGCAAGACCCGCGTTGTAACATTCGACGAATCGTTCACGAGTAAAGTCAGAATCTTCGAATGGGTGTACGTGGCGCAAAAAGAAATAACGAACCGCATCGATACCGAATTCTTCGGCATAGTCGAACGGGTCAAGGACGTTGCCGAGCGATTTGCTCATCTTCTGTCCGCCACTCGTGATGAAGCCGTGATAAAAGATATGTTGCGTCGGAGGAACATTGGCAGATAGCAACATCGCCTGCCACATTATCGATTGCATACGAACCTGGTCCTTTCCTGCCACTTGGAGCGTCTCGCCATTCATCCAGTATTTGGTGAAATTAGAATCAGCACTCTCATTGGGCCAATCGAGCGTCGAAATATAGTTGGTGAGTGCATCGAACCAAACGTACATCACTTGAGATTCATCGCCGGGAACCGGAATACCCCACGACATCTTTTCTTTCAAACGCGAGATACTGAAATCCTGAAAACCATCACCGTTCACAAAGTTGATTGCATCATTCTTGCGAGCTAGTGGTGTTACAACATCGCCCGCAAGGTACGCGAGGAGTGCGTCTTTGTATTTGGAAAGCTTAAAGAAATAATTCTCCTCATCGACAATCTGAAGCTCGAGGTTTAAGTGGATAGGACACTTCCCTTCTACCAGCTCAGAGTCAGTCTTTTCGAGTTCACAACCAACGCAATATTTTGTCTTGTAGTTCTTTTTGTAGATATCTCCTGCGGCTTCACAGCGCTTCCAGATCTCTTGCGCAGCCTGAATGTGTTTCTCATCGGTCGTCCGGATGAATGCATCATACGAAAGATTCAGCTTCTCTTTGAGAGCCGTGAATCGCTCAGCGTAGAAATCGACGTACTCTTTGACGTCACGTCCTTCTTTGACGGCTTTGTCATAAATCTTCTGCCCGTGCTCATCAGTGCCGGTGTTAAAAAACACCTCGTCACCACGAAGCCGTCGACTACGCGCGAGCGCGTCTGCCTGTACGAATTCGAGCGCATGTCCGACGTGCGGTTTGTCGTTGACGTACGGGAGCGTCGTTGTGATGTAGAAAGGCCTGCTCATGAGAAGTGGTTAAACTGCAGGCGTACCTTCGTGAGGAGCTGCTGCTGCATTCGCGCGCAGTGCACGCTGCTTCACATCGTGGAAAAGTTCCATGAGTGCGGCCGCGATAGGAACCGAGAGAAGCGCCCCAAGGAGACCACCGAGCTGACCTCCGACAACAAGTGCGAGAATGACGACCATTGCTGGGATGCCCACGACTTTGTTGACGACGAGCGGATAAATGAGGTGGTTCTCAAATTGCTGGATGATTACAAAGAGACCGGCAACCATAAGGACCGAGCTGACACCGCCATCAGAGAATGCAACCAACAACGGCGGGATTGATGCGAGCACGGGACCGAAGAGTGGAATGACCTCGAATGCACCCGCAAGAAGGGCAAAGAGGAAGGCATGTTTGACACCAAGTATCGTGAGACCCAAGAAGACGAGCACACCGACGAGGAGCATCAGCAAGAGCTGTCCCTGCATCCACTGGCCAATCTTTCGCTGTGAGCGCTGCCACAGGTCGATGGCGTAGGCTTGCTTGCCTGCCGGCGCGACGATCTGGATGAACTGTTCGATACCGCGCTCTTGCACGGCAAAGTAGAAGGACAAGACGATCACAAGCACAAATGAGAAGACGCCACCGAAGATCGACGACACGATCTTGAAGACACCGCCCGGGATAGCGATGAATGTGCGGAGGCCAGAAACAAGGTCGCCAGCGGAGAGCGTATCAGAAATACCCTTAAGGAGTGTCGAATCAGTCGTGATATTGAAGCGCTCAAGGAGCGTTCCAGCATCGACGGTGTCGGCATATTGAGGCGCTTGTGAAAGGAAACCTGCAGTATCAGACAAGAGCGATGGAAGGACGAGATACACGACACCGAAAATGACGATTGCTATCGAAAGATAGATGATGATGACACCGATTGTGCGAGGAACCTTGTGGCGTGTGAACCAAAGCGTCATCGGCTCGATTGCTGAAGCGATGACGATGGCAGCGATGACGACAAGAACGACATCGCGCAAGAGATACGCGACATAGATGCCAATGAGAACAAGAGCAGCCTTGAATACGGAGGTCGGATTTATGTAGACGTCGAGACGAGAGGGGTTCATGAAAAGGCTTTATTTCTGACTTATTGGGATATTGTATCCCCCCGAGCAAGCCTCAACAAGGAGTGTTCTGGGGTCTAGTTTTCTACCTTGCCGTCAGACTGCCTGAACCCTGAATCACCATCGATAATGGTCGTACTGTCTGCCTGTGTATCACCAACGCTTGAACCGGTGAAACCATCGGTTCCTGAGAGTGTCGTCTCCTGCACGAGCACCGGAGAGCTGCCTTCTTGTGTGACCGACGGGATGAAGCCGATCTGAAAAGCGACACTGCGGACCGCTCCTGAGTATCCTGCTCCTGCGCGCACCGTTCCTATCGTCCATTCGATCTCGCCGGTCGATGGGTCAAATACGATATCTTCGTCAGCTGGTGAGATAATCCCCTTCCAAGAGACGTATGGTGGGAGCTGGGAAGAAACACGAGCACCTGTGACATCGTTGACTGAACTCGATACCTCCCAGACGACGGTGTACGTTGTTTCTGTCTCAACACGAGGAGGAATAGGTCCTGAGTTAGTGAGTGGCCCGTCGTCGTGGTAGAGCGTCGCATCAAGCGTCGCTTCGGTATCAATACGAATCGTTCCGACCGCCTCAGTACGAACCTGCTCAGGAACGTCGCTCGCAGATACCGGCATGCCGCGGAACGAAAGTGCGAGGTCTATCTGGGGGTTCACTACTCTTCCAGCGAGATCTTCGGATGTAAGGGCTCGGAGCCCGACCGTAGCGCGGCCTGTCTCGCCAGGTTCAAAGAGCGCGAGCGTAGAGAGTGTTCGCTTATCCCAGGTGATTGTATTCTTTGCAGAGTCATAAAAGCCGGTGCCTGCACGTATACGACTCTCATCGATAGCATTTCCTGTGATAACAAGCTGTACGACTCCGTCAGCAAGCTTACCTGAAAGATTGTTCCGCCAATTGATATCCACATCGACGTCTTGTCCGATACCTGAAGTAAAGAGGTCCCCACTGTCTCCACCGACTGCGAGGCCAAGATCGATAAATGGACGGGCAATTTTGATTGTGTGCTCGGCTTGCGCGAACGATGTGCCGATATCCGTGACATCACCGTCATCTTCGACACCAAGGTCAAAGCGGAACACTCGCTCCTCATCGTTCTGACCCTCGAGCTTACCGCGGACAACGATAGTTCGCTCTCCTTGTGGTTCCAGATCACCAAGTGACCATATGGTCTCACCAAAGACTGCGTCGGGGCTCGACGAAGTAAACTCGAATCCGAACGGATACTCAGCTTTGATAATGACGTTTTCGATGGGCGCAGTCGAATTTGATCGGACCGTGAGCTCAAGCTTTACATCATCTCCTGAATTGATGGTCGTCGGAGCTTCGACGGAAAGCGCCACAGGACTGTCATCAATCTCGACAACAAATGCGCGCTCTTTGACAAAGATGGCGTTTGACCCTGCGACGCGATATTCGAGCGAGACAACAATCTGCTGCTTCGTTCCCTCTTCACCGAAGATGATGGCTTTTGTGGTCGTCGCAGTATTGGAACCAGGGGCAAGATTGCCAAGTCCTACGCGCATACGAAGAAGCTGTTGGCTGACATCCTCAGCGGAGCGTGTACCTGAGGGATATTCGATGAGCAAATCAGCGACTTCGAGTGTTGATGCATTCTTGTTTTTAATCTCGATAGCGAGCGGAACGACTTCACCGGCAGAGACCGACGACGGGCCGGTCACGGTGATATCAATCTTGTCGGCCGAGAGGACGTTACGATCGCCGGTCAGAAAAAATGCTGCGACACCGAGCGCAATAACAAAAAACAGCACCGCGACACCGAAGAGCCACTTGGCGACCGTGTGATGCTTTTTGCTGAAAGAAATGCGGCTCATGAGCGGTGTAGATGAAGGTTCTGGGTCAGCCCAACCTGTGGGAGTATCAATCGCATCGCGGTGAAACCCGGCGCGCGTGAACGACTGAGACATGTCGGCATCCGGTGTATCGAGAGTCTGCTGAAGCGACTCGATAGGGCTGTCGTCGTTCTTTTGAGGCATAGGAAGATTATAGCGCGTTGAAAGATTAGATATAGTCGAACTCCTGGAATACTTGGCGGTAAAGGTCTATAACGCGCTTGGTTTCGCGCTCAGTAAGAATGAAATCAGAACCGTGGTGCGCTATGCGGTTGCGTATCTTGTGTCCGTCCCATGCGAGATCGATGGTCCGAAAGTCACTTGCCTCGACACCTTTGAGCTTATCGCCGAGTGATTCACCGTGATGACCCATACTTGTGAGGAGCTCATCGAGCATGATATCGGCTTCGATGATCGCCGAGCGCCAATCACCAGGAGAATCGGAGCTCGCAAGCGTGAGTACGTGCTCCCAGCGGACGTTCTTATCCGAGAGCGCGTCATCAGTCATCTTCTTTTCGAAAAGCGCCATGGAGTCGAGGAGCTCCTTGCGAAGTTTGCGCGTCCTGCTGCTTGCATGCCACGCACCCCATATGGCGAAGGCTGAGAGTGTAAGCGAGATGATGATGAACGGCAGACGCACGGCGTAAAGCCACGCGTTCAAAGCTTCGGAGCCAAAAAGAAAAGCTTTGATGGTAGCGAGGACTGACGTACCTCCCTCTGACGAATCTTGAACGCGACTGCCGAAACGGCTAAGGAGAAAAGCGACCGCAGCAAGCACAAGGAGCATGGTCGTCAGACGTGCCGCAGCATCAGCGTTACCTACTGGTTTTGGAGCTGGTTTATCAGCCATGAAGACAGTATACAGCAATTGGCAAGTAGCAATTAGGTAATAGTGTTCCTAATTGCCAATTGCTTATTGCTATTTATTCTCAAACTTCTTCCCTATCTCAAAGACGACACTCTCGCCCATGTGAGGCGCGATAATCTGCAAGCCGAGTGGAAGATCGACACCGTCGCGCGCGACAGTGCCCGATGGAACAGAGATCGCAGGCATACCGGTGAGGTTCGATGAAACGGTAAAAATATCTTCAAGGTACATCGCAACAGGATCGTTCATCTTCTCCCCCATCTTGAATGCAGGACCAGCAGTTGTTGGGGTGACAACAGCATCACACTGCTTCCACGCATCAGTGAAGTCTTTGGTGATAGCACGGCGGACCACGTTGGCACGGTTGTAGTACGCATCATAATAACCTGATGAGAGCACGTATGTGCCAATCATGATGCGACGGCGAGGTTCAGGACCGAATCCAGCACCGCGGACTTTGGAATAGTTTTCAATGAGACCAGCCTGCTCCTCGTGACCCACAGGCGACGATGGATATTTGATACCGTCGAAACGAGCAAGATTCGATGACGCTTCGGCAGGAAGAACGACGTAGTACGTTGGGACAGAATAGTGAACGTTTGGAAGTTCGACATCAACAAGCTCGTAACCCAAATCAGCGAGATGCTGAAGTGCGGCATCAAAGTCTGCACGCACGTCATCGGCAAGTTTATTTTCTTCGAGAAACGTTCGTGGAACACCAATCCGTTTTGGTGAAGGCGTGACAGATGGGTGAGAGGTTTTATCTACGGTCGTCGTGTCATGCCAATCTTTGCCTTTTGTTGCTTCAAAGAGCATCGCAGTGTCTTCAACTGTCTTCGCAAAAGGACCGATGATGTCGAGCGATGAGCCGAGCGCAATGAGACCGTGACGCGACACCGAGCCGTATGTTGGCTTGAGACCGACGATGCCACAAAGCGCGGCAGGCTGGCGAATCGAGCCACCGGTGTCAGAACCAAATGAGCCAAGAACTGCATTCATCGTTACCGCAGCAGCAGAACCACCCGATGAACCCCCAGGAACGCGAGATGTGTCGAGTGGGTTCTTGGTAGGACCATATGCGGATTGCTCGGTTGATGAGCCCATCGCGAACTCATCCATGTTGGTGCGACCAACAATCACCGCACCCTGCTCCTTGAGCTTCACTGCAAGCGTTGAATCGTGTGGAGCAACATATCCTTCGAGAATCTTTGACCCCGCAGACACTCGCTTGCCTTTGATGAGCATGTTGTCCTTGAGTGCGAGCGGGATGCCGGTGAGCGGCTGTGACTTCCCTGCTTTAATCATCTCGTCTGCACGAGCAGCTTGTTCGAGCACATCATCAAAGACTTCGAGAAAAGCGTGAATGTCGCCGTCTTTTTGTTTGATGACATCAAGCGATGCTTGTGCGAGATCGACTGCAGAAAAATCTCCTGCATCAAGATGCTTTCGTGCCGAAGCGATTGTGAGTTGTGAAAGGTCCGGCTTCATGACTAGAGGATTTTCTTTACCTTTACGAAATCACCTTCGCGATCAGGGGCTGCGGACACCAAAGCCTCGGTGTGGATTCCTGTCTCGTGCGGGTTCTCGTCGGGGCGAAGAACGTTGTAGACGGGTCCCAAACGACCCTCTGCATCCATATCAATATCAGCCCCTTTTATCTGGTCGATAAAAGCCAAGATATTCTTCATATCGGACGCCAAAGAGGCCTTCTCGGCCTCCGAGAGCTCCATACGCGCCAGTTTGGCGAGGTTTTCGATATCCTGTGGGTTCATTGGGGCTAGTGTATCAAAAAATGTAAAACCCCGCCCTGCGCAAGCGCAAAGCGGGGTCGGTTCGAAACGGAGAGGCGCGAGGGACTACTGACAGCCCGGGCACCCGTTGGGGTGATCGAACGTGGGGGTCGAGGTGGGCGGTGGAGTCGAAGGGTTCAGGCTCAGATACAGCTTGTAGCTGTCCTGCTTACCTTGACCCTTCTTCACCCGATAGCCCCTCTTTTCCAGGAGACCTCTGAGGGCGAAGAAATGCTGATGCGCCCCCTTGAATCCAGTAGTGACGTTTTCGAGTCTCTGCGAGATTCTCTCCTCATCTTGAAGAGCAGCGTCCATGCACTGCTGCTGCAGCGCCTGTTGCTCCTGGGCGAGTTCATGACAGAGCTTGGCGTAATTGGTCAAACGCTCCTCCCCCAAAGAGCTGGTGAGAAACTCGTCACGAAGACGAAGCTCGTCGTAGAACTCATTGTCTCGGTCACCGTTCCCCACCTTGGAGGCCAGAACACTCAACCAAGAAGCGAGCCCCAGCACCGTCACCGCCCAACAGATGCTGACAACAGGACGGAACGGGAGAGAAAACGCGGTGGCGACAACGACGACGAGAAAGATCACCGCGAGGATCAATCCTCGCAAAATCCGGCGTTCGTCGTCCTGCCTAAGGAAAGCAATTCTCTTTCCAACCTCAGGGCTAAAGCCGATCATACCTACCTCCTCCCGCGTGTGCGGGATTTTGTTCCCGCCACGATGGGCCAGTGAGATATGCTCACCAGCAGAGACGATATGCGCCTCTCAAGGAACAATTCGAGAGGATAATACGTTTATTTTGTCTGGTCGTCAAGACTACAAGAGTTTCTTAAATTCTTCTTCCGAAATCACTTTCACACCCAACTTCACCGCCTCGTCATATTTGCTCCCTGGTGCATCTCCCGCAACAACGTAATCGGTATTTTTTGAAACAGAACCGACCGACTTCCCTCCCCGCGCACGGATGAGATCTTTTGCTTCATCGCGTGACATGGTTGAAAGCGTTCCGGTAAGTACGAAAGTCAAAGCTTTTAGCTGTTGGCTATTACCTTTTGGTTTTTCAGGACTTTGGATTTTGACGTGCTGTAAAAGTTTTTCGATGAGTTCTTTATTCGTGTCATCATCGAACCAACCACGAACAGACTTGGCGATGATGGGACCGATACCTTCGATAGCCGAGAGCTTTTCTTCGCTCGACTTTTGGATATTTGCGAGCGTACCGAATGCATCAGCGAGCATAATCGCTATCTCTTCTCCCACATGCGGAATCGAAAGTGAAACCAAGAAGCGCGAGAGTGGAACTTTTTTCGACGTCTCGATTGCCTTGATGAGATTGTCGGCAGAAAGTTCAGCAAAACGAGGCAACGACATCAAGTCGCCTTTTTCGATGGTGAAGATATCGGCAAAGTCAGAAATCAATCCTTCTTCCAAAAAGAGTTTCACCTGCTCTTTGCCGAGGCCATCAATATCAAATGCATGCTTACCGACGAAGTGCTCAAACACGCGTCGCTGTTGATCAAAAGACCCACGGTGTTTACAGCGCCACGCCGCTTCACCGGGTACGCGTTCAATTGATCCGTCTCCCCCACACAATCCGACCTTGGTTGGAAATTTCCATGGCTTCTCTTTTCCGGTGCGAAGGTTGGTGAGAACAGAAACAATCTCCGGAATCACATCGCCCGCGCGCTGCAAGATGACCGTGTCACCAATTCGCAAATCAAGCTCTTTGATAAAATCCTCATTGTGGAGCGTTGCGCGAGAGACCGATGCGCCGCCGACGAATACCGGCTTGAGGTGTGCCACAGGCGTGAGCACGCCGGTTCGTCCGACTTGGAGCACGATGTCTTCGAGTATCGTGGTGACTTGTTCCGCTGGGAACTTGTAGGCGATTCCCCATCGTGGAGCTTTGGATGTGTGGCCGAGCGCACGCTGGTGCTCGCGGCTATTTACTTTGAGCACAACGCCGTCGATGTGATAGCTGTTCGAGTGACGTCGTTCGAGCGCGTTGTGATAATACGTTTCAATATCTTCTGCTGTTATACAGATTGCATACGCAGGATTTACCGTGAACCCGAGCTTCTTGAGAAGTTTGAGCTCGTCTTCTTGTGTTGCTGTTGGAATATCGACTGATTCGATATCGTATGCAAAAAAGCTCAGACGGCGCGACGCAGTGATGCTCGCATCGAGCTGACGCAGCGCTCCGGCTGCTGCGTTGCGCGTGTTCACAAACAGTGGCTCGTCATTCTTGGTGCGTTCAGCGTTGATGCGTTCCAATTCTTCGGCACCCAACCACACTTCACCCACAGCAATGAGCGATATCGGTTGTGAAAGCTCGTGCGGGATGTCTTTGATGGTACGTGCAGTGTGCGTGATGTCTTCGCCGATCACACCATTGCCGCGAGTTGCTGCGCGTACGAGCTTTCCGCTTTCGTACGTGAGCACCACCTTGAGTCCATCGATTTTTTCTTCAGCACAATATGAAAGATTCGCGATTGAGACGTCCGCTTCAGCGAAACCTTTCTCAACGCGCTTCGTCCATGCTTGAAGTTCTTCGGTATTAAAAACATTGTCGAACGAATACTGCCGCACGTCGTGGCGGACTTTTGAAAAAGCTTCTGCAGGACGACCACCGACTGTTTCTGTCACACTACCTTTGCTTTTGAGCTCAGGGTGCTTTGCTTCAAGCTCCGTCACATCGCGAACCAACGCATCATAGGCTTCATCCGAGATCTCAGGCGCGTCGTGGGTATGATAAAGCTCCGCATGGCGCTGTACCTCTGCAGAGAGCTTTTTGTGGCGTTCCTGGGCACTTTTTGGGACGGGCATGGAGGCATTATACAGCACTCTGCCACCCGACTCCCCTAGTAGATCGCCCGAATGGCGCGCTCGACGCGGCGAGGGTTGTTGAGGTCACAGGTGTTGTAACCGCGCGAAATGATGGTCGTCGTAGCAGTGTTTTTGAACACATCGATTGCTGCGCATCGGCCACTCGGGAATGCAATGTCGAAAGAAGTAGTGGCTGCCGTGGTAGAGGTCGAAGTCTCCCATCCATTCGCAACAGATGTGATATCGCTACCAACACAGAGAGCCCCACTGTCGGGAGCCACTGGATCCGTAAAGATGATGTTTGACCTTCCAGCGGCTGTCTGACTGATTTCCGTGTCCGAAAGCACACGGTTATAGATGCGCACATCATCGAGACCTCCCTTCATCTTGGTCAAACCGTCATCACGCGAGCCGATGCGGAGGGTTCCGTTATCGTCAACGGCCGAAACACTGAGTGACCCGCTGCCCTTTGGCTCGCCATTGATGTAGAGACGGCCAGTATTCCCGGATCGGACCGCAACGACGTGTTGCCATTCGCCAGTGGTAAGAGCGTCCGTACTTTCGATAAATTGGAATGACTCACCATCACCCACATAAAAACGCAGAGTGCCTGTGGTCTGTGTTGTATAAAAATCATACGGACTTGGCACATTGTTCTCCGTCTTCCCCACGATGCCATTTACACCAACAAAATCGGTCGGGTAGATCCACGCAGTGATAGTCATATCACCAGCGAGCGAAAGGCCGTCGCTATCTTCGACTTCGAGATAATCGTCGACACCGTCGAAGAAAAGCCCACCGCCGATCTGACCCGTTCCCCATGCCGTCTCATCCATTCCGTTGAACACAGCGGTATTTCCGTGACCACTCGAGTCATATGCCTCGTCTCCACCGTCTTCTTCGAATCTCCAGTAGCCGGCAAGACCGCTTGCAAGGCTGTCACCGTAGAATCCGAACGCCGGTGATGAAAGGCTCGTGTGTTTTCGATCCCAGAAAAGGGCGCACTCAAGACCCGCATCAGCAGCATAGAACGCAGTGGCAGATTCGCGCGCACCAGCAGAAAGGATGAGCTCTTTGTAGGTGATGTTAAAAATCGCCAAACCGAGGGCAAGGAGGAGCGACGACATAAGAACAGCGTAGAAAAGCGTGAAACCCCGACGAGCTTCTAGCTTTTGGCTTTTAGCTTTTAGGAAGTGGTTCATTTTTGTTCTTATATTCATATCGTTGCTTTATCTTTCTACTGCCAATCGAGTATCGATTCCTCAACAGAGAGGCTTCGATCAGCGAGACCATCTTTCCATGTAATGGTTGCGGTGACCAACGCCTCTTGAGGATTTGCGTCACTCACCGTGATCAATAAGCTTCTTGTGAACTTCGTGTCTATCCACTTGCTTCCGCCACCCGGCAACCCATAAAAACCTGTCTTCTCACTGAAAGTAAGCGGGTCACACGTAGCTTCACGATCACTGCTACATGGTTCAATCACTCCCGCTGGGACATCGACCATACAGGCACTGTCGATACAGTCCTCGAGACCTTCAAGCCAATCCTGAGCTGCAAGCGTATTGGTATCGCGAACATTGCGAGCGTATTCGATCGCTTCCTGAGCGAGATATGTTCCAATTACCTGATCACGAGCGACGCGTGATGCAGCAAGTCCCTGGGAACCGAGCGTGAGTGGTGCCGCAATCGCCATGAGCAAAATGGAAATGGCGACAAGTGTCTCCACGAAGGTGAAGCCGCGAGAAGCTTCTGCTGCTTTGCTATTCATGTTGGTTCGGTGGTTCATCATAGATTATCTATCAAGACTCCGCTGACTCACGAGCGTCTGGATATTGAAAACTGTTTCTGATTTACCGACACCCGCACGACCACCCACGACAATGAGCACTCGTGGCTGACCGTCAGACTCAACACCGTCAACATAGAACATAAGACGATCGACGGTCACTTCGGGGGCCGTGAGCGCCTGAAAACCAGCACCGTCGATATCGCGTTCAATCTGATTGCTGCTCTCATTGAATCGGTACTGGACCCCACGTCCATCAACATCTGTGAATGTGAGTGATTCTGACCCTCCAGATGCGCACGACGAGACACCACAATCGTAATCGGTGCCAACGCGGAGCGCACGGGTCATACTGTCGAGCGAGAACGCAACGTTATTCATCACGGATTTCACCGACTGTGCCTTGCGGTTAGCACCGATGATCGAGACGAGGGCACCGGTCGAGACAACCATCACCACAGAAAACACAAAAATCGCGACGATCATTTCGACAAGCGTAAATCCTTTTTGTTGTGTGGCAACCGTGCGCATGATACGTATGATTCCTTAGATAGCCTCTAACTCGCCTCCGGGGATGTCTTCTGCTCCCGTCCCATCAGTTTCGTCCCCCCGCTTAATCGAAATCTGTCCTGTCGATTCGATACTTATGATGCGCGAACCATCGCCACGACCAGAGATAAGCTCGACGGTTGCTTGTGACATCTCGCCATTATTGATAACTGCATCTGGATCAGGACGTCTGAAGACCACGTCGAGTTCTTTGTGACCGCAGTCCCCTTTGGATGAGGGGTCGCAAATCGCACCAATTGTCGCCCCGCGCCCCAACGTGAACGTTTCAAGAAGTTCGTCAGATTGATACCTTCCGTCTTCGTTGATATCGGTAAACATGAAATACGCCGACTGTTCTGCATCAAAATGGATACCATATGAACCACTAAACACACCCTCAGCAGCACGAACATTAACGCCGAACTGCTGTGCTTGGCGCACTGATAGCGCGACATCAAATGCAAGGTTCTGGAGCAACGTCTCATTGTCGAACTGCGCATTGCGCACGATGACGATCGTAGAAATAAGCGCGAAGATGCCAACCGTCACGACCATCTCCATGAGCGTAAAGCCTCGGGAGGTGACGTGCTGTTGTCTGCTGGTTTTAAAAAGGTTCATTGCTTGTTTCGTCACATCATTCCTACTAAAGCGAGTATCGTGATATCGGTGAAAAGGACGAAGAGAGCACCTGTGGCAAGAAACGGACCAAACGGTATCTCACTCTTCATTGTAAGACCGGTACGATGGGAAACCAAACGAGTTATACCAATAATTGCAAGACTCACGAGCGCGCCTGCCCACACCCCAAAAATGAGCGCCGAGAAACCGCCGAGTAGCCCAAGCATCCATCCCATCACTACAGCAAGCTTGATGTCGCCAAGACCCATCCATCGGCCTTTTGATATGAGCCACAGTGTAAAAAATGGAAGTGCAACGAGTGGACCGGCAACGAGCGTCATGAAAAGCGCGTGCCATGTTCCCCACAGCCCGCCAACCTGCCATGCAAGTACAGCCGCACCAAGAACAATGAGCATCCCATCGGGGATTATCATGTGACGGATATCATAAATAGAAAGAGCAATGAGAAGAAAAGAAACAATCCAGAGATAGACGAGGTTGATGGATGAAGATACCGTCAGTATTAGGGCGGAACCGAAGATAGACCACGCGCAGAGCCCGAACACAGCACCGAAGAGAAGTTCAACGATAAGATACTGCGGTGAGATGCGACTCTCGCACGATCGGCATCTCCCCCACTGTATGAGCCAACTCACGACCGGTATAAGCTCGTACCACGAAAGTTTCTTGCCACACGAGCCACACGACGAACGCCCGTTGAGCGAACGCCCCGTTCCATAGCGAAGCACAAAAACATTTGCAAAACTCCCGATGATAGTTCCGAGAACAAAAGATGCGAGAAGATACAGCGAGGCGTCGATAATCATGACTTAACTATAACCGCCGTTCGACACAAACAAAAACTCCCCCACCGAAGTGGGAGAGTTTTTGAAATCTCGCTTTCGTGAGACTAAGGAGCGACTGCGTAGTCGACACCGAGAGCTGTCTGACAATCTCCGTCAGATGCCGTCGATGATGCTGTTGCAGGGTCTTCAATATCTGCACCAAGACAGTAGTCGACCACCGACTCACCTGTTTCTGCTGTAGAGCCGTCGCTTTCGTATGCTTCGTACTCATATGAAGTTCCAGTAAGCGGGTCAAGTGGTTCCGTTCCAATCTGGTCAGGAACGAGATCTGCCAACGCCTCAGGATACGAGCTAGCAACGTCGAAGTAGAGTTCTGCCGCGAGCTTAATCTGCTGGAGGTCAGCCATGCGACGAGCGTCACGTGACTTCCTGCGGGCGTTGTTGAGCGATGCCAACACGACCGAGGAGAGGATACCGATGATCGCGATGACGACCAAGAGTTCGATGAGTGTGAAACCTTTCTTCGTATTCTTCATAAAAATCACTGATTAATTAGTACCTGCTAAATGCATTGGTAACGGGGTTCATTATAAATGCCTTATTTCCTAGCCAAAACAGGCCTGTGGACAACTAAAACCGGTCTAAATCGATGAGGAGATGTTGTAGATCGGGATAAGGACCGACGCCAAGAGCGTTCCGACGCCCAAACCAAGGAGCACAATCATCGCCGGTTCGATGAGATCAACAAGCGTATCAACCGCATTGGTGACCTCACGCTGGTAGAAATGGGCCAATGTCTTGAGGATACTGCCCAATTCACCCGTTTCTTCACCGATTCTGATCATTTGGGTCATAACGTTCGGGATTTCCTTTCCTGTCCCCGTCATGGCATCAGCGACCGGCGAACCGCCACGGACCAACTCAACTGCTCTCGTA
Organism: Candidatus Parcubacteria bacterium; assembly: GCA_039798445.1. GTDB lineage: Bacteria > Patescibacteriota > Minisyncoccia > Phycocordibacterales > EsbW-18 > EsbW-18. The sequence continues at coordinate 21,166 of JBDKFZ010000008.1, forward strand.
AGAAGGCCCTCGTAGATGCGGTTACCAACGACTGAGGCACTGATTTCAAGCGCACGAACCATCGGGATGCCCGATGAGAGCATCGTGTTCATGTTATCAGCGATACGTGCGAGGTAGAGCTTGCGATAGAGTGAACCAACGTATGGGACCGAGAGCTTGAGACGTGCAACCGATGCAGATCCTTCAGGTGTCTGTACGTATCTCCAGACAAAAAATCCTGCGACAACGAGCGCAATAAGAATGAAGATGCCGTAGTGGATGAGAAGATTCGAGAGACCGATGACGACTGCAGTGTACGGAGGAACTTCCTGACCGCTCTCTTCGAGAATGACCGAAAGTTTTGGAATGACGACGGTCAACATGAGAATCATAACGACACAGAACACACCAATGACGAACGCCGGGTAGATGAGCGCGTTCTTTGCTTTTGATGTCACTTCGTATGAACGATCGAGATAGTCGGCGAGGAATGTGAATGTCTGATCAAGCTTTCCTGATTCTTCTCCGGCTTTCACCATGTTCACATAAAAAGGAGAGAAGACCTTTGGATGCTTCTCGAGCGCTTTGGAGATGGCGCTACCGCCCTGAATGTCATTTGCGACACCAGAGAGAGCGTCGCGGAGAGCCTGGTTCTCGGCTTCTTCAGAAAGGAGACGAAACACACGGAGCGCGGAAACCTGAGCTTCGAACAGGGTCGCGATCTGTCGCGAGACGATGACGACGTCTTTGTTGGAAGGACCGCTAAAGAATGAGAAGCTCTCAATCCAACCACGCTCATCGGTTGCTTTTATCGTCGAGATGACGAGACCGCGCTGTTGAAGCGATCGAATTGCGACGTCTTCAGAGACGGCATCGATTGTGCCTTTGGTCTCGGCTCCCTGTTGATCAAGCGCTGTGTATGAGAACAACATGATGGTTTATCTACTTATGAAAACAATAGCGAGTATGACGATAAGCGCGAGGCCTGCGTAGATGAGCGGCATAGATTTAGATGAGACGTTCAAGAATCGCTGGGTTAAGCGAGTGAATGCGTGCAGTCTCGACCGATACTTCCCCATTTCGCACAAGCTCCGCAAGCGAACGGTTCATATCAACCATGCCGTACTCAGATCCCGTCTCGATGACGGAGTCGATCTCGTGCGTGCGACCTTCGCGGATGAGGTTTGCAACAGCCTTATTGTTGACCAAAAGCTCGTATGCCGGAATCAGACCGCCCGAAACACGCTGAACGAGACGCTGTGAGAACACGCCGATAAGCGAGCTTGCGAGCTGGATGCGGATCTGTGTCTGTTGCTCTGGTGGGAACGAGTCGATGATACGGTCGATTGTCTGTGACGCATTGTTGGTGTGAAGCGTCGAGAGCACCAAGTGACCAGTCTCAGCGGCAGTAACCGCCGTGGCGATGGTCTCAGGGCTTCGCATTTCACCAATCATCACGACGTCGACATCCTGACGGAAGAGCTCACGGAGCGCCTTGTGGAAGTCGTCGGTGTCGACGCGCACTTCGCGCTGATTGATCATCGATTTCTTAGGTTCGAAAATATATTCGACAGGGTCTTCGATTGTCACGATGTGGTCAGAGCGTTCACTGTTGACCACGTCAATCATTGCTGCGAGCGTTGTTGATTTACCATGACCAACCGGTCCGACAACCAAGAAGAATCCTTGCTGTCGGCGCGCGAAGTCAGCGAGCGATTCGGGAAGTCCGAGCTCTGTGAGTGTGCGGATGTTCTTTGGAATCAAACGAAGCGCAATCGAGACCGCACCGCGAGCAAGCGAGCAGTTGCCACGGAGGCGGACGGTGTCGTTCTTGTAACTGTATGAAAAGTCGACTTCTTTCTCGCGGAGGAATACTTCTTTGTTCTCAGGAGTGAGCAACGCCTCCATATATCCCTTTGTGTCGTCAGCTGTGAGAACCGGCTTGGTGACGAGCGGAAGAAGCGCGCTCGAAACGCGGAGCGTCGGGTGATATCCGGCTGTCAGGTGAAGATCCGAGCCACCCTCTTTGATGATGGTCTCGATGAGTTCCGTAAGTTGTGTATCGTATGCAGCCATATGCTTTTATTATTCTATCACGCTCTCTTTTGTTTCACTCTCACGTGCCGCCGCAGCGTCAGCCTCAACACCTTCTTCTTCGACGGAATCGATAACGCCACCGAGCGTATTGACCTCTTCAAACGGCACTTCTTTGCGCATGCTCTTGATGAGCGCGTCTTCACGCATCGTGAGCATGCCTTGTTTGCGCGCCGCTTCGCGGACTGCAGGCTCGGTAGGGTTTGTGAGGATAATCTGTTCGATCTCTTTGTTCATCTCGATCACTTCGAACACAGCCAAGCGGCCCTTCGTGCCTTTTGGACAAGCCTCAGATGGTTCAAGACCATAAAGGAACTTTGAGTCAGGAATCGCAGTGCGATACTTCTTCGGCAAGTCCTCAAATTGCTTATCGACCATCATCTTGACGCTACCTTCGATTGGAATCTCCTTCCCCGTCTCGGGACAGAGACGCTTCACGAGACGTTGCGCCATGGCGAGTGCGAGCGTCGGTGCGATGAGGTATGGGTCAACGCCCATGTCGATGAGACGCGGGATGACACCGATCGCGCTGTTGGTGTGGATGGTCGAGAACACCAAGTGACCGGTGAGCGCAGCTTGCACCGCGAGCTGTGCAGTCTCTTTGTCACGGATCTCACCGACCATGATGATGTCAGGGTCCTGACGGAGGGTTGTGCGAAGACCGGATGCAAATGTGTACCCAATCTCGGGACGCACCTGCGATTGGTTCATGCCGCTGATGTTGTATTCGACAGGATCTTCAAGCGAGAGCACGTTCTGCGCTTCGCGGTCGACCTCTTCGAGCATCGAGTAGAGTGTCGTCGTCTTACCAGAGCCAGTCGGTCCTGAGATGAGGATGAGACCGTAGGGGCGCTTAATCGCATTGCGGACCAAACGGAGGTCACGCTCGGACATGCCGATCTTGTCGAGCGGCAACACACCCTTATCAGGATCGAGAATACGCATGACCACCTTCTCGCCGTAATACGCAGGGAATGTTGAGACACGGAGGTCAATCTTGCGCCCACCAATGTGTGCAGAAAAACGCCCATCTTGTGGTTTGCGCTTCTCATCAATTTTCATGTTCGAGAGAATTTTGATGCGCGCGATGATCGCAGGATGCACATTCATCGGCAGTGTGAGGTTCGTCGACATCACACCATCAACACGAAAACGGATCTTGAGTATATCGTCGGTCGGCTCAATGTGGATATCTGATGCATTCTGCTCGACCGCGTGGTTGAGCACCGTCGCAACGATCTTTGTCACCGGTGCGTCTTCGACGATGGTTTCCTCTTCGCTAACACCATTCTTTTCGTCTCGAGCGCGCTTGAGTGATTTTGTTTGTTCGGTGTTGAGCTCGGACTCGAGATCGGTGAGTGCCTCAGTTACCTCCCCTGAGAGACCTTGATAGTTCTCAAGAACTTTCTCGTAATCATTTTGTGAGATGAGGAACAGCTTGTATGGGAGCCCCGTCTTCGCTGAGATGAACTGAAGTGCGTCTTTTGCTTCGGTGTTGTCTGGATCAACGACACCAACTTCGAGCGCACCGTCGACCATACCGATTGGTACGAGACGATAGTGACGAGCGGATTCTTCGGGAATCTGATTGAGGATATCAAAAGAAATCGACTTGGGATCGATGGAGGGGCGTGTCGGCAATCCGTAGTAGACACCCTTGGCACCGAGGATGTCAGCATTCGGCACACCTTTCGCTCGGGCGACTTCTTCGAGAGAGCGCCCCGTATTTGAAGCCTCCTGCTCAATAGCAGTAGCTGCTTCTTGTGCGAGCTTTCCTTGCTCAACGAGTTGATTGAGGAATGACATGTGTTGAGGGAGAGGGCCAGGCTGTCAGGAAGTCATCTGATGACACCCCAATCGCCTGACATCCTGGGAACTACGGCGTCGAAGCAGACGATGTCGATGTCGAAGCAACTGGGGCTTCGACAGCACCAATAACCGCAAATGGATTGCGGCGCCCTACTGGCTCTGGCGCGAGCTCAACAGTGAAATCTTGGAGTGTAACGAATGTTGGGTCAGCAAGAAGCTCGTCAGAAAGCTTAAGCGATTTGAGCTGAAGCAAAAGCGAAAGCAGATCGCCATCTTCGACAGGAAGACCGCTCACCGTCTCAGATGAAAGCGGCTCTTCCGGCTCGCTCGCAAAGAACATGCGGTACGCCACGAATACGACGAGAAGGATACCGACTGCTATGAGGATCTTCTTGAGAAGTGGGTTCATAAGATTTATTTCAGCCAATACGTCGTGAAAGTCACTTGGTACGATGTCATACCGTTTTGACCTGGTGCACCGAACGAGAGCGATGTGATATCGACGAGGCGAAGGCTCCGTTCGAGATCAGCAAGAAAGGCTCGGAATCGGTCATAGGTCGACGACACAGTAAATGAGAGCGAGAGGCGTCCGAAGTCGTCGGATGAAGGCCCGAGGGCACCGTCAGCCTGGGGTTCGTCAGGCGATCCAATAGAAATGTTCCCGAGCGACATGCCGTAGCGGGATGCGAGCGTGTTGATATCGATGATGAGACGGACCGTATCGATGCTGTCAGGCAACATTGTGCTGATGCGATCGAGATCTTCACTTTGGATGCTGTTGTATTTTGAAAGAAGTGCATCACGAAGCGCCACAAGCTCTTTGGAGCGATCGAGTGCGTCATCGAATCGCTGCTGCTCGACGGAGAGCTCGCGCACCGATGCATAACGCGGGTTGGTGAAGAGCGCGAAGAGCGCGATGGCGAGAACGATGAGAACGATACTGATGATGTTTTTCATGATGATCAGATGGTTGATCCGTCCTCAGCCGTTTCTATCGATGCACCTGCAACTTCGCCCGCTGAAGGTTCGACCTCGAAGAACGCGCTACCTCCCTGCGCTGCACGCTCACGATATGAGACGAGCGTCGGATCTACGAGAGCGGTCACCGTGAACTTTACGTTGCCACGCTCGTCCAATGTGAGACCTGAGAATGCGGTTTCGCGGAGGGAGCGGTTCCTACCAAGCTCGTCAGACTGCAATGCAACTGAGGCAAACGAACGTGCCTCACCCTGCATGACAAGACGAAGTCCTTCGGGATCAGCAAGGTATGAGAAGCTCGTGAAGCGGACTGTTTCGAGTGTGACATCTTCGAGAAGATCGAGGAGTCCAGACGGAGCGGTATGACTATCAAGGAGCTTCTCTCCAATTGTGAACTTAGCGTCAACACGGGCGAGCTCGCGAATAAGCTCTGGCTCAAAGGCACTCTTGGCCTGCTCGAGAGTGGCTTCTTTATTTTTGATGGATGTCAGGAGGAATCGTTCGTAAAGGAAAACGCCGGTCGCACCAACGACAGAGAGCACGAGCATAATGACGGCAATGAACGAGAGGATTGCGGACACCGAAGAACCTGTCGCCTTTGGTGCAGGGCCGACATCGAACGTCTTCTTGGGTATGAATGATGTTTGGAACTGTTCTGCCATGAAAGAGCGCGATATATCGCTCATAGTATAAACCACCCGCACGCAGAGATGCTATGAGTTGTGCACAGGTATATATGTGAAATAGAAAAAGCCTCCGGCACACTCCCCGACCGAAGTCGAAAAATGTGCACGGAGGCTCAAGGTCTCAAGAGGGACAAGCCCTCAGGATTCCAGCGGGTTCAGAAGTTCCGAATGGACGCGACACCCAAATCGCTTCGTGGAACTCCGCCGCCCCAGGAATCGAGGCGTGGGAATCCCCCCACAAAGTGGCCGACAATTATGTAGGAACTCACGTTGGCGAGACTCGACGTGCGGACCAGGGTGTCCACAAACAACATGACACCACGCACCGCGAGGTACGTCGTGATGAACCAGGTCATCTGAACGGCGTTGGGTACGCTCTCGACGTCCGACAGACAATTGCCCTGATCATGCGAGCCACGGGACGTTGAGTCTGGAACTGGTGTCTTGCGGATAGCAAGCCACCCGAACTGCGTTTTGACATGGAGAGCGAAACGTTCATCCATATACCATGGAC
>JBDKFZ010000009.1:0-53001 GCA_039798445.1 Candidatus Parcubacteria bacterium
GCTTCACCGCGCACAGTGCTCATATAGTCAGCGACACCGGTGAAGGTGCTCTCATATTCAGCAAGATATTTTTGTGCGTCGCTTCGACTCATGTCGGCAGTCGCAGCAAGTGCGTTGGCTCCCATGCCGTAGAGGATGCCAAAGTTGATGACTTTTGCAGAGCGGCGCATGTCGGGTGTGACGTCGGCGAGTGGGACATCGAAAATCTCGGAGGCAACCGCCGTGTGAATGTCACCACCGTCTTCGAATGTCTTAACGAGTTTTGGATCACGTGAGAGGATCGCCGCGATGCGAAGTTCGATTTGAGAATAGTCGAATGTGACAAGCGAGTACCCGCGCTCTGCCATGAATGCTCCGCGGATTGCGCGTCCGAGCGCCGTGCGAATCGGAATGTTCTGCAAGTTCGGAGCCTGTGATGACATGCGTCCTGTCGCTGCGCCTGTTTGGATAAATGTCGTGTGTAAACGTCCATCCTCATCAAGCATCTTTGGGAAGGCGTCGATATATGTTGAGAGAAGCTTCTGGAGTTCGCGGTACGCGATAATCTCACGAATAACAGGGTGAGAACCTGCGAGCTTGTCGAGTTCACTCTCTTTAGTAGAGCGCTGACCCGTTGATGTCTTCTTCCCTCCCTTAAGACCGAGGTCAACAAAGAGCACGTCACCAAGCTGACGTGGCGAATTGATATTAAATTCTTTGCCCGCATGTCCCCAAATCTTTTTTTCAAGATCAGACAACTCTTTGTGATACGTTTCAGAAAGCTCTTTGAGATAGCTCACGTCAACACGGATACCGTTACCAATCATCGTTGAGATAACAGGAATGAGCGGCTTTTCGATATCTTCGAACACGTGTCGCAAACCTGCGGCATCAAGGTCAGCGAAGATTTTCTCGCGCGCCTGTTTGAGGCTGTCGGTACGTGCATAACTCAAAATGTCTTCGGGTTGAGGGTTGGTGAGTTCTGAGTTGATGAGCCAGAGCGCAATCTTTGTCTCCTTCAATTCATCTTCGGTAATGTCTGGCTCTTTGGACTTTTCTTCGACAGCTTCGGGAAAACCAAGCGTGCCGGTGTCGCTCACCGCAGCAGCGCCAAGAATGCTCTTGAGTCGTGCGCCAAATGAACGGAAGTCGAGCTCAGTAAAGAGTGCGGTAATCTCTGCAGGCGACGCTGTCTCTTTCCACGTCTTCTCAGGAAGCGCAAAAGCAATCGGCGCGTCGCGACGGATTGTGCCGAGGAGTTTCGAGAACTGTGCCTCGTCTTTGCCTTCTTTGAGAATGCCTTGGATGCGCGGGGTGATTTTGAGTTCATCAAACACAGCCGAATCAGATTCGAGCTGACGATAGATCGCTTCGATGCCGCCAAAACTTGTGATGAGCGTCGACGCAGTCTTCTCACCAATGCCTTTGATACCCGGGATATTGTCCGATGGGTCTCCACGAAGACCTTTGTAATCCGGAAGGAGTTCGGGGCCGAATCCAAAGCGTGTAACAACGTCATCATATCCATAAAAGACCGTGTCGTTCATTCCTTTGCGAAGCGTAAAGACTTTGACGCGTTCTTTGTCGACGAGCTGCAACGTGTCCATATCCCCCGACGCAATGACGACCTCGAGTGTCTCGTCACCTTTTGTTTGTTCGACGATTGTTCCCAAGATGTCATCAGCTTCGAACCCTTCGTGTTCGTACGATGGAATACTAAATGCTTTGAGAACGTCACGACTTCGTTCGATCTGAGCTACGAGCGCATCGTCGGTCTTGGCACGACCAGCTTTGTAGTCTTTGTATGCTTCGTGGCGATACGTCGGCTTAGGCAAATCGTATGCTGCAGCAATGTAATCTGGCTTGAGGTCAGCAATGATTTTGAGAAGCATCGCCGCAAGACCATACAAAGCGCCTGACGGTTCGCCCTTACTCGTCGAGAAGTCCGGCAGCGCGTGGTAGGCGCGGTGCAAGATGGCATGCATATCCAAAAGGATGATACGTCGAGAAGCGGTGGCCTTCTTTTTCTTTTTTGGAGCTTCTTTAGGCATTAGTCTAATTTGATGATCTTACGAGTCGTCTCGTCGATGTGTTCGAGGGTGAAGTGGTGGGCGTTATTTGGAATCGTGCCGGGAACTTTCTCAGGCCATTCGATAGCAATGAGCGCGTCGGGATCAGCAAGAAGCTCCTTCCATCCCAACACTTCGAGCTCATGTGCGCTTTCGAGTCGATAAGCGTCGATGTGCACGAGTCGTTTGAATCCGCTCTCGTTAGTAACGGGCGTTTCGTACATCTTCATAATAACGAACGTCGGGCTCGTGACATGTTCGGTGATTCCAAGCTCTTTTGCGATGGCTTTCACAAATGCGGTCTTCCCTGCTCCTAGGTCTCCGGCAAGCGCGAGAACCACTGCACCCTCGTGCGGCATAGAGCCTAGGTCAACGAGGACATCGTGAGCATAGACTTCGAGCTCTGAAATCGATTGGATGGCCTTTTCGTTCATGGAGGCATTGTAACACTCGCCGGAATTGACAGTTGGCGTCAGAAAATGCGCCTTATCCTTTTTGCACAAGCGTATTTCGCTGTATCATTAGCTCATGGTTGCATTTGATGACTCCAAACAAGAGCGAAAATACGAACAACTCCGCCAAGAAGAGGAGGAGGTCGCGATACAGGCACTCTCCCAGAAATACGATATTCCTTATATAGATCTTTCGACCGTTCCGATGAGCGTCGACGCGCTTATTCTCATTCCCGAAGCAGCTGCACGTGAGGCCGGCATCGCTGCCTTCAACAGACTCAACAAGAACGTCGATGTCGCCTTTCACGCGCCTAACACCGAGCCGGTTCAAAAGATCATCGCCTCGCTCGAAGCTCAAGGCCTCATCATCGCGCCCCACCTTACCTCAACAAAAAGCCTCAATTTTGCTTGGGATCGCTACAAAGACATGGCGTTCACATCAGAGAGCAAAAAAGGCATGCTCGACGTCTCGGGTGATGAGATTGTGGCATTCATCAAAAACGTTCACGGTTCCGAAGACGTAAAGAAATACATCGAGGAGACGATGAAACTCAAAAAGGCCTTCCGCACATCGCGCATTGTCGAAGTTCTTCTCGCCTCAGCGCTCGCAACCAAGTCGTCAGACATCCACATCGAACCCGAAGAAACAAGTGTGCGCATGCGTATGCGTCTCGACGGCATTCTCACCGACGTGGCCCGCTTTGATGCAGAAACCTATCGCCTCCTTCTCTCACGCCTCAAGCTCCTTTCAGGTCTCAAGCTCAATGTTGCCAAAGAAGCACAAGACGGACGTTTCAGTATCAATATGGAGTCGGGCGATATCGAGATCCGTACCTCTATCCTTCCAGGACAGTATGGCGAATCGATCGTCATGCGTATCTTGAACCCTGATGCCATTGCGGCCTCAATCGACGTTTTGGGTATGCGTCCTGAGCTTTTGGCGGCTATCGAGCATGAAATCGCCAAGCCAAACGGCATGATCCTCACGACGGGTCCTACAGGCTCTGGTAAGACAACCACGCTCTATGCCTTCCTCAAGCGCGTTCACAATTCGGAGGTAAAGATTCTCACCATCGAAGACCCTATCGAATATCATCTCACTGGAATCGTGCAGACGCAGGTTGATGCAGAAAAGAACTACACGTTCTCAACAGGTCTGCGCGCAGCACTTCGACAAGACCCCGACATCATCATGGTCGGTGAAATCCGTGACAAAGAAACTGCAGAAATTGCAATCCACGCCGCACTCACCGGACACTTGGTGTTCTCAACATTGCACACCAACTCTGCAGCGGGCGCATTCACTCGTCTCATCGACCTCGACTTAAACCCGCGCATTCTTGGATCAGCAATTAATCTCTCGCTCGCACAACGTCTCGTGCGAAAATTGTGTACGGCTTGTCGCCAAGAATCACCACTCACAGAAACAGAAAAAGCGACCGTCGAAAGAATCCTCGCAGACGTGTCAAAACCGGAGCTCATTGCCAGTGTTCAACGAATCAACGGCTGGAAAGCAGGGCCTGGTTGCGCGGAATGTGGCGGTGACGGCTACAAGGGTCGTATCGGCGTCTTCGAGGCGGTTCGGCTCGACGAGGCTGTCGAAAAGGCCGTCGAAGAGAACCCGAGCGAACGCGATATTAAGAAGGCCGCAGCCCCCCAAGGCTTCCTATCAATGGCTCAGGATGCGGTCGTAAAGGTGCTTGAAGGCTCTACTACATTTGAAGAGATCGCGCGCGTCGTTGACATCTCATAACAAAAGCTCCGCACTGGCATATGCACAGTACGGAGCTTTCTTTTTTATTTAAATCAGATACACTTGAAGAAGTTCTTTGACCAGAGGAGAAATCTCTAAGCAACACCACGTTATCTGTTAAGGGGTTTGTTCGCAATCTTGAAATAAATTTCAGGAAAACCAACAAATCCTCACTGACGACATGCATGCGGGCGCATGAAGGTTACTTAGAGGTTTCTCATCTGCTCTTTCGCGATTATCGAAACCCCATTCACGTAGGCTGTATTCTCGTTGGATACGGGCCTTCTGTCAAAGTGCTAGAAACAGTCTAGCATATCCCTTTTTATATGTCAAGTACCCCCTCCCAGAAAGGCCCTGTTGAGGCGTCCCCTACCGAGAGCTCTCTCGATGCCTCCCTGCGCCCTGGATTGTGGGATGAATACATAGGCCAAGACCAAATAAAGGCCAATTTGAACATCCTTTTGTCGGCTGCCCGCCAACGAGGCCAATGTCCTGAACACGTTTTGTTCTATGGACCAGCCGGTTTGGGTAAGACCACCTTGGCCCACCTTATTGCCCGAGAAATCGGCACTTCTCTCAAATTGACCTCCGGCCCGGCCATCGAGCGAGTTGGCGACCTCGCCTCTATCCTCACCAACCTCTCCCCTGGTGACATTCTCTTTATCGACGAGATTCACCGCCTCAACCGCGCGATCGAAGAAGTCCTCTACCCTGCCATGGAGTCAGGTCGTCTCGATATCATCATCGGCAAAGGGCCTTCGGCGCGCACGGTACAGCTCGAGCTTCCTCCGTTCACACTTGTTGCAGCAACCACGCGCATCGCATTGCTCTCATCACCGTTGCGTTCACGTTTCTCCGGCGGAACATTCCGTCTCGATTTTTATACTGACGATGACATTCTTGCGATCATGCGTCGCTCCGCAAAAATTCTTGGTGTCGAAGCCGAAGACGAAGCCCTCAACGAAATCGCAAAGCGCAGCCGCTACACACCGCGCACCGCCAACTATCTCCTCAAGCGAGCCCGCGACTTTGCACAGATCAAAGAAGCGCCTCTCACCAAATCTCTCGCGCTCGATGCACTCAATCTTTTGGGTGTTGATGAGCAGGGTCTGACTTCGTCTGACCGCAAACTCCTCTCACTTCTCACCGACAAGTTCTCAGGTGGCCCCGTTGGTCTCTCCACCCTTGCAGCATCAATGAGTGAAGACGCCGCAACCATCGAAGAAGTTCACGAACCCTATCTCCTTCAAATCGGCTTTCTCGAACGCACCCCTCGCGGACGTGTCATCACCGAACGCGGCCGCAAACATGGTGGTATCAACGGACAGGAGAAGTTGATGTAGCACTTGACTTTTGTATATAAAGGTGCTACTATTGTACCAGAACTGGCAATCCAGCCAGTGGTTAGGAGATCTAGATGTCCGACAAGACTGCCGTGGAACGCCTCAACGAGCTGTTCTGTCTCGAGTTGGACCATGCGCCCGACGAGTTGGAGCGCAAGCTCCTCAGTCCCTACTTCAAGAAGCTGATGGACAATCTGCGGTATGAGGTCGACCAGCTCTGGCAGATCATCAACAGCATCGTGACGTCGGAACCGGACAGTAATGAGAAGCTCCGAGAAGCGCTCATGCAGCTGTCCAACCGCCGAGCACAGGTCGTGGGGAACGAAAACAAACTCCATGAGATGGAGGAAGTTCTCAAGGAGTTCGGCTTCACGAACATCCTGCCAGCCAGCACGACTCCCCCGACGCCGTGAACACCCACTTCGGGTTCAAGCCCCGACGAACGAAGCCCTGCTTCCGACGTCTGGGGCTTTTTTCGTTGCGAAAAACGGCATGACGAGACAATCATTCGCCTTTTGATGTATTCTGTAACCGTCTAAAAGCCACTAGCTCATAGCTACTATGTCCGGACACAACAAATGGAGCCAGATCAAAGAAAAGAAAGGTGCAACCGATGCCAAGCGCAGTAAGCTCTTCACAAAGATGGTGAAGCTCATCAAGGCTGAAGCGCGCGTTACCAAAGGTGATTTGAATGCACCGTCGCTCAAAGCGGCGATTGAAAAAGCACGCATCGCAAACATGCCCAAGGACAATATCGAACGTGCTATCAAAGGTGCATCCGAAGGCAACGCCGATGAGAAGGTGGTTTTTGAAACATACGGCCCGGGCGGTGTAGCAATCATCATCGAAGGACTCACCGACAGCGTCAATCGTGCGTCTCAAGACATCAAACACATCCTTTCAAAAAACGGCACCGCGCTTGCGGCACAAGGTTCGGCCTCATGGGCATTCGAAAAGACTCACGATGGATACACACCAACGACGATGGTTCCCATCTCCGAAGAAGACGGCGCAAAGCTCACTGAGCTCGTCGATGCGCTCGAAGAATACGACGACGTGCAGAACGTCTACACGAACGCGGAGTAAAAAGTTCCAAGTAACAAGTTCCAAACAAACATTAAGTTTTAAAGTTAAAAATCTTTGAGAATTGCTTGGAACTTGGCACTTGTTACTTGATACTTACCTTATGAAGGTTCTAGGAATCGACCCCGGCTACGACCGACTCGGCATCGCCGTACTCTCGGGTGATGCATCACGCCCGACACATGAACACTCCGAGTGCTTCACTCCTGATACAAAAGATTTCTTAGAGCGCTTGCATCTCTGTGGGGAGCGCGTTGCAAAAATCATTGCCGAGCATGCTCCCGACGCACTTGCGATTGAGACACTCTATTTTGCGGCGAACAAAACAACAGCGCTTCATGTTGCTGAGATTCGCGGTGCCATTCTCTACGAAGCAACGCGCGCAAACATCCCCGTTGTCGAATACGCCCCATCAAGTGTTAAGCTCGCAGTCACCGGCCATGGCGCAAGCGACAAGCGTGGTGTCGAAGATATGGTAAAGCGCCTCGTAACGCTTCCGCGGCGTGAAATGATCGACGATGAATACGATGCGATTGCGGTTGCCATCACCCATCTCTCGCACGCTCGGGTCGCAAGATAAAATCCTTCTTCGATTTATCCACTAGACCACGATTTTGCTATTGCGTGGTGCGCGAGCTTTTGGTACAAAGTGTGCGCGCTCATCGAGCGCATTTCGGTTACAAGACGTAATCTCATTGTATACATGTCATTCAACGACACCCTTTTGGACCCGACGCTTTTGGAGACTGATGTGAACGACTTCGATCCAGTAGAAGACCCGGTCGCTCCAGTAGATGATCCTCTCGATCCAGTAGACCCAATAGTAGACCCGGACGGGATTGTTGCTCCTGACCCAGCCGGCGACGACGGAGAAGAGGAAGAAGATGATGCGGACGAAGAAGAATAATCGCCACTCTCACTTCTAACAAAAACCCCCGCAATTGCGGGGGTTTTTGTTATTTAGTATCGTCCTTCTTCTTTCGTTTGATGATGATGCGAATGAACTGTCGTTTTCCGAGCTTGAGGTTAATCGGGACGACGATGCGGCGCTTGGGGTCGGTAATCTTCTCCCCCGTTTCAAGGTCGCGCACACCACCACCCATGATGAGGCGACGAAATTCTGATCGTGACGGAGAAAGCTTGTGCGTCTCGATAATGTCTTCGAGTGTGACGTCTTCGTCTACTGCAACATCAACGAGATCTTCGGCACCAACCTCTTTCTTTGAGAAGAGCGTGTTGAATCGTTCGCGTGCCTGCTTTGCTGCCTTGGTACCTTTGTACATCGTCACGAGCGCTTCGGCCAAATCTTCTTTTATTGATTTGGGGTTCTCCCCTGCGTTAAGGCGTGCGCTGTAAGCGCGAACCTGATCGAGCGGAACGCGCGTACACAATTCGAAGCAATCGATGATGACGCCATCGCCAAGACGCATTGTCTTTCCAAACATATCGTCTGCCGAATCGAGAAGATTGATGGTATTGCCAAAACTCTTGCTCATCTTCTTACCATCACCCGCAGTGAGAAGCTTCATTGTGATGATGTCTTGTGGCTCTTGTTTGTGGTGTGCCTGAAGTGCGCGACCCGAAAGGAGGTTGAACCACTGGTCGAGACCGCCGAGTTCAACATCAGCCTTGATGGCAACACTGTCGTACCCCTGCATAAGTGGGTAGAGCATCTCGCGGAGTGACACGCGGGAACCTTTGTCGAGACGACGTTTGATGTTGTCGCGCGCGATGAAGTCAGCGACAGAGAATTGATTTGCTTCGTCGGCGAGTTCTGCAAACGTAAGTTTATTGAGCCAGCGAGAGTTGTGGTGCACCTCGGTCTTCTCGAGATCAATCAACATACCGATCTGCTTGAGATAGGTCTTCTCGTTCTTCTTCACATCTTTTGCGGTAAGCATTGGTCGTTCACTCTCTTTGTCAGACGTATCGCCAACTGTTGCCGTTGCGTCTCCAATGATGAGAACAACGGTGTGGCCGAGCTCCTGAAAATCACGGAGTTTGAGAATCGGGATTGCGTGGCCGATGTGGATGTTCTCACCTGTTGGGTCGATGCCGTATTTGATACGAAGCGGTTTTCCTGATGCAAGAAGCTTTTTGAGGTGCTCGATCTGCACAACCTGTGCCGTTCCGCGCGAAAGGAGCTCGTCGATGCGCTTCAAATCTGTAATAACGTTGTTTTTCCGTGCCATATCGGGACAGTGTAACATATTCGTGGTATACAAGGATGTACCGCTTATGACGAAACACACTCGAAATACGCTCCTTTTGCTCGCTGGTTCACTCATTGCCCTCATCGCCGGAGGTGTCTTCCTCTGGGCAGCATCCCTCCGTTTGCCCGAGTTCAACGTCATCAACGACCGTAAGATCGAGCAGTCAACCAAAATCTACGACCGCACCGGCAAAATTCTCCTCAACGACGTCCACCAAGATATCCGCCGAACGGTCGTTCCTTTCGATCAGATGTCGAGAAACATCAAGAATGCCACCGTGGCAATCGAAGATGCTGAATTCTATGAACACGCCGGCATTAAACCGACAGCAATCATCCGCGCAGTTCTCACCAACCTTATCAGCGGTGATCTCCTCAGCGGACAGGGTGGTTCGACAATCACACAACAGGTCGTAAAAAATGCCCTACTCACAACCGAGAAGAGCATTACTCGAAAGCTCAAAGAGTGGGTTATTGCGATTAAGGTCGAACGTATCATGACAAAAGAAGAGATTCTTGCACTCTATCTCAACGAGGCTCCGTACGGCGGCAATATCTACGGTGTCCAAGAGGCTTCTCGTCAGTTCTTTAATAAAAGCGCGTTGGATGTGACACTCGCCGAAGCCGCATATCTCGCCGCACTTCCTCAGGCGCCAACATACTACTCGCCTTACGGTGGCAACCTTGCTGATCTCGACAAGCGCAAGAGTCTTGTTCTCGAGCGCATGGAAGAGATCGGTTTTATTACTGAAGAAGAACGCGAGATTGCAGACAAAGAGATCGTCACGTTCAACCCTCGACCCGACCAAAGCGTCCAGGCTCCTCATTTTGTTTTTTATGTCCGTGATTATCTCGAAAAGAAATACGGTCAAGCAGCAGTCGAGGAACGCGGATTCAAAGTAACCACAACGCTCGACTTTGAGCTCCAAAAGAGCGCCGAAGAAATCATCCTCAAGGGTGCTTTGGAAAACGAAAAGAATTTTAATGCTTCAAATGCCGGCGCTATCGCTCTCGACCCAAACACCGGACAGATTCTTGCGATGGTGGGTTCCCGTGATTACTTTGACGAGAATATCGACGGTGCGGTCAACGTAACCCTCGCAAAACGCCAACCCGGTTCATCGTTCAAGCCGTTCGTCTACGCCACCGCGTTCAAAAAGGGTTACACCCCAAACACCATTCTCTTTGATGTGCCAATGCAATTCTCAACCGCGTGTAGCGTCAGCAATATGACGAGCGAGGGTGAGTGTTACAGCCCAAAGAACTACGACAATGTCTTCCGCGGACCAATGACGGTTCGTAATGCACTCGCACAGTCGATCAACGTTCCTGCAATCCAAGGCCTCTACCTCGCCGGTATCAACGAGTCACTCAAGACGGCCCGCGATCTCGGCATTAGCACGCTCGCCGATGCGGGTCGCTATGGACTCACGCTTGTCCTCGGAGGTGGTGAAGTAACGCTCCTCGAAATGGCGGGTGCATATGGAACATTCGCAAACGAAGGCGCACGCAATCCTACGGTCGCCATCTTGAAGATCGAAGACAGCGAAGGAAACCTCCTCGAAGAATTCTCCGAGAAGCCGTACCGCGTGCTTGATCGCAACATTGCACTGCAAATCTCGGACATCTTGTCAGACAACACTGCTCGTACTCCTTCATACGGAGAACGTTCATCGCTCTACTTCCCTGGATACGATGTCGCCGCAAAAACCGGTACAACCAACGACTACCGCGACGCATGGATTCTTGGTTACAATCCGAATGTTGTTGTTGGTGCGTGGGCAGGAAACAACGACAACACTCCAATGGAAAAGAAAGTCGCCGGCCTCATCATCGCGCCGCTCTGGCACCAGATCATGGATGTGGCGCTGCAAAATGTCGACAATGACAACTTCCCTTCTCCTGAATACAACTACGACGAAGACACCAAGCCTGTCCTCAGAGGCATCTGGCAAGGTGGTGAGTACACCGACAAAAGGGGTAAGGTTGTTCCCGACGGCAAGGGTGGTGACTACGTCCGCCAAGATGTTCACTCAATTCTCTACTGGGTAGACAAAGACACACCAACAGGTCCGATTCCTTCAAACCCTCAAAAAGATCCTCAATTCAAATATTGGGAATACGGCGTTCTCAACTGGGCCGCTCGTAATGGCTACAACCAATCTGGTGTTGTTATTCCAGTAACGAAGATTCAGTCAAACAACAATTCTGCTGACGAGAATTAGTTTTACCGAATCGCACTGATTCCCTTTCGTCCTAGACGCTCCTCCACACGCTTCAAAATCGCGCTCTGACGCATGAAGAGTGCTGATTTGAGCGTTGTGTCGATATCAACGTACGCCACGTCTCCGACGATTTTAATGTCTCGCTGAGGGATATCCATGTTGGCGACATCTTTAATACTCTCCGAGAGCGCGCGCCGGACGGCCGTATCGGGTGCGGCGAGCTTAAAATATCGATCAAGTAAGTCGCGGATGTTTTGCATGGAGAATCGTTAGTTATCGATTCATCGGCATCACGATGTACGTGAATGATTGATCTCCTACTGAACGAATTCGAGCCGGCTTTCCTGCTCCGGCGAATTCGATGGCGATGCGGTCTGTTTTGATTGATTGAAGTGGATCTGACCAATATGCGTAGTTAAAATTGAGTTCAAGTGATTCGCCGGTGACATCTCCTTCGAGCGTAACCACACTCTCTCCCGTTGTTGGATTGATGGTTTTGAGTGTGATGGTGTTTTCGTCAGCATCAAACTTGGCTGAGACCTTGTTGAACTGGTCTGAGAAAATGCGCGACTGTTTGAGCGCATCGAGCATGTCCTGTTTGAGGAGTGTTGCTTGTGAGCCAAACTCTTTTGGAATGATCTGTTGGTAGTCGGGGAACACACCGTCGATGATTCGTGATGAGATGTACGATCCATCGACCTCGATACCAATCTGATGCCCGTCTCCACGCACTACAATCGCGCTGTCGGCGTTCTCTATGTGTCGGACGACCTCTGCGACATTCTTGAGGGGTATGAGCACTCCTTCGAACGATTCAGACGCCTTTCCGGTGAATCGTTTTTCTGCGAGTCTAAACGAATCTGTGGCGACACAGGTAAGTTCTGATCCATTTGCGAATATATACACGCTCGAAAGCTCTGGCTTGATTGATGTTGTTGATGCTGCCCACCAAACCGAGCGTAGTGCAGCAGCAAATTCAGACGCTTTGACTGAGAAGAGCTCATTAGTTGGTGCTGGCGGCAAAAGTGGGAAATCTTCATGGTTATTCACCGGAACCTTAATCTCAGTCTTTGGAGTGGTGATAACGATGTGTTTATCCTCACTCTTCATAGTGAGCATGTCTGCATTTGGTGTAGCACCGAGGAACGAGCCGAGCGTTGCCGCAGGAACAGCGGCTACGCCGTCTTCCTCGACCTGTGCCGGGATTCTTACTTCGAGACCGAGGTCGAGGTTCGTCGCACGAAGCACCACTTCTTTTCCTTGGGCCAAAATGAGAACACAGTGAAGAACCGGAAGTGAGAGATGTTTACCTGCGATTCGCTCTGCTTGAGCGACTCCTTTTTGAAATGCATCTTTGTTCACTGAGAATCTCATAGGTGTGGAGTATTTATTACTAAAGAAAAGATACTACTACTATTAGGGCGGTGGATATGTGGAGATGTCGTTCGTTTGTTCTCATACAAGCTTTTTCTCGGACATACTCTGTGGATTATTTTGTATCGACTGTGTCTGAATCGGGGACTAATTTTTTCAATCCGATTTTCATCTCCCCGTCTCCCCTACTTGTCTCCATTCTGTCCGACCACTTTTCACTCATCTCTACAGAACTTTTCCCCAGACTTATACCATTCCTCTCAGCTGCGTGATCTCCTGCTCGAGCTGATGATCGGTCTTGAGATCCTCCTTTACCTTCTCGTATGAGTGGATGACGGTGGTGTGATCACGACCGCCGAGCTTTTGTCCGATGGTTGGGTATGGCAACGCAAAATCTTCGCGCAAAAGATACATGATGACTTGACGCGGCTTCACAACTTCTTTTTTGCGGCTCTTTTTGTAGATGCTTTCTTCGTCGAGGTTATAGAATCCTGCAACCATCTTTACGATGTCTTTTACCGCAACCATTTTCTTTGGTTTGATGTTGTTCTTAACAATCTCTTTGACCTCCTGGAGCGTCAGATCGCGTTTCTTGAACTGTATCTGACCGAGAATGGAGTTGAGGGCACCTTCGAGTTCGCGGATGTTTCCTTCGAGTGCACTTGAGAGGAAAGCAATGATGTCATCAGGGAGCACAACGCCGCTTTCAGCAGCCTTTGCTTTGACGATGGCGGTGCGTGATTCGGGGTCTGGTGATTGAATATCAACCGTCATGCCAGCGTTAAAGCGCGATTTGAGGCGGTCTGCGATTGATGCGATGTAGTTTGGGTGACGGTCTGAAGAGAAGATGATCTGACCGTTACGTTCGTAGATATCGTTGAACATATGGAAGAGCTCCTCCTGAGTCTTTTGGGTGTTTGAAAGGAACTGAACGTCGTCCATGATGATGACGTCGTACTTTCGGTACTTCTCTTTGAACGCATTTGCGCTGTTGGTTTGAATTGAGTTGATGTAGTCCTGCGAAAAACGCTCTGACGTAACGTAATAGACTTTTTTCTCGGGGAATTTTTGTTTGATTTCATTCCCTACCGCTTGGATGAGGTGGGTTTTTCCGTTTCCTGTTTGTCCGTAGATGAAAAACGGATTGTAGCGACGGCCCGGGCGTTCGATGATTGCTTGTGCGGCGGCGTGTGCAATTTCGTTGAACGTACCAACAATGAATGATGAGAACGTATAGCGTGGATTGAGATTGTCGCTCTTGTTGATATAGAGATCGCGAAGTGGAAGTTCCCCTCCCATTGACGACGCCATCGACGACTCGAGCGTTGCTGTCGGCATCGTTGTGTCTTCGGGAGCTTTGGTTGATATGGTGTATTCAACAGAACGAACAACATCAGAGAGCTCGCGGAGCGTCTTAAGAATCGTCTTGTGGTGTTTGGTGTGGATCCAATCTTTGGCAAAGAGGTTTGGAACACCGACGATGACAGTCCCCTCTTCGACGCGGACGATGTGGGTACCTTTGAACCATGTTCGGAAGCTCGCGCTCGATACCGACGACTCAACCGCAGAAAGCACATGCTTCCAAAGAGTCTTTGTGTCGGTTGGAGGAGGGAGTGTCATGGAGAGTTTGGTCGCGCATCATTATACGCATGTCCACCCATCACCAGAACTTGTGATGAGGGCATAAACATGTTAATAATGTGTGGGTAACTGATATTCCATCATGAAACGAACGTACCAACCAAAGAAAAGGAAGCGCGCAAAGACGCACGGATTCCTCGTTAAGATGAAGACTGCCGGTGGCCGCAAGATGATTAAGCGCCGTCGCACCAAGGGCCGAGCCAAGCTCTCGACTGTCTAAACCCTCCTATGCTTCAAAAAAGCCGCAGATTGACGCGGCACACCTTCCCAAACGACCACAGGGAGGGTTTTGTCGTTCACTCGACCCATATTTCACTGCGAATCACCCCTAAAAACGCTGAAAAAGCACGTTTTTCAGCCGTTATTTCAAAAAAGGTCGCCTCAGGATCACCCGAACGCCACACATGGAAGCGCCGAATATACGAAATTGTGGCCATTTTCGACAAAAAGACCCCTCTTCCACCAGCTTCCTATGTCTTTTTTGCAAAAAAGGGCTCAACCAAGCTCTCTTATAAGGATTTGACCACAGAATCCGAGGAACTCATCCGTCAGGGCCTCAGAAAGTAAGACTAGGCTCCGCTTCCACCATTCCTGCGGAAATGTCCCAGCCCGCCCCTCTCGCGGTCTCGCTTGCTAGCTCGCCGCTCGACTCGCGCCAGTCGCGCTCCGCAGGCTCCTTGGAGGGACGGGTCGCTTCGCTCTGCACCACGTATTTCGGGCTTTTTTCATAAAAGTTAATCGCCAATCGCTAAAAGCTTCTGTATACTGTTTCCCATGTCAGACGGATTCTTCAGCACCATCGTCACCACACCGCTCTACAACGGTATGGTGCTTCTCATGGGGGCTCTTCCTTGGGCAGACTTGGGTGTTGTTATCATCCTCTTCACCTGCATCATCCGTCTCGTCCTCTTTCCTCTTGCCCAGAAGTCGGTTAAGACGCAGATTGTCATGCAGGAAATTCAGCCAAAGCTCGATGCAATCCGCGAACAATTCAAAGGCGACCCACAGCAACAGGCATCTCGAACGATGGCTGTCTACAAAGAGAACGGTCTCAACCCGTTCGCAAGTATTCTTTTCATGTTTATCCAGATTCCGATCATCTTTGGGCTCTACTTTATGTTTCTGCACGCAGGATTTCCGTCGATTGATTCGAATTTTCTCTACTCTTTTGTTCACGTTCCAGCAGGTGTCGATACGATGTTCCTCGGCTTCATCGACATGACCGTCAAAAGCCTCCCAATCGCCATTCTTGCCGGTGTCTTCCAGTTCATTCAGGCACAGCTCATGAAGATGCCAAAACCAAAGCAGGACGACAAGCCGTCGTTTGGTAAGGAGTTCACCAAGAGCCTTAACTTCCAGATGAAGTACGTCTTCCCACTCATCATCATCTTCGTTGCTGCCGCACTTCCAGCTTCAATCGCTCTCTATTGGGCAACGAGCAATGTCTTCTCCATCGGACAGGAGCTCTACGTACGCAAGCACTTAAAGAAACAGGGTGACACTGTCGTTATCATCTAAGTAGAACTTACTCTACTACTGGAGAGACGTCCGCGACCCATCCGCGGAGGTCTTTTTTGTTTATGAGAGAGAGAATGGTGCCGTCGTCAGAGAGGTCGAGATTGATGATATCCATTGTCTGGTTGGCGTCGGTGTCTTCGGGCGCGTAGAGGAAGTCGTATATTTCATTCGCCACGTCGATTACCCAAATGCTGTCATTGAAAGAAGTGTTGCCTTGATACCACGCATCGGGCGTGTTGGCAGGGATGTTGTCAGGGATTGCACAGATGATTACGTCGTCGTCACGCCAGACGCATTTCTCAGGAAGGGTTCGGACCGACAACGGCTTTGTCTCTTGTGTGGCGCGTGTGAGAACAAACGAACGGAGCGTGTTTTGGGATGCGGTCGTATAAAGAACACGTGTGCCTGATGGGCTTGGCAGCACGGTCAAGCCGTTTCCCGAGATGACGCGGGTTGCACCACCATCCTTTTGTAGCGCATATGAAACGCCAGCAGCAGAGACAGAAGGTTTCGACGTGACGAAAATCTCCTCTGACGTCTCCCACGACGATACCCATTCGCGGAGTGGAGATGCGAAGACTGTCTTTTGATTTTGATTGGTGAGGGTTGAGAGCTTCCCGACACCTTGGTTCTGCGTCATTGTCATAAAGAAGGCCTCAGATCCGGTGGCACTCAAAGAAAACGAAGATATGTTTTGAGGGAAGAAGATGCCGGTAAGGTCATAGGGGTCTGGTCGCATTGTGGTCTTGAGACGTGCAACGTATGTCTCGATTGTTTCGTTGTCTTCCGTGAGATAACGAAGTGCAACGGACGATCCGTTCTCTCCCCAGAGGACCTCTTGGATCGCAGGAATCGTTGTGTTTGTCACGCGGAGCTCCTCCCCCGTTTCAAGGGAGATGTCATTGATGTGTCCGGTCTCACGCTCGACGAAGCGCACAAACTCCTCGGTTGTCGTAGCGCCCGTGGTCGTTGAGACTTCGATTGTGGTCGTGAACGTCGCGCCTGCGAGTATTGTGTTTCCTATTGGGAGCATCTGTGCACGTCGGAGACGTTCGCGGAATGAGGGTCCAGCCGGTGTCTCGACAGGTGTTGTTGTGGCAACAGGAGTCTCGTCATCACTAAATCCAAATGTGTCACCAAAGAAAGAAAGGAATCCGCGCTGCTCGCTCGTTGGTGTTGTGTCGACTCTTGTCCCGCTGGTTGTTGCGCGCACAAAGAACCAAACGCCGACCGCGATGGCGATTCCGATGATGAGGATTGATGTGAGGATGGTCCAGCGTTTCATAGTAGTTTAAAAAGATACGTGCCAATGAGGAGCAACTCCTGGGCCACACTGAGCATCTTCCCAGTGGAATGTCAGACCGTCTTTGACCTTACCTTGAAAACAGGTACCCCCCGCTCCCCCAATGTAGGCATTTATTCCAGATTGCTGTCTGAGGTCGACGGTCCTATTGTCTCTGTGGGTATTGTGGAGCCAATATTCTGTGCCAGCAGTAACGATGATCCGACAGCTTGGCTGGGCTGCCACGCACCGCGACTTGAGATTGATAAGACCTTCGATGGCACCCTGTGTGAGTCCGTGGACACTTGTGCACCCTCTTTGTCCGATGGTGGTGCAGTTTGCATTGTTTATGCCGATTCCTGCTGCTAAAAGGGCCTCTCGCTCGCTTGCATCACTCGGCCATGCCTCACCATCGTCAGTAGGAGTTGGTGGGGGCGGCGCGCCGCTTATTGCTGCATCAGCCGCCTGGTCGAGGCTCCTGACGAGATCGAACTTCACGAGGTTTGGATTGATGGTGTAGAGGATGAGCCACGCGCTAAAAGCGAGGATGAGACCCCAAACGATATTGCCGAGATTATTCTTGGAGGCGATTTTGACTCCCGGAATATCGGAGAACATGTACTGGATGCCGTTGATGACGAGCATAACGACGGCGAGTGTTACCGCAATACCGATGCCAAGCTGGAACAAGCCGTTCAGGTAGCTGCCAAAATCAGCGCTTTGTCCGATGAACGGGAGGTCTTTGACGATGAGATAGTCAGACGGTGCAGCCGAAGCAATCGAGGCGACGGTGAGGATCGATGCTGAGGCGAGATAAGAAAAGGTTTTTTTCATATTTATTCCAAAAAGAGTGTCGTTTTTCCAGAAGCGTTCTCGAGAATCCGGCCACTGTTTGCTATCGAGACTCCGACGGTTGTGGTGCCTGCCGCAGATTCTGATCGTAGAACCAGTCGGCCACTGTTACCGAGTGGGTTGGAGACACTCGAACTATTCACCTCCCATCGATATGAAAGAGCGGGGTTGTCACGCCGTGTTGTGGTAAAGAAAAGCGGGTACGTTTCTACAACAAGCTCTTCACCGTTGAGACGGGGGTTTTCGACGTTGAACAAGACTCCTCCAAGTGGTGCGTCGGCATAGACGAGCACACGAGGTTTGGTGAGTGGTATGCGGAGCGCACCTGTTCCGATGGGGCCCTTTTCATCAGAGACTTCGACGACGATGAGGGGAGATCCACCGAAGATCTCGCTACGGACTTCGTATGTGTTCTTGCCGACTCCTGAGCGTGCTCCATCAACGGCCCCATCAACGCGCCACGAATAGCTTGTCTTGTCGGTTGCGGCAATTCCTGAAGGTAGGAATGCGACGATTCGACCATCTCCCCCATCGGGCATAAGCGCCTTACCTTTGTAGAAAGGTGGCACGTACGAGCGGGCTTCCCAAACGAGTGTGATGTTGGGAGTGACGTTTTTTGTGACTACGTTCACCTGGGCGAGCGCAGATGACGAGACGAATGCGAACGATAGTGCGAATATTGCGAGGAGGTATTTCATGAGGCGTGGATTCATGTGTATTATCTCCTATTTATCGTTCCTATGAAACGTCGTCATTCACATCTCTGGGGATGGGCGTTGCACCGCTAGGTGTCGTATCTACCACCGCTTCCGGAGAGGCCTCTTTTTGTCGCACATCGAAGTCGACGGGCTTGCCACCTTGCCGTGTGCCACGGCCGAATGAGGATGAGCCTGCTCCTGGGAAAGGAATACGTTGCTCTTCGGTGCGGCTCGCTTGTCGAGGCAATGAATCGATTCCTCGTGGTGTCGCTGACTCAAGTGCGTAGGGGTCTTCTTGATAGGGGTCAGGGGTGAACGATGTATCTTCTTGTGATGGCCGGAGTCCAGTCACGACTTCCTCGTCTTGAGGATTGGGCTGTCGCCGCGATGCTGGCGGAGTTCTTTTTGGCGCTGGTTTCGCTGGTGTAGCACCTTTGGTTACAGGTACAGAGGGGTCGGCAAAATGTTCTTCTTGTGAGGCGGTGACGGGGTTCTTTTCAGGGGTTATGAGGGTAGGTCGGTTTGGAGTCTCGGGAGTTGCTCCTCGCGCACCCGATGGTGATTTGCTCCCCTTGATATGTGGGGTCGCGCCAGTGAGCGGGGGCAGTTCGCCGCCCTCTCGAAGTGGAGTCTCATATTTGTGCCACAAGTCCATGGCGAGCATGATGAGCTTCACCATCTTTTTTTCTCGATAGTGTGCCATCAGGACCAAGATGGTGTTCGCAGGAACCAGTTTGAGGATGGGGATAGATTCTAAAACGAGGACCCCGACCATCCAAAGCCAAAAACGTTTGATGAGAAAACCTCTCCACCAGGTGCCGTTCATCTTTCCAAGAAACCAAAAGAATAGGATTACCCAGAGGATCCACCCTAAGATCAATACGACGACATATCCCACACCGGTCAGCTCGAGAAGTGTAAAATCGATAAGGTCTTTACAGATGGAACAGTAGAGGGCAAAAAACGGGAGTGAGGGCGAAGGTGGTGGCGGGTCGTTTCGGACGATGGCCATCTCCGTCTCTTTTTCAACATCCTCTCCGTTTTTTTTGAAGATATCGCGTATGCCTCGAATGCCTTCTCGCACCAGATTTTCTGTTTCTGCGGAGGGCTGGTCCGTGGGAGATGTTGCTCCTGCTGATGGATTGTTCGGAGTTTCGTTTTGTGGCATGAGAGCCGGCTTCTACTACTGAAGCACGTTCTTCAATTCTACACCCTCAGTGATGCTTTTCGGAGGCTCAGGAGCGATGCTTTGTGCCGGTTGTGCTGCGGGACGCTGTGGTGCAACGACAGATGCATCGCCTGATGATGGTCGTGTTTTTGTTGCGGCAGGAACAGTGTCTGATGCCAGCGTATCGTCGGACGATGGCTTTGTTTTTTCTGGAACGAGTGCGGGTGCGGGCATCGCGGTCTCTGCTGCATTCTCCGCGGCGGTCGTCTGGGCTTGTCGGTATTCTGCCTTTGCCTTTTTGATAGCCATCACCTGTGACGGATCGGACGTGATGATTTGGTCTTCGGTGTATGAAGCGATGGTTTTGATGGCGACGTGTTTGAGTCCCGCAAAGAAGATGCCCTCCCCTACTTCTGATTCGAGCAAGAGATATTTTTCTTCGTCGGTGAGGTTGAATGTCTTCTGAACCAAATCAACCGATGATGGTGATTGTTTGAGCAGAACTTGGATCGATGAGTTTGTGATGATTGGGAGACCGTATGGTGAGCGCAAGAAGTCGCCGACGTCTTGTGTGATTGTTGCGATACCCAAGAAGTATTTGCGGCCACGTTTTGCAAGACCAAAGAGGAGCGATGCGGTGTCTTCTGACTTCATCATCCACCACGCCTCATCGACGACGAGGAGACGTTTCTTGATGTCGCGGCGGACCGCGCTCCAGATGTAGTGTGTGATGAGATACATCGCAACCGGCTTCAATTCATCTTCCATGTCGCGCACCGAGAACACAACGAACTTCTTGTTGATGTCGACGTTCGATGGGTTGTTGATGAATCCAGACCATGTTCCTTTTGTGTATTTGGAAAGACGCGTCACGAGCGACTCCCCTCCTTCCATGCCGGCCAAGACAAGCTCAAAGTCAGAGAGAAGCGGTGGTTGTGCACCTGCCCAGTCGGCTTCGCCGGTGATGTCTTTGAGCGCGTATGTCTCGGTGAGCGCGCGGTCGACGATGGCGTCTTCTTCGGGAGTGAGATTGCCGAACATAATACGGAAGAGACCGACGAGTGTCACGATGTGTGAACGCAGAACGTTGTTCGGTGTCTCATCTTCTTTGACTGGTGGCAGGTCAAACGGATTGATGTGGTGCTCCGACGTAAGCGAGATGTTGAAATAGCGGCCACCCATCGATTCAGCCATGAATTCGTATTCGCGCTCGGGGTCGATGACGATGACTTCGGTCTCGAACATGAGTGTGCGGAGAATTTCGAGCTTCGTTGCATATGATTTACCAGCACCTGACGTTGCGAACGTTACCGAGTTGTAGTTTGGGAGCGAGAAGCGGTCGAACAAGATAAGCGACGAGTTGTGGCGGTTCACACCGTAGAGAATCCCCTTGTCTGAGGTGAGGTCGAACGAAACGAATGGGAAGAAGCTCGAAAGCGGTGATGTGTTGAGTTTCGAGTGAACATTGAGTTCATCGAGTTGGATCGGAAGAACACTGCGGAAGCCTTGTTCTTGCTGAAAAAGCGCAGGTTTGAGGTAGATGAGGCGAGCTTCGAGGATTGAACGAATTTCGGACTCCATCTTATCGAGCTCGTTCTGGCTCTCGGCATAGATTGATATATAGAGACCGACATCGAAGAGTTTCTCGGTCGCCTGCTGGAGCTGGTCGCGCAACCCTTCGAGGTTCTGGTAGGCAGCATCGAGCATCGGATCGCGCACGAGACCCTTCTCTTCTCGCATATGAATCTGGCTCTGCACTTCGGCAACGCGCTTACGGAAATCTTTGAGCGCGACCGATGTCTCAATCGGCATGATTGAAATCGAAATGTCGAAGACCTTATCCAAGTTGATGATCGGCGAAAGCCAGTTGTCCGGGATGAAACGTGGGTATGAGATAACGAAGAAGGTGCGCACGATGCGGTCACCAAGATTGAGTTCGCGTGGTGTGATCTTGAGCGCCGAAGGAGCAAGGATGTCTTTGAGTTCCAAGACTCCTGCCTCGTAGATGTCTTTTGGAAGGACCGGTGTTATCTCCGGAGCACCTGCTGTTTTTCGTTTTGTTAAGAAATCAAAGAAAGACATGATTATGAATTGAGTTTGATTGGCTTCTCAGAGTCGCCAGGGTTGAAGAGCTTGTAGTAGAGCTCAACAAGCTCTTCAGTTCCCAATTGAACAGCGCGGATGCCGGCGCGCGCGAGACCTTGTGAGACGACGGCGACACGCTGATCGAGCTGGCTCTTGTTCTCTTCGAATATGTTGAGAATCTCCTGCGAGTCTTTTTTCTTTCCCATGAGCCCACCGAGCGCTCCGGTGATTCCCCCGCTGCTTTGTGACACCGCCGCTGCAGAATATGGGACGACGACGAAGAAGCTCTTGGACATGATGTTCACATTCTCGGTGAACCCTTTGATGAATTCGATGTACTCACGTGTCTGGACCTTAATGAGATCAATCGTCTGTTCTTTGAGTTGAGCATCGAGAAGTGCGAGGTATGGGCGGATGTCGAGTTCGCGTGATTCGATGAAGAACTGCAACGGGAACTCAATCGAGTTGATGAGATTTTGGAACTGCATGATAATCGCCGTCTGTTCGCTCTCGGATTTGAGAGCAAAGTTGAGCGATGATGCGAGCAAGACGCTTCGGAGCGATCCATCGACTAAAACGACGGTACCACTCCGGATTTCTTTGATCGGAACGAACTTTTGCGCGGACTGCGCTTTAGGAGCGGGAGCCATGCAGATATTGTAGCGTACAAGGCACTATGAACAAGGAACAAAAACCGTTATTCTTATCTTATGCGATTCGAAGTACCCCAATTCATCGATGTCGAAGATAAGATCTTCGGCCCGCTGACGTTCAAACAGTTCATCTATCTCGCGGGAGGCGCTGGAGCCTCAGTAATTCTGTGGTCATTCCTCCCTAAAATTGTGGCGATCCTTCTTATTCTCATCGTCGTTGGTCTTGCCTGTGCGCTTGCTTTCTACAAGATTAACAACAAGCCGTTCGTCGATTTTCTCGAATCAGCATTCAAATACAGCCTTGCAGGAAAGCTCTATATCTGGAAGAAAGAGGCGCGCCCTGTCGAACAGCATACCGCCGCCCTCCCTACCGATGAGTCTGTGGGCGTACCGCGTATCTCTGACAGTAAGCTTCGCGACCTGGCCTGGAGTCTCGATGTCCACGATTCGCTCTATAGCGAAACGGAGAAATAAAACACCCCGCAGATGCGGGGTGTTTTCAACTCTCTTTAATTCGTCGGTTCTCGATAGGGGTCGACTGCTGCGTACTTGCCGTCTCGTACGGGGGCTGAGGGGGTTGGTTTCGGCACTGAGGGTGTCACTGGAGCCTTTACGGTGACAGAATCCGGCGCAAGGCGGAATGTGCCGTCCATCTTCACTTGCGTCATATCCGCACCAAGTGTGCGCGAGACGGATGCCATAGCTGGTGGAGGCGTTTGAACTGCGGCGGGTGCTTGTGTTGGAGCAGCCGGCGCGACAAGTGGCGTCTTTGCATCGTGTGCTGCTTCCATGACATGCATACGGATTGGCGCGAGCAACAAAGTGTTTACATCTGCCACAAGCGCCTCGATCTTGGCGGATTCGAGTGTTGGCAACGCACGTCGAAGCTCGCTCGGGAGCTCTTTTGGAAGCACAAGACCAAAGGTGATGGGCGCGAGTGTGTCGGCGACTGCTGCAATCTGTGCAACGGTGAGCTCGTGCTTCTTCATGATGGTATGAAAAGCTTCGGACTGCTCCTGTGACATAACAATATCTTGAATGTCCTGAGGGAGTTTATGAAGTCCTTCGAGAAGTTGTTGTTTGGTGAACCGTGACACAAATGTTCGTTAGAATACTAATCCGTTAATAGAGGTGAGCCAACCGACTGACGCGCTAAGCGTGTTCAGTTTAAGTTGCTCGTCTACTGTCAGAGGTCGTCCTGTTATTGCGGATAGACGGGCGTGTTCGGCAGTGATGTTAGCTCGTATTGTGCTCTTGTCTGCGTCGCTCATTTTGCCGTCAGTGGCAATCTTAGCAAGAGTGTTTGCTGAGAGATGTCCAGAGACAGCAGCATTCGTGAGGACATCTGACGGTAATTGTGCGACCTCGTGAGGTTTGCCGGAGGCGATTTTCTTCGCCTCCTTATTGACATCCGCGACACTCTTTCCAGGATTGACATTGAGCCTATCAAGAAGACCGGTCTTGCGTGCGCCGTTGATTTCATTCTTAACCGTATCGCTGACAAGATCACTCGACATAATCTTGTCCATATGTTTCGAGGTGAGGTCGGGCGCCATTTTCTTGAGTTTGTCGATCTGTCCAGTTGCCAACATTTCCTCGATTTGTTTATCAGTCATTCTTGAAACAGTCTCAAGATAATCCTTGATGGCGCCTGTTGTGGAGTCGTATGTGCCCGCACTGAGATCTTTCTGTGTTTGTACAAGACCGTCCTTAATCTTCTGTGCATCGTTCGCCTCCTTAACAGCCTGGCCGAGCTCTTTCTGACGCTGGAGAGCTGCCTTTTCGCGGTCGGCAAGGCTTTCTTGTGAACCGAATTTTGATGCAGCAGTTGTCTTGAGTGTATCGCGGATACCTTCATCAATAGGTGTTCTCCGGGCGATACCAGCAATCGTTCTTCCTGCTGCAAATTTGGCTACACCTGTAACACCCTTGGCATCTTTAAAGGTGAGCTGAGACATGCGGCCCATAGCAGTGTCGTACTTTTCTCCGGCAAATCGAGCGCCTCTACCAAAAGTATTGCGTCCGAGGAAGCCAAGGACCGCTCCCGGTGCTCCTTGCGCCTTCTTGATCGCCCAGTTGGCGGCCCCATTTGATGCTGCACCTGCGGTACTCTTGGCAACGACCATACTCACAATGAGGAGGCCGATGACGATGGCATATTGAACGAGACCCTCTACACCACCAACCAATCCAGGCACAGATTCTGCTGAGAACCTACCTCTAAACTCCGGGTTTGAAACGACAACCGCAGTGACCACCAAGAAGAGCATCATGAGCGGTGCAAACACGGCTTGATCGATAAGCGTCTTCCACCATTTTTTGGAATACCCTGCTATTTGCGGGAAAAGGCCACCCATCACCGAGACCGGTGAGGTTATGAGAAGGATGATGAGGACAACGAACCGGCCGAGAAGCAAGAAGCCCATCGCAAAGAATACGAATGCCAAAATGAGGAATGTGATCGAAGAGAAGATCATCTGCTGCAACAAAGTCGCCACGAAGGATGCCGCATTCAGGTCTTTGATAGCGGCAACTTGGATTCCTGTCCCCTGCATGAAGACTGCAGTAATGCCACCCGGTGTTCCAACGACGCTGTTATCTTCGCCCGCCTCGATGTTGTCACCGATCCTTCTCACCGCTTCGTGCATCTGTACGGTGAGGACGTTCGATGCGTCGATGATGACGCTTGTGAAGAAGAAGCTGAAGTTGATGAGAAGGCCCGCGATGACGACTCCTTTGACGATACCCTTCTCTTTACCGAGACCAAGAATCATCGATATCGATGCATACAAAAGAAGGAAGATGAATGTGATGTTCATCGTGTCGCGCAAAACGGTCCATGCGATGCGGATGCCTGGCAATGCTGCCCAGTTGTGAAAATCTAATATGGACAGCTTGATGACGAGGTCGAGGAACATCGCAGAGATCCACACCAAGAAACCAAATGTCGAGTAGATGGCGTAATAGAAGAGCCTTCCGATGACACAGTTGAGATCTGGAGAGAGCCAACCTCCGCAGTCGATATCTTGTGGTTCTGCCGGAGGCTGAGGTGATGCCGCGATACCGCTTCCAGCAGGGGCGTTTGCAACACATGCGGACCCCTCTTGGTGTTGTCCGGCCGGACACGACATGGTGTCAGGAGACCATGGCT
This sequence comes from Candidatus Parcubacteria bacterium, assembly GCA_039798445.1. Lineage (GTDB taxonomy): Bacteria > Patescibacteriota > Minisyncoccia > Phycocordibacterales > EsbW-18 > EsbW-18. The sequence goes on from JBDKFZ010000009.1 coordinate 25,539, forward strand.
CATCATCGACACACCCCGATCCTTCTTGGTGCTGTCCTACTCCACACGAGATTGTATCGGGGATACAGCCAAAACCGCTTGGGTCTGGGTGGGTACCAGGCTGACATGTTTGTGCAAGGCTCTGCTGTGGAGCAAAGAGAATGAATCCTGCTAGCACCAAGAAACTGATGCTGGTTGTGAGGAGAGCTATTTTTTTACCCCAGTTTGTTTTCATGTGTTCGGTATCGAAGTTGTCTCGCCTTATTCTTCAACCGTCGCACCTCCCGATTCAAAATTCACCTTTAGGTTCTTCCATGTAAAACCATCGGCGAGACCTTCATCTGCTGACGCATTTTCGGCGTTGCCGAGCTTGATGAAGAACCCACCGCGACCGCGCTGATCTCCACTTTGGAGTACATCAACTGTTGTGTCCTGGGAGACAATGGTCGAACCATCGACTTTTAAGGTCATGTTTCCGTTACCTGGGTTGTAGTCGACGATGACATGGTACGTGATGTTGTCTCGGAACGGGCTTCGCACAGACTTCTCGAGCATGTCACAGCTGTTCACAGCTGTTGCAAAACGAACCTTACCGTTTTCTGTATTCAAAACAACCTCTGCAATATTGTTCCCTCCCCACTCTGATTGGTCTATATTCGGTCCTCGGTGGAGCCAGAACAAGTTGAGTTGTGAGGCATAGTCAGGGGCCGTTTGTGGTGCTGTGGTCAAATCAAACTCAGCTGTTACACGTGAGTAGTTCTGTCCAGGTGGGACATCAATATTGATTTCTTTGAATGGGTCATCGGCTGTTGAGGTGAATGCTTGTGGTTCGTTGACCAGTTGTCCATTCGGTCGGCCGGGCTCTCCTGCACCGCTACTTGGGGGTGTACATGCACCACCGCCACCGCCAACAGGAGGAGGTGGGAGCTCATGATCGATTTCCTCAGGGTCGTACTCCGCGAGGCCACCCTCTTGCGTGAGGATGTCTGAGATGAGCCATGCGGCGAGAAGATTGAAGATCTCATCAAACTCATCGGCGGTCGCTATTTGGTCGAGGTTCACACCAAACGCTTGTTCGAGTGACGTCTTGATTTGTGCTCCTGGAGTAACGACTCGTGGAGGATCACAGACGGTGCCGGATGGTGGAGGACCAACCTGAGTTTCGTCATAGGGTGTTGGGGGGCCTGCCTGGTCATCAGGAAGAGGCGTATAACAATCTTGCACCTCTTTTGAAAGGAATCCGCTACCGAGATCTATTTTTATTGACGCTTCACCTGATGCCGAATTGATTTTGGTGGCAAGCTCGTTGCGCGCCTCGAAGTATGCGCCGTAGGGGTTATTTTGAGGATTCGAAAACATCGATCGCCACCCGTCCCATCCACCGGCAGAGAAGTCGCCTGCAAGGAAAGCATCGATGTTCTCGACGCTCTCGCTGAGGGTACAGCTCGATCCATTGATACCGAGTGGGCCGCGTCCACTCGAATTCTTGTAGAGCATGTTGAGCTGTAGCTGGATGTCAGCACGGAACGGAGAACAAAGGAATGGCGCGGCATTTTCGATGTAGCTGCCGACTTGTCGATCGGCAACGTTTCGAAGATATGCACCGATGTTTTGCACGAACGCAGGGTTGCCATTCATGCCTGTTTGTACCCACTGTACTGTCGAGCCGGTCATCTCTTGAATGATGGCGTTCTTGAATGCCCAAAAGAGACAGTCGAGAATCTGCTCCTTGATGTTGGTCGCGATATCGTTCGTGGGCACGTTCATGCCGCCTGCGATGAAACTGATGACCATGAGGATGGCTGCCGTCGCCGCACACATGACGACACCATTCTCGAAGTTCTCCTGGGTATCGTCGCTGAAGCTGCCGAATCCAGCATCGGCAACAATTGGAGTCACAATGTTCGTAACAAAAGCAAAGACGACGAGGAGTGTGAGGAATTTTCGTGCGAGAGTGTTCATGATTTATGGGGTGATGGTGGCATGAACAAATGCATAACCCGGCTCCCCTGGTAGGAACTCCGTGTTCGATTTTACGAATGAAGCGCGGAGTTTTTCGAACAGGCCTGTCATGAGTGCCGAATCTTTTTGGTATGCGTCGAGCGCCGCGATCGCCATAAGAGGATTGTCCCCCACTTTTGACAGGTCAACAAGGTCGGTACGCACAGCGATGAGTGCATTGGTGAGTGCAAGATGTGCATCTGCTCTGTCTGCAGAGACGCCCATACCTATGAAGTTATCGATAGTCACATCGTAGCGCTCAACCACAGCAGCCATGTCCTGCTGAAACTTTTCTGAGTCGGGCGCTTGGATGTAACTCAGCATGACGGAGAGCTCGCTTGGCGCTGGAGTACCACTTGTGTTCATGAGCGCTGTTCCGACGGCGTTCCCGTATGCTTTTGCTGACATTGTGCCCGCGATGATGGTGAGATCTGCCGTCGAGGCAATTGGATACGTGCGGTTCAGGTCTGTGGTCCCAAGCGCGATCTGTCCTGCAAGTGCAATTGAGTCCTCTTTCAAAGGTATGCCAGCTTCTTTTGCAGTAAGGAATTGAGAGATGAGTATTTTTCCTGCCAACTCTGTTGGTGTCGGAGGAGCTGCATCAAGGTCGATGGTGTTGAGAACGATTGCAGGAGCATCAGCAACGGTCTTTCTGCGGTTCTCGACTTCTTGATAATCTCCGGTTCCATCCCCATCACTATCGGGATTCACTGGGCTCAGCCCCCAGAGGTCTTCTTCCCAGTCTTTGAGTTTGTCTCCGTCACTGTCTTTCTCCTCGGTCTCTGTTCGGGGGGTGGTTGTATCAGAAAGAGAGACACGCATGGCGGACTCTTTGCCAAAAGAAGGTTCGCTGCGGAAGATCACTACCGCGACGACTATTGCCGCGACCACTATCAAAAGTGAAGCAACCCGCTTGCTCGGCGCGAATGCGCGCGCCTCGGAAACAAAACCCATATATGACACATATGATAGTACATTCTAATGAAGACTACTAAGGAATAAGTGAATATTTTTCCAAATCATGTACAGTTGAGGATGAAATGAAATCACGAAGCATCAGCACTGCATTTTTCTTGTTCGCTTTCTTCACGATTGTTCCGTTTTCTGCGCATGGGTATACGTTTTCTCGCGACTTGAAGCTCGGCGATTCCGGAGAGGACGTCCGCGCCCTCCAAATGAGCCTCAATGCCAACACGCAGACGCGCGTCGCTGCCTCAGGTGTTGGATCTCCGGGTCAAGAAACAAATTTTTTTGGAGAAAAGACGCAATCGGCTGTGATTCGGTACCAAAATCTCCACGCCGACGATATATTGCGCCCGATTGGGCTTGCTGTGGGGACTGGATATGTCGGTGCAGCAACGCGAAATAGGCTTAGTGGAAACACTGGTGGCGGAACCACTACCAAAAAAAGCCTCAACGAGGCCATTGCTGCCTTTGATACGGCCCTTGGGGTCTCTCCTGGCGCTGAAACAAATCGTTCCCCTGTCGACGACCCACGCATTCCTAAGACAGAAGACGAGCTCATTGCGGCGGTCGATGATTTTGCGGGTTCAGACGTAAGTGATGCAGAGATCGTGGACTTTAGCAGACAAATGGTCATTGCGCGCTATGGGTATTCAACGGAGATTCAGGGTTCGTCGGGTGATGATGACGAAAGCGATACTGGTGATGGAGACGATGATGGTGGGGGTGGCAGTTCGGGAGGCCAGGAATTTGACACGGGTGGTAGCGGTGCAGGCTGCATTGGGCTTCTCTTAAGCTTTCTCGGACTCTAAAACTATGACACCACTTATTACAAAGGTATTTTCGGGGATTATCGTTTGTTCCGGCTTCCTACTTGCCCTTAATGTGTGGCTTTTTAACCCTGAACCAACGGTTGCTTTCGGACTCATCCCGTTTGAAGGGTACCCAGTATATATTGAGTACAACTGTCTTTGTTCAGGCTCTATTATGGTGACAGTTCAGCCTTCGGTGACTGCTATTGGCCCACAACAAAATGTCGATCTTCTCTATGTGTGGGCGGCTGACCTACTTTCAAACTTTATAGATCTTGGTCCGTTTTCCGGCCTTGTTCCTCATGCATACCTCTGGTGCGGGGTGGCTTGGGAAGGAGAACACACACTCCTTGGCAACTATGTTCCTGGAGCCTTCCCGTGCTACCAATTTGTCGGGCCTCCTGACTGGTGCCGGTTCAGGAGCAACGCCAAGGGCGCGATTCTCAACGTTGGTTCGTCGCTCTTCTAGGCGATAAGTTTCATCCAATTGTCGAACGAAAGCTCCTCGGGCCGCGCGGTCACGGGGAGTTTTTGTTGTGTGAGGAATTCGACGAGCGTTTCTTTTGGTATGAGCGGAGGGATTGTGCCCGCGAGCTGTTTTCGTTTTTGTGAGAACGCTTGTTTGATAATCGTGAAGAATTGTTCTTCTTCGTCTGATGAAAGACGGTCGTGTGATATATCGGTGATAGAAAGAATCGCAGAATCGACTTTTGGTGCAGGAGAAAAATCGCGTACAGGTACGGTCATAACAAGCTTCGGCGTTCCGTACGCTTTTACCGAAAGCGAGAGAATACTTTCTTTTGCATCTCGTGCAGTGATGCGCGTCGCGACTTCTTTTTGTACGAGCAATACCATGCGCTCGGGCTGTGCAACTTCGGACAAGAATCTGCGGATGATTTCGCCGGTGATGTAGTACGGGATGTTTGCAATGAGCTTGTATCTCCCCTGCTGCAACCCATGTGTAGTTGGATCGAACATCAAAACATCATCGTGTATCAAAAAGAGACGACCCGATTCGATCTCGCTCGCGAACATCTGTTCCAACACCTCAATCATGTCGTTGTCTTTTTCGATTGCGATCACTCGTGCACCACTTTCAAGAAGCGCTTTGGTGAGTGCGCCTTTCCCTGGTCCAATCTCGAGCACGACATCATCAGTGGTGAGTTGTGCCGCACTGATAATCTTCGCAATGGCGCGTTTTGATTTGAGAAAATGTTGTCCAAGGGACTTCTTTGCTTTCATATATATAGAATGCGCCTAGAGATCGTCCCAGTCGATAGTGAGTAAGTCTTTCTTACGAGGAGGGATTGGGATGCCAGAACTATCGACTGCAGTCACCAACGCCTCATCGATATCAGTGAGAAATCGTGACGGGATGTTCACATTGGTCGAACCAAAGACTGTGCGCACTGATGCATACGAGAGATGTGCCTGTTCTTTTGCGCGGGTGATTGCAACGTAGAAAAGACGACGTTCTTCCTCGCGCTCTTCGGGCGTCGCGCGCATCTCACTACGCTCGCTCGGAAAGAGTCCTTCTTCGAGGCCGGCGATGAAAACATGTTTGAATTCAAGACCTTTTGCGGCATGTACGGTCATGAGCTTCACCGACGCTTCGGCTTTTGACATTGCATCCTGATCGCTCGCGAGCGCCACTGCATCCATGAATGCGTGGAGTGATTCACCTTGTGGCAACACGTCGTAGCGCATCGCGAGCGAAGCGAGTTCTTTGAGGTTCAGGAGTCGCTCGTTCCCTTCATCACCATCAGCGATGAGCTCTGTCTCAATGCCACTCTCTTTCATGATGTATTCGATGAGCTTTTATGGTGAGAGAGTCTCTGATACTTCGCGGATGCGCACCAAGAGCGCGCGGACATTCGCTATCTTTGCTGCGTGCGATGCGGAGAGCTCGTGTTCGAGTCCCGACGTGATGCGCAAGATGGTGGTTTTGCCGATGCCGCGCGCCGGCACGTTCACGATGCGCGCAAAGTTGGTCATACTCTCGGGATTGAGTGCGGCATTCAAGTACGACATCACATCCTTCACCTCTTTGCGTTCAAAGAATCGTGTGCCGAGCATTTGATATGGAATGCGTTCAGAGAGAAAGGCTTCTTCGAGTGCACGTGATTGAAAATGTGCGCGGAATAAAACCGCGATGTCTGCTGCGGAGATACCGCTTGCAATCAATTCTTTTGCGCGCTTTGCGACCCACTGTGCTTCGTGCGTTTCGTTGAATGCGGTAAAGATTTCGATTGGCGCGCCGTCGGTGTTGTTGGTGAAGAGTGTCTTATCTTTGCGCATCGCATTTTGTTTGATCGCATCGTTTGCCGCGGTGAGAATCGTTTTTGTCGAACGATAGTTTTCTTCGAGCATGATGACGCGCGTTCCTTTGAACTCTTCTTCAAAACGCGCCAAGTTGCGCAAGTCGGCCGAGCGCCACGTGTAAATGCATTGATCGTGATCACCAACGACGCAGATGTTGTTTGCAGGATTTGCCAAGAGCTTTGCGAGCTCGTACTGCACGATGTTGGTGTCTTGGTACTCATCCACCATGATGTGCGAGAAACGACGACGATAGCGTTCGAGAATGTCGGGGTGTGACTTGAGCATCTCGTATGTCGCCAAGAGGAGATCGTCGAAGTCGAACGCCTTCTCTTTGGCGAGCTCTTCGGCATAGCGCTCCCATACTGCCGTGACGGTCCGGCCGACACGCTCATTGCTTCGTTCTTCTCGATACCGTGCGAGCGTCATTGCCTCCCCCTTGCTTCGCGACATAGTAGAGAGAATCGAGCTGGCCGACATTGTCTTTGGGTCCATGCCGAGATCTTTCTGGATCCTCTTAATGAGCGAGATCGAGTCGTCCCGGTCGAAGATACTGAATCGAGCCGGCAAACCAAGCGCCACGGCATTGTCTCGAAGTACCGAGACGCCGAAGCTGTGGAAGGTACCGACGAAGGGCGTTCTATATATAGGCTTGTCGGTCCCCGCATGCTCCGAGAGCAGATGTCCCACTCGCTCGCGCATCTCCCCCGCCGCTTTGTTGGTGAATGTGATAGCCAAAATAGACTCTGGGGCGATACCTTGGGTGATGAGATGAAGCATTCGGCGGGTAAGGACACGGGTTTTTCCTGTCCCTGCTCCTGCCACAATGATTAATGGACCGGTCGTGTGGAGCACGGCCTCTTTTTGGGCAGGGTTGAGGTCGTCGAGGTGTTTCATGTTTTCGCATGATAGCATGCCCTCTAAAACCATTTACATAAAATTTAGTTCGTGGTCTAATCAAGCAAACCTGTCCTCCAAACCCCTTTTGGACGTCTTGGGGTAACCTTTTCACGGGCGGTGGAAAAATCCGTGATAATACGGTGTTTAAAAAATCTGTCAATACTCGACGCTCTCTTTGAGAGGACTAAAATGGTCTTTGTTAGCTCCCGAAACGATCCGACCTCAGACCCGCCTTAGATAGGCGGGCGTCGCACGAAAGAAAGCAGAATTAGTATCTAACCCCAATTGTATTACTAGTTTTTCTGGCGACTCTGACCCTTCCAAACGTAGCGCCGGGCTTCGTTGGCAGGTCACCAATAGGTTTTACGCTTCTCTCCAGACGGGCTTTTTTGTAGTCCTTCTTGTGGTCCCGTCGGCAGCCGCCTACGCGGGCCTTTTAGATTGGATTAGCTGCAAGGCATCAGCCGGAGAGCTCCAGGGCCAGACCGACACCCGCACCATGCCTCTTCTCGAAGGTGGCCACAGTTTTAATACACAAGCAGCTTTTGGTGGCGGTGATATTACCATTGTCGACGGCAGTGCCTTGGCATCCGAGACCAGCCCTCTCGCCGGCACCGCGGTTGCCCTTGGTTCTTCAGACCAGATTAGCGTCTATGTGGTTCGCGAAGGCGACACCCTTTCTCAGATTGCCGACATGTTTGGTGTGACGATGAACACCATCCGTTGGGCTAACGACATCCCAGCCAAGGGTTCAATCCAGCCTGATCAGACCCTCGTTATCCTTCCAATCACTGGTGTAAAGCATGTCGTCAAAAAGGGCGACACACTGGCTTCCATCATCAAAAAATACAAGGCTGACAAGGACGAGGTCCTTCAGTTTAACGGTCTTGAGAACGGCGTCGTTCTTGCGGTCGGTGATGAGCTCATTATCCCCCATGGAGAGGTTGTTGCAGCTCCTGCAGCAGCTTCATCAGGTGGCGCCAAGACATACGGCAGCGGTCCTTCGTATGACGGTTACTTTATGCGTCCAGTCAAAGGTGGCACGCGCACACAGGGTATCCACGGGTACAACGGCATCGACATTGGTGCAGCACACGGCACAGCAATTTATGCCGCAGCCGGCGGAGAGGTCATCATTAGCAAGTCAGGTGGTGGCTGGAACGGTGGTTACGGAAACTACATCGTCATCAAGCATGATAACGGCACTCAGACGCTTTACGCTCACTTGAGCGCCAACAGTGTAGTGGCCGGTGCCACAGTTGCACAGGGCGATATGATCGGTGCGATGGGTTCAACCGGTAAATCAACCGGCACGCACCTTCACTTCGAGGTGCGTGGGGCGAAGAATCCGTTCTAGGTCAATATGCGCGGTGGGTGAGCAACCACCTTCCGCGCTTTTGATCTAGATATCGTCCGAGATACAAAAGAAAACACCCCGAGGAGAATCGGGGTGTTTTCTTTTACTTTTTATTCACACTAAATCCGATTGGGCGACTTTTGACCAACGGAGGTTCTATGAGTTTGTTGAGTACCTCAAAGACAATCTTGAAATTTTTGTTGTACTTCTTCTCGAGTTCTTTAAGTTTTTCCGCGAGTTCGCGATGTGTTGCGAGTATCTGACGAAGTTGGACGAACGCGCGCATGATGGCGATATTCACCTTAATGGCGCGGTCGCTATTGAGAACACTTGAGAGCATCGCAACGCCTTGTTCAGTAAAGGCGTGGGGCATATTTCGTCGGCCACCTCTCCCTATCTTTGATATCGCAATTTGCGATATCAAAGCGGAGTGTTCTTTGGTATTAAGCCTGAACATAAAGTCGTTAGGAAAACGACTTTTATTTCTTCGGACTTGTTCATTGAGACGATGTGTCGGTACGTGATAGAGCAATGCAAGATCACTGTCGAGGAGTACCTTGTTTCCGCGAATGAGATGTATTTTTCTGGAGATTACCTCAAGTACTACGACCGATGTTTTTGATGGTGTCATACAATAAGATGGCTCATTGCGGACTGAGTCCTTTCGACCGGTACTGCACCGCTTCGAGTATGTGTGCGGGCTCGATTGTCACAGCGCGTTCGAGGTCTGCGATTGTGCGCGCGAGTTTGATGACACGATGGTAACCGCGCCCCGACAAATCAAGTTTGGCTGCGGCTGTGTTGAGCGTGTCTGTTGCCTCTGGCGACATGTTGGCAAACTTTCCTATATCTTTTGGACCTAAGTCGCTGTTTTTCTTGATTGCTGTATCTGCATACCGATTAAGTTGTACGTTTCGCGTTTGTGCAACGCGTTCTGCAACCACTGCGCTCGGCTCGCCGTCGTCCATCGATGAAAGCTTTGCATGTTCGACCGGTGGTACTTCGATCCACATATCGATACGGTCGATAATGGGACCAGATACTTTGCGCTGATAGCGCATGAGCGTATGTGCGCTGCACGTGCAGGTTTTCTTTGAACCCCAATTGCCGCATGGACAGGGGTTGAGTGCGGCGATGAGAATGACATCTGCGGGAAACTTTGCGGAGCCACGCACACGCGAAACGGATACGGAGCGTTCTTCGAGTGGCTGACGGAGTGCTTCAATCACACGCCGTTCGAATTCGGGAAGTTCGTCGAGAAACAATACACCACGATGTGCGAGTGATAATTCGCCAGGGCGCGGTATCGACCCTCCCCCAATGAGCGCAACATACGAGCTCGTATGGTGTGGCGCGCGGAACGGCGGATGTGTAATCAAGTCGCCATTGAGTGTTCCTGCAATCGAATGGATGCCAGTCACTTCGAGTGCGGTCTCAAATGCTAAGGGTGGCATGATGCTCGCGCAGGCTTTTGCAAGGAGTGTCTTCCCTGTCCCTGGCGGTCCCCACAATCCAACATTGTGACCACCTGACGCAGCGATTTCGAGCGCGCGCTTGGCGTGTTCCTGCCCCTTAATATCTTTAAGGTCGACTGCATACGAGGGAGGAATGTGAACGAAAGGCGTTTCTTCTTGTTGCCCTATCCGCTCGCGCTTCTTTCTTTTGGTATCGGGAGAGAGATGTTCGACGAGTTGAGCAAGCGTGTGTACGGGGAATATCTTTATATCTCTCACGAGTGCAGCTTCGCGCGCATTGTCTGTGGGGACGTACACTTCGGTGAATCCAGATTCTTGTGCATGAATGACGAGCGGAAGCACGCCGGGTATCGGGCGCACATCACCATCGAGTGAGAGTTCTCCTAGAAAAAGTTTTTTGTCGGGATCGAATGAAACATCCTCTGTTGCAAGAAGATATGCGAGTGCGATGGGTACATCGAACATTGGACCTTCTTTTCGTACATCAGCGGGAGCAAGCGAGATGACAATCTTTTCGTTCTTGCTCTTAGGCGATTCGAATCCGGAATTTTTGATGGCCGCACACACACGATCGCGCGATTCCTCGACTGCTTTGTCGGGAAGTCCGACGAGCGTGAATGAATTCAATCCACGCGAGATATCGACCTCGACCGTTACCGTGTGCGCCCTGAGCATCGATGTCTGTGCGCTGTATGTTTTGGCGAATGACACGAAGTCAGTGTATTCATGGAAGATAAAGAGAGCCTAAAGAACGTTCCGGTGCGCATTAATTAGAGTGATATACTGAGTGGTCTAAAGAATTAAGCTATGTCGTTTTCCATAAAATACGAAATCAAGGAGCCAGCCATTAGAAGGCTTGAATTTATTTCAAAAGCGGACGGGCACCTCCAGATTCTCCGTATGAATCCTCAATGGGCATCCTTACTTGAAAGACGAGCTCGTATGATGGAGGCCGTTAGCTCTATCGGAATCGAAGGAACGGTTGTCTCTCTTGACCAAGCTAAAGCAATTACGTCTGGAGAAAAAGGTGTCGCGATTGGAGAGAAAGAAAAAAGAGAATTCGAGGGGTACTATGACTCTCTTGAGTTCATTAGGAGCCGTGTGGATGAGCCGTTGAATATTGTTTCTCTACTCAAAATTCACGAAAAGATTACAAGAGGAGATACGAAGGCAAGCCCTGGAAAAGTCCGAACAGACATAAGGTCAATTAAATCTAGGGGAAAAATTATTTATACGGCTCCTCCACCAGCGCATCTGGATGTCTTAATCAGAGAATTTATCGATTGGTTTAATAATGTTGCCGAAGATAAACAAATATCTCCAATAATTGCCGCTGCCGTCTGTCACTTTTGGTTTGTTTGGATTCACCCATTTTGTGACGGTAATGGGCGTACAGGAAGACTTCTGACCACGTATCTTCTTTTGAAGAAAAAGTCGGAAGGGATTAAATATTTTGCTCTTTCTGATTACTACAACACAGACAAGGATTCATACTATGATGCGCTAGAGAAAACGAATATATGCAATGCAACTGAGCCTGCCTTAAACTTCGACAAACAAATGACTCTGTGGCTTGAATATTTTATTCAGTCGTATCAGTTTCAGATGGACAATCTTGAGCAAGTAACCAATAGAATATTACAACTTAATATTCGTGTCGCGCATTTACGACAGACAGGCCAGATAACAGAAACACATAATAAAGTCTTGTCGTTTCTTTCTTCGCGCGAAAGGGCCTCATATCCCGAGCTTGTTGAGTTGCTAGAAGTCAGTAAGCAGCGGGTGCATCAAATCCTCGAACCGCTTAGAGATGCAAAGATTCTTGCTGAAGAGAAGGTCGGCCAACTCATTTGGTTCAAGTTGGGGTCTCCTGAGTCTGAGTTGGATGAAAAAGGACTAAAGAAAAGAGTAAAGAAAAAACTTAACAGTAATGCTGTGGATAACGAAAAGAACCCCAACGAAGCCGTTGTGCGGCAGGGTGTGCTCCCAATCTTCGAATAAGATCGTTAAGAAAAAACTTAAAGACATCAAAAGACCCGCCGTGTGCATTTTGCTCATCTTTATATAACCCTCCGAATATTTTATTAAAAAACGAACTCCCGCGGGGCCGACAAGCGGCCGCGCGGGAGGGTTGAGTACAACTAGAAGGCTTCGGGCTTACTCTCCTTGCCACCACAAAGCTTGATGGCATGCCTGAAAGCCTTTTTGAATCGTTCTTGCATATCAGCACTAACTGCAATATGGACCTTCTCGTCAGGTTCTCCGGAATTATCGAAGATAACCTTCTTACGGTCGGTTGTATTTAGCGTTATGCTCTCAGGGCCAACCATAACACCATTGATTGCATCCCGCTCAGCCTTCCCTTCAATCTTGCTGGGATCGAGATCTTTCAGGTTTAGCCTGTAGGAAGATTCCCTGTCTTTCCCGCTAGAAGACGAGGAGGTGCTGCTCCAGGAGAATTTGCATCCCTCCCACCGCGGGCTGTGAGGAGTTTTTGAATAATAGTTTTCATTCACCATAGCCCCACTTCCTTCCACGATGTTTCGGCTAATCCACTCCTGGGTTTCCTGCAGAGTGGGTTCTGCTGCGGAGAGAGAGGTGACCGAGAAAAGCAGGACGAGTAGAGCGGCGAGAAGGATCTTCACTGGAAATCCTCCAGGTCTTCGATGAGCTGTTCGAGCTCGTCGAGGGTTCGCTGATGTCGTCGACGGATCTCATCCATCGACTCTCCCACGATTTTGCCCCGCAGTCCGTCAGACTGATCGAGGCTCTCCGCCAGATCATGAGTCCTTTCGTAAAAGGCACGCTCACGAGCCAAGGCGGAACGGCCAGCATTGCTGTCTTTGTCCCTCCTTGCCGCTTCCGCATGGCACTGGCGCACGGTCTTGTCCCGATGGACAATCACCTGGTACCAATCTCGCTCTACGGAATAGCAGTCGGGAAAACAGCTGTTGCACCAGCCGAGGCTTGCCGCCTCCCGCCCAGCCCATTCACGGCAATCCGAACCGAGATCTTGGCAAGAAGAAGCATCCAACTTATTCTCAGCACGGCAGGTGCGTATGTAGCCCTGAATCGTTTCCAGCGCTTCCTGATGGGCATCTCCGATCCGCCGGCAGTCTTCCCACGTCGGCAGGAGTGGCACCGACTGTTGGGTGATCATCTGCAAGACGAGTCCGTGGCTGCGAGTGCCTGAAAAATCAGCCGCAGACGCAGAACTCGTGATGAAGACGACCAGCAGAGACAGAACCAAAGCCTTGATGAGTTTCACGTTTCTTCTCCCTCTTCCTTCTAGTTGTACTATTTGAAACGAACCAAGAAGGGACAATCCCTCCTTTTCCCGGAAAGACTATACAAGAAAATCTTAATTCTGACCAGGTGTATTGCTGGACTAGGGCTTGCGGTTCCCATTAGAAAAACACACTCATTGGGGAGTGTGTTTTTACTTTCTAGATATTATTTCGTGCCGAAGGATTTGCTTCGAGGCGTTCGACAGGGATTGGTTCACCTGTTTCTTCGTCGTGGCCGTAGGTTCCTGCGTCCATACGTTCGAGCGCGTCGTTTACTTCTTTGAGTTGAGTCTCGAGCGCGTTGCTGATGCCGGTGTTTTCTTCGAGATCTTCCATTGCATCAGCGATGTCGTTTTTGTCGGCGCTGTTAGCTTCGGCTTCATCGACGACAGCATTCCAATCATCAGGGTTGCTAGGATTCTGCTTTGAGACGGTTGAAAGCTCTTCTTCGAGGCGTGCTTTTTCTGCTACCAGGCGGTTTTTGAGGTCGGTGACCTGCTCAGGTGAAAGGTGATTCATGGCGATGAGTATAGAGGAATCGGATGGCTTGGACAAGCGATTCGTTACATCCCGAATATAGGCGCGTTCAAAGCGTCAACAATCACAGTAAAGGCCTCTTTGGTCTGGGCGATGACCATGAGGTCATCTTTCGGGAAAGCGTAGAGCAAAACGATGTCTCCGTCATGTGTGACAAGCGCTCGAACGTCTTTGTTTTTGACGATGATGTCTTTCCATGTGGGAGCTGGAGGGGGCAATGGAATCACGACGGTCGGTGTCGTAGATGCTGTTGAAGTCCCTGTGGTGCTACCTGCGGTCGTTGTTGACGCTGTTGAGGTGGAGATGTCGGTTGACTCGATGGGGAGGATTGGTGCAGGAGCGGGTTCCGTCTCTTTGATGAGAAATGGCAGATCATCACCCATGAATGGTTCCCATTCGAGCATGCCGGCGAACGCTGACTCGTATGAGGGAACCAGTGTGATGAGAAACGGTGTTCCTCCGACACGACCGAGCGTCATGTCAGGACCGATTGATCGGATGAGCCTTCCGGGCGCGCGTGTCCCCAAACGCTCAAAGAATCGTTCAATCTCTATGGGTGAAAGAATCATCGTTGGCTCTCCTTCCGAAGATGTTGCTGTCACCATCTCTTGCACAATGAGCGCCTCGATTGCCACTGGAGATGAATAATCATCATCGCTGAACTCCTCTATTTTTCGTGTGAGTTCGGCACGCGGCATACGTGTTGTGTCGACGGAGACGCGACCGGTGACTGGCACGAGCGTCGGCGCTGGCGGTTCCTGATTCACGAACGGAAGCGAGACATTTTTGGACAACATGATGAAAAGCGCGCCGACGATGACGGCAAAACCTGCAAGGATGAGGAGAATGGTGCCGATGGACCACGCGCTCCAGAAGTGCGATTTTTCTTCGGCAACAAATGGAAGGCTTTCGTTTCGTGCCTGCTGAGCGAGTGCAATCTTGGTGATTGAAACATTGTTGTCGCGCACGGATGCAGCTACGTCAGAGTGGAGCGTGCGAATCGCAGGACGAACCGGTAGTGATTCTTCAGGTTTTGGTTCAGCCGGAGTTGTCGGCGTCACCTCAGGTTCGTTTGAAAGAGGATTCTCCATGTCGCTATGAGTATAGCAAAGGAAGCGATCTTGTTCCGAACGGTTCGGGTATCTTCAGGAGAAGGTTCTTTCTTAGTCGACTTTGCGCTCTACCCTACGCACACTGCTTTGTCGTTGTGTTGAAGGAGTGCGACTAGAGTTTTGCTGTCTGTTGGCTGACGAGTTGCGATTGCCAGTTCGCTGAGTGTTACCGCCGCGGAACCCGAGAAGATATTTGCCCGGATCTTCGTCGAGGTCTTTGAAGTCGTCCACCGCTTCGATGAGACGTGCCGATGATGAGCGGCCGAATGAAACGGCCTCGACCTGACAGCCCTCATTAATCTGAAGGTATTCGACGAGTGGAACATAGTCACCATCGCCCGAGACGATAATGACGACGTCGAGTTTTGGTGCGAGCTTAACTGCGTCGATTGCGAGACCAACGTCCCAGTCCCCTTTCTTGGCGCCACCAGCAAAGATCTGGAGGTCCTTGGTCTTGGCTTCGATGCCGACCTTGCCGAGCGCTTCAAAAAAGCTTTTTTCTTCACCGGATTCGGTTGAGATAACGTACGCGATGGCACGAACGAGTGGTCGACCTGCAACTGCGTCTTCGACGAGTTTGCCGAAATTAACCTTCGATCCGTAGAGATGCTTGGCGCTGTGATAAAGATTCTGTGCGTCGATGAAAACGGCAACGCGTTGTGCCGGGTGTTTGATGATTGTCATAAAATAGTTACGAAACGAGTATAAAAAGTATGGACTCAACGAAAGAGCCTACCTGAAGTGTATCAGCAAAAAGAGGAAACGAGACGGAAAGGCCTAGAGGGCGCTTATTCCTTGATCTTCTTCAAAAGCTCGGCGTGTTTGACCGGGTTCTTCTTCTTGAGGTATTCGAGGTGGGTGCGGCGTTCAGCAACCAATCCGAGGAGACCGCGACGTGAGTGCTTGTCCTTGCGGTTCTTTTTGAGGTGCTTCGACAAATCGTCGATGCGCTTTGAGATAAGGTTAACCTGGACCTCCGGAGAGCCGGTGTCCTTGTCGTGTCGGGCAGACGATTTGATGATTGTTGCCTTCTTTTTCGGTGAGAGTGCCATGCGCGGCATAGTAGCACAAAATTTAGCAATCGCAAATACCCCGCATGCCTTTGGGTATTTGGTCAAAAAAGGGCCCAGAACCCCTCGTGGGATGGGTAACGGCCTAATTTCTAGGACGTACGTACCGTTGAGAGATTCCGGGCCGAGGAGGGGGGACTGCTTCGGTCGGACGCGTGGGGGTCGGTGGTGGGTTCGCGGTTGCATGAGGCCATTGGCGGGGGTTCCGCAATGGTCCCCCTTGAAGACATGGTACCTACCGTGTGTCTACAAGGTCTCAGGATTCGAGGGGTTGTTAGACGCCGCCACGTCGTGCGACCGGCACGAGCTGTTTCTGGCAAGCACAATGCATGATTTTTTGATTTTATGCAAGGTATAGAAATATTGTGCGACAGGACGATTCACGCGACACTGTAGTTCATGGCTGCACACTCCCTCAAAGACTTTAAACAGCAATTTCTCGAACATCTTGAGATTGAGAAAGGCCGTTCGGTTAAAACGACCGAGAACTACGACCGATATCTCACACGCTTCTTCAATTTCGCCAAGATAGATGACCCAAAAAAGCTCACCGACAGCACGGTACGCGAGTTTCGCTTGTGGCTCAACCGCCAAGAAAGCGGTGCAGGACAAGGCGCAACGCTCAAAAAGAAGACTCAGAACTACTATCTCATCGCGCTTCGCGCATTTCTCAAATATCTTCGCAAACGAGGCGTCGAATCGCTTCAACCCGAGGTAATCGAGCTCGCAAAGACCGGCGATCGTGATCTGGACCTCATGAGCCATGCCGAGCTCGACCGTTTGCTTGCCGCGCCGCGTGAGGCTCTCAAAAAAGCCAAGAATCCCGAAGATGAGCTCAAGGCGCTCCGTGACACCGCGATACTTGAGCTTCTTTTTTCGACCGGCATGCGTGTTTCGGAGCTTTGCTCACTCAAGCGTGATACCGATCTCGATCGTGGGGAGTTCTCCATTCGTGGAAAGGGCGACAAGGTGCGCGTGGTCTTCGTCTCCCCTGCTGCCCTCCAAACGGTCAATGCCTATCTCAAGGCACGCAAAGATATGGAAGATGCGATGTTCGTTTCACACCCCGGTGGAAATCAGCAACCGCGTCCGCTCATTCCCCGCGCCGTAGAGCGTGCGGTCAAATCCCACGCGGTGAGCGCGGGTATCAGCCGCAAAGTGACGCCACATGTCGTCCGTCACTCATTTGCTACCAATCTTCTCGAGAACGGTGCTGATGTTCGTAGCGTTCAGGCGCTTTTAGGTCACGCGAATATCGCTACGACGCAGGTCTACACGCACGTGACCGACAAACATCTCAAAGAGATACACAAAGCGTTTCATGGGCGTCGTGAAAAGATGTAGAATATATCAAGGCACTAATACATATCATGAAAAAATATCTCCTTAGCTGTGCAGTCATCATTTCGGCAGTTTGTTTATTTATTCCAGCGCTTACCTACGCGCAACAGAATTTAACAACACCCACACAGAACGTAATGTTCGATAAGGTCATTCGCACATACCAAGAGGAGGGTTTCCATGGCGTGCTCTGGAATTATGCCTTCAATGGAGTGCAGTGGTTGTCGGACGATTCACTTGCCGTCACGGGTAACTGCAACATCAGGCAAGACAATACGGGAGGTCTGTATATTTTTGATGAAGATGGCGTTTATAAGGAAAAACAAAACTCATGTCACCACACGAGTAATACGCGAGTGGCATGTCCTGAAGGCGGCGGATGTCAGATGGGTTGGCAGGTGGCTGAAAAGGATTCGTATCTCATCCGTGAGGGCCAGGCTCCTTCAGGCGTTCGACGCTCACCGCTGGTCTATAGTAAGTCAGGCACAGCACTCTCATACATAAGTCGACTTTTCTTCACAGATAAGGATGATGATATACGCTATCCAACTGGTGACATGGACGAATGGGAGGATTGGGCTGCCTACTATAGTCCTGTTGTTGTTGGTGACACATTAGTCACCTTCAAAACCGGCACCGGTCTTGCATACAGCTCTTCGTATAACAAGCTTGTAGGGTTGAGCGTCCCAAACCTCTCCGTGCAGTGGGAAGAATTTGCCGAAGGAACTATCGCAGGCGTTATAGGGGATGTGTTGATTCTTTCTCGTATCAATACGCTGAGACCGGTAACAACAACGCTCATTGCGTATCATGTCGAAGATGATGGTCTTGTGGAATTGAGCCGTACTCAATATCCTGGCGCGGCCATGTCGACCACGGGGAGCATACAAGTCAAAATCGATGGGCGCGACCCGTCTATTGGTGCTTTTGCGATTACCGGAGAAGGTAACAGTAGCTGTAGCGTTAGGCGTTTTCGAAGAACAGATTCCGGTATAGAAGAGATCGATGAAAGAACATATTCCCTTGGTGTTGGCGGTGGTTGTGGAGCAGATTTCGCGATCTTGGATGATTATGTGGTATTCACAGTTGGTACGCAGGGTATGCGTGCATGGAAAGGAATGACAGAGCTTACCGTCGAGTTGCCCGAAGAGCTTTCGTTTGAACCTGGTAGTGGACTGCCAACACAGTGGGACGGTAGGCTTTTGGGCGTTGACATTCGTGAGGATGGAAAAATCGCGGTTGCTATGGGAAATAGGGCTGTCCTCTATACGATAAGCAGTGTAGTAGCCCCTCCTCCTCCTCCACCAGACCCTAACCCAGTGCCACCTAACCCAACGCCAGATCCAGCACCACCAGCAAGTGGTATGGCGGCTATGGTCCAGGCGTACGTTCAGTTCATCGAGGCGTTCGTCAACTCCCACTAGCATTTCTCATCAAATATCCCTGAAACAAAGAGCCCTCTCGGGCTCTTTGTTCGTTGTATCAACTAGGTTCACACTCGTCACAATAAGAAGTAGAATAGAGGGCATAAATCATATGAAAAAATATTTCCTCGGAACGTTGATTGTTATCTTAAGTATCATCGGACTTACTGCATCGAACAATTCAAAAACTCTTGCATACGATGAGGGTACTTGTGGTGCTGTGAGTGTTGGTTTTACACGAAACCAACTCCCACTCAATACATATCCTTCCTTTACCATTACAGGACCCGGTGGAATCACCATCCCTTCATCTCGCTTTTTCCCTGGGACTGGTGGCTCAACTCTGCAATCAATCCACACAACAGATAGTGGTGCCCCCCTACCTCCAGGAAGCTATCGTATTAACGCGGAGCCAATGGCGGGAACTTCTCGTCTTGTATTGATTAACGCGGATGATCCTCCAACCTCACTCATACAGTGTCCATCGGCAACTTCGATATTGTTCTGGCTTTCATATGAGCCCGCAGCGCCAGATGGTGGACCATCACTCCGCATGAATCCGGCGCCACAAACGGTGCAGGTTGGCAACATGGTCCTCTTTGGTGCCGAGTATAGTGCCGACGGAGAAGATTGGGGCGATGTCAGTGGACAAGCAACATTCTCTTCCCCACAGGCAGGCACACTTGTTAGTGATGCAGTATCTCCACACGGAGGAAACTTGAAAGAGATCACGGGGTGGAGTGCGGGTGTCGCGCAAATTAGAGCAACATATGCGGGTCTCACCACGTCAACAAACCTCACTGTTACAGCTGGAGCTCCTCCATCTCCTCGCTCACCAGATTGTCAAATGTGGAGCAACCCACAAACGGCAACAGGAGGAACGGTAACGCTGAACTATACCGTGGGATATTTGCCAACAACCATTACAGTAGCGGCAAGTGATGCCTCCGCTACCCCACCAGGAACGCCAACAGTTGGTGCTCCAGACCCTACGCGCGTCGACTCTCGGCAAACAGGGAGTGTTGTTACTGGACCGATAACGGAAGATACCACTTTCACCATGACGGTTTCAAACTCGAGGGGTGATAACGATTGTAGTGTTGAGGTGCCTTTCGTCGCTGCTCCGGAAGCGGGCCTGAGACTACCTCTTGTTGCAACACTACTTGATCTACCTGATCAAATGGTTTACCCAGGACCACTAATTGGAACTCAAAATATTCAAGGCGTTGCATATGCAAACGGTGTCTTCGCATTTTCTGGTGCGTGCGGTGGTCCTAGGAATCAAAATTACTTGAGCTCAAATCCACCGTTTCGACAAGGTGGGGCGCGGTTCTTTAAAGACGACGGTACGTTTATTGTTGAGCGCGATCTTTGTATGGATGGTGGTTCTAGATTTCAGTCACTATATATGCACGGAGGTGCAGGTTCTCAAATGGTTGCAGACGGTGACAGAGGATTCTTTATGGCAGTTCGCTCGCTTGCAGGAAGTCATTCAGGAAACACATTTGGATCTGGTGCTGAACATGCAGGATATTACCAAGTTGCAGGCGACAGCATACTTTTTACCCCCTCTTCCAACTTTACTGTTGGTGGAAACGGTCCTTTCGCGGCGGCTAATGGCAAGGTAATCGCAGAAGTAGACCTTGAAACTCCGGGTGATAGTCGAAGAAATGTGACACTTTCCACTCCATCACTTCAGATACTTGCACAGCGAGAAACAGGCTCAATAAGACCTACCCTAGGGTTCGGGGATTACATCATTGGTGCTACAAGTGATTCCCAGAGTACTTGTAGAGTTCCCTCCCTCTCGCCTTACGGCGTACCAATTGTCTTTAGACCTGAATCCGATGGAGGTATCACTTCGGTACAAGAGCTCACATTGCCCGATGGTTTGTGCGCAGGAAAGATGACAATTGACTACACATCCTCTCCAAAACGTTTGGCGGTAACATCGTTTGAACGCCAATCAAGTACGTCGTGGAATGTCACCGACAGAATATTCTTCTTCACCAGCGGCGCAAATGGATTAGAGCCTGCAGGAGAGACAACGATTCCTTCGAGTGTTCTCGCTGACATCAACAGAGCCTCACACCCAGGCTTCCCCGCTTTTGCAGTTGGTGGATCCTACTTAGTGTTTGCCGGACAGCCGAACGGTGACGAGAGATATTTCACCTTGTGGAATAATGGTGAACTTAAGGGTGTTGCACAGGCGCCCCTCCGACGTGATTACGGAACAGCTATTATTGGTGAAGCGGCAACACAACCAACCTACCTCTTCATGACTCCTCAAGGGAAGATAATGGCAGGAGGTATACGTAATGCATATCTTTTTGATAGCCGTGTATCGCCCGGAACAGTTGTTCCTCCAAACCCGGGGCCTGGTCCTGGCACGGGCACGACGACTCCTGGTGTTGGGGTTGGTGGAGTCACAGACCTCCTTATTCTTGCTGGAGGGTATCTCAAAGCACTTCAGGCAATCATGGGCAGTCGGTCGATTTCTACAGAGATGTTTGATAGTCTGCAGTCCAACGGCTTTACTTTCTAGTAACGCACAAAACAAAAACAGCTCTGCCACCGCAGAGCTGTTTTTGTTTTTCTCGTAACGGGTATTACATTCCGCCGTTCACCGGACCTGCCACTACACACTTTTTGCAGCGACATCCGAAGAGCTTCGAGACACCTGCGAGACCGACAAGGATGTAGATGACTGCTTCGAGCCACATCCAGTTGCCGAACACCAGGTTGACGACGTTCCAGTTCGCATTGAAGAAGTATCCAACACCGATGAGACCCCAGTTGAGGGCACCAACGATGAGGAGTATCTTTGCAACCTTCGAACATCCGCACATTCCCATGCTCATATGTTGTTCTGACTACTTATAAAATACCGACAGATACACGCTTCATATTGTACGCGCACTGTGTGCATACGATAGCGGGGCTGTGGATATGAATTAAAAAGATGGCATACTTCCTCCATGCGAATCGTCACATGGAACGTCAACGGATTGCGCTCGCTCGACAAGAACGGTCTTTGGGACGCCTTCTTCGAGCTTGCTCCAGACGTCGTCTTCCTTCAAGAAATCAAAGCCGAAGAAAGCCAGCTTGCCGACTCGATGAAGAAACCCGCCGGCTATGTCGCCGCCTTCAACTCTTGCCGTGTACGCAAGGGATACAGTGGTGTGGCGCTTTATTCGACCGTAGCGCCCGATTCAATCAATTTCGACGTCCTCCCAGACGAGTTCAACACTGAAGGCCGTCTCATTGAGGCTATTTTTGGCACTACGGCCATGTACGGCATCTATTTCCCCAATGGTGGCAGGGGTGCCGACCGCTTGGACTTTAAACTCCGCTACTACGATGCCTTTTTGGAATATATAGAAAAAGTACGAAAAACAGGCAAATCCATCATATTTTGTGGTGACATTAATACGGCCCATCACGAAATTGACCTTGCACGACCAAAAGAGAACCAAGAAACAAGCGGTTTCTTGCCCGAAGAGCGCGAATGGCTCGATGGTGTTGAAAATGCAGGCTATATCGACGCTTTCCGCCACTTCTACCCTACCAAGACAGGCCAATACACATATTGGGACCAAATCACTCATGCTCGCGAACGCAATGTTGGCTGGCGCCTCGACTACTTCTTTGTTTCTTCCGACCTAGTTCCAAAGATGAAAGGTTGTGAGATAGAACCAGGGGTCTACGGATCCGACCACTGTCCAGTAGTCCTGGACATTGAGATTTAAGTTTCCCTTAACGAAACGAGCTGGCGAACGTAGAGTTATCCACTCTTTGTCCTTTACATGTCCTTGATGTCCTTTATACTTGTTTCAGAGCCGGAACAAGTCATACAGCACCGTGTTGCCCTACGGCGCTAAACAACAACGAAGGGACACCCCTCCCTTCTCTCCTTAACGATCTTGTTCGTCTGGCTAGCTCTTTAGACGAACAATTTCATAGGACGCTCCCCCGTCCACATGGTCCAGTATCTCGGGCCGCCCCACCACTTTTCGGGGCCGCCAAACAAGCCGCCCTTCGCGCACAACGTGCACAACACAACGTCGCAAAGAGCGGCTTTTCTATTGGAAAAACAAATTTAAAAACGGAACAAGCTGTGTCCTTCCGAGGAGACTACGGAGCGCGACTGGCGCGAGTCGAGCGGCGAGCTAGCAAGCGAGACCGCGTGCTCCTCGGAAGGAGCCGGCGAGTGACGTAGTTTACTCCACGTGATACTTCGATCGAATCTTCCCTATTTCTTCTGCTTCAATAGCTTCGCGCGCTTCTTTTGCGGCTTCTCCTAATTTTTTAAGTTCTGGTTCAGGTAGTGTGGCGAGTTCTTGTGCGCGTGCGATGAGAATCTCCGAGGTGTTCTGTGCAGGATCATCCAACACAATCTCAAGAAGTGCATTAAGAATCCACCCAATACGTCGTCCGGGTTTCTCCTCAAGTTTTTCCATGATGTCGGCCCCCTTCACAGCAAGCATGCCGACTGATACCGGATCGCGAAGCACTTCTTCGATCATTGCTTTGTATTTGCGCAAACGGTATGGCTGTTCTTTTGGTCGTCCGGTGCCGATGCGGTCGCACACGCGCAAGAGCAAAATATTCTCCACGTTATCGGTCCCCACATTGCTGATGAGACGACGCACAGCCGAGTGTGTAATCTGTTCTGTGTCAGAGAAGAACATGTGCCAGCGCACGAGCTTTACTACCGTCTCAATGACGTCGTTACCGTATCGCAATTCGCGCAAGCGGCGCTTGGCTATTTTGGCACCCACCATATCGTGGCCGTGGAACGACCAGTCATCGTTTTTATCATTGAAAGCTTTTGTTGCAGGCTTGCCGATATCGTGGAAGAGCGCAGCAAGTCGCACCTCGAGCGTCGCATCCTTGTCTGCAGCGGCCTGGAGCGTGCGTACGATGTGTTCAAACACCGGATATGTGTGCGCCTGATTCTGCTTCACGTTGACCCCTTCCTCGAGCTCGGGGACGATGTGTTTCAAGATGCCGAGTTCGTAGAACATCTCAATACCTTTGCGCGGACGGGGCGACATGATGAGTTTGGTGAATTCATCACCAATGCGCTCGAGAGCAATATCCTTGAGTGTGTCGCCAAACTCCTTGATGGCAGCCTCAGTGGCCTTGTCGAGCTCAAAATCGAGCTCTGCGGAGAATCGTACGGCGCGCATGATGCGCAACGCATCCTCGGCAAATCGCTCGCGCGCCTCCCCTACCGTGCGGATGATTTTGTTTTCGATATCTTTTGCTCCTTTGTGCGGATCGGAGAAATTACCCGAGAGTGGGTCGTATGCAATCGCATTCATCGTAAAGTCGCGACGCTTGAGATCGTCAGAAAGATTCTTTGCAAATGTCACCGTGTCCGGGTGGCGCTTGTCTGAGTACTTTCCTTCGATGCGATACGGTGTCACTTCAATCACCTTGAGCTTGGGGTCGGTTGTTTCGTCATTCACTACCCCAACGGTCCCGTAGTCATTTTCATAAAAGGTATTCGGAAAGATTCTAACGATATCCTCAGGGGTCGCATTGGTCGTCACGTCCCAGTCCTTGGGCGTGCGGTGCATGAGAATGTCGCGCACACAGCCACCCACGAGATGGGCTTCAAACCCTTCGTGCTGCAAAAGTGCCACAACAGCAATCGCCTCTTTGGGGACGTCATTCATAAAGTGAGTATATCCCGTCCGTGGAGGGATAAAAGGGGCTTAACTGTGCGGGCAGCGAGAATCGAACTCGCGTCTCGTCCTTGGCAAGGACGTGTTCTACCACTAAACCATGCCCGCAACGTGGTGATTATAGCGGGAGTCCGTTGATTTTCAAAGCGAGATCGAGATCTTTCTCAGTTACCTTCCCTGCCGAGTGCGTGGAGATCGAAAGCGATACCTTGGTGTACGAGATAGAGATATTTGGGTGATGCTTAGCCGTTTCTGCTAAATCGGCTACCTGGTTCACAAAAGCAACGCCTTGGACAAAGTTTTTGAAGTTGAATTCGCGCCAGATTGCATCCCCTCTTCCATTTAGGTTCCAGTCTTTTGGGATGTTCATATTTGGTTGATTTTATAAGGGGATTCGGTCACGGATGATTTTCTGCTGAAAATCTCCGCGACCCCGCCTCGGCCCGTCGGCCTCCGGCTTTCGAATCCCTCCGGTCGCTAAAATAATAGTCGCTCAATGCTTCGCATCTCGCTCGTTTATTTTATGCTCCCGGAGGGATTCGAACCCCCAATAACAGGTTCGAAGCCTGTCGTGATATCCATTTCACCACGGGAGCGGTGTAGAGCCATCATACGGCATAGAATGCTTTTTAGCACTCCAGGACAATGTCCTTTATCCCCTCTTTATGTCCTTTATGGATAATGGGAGGTAATTCACAGAACCCTTGTATCTGTGGATAAAAACGGGGACATGTGTAAAGGACAGGTCTTTTTGAGGGTCTTAGATATAAAGGTCGCCAAAAAACCCTTATTTTATAACGATTCATATAAAATAGGTTTCACGTGAAACAGTTTCATGTGAAATATGGGCTCCACTCCCTGCTCCCTCCAAGGAGCACCCCCGCCATGGCGGGGTCCGCTCCGAACCATATGTTTCGAGGTCTTTCCTAAAAGCTAATCGCCAATTGCTAATTGCTATCATGCTAACCCCCAAACGACGATTCGGCGATCTTGGCGAGCTTTTGGCGGCTCGGTTTCTCATGAAACATGGTTTTTCCATAATAGAGAAGAACTATTGGAAGCCATGGGGAGAGATTGATATCGTTGCCGAACGTCTAGAAGCTGTTCCGGCCAGAGAAACGCTAGAAAATGGCTCTAAATCGAAGATGTTTCTTGTGAAACCACGATATAAGGAGGTTTCAAGGGTTCTTCACTTTGTTGAGGTAAAGACAGTTTCATGTGTAACGGATAGGGAAGGTGTTTCACGTGAAAACATTAGACCTGAGGAAAACATGCATTATCACAAGATGCGGCGCTTTTCACGGGCCGTTCAGACCTATATGGAAGAGAGGCGTGTTTCTTGTGAAACTCCCTTTCAGGTCGATTTGGTGACCGTCAGGATCGACTACAGGAAAAGGGTGGGTAGGGTAGAGATGCTCGAGAAGATTTTCTGACAAATGAAAACCCCCAACGGAATGTTGGGGGTTCTTCGCAGCGGAGGCTGCGAAATATCGAGGAGACTACTTCGTGCTGCGGGGGTCGGTCCAATCGGGATCGATCCACTTGAGCATGCTCTTCCGGGTGGCCGTGATGGCGTTGGCCTTCTGCATCTTCTTCAGGCAGGTGGGGCAGGTCAGGGTGTGGACCATGAAGCTCAAGTTCCACTCGTCCTTTTCCATCGAGGAAAGAAGCTTTCCCTCCTCCTCACACTTTTCGACGGCTTCGCAGTCATCCGCGTAGGGCTTGGTGCCATCCGCAAGCTTGCTGAGGAACAGTTCTTCGGAACAGTAGGACATATAGTCTCCTTTGAAAGAACATCGTTTTCTGTTTCGTCCTTTCGGACTCATCAGCAGAGATACACATCTCTGGACAGTGCCCCGTTCGTTCTTGCGAACGGGGCGAGGAGACTACTTCGTGCTCTGCTGGGAGCACCACTCGAAGTCGGGGTCGATGTAACGGAGCATGCTCTTGCGGAGGGCCGTGATGGCGTTGGCCTTCTGCATCTTCTGCCGGCAGGTGGGGCAGGCCATGAAGTGAATCATGGCGCCCAAGTTCCAGTCGTTGGTCTCCGCCAGTTCGAGAAGGCTGTCACCGCGCTCCTCGTGCCGGGCGACGGTCTGGCAGGTGTTCGGGCGGGACATGACGCCTTCCTCAAACTGGTTGAAGAGATGCTCGTCGATGCAGTAGGACATATAGTCTCCTTGTAAAGAACATTGGTGATGGGCTCTAGTGCTCATCGTCTGCAAACATAATAACCCAAAAACCAACAAATGTCAAAGATACAATTTACAATACGCATAACAAACCAAAGAAGCGTTGTGCTTTAAGTCTTTAAATGTTATATACTTAACTGTACAAATACGATAAACCATGAATATTAACGCTGTACTTGCAAAAATAGGCCTCACCGACACAGAAAGCGCTCTGTATCTGTTTCTCCTTGAGAACGGTATTTCAAGCCCGCCACAGATATCTCGTGGAACGGGTGTGGTGCGTTCCAATGCTCATTACGTCCTGAAACAGCTTATTGAGAAGGGATTGGTAACACGCGAGAAGAAGGGTAAGCGTTATGTGTATGGACCAAACGATCCGTCATCGGCTCTGGCACTTGTTGAGCGAAAGAAGAAAGTTCTTGAGGAAGCGATTCCTGACTTGCGTGCATTGTACAAAAAAACAAAAAACAAACCGGTTGTTAAATTTTATGATGGTCCCGAAGAAGTGCGTGCAATTTTTGAAGACATACTCGAATCAAAATCAAAACAAGTGCTCGGCTTTGCCTCAACAGGAAAATTGTTTGAAATCATTCCCAATTATTTTCAAAAACGTTTTCAACCCGAATTAAAAAAGCGAGAAATCTTTTTGAAAGATATTCTTACATTTGAATCGGGCACGCAGGGTGTGGCGACACACGATGTTGCTGGTGCGTATTATGAATATCGAGTGTTGCCACAAAAGTACGAAGGGGTATTGTCTGATGTAATTATTTGGGATGACATGGTTGCTATCATTTCTCTTGAGGAACCAATCTTTGGAACGGTCTTGATGAACGCACAGCTTTCACATACGTTTCGCACGATGGTTGAAATTATTTGGAAGTCATTGGAGAGAAGAGACTAGGGAAGAGTGGTTTGAGAAAATGTTCTGACAAACAAAAACCCGCGACACAATGGTCGCGGGTACCTCCTTTCTTGAGAACGTCTGTTGTTTTTAGAAT
>JBDKFZ010000010.1:0-13440 GCA_039798445.1 Candidatus Parcubacteria bacterium
TCATGATTGTCTCGAGCGCTGAGACACCGCTCTGCTTGTGCTTGTCGACAGGGATACCACGGCCGTTGTCGGCGACGCGGATACGGTTGTTTGGTAAAAGCACAACTTCGATGTCGTTGGCAAAACCACCCATCGCCTCATCGCGTGAGTTATCAAAAATTTCCCAGATGAGGTGGTGCAGACCATCGAGACCTGTTGTACCAATGTACATACCAGGGCGCTTGCGCACCGGTTCGAGCCCTTCGAGGACTTGAATGGAGTCAGCGCCGTACGATGATGGCTTCTTCTCTTTATCGTTTTTGGATGCCATGAAATGAAAAAGCGCCTATGCGTTTGGTGCATCTATTTTACCAGAAAAGGGGTTTATAAAGAAGCTTTTTCCTCTCAAAATATGCATAAAGATTCTTGACATAAATCCTTTAAAAGGTATAATTACTTCAGAAGTCTAACCGGCCAAAAGCCAGAGGAGAGACGGTATGACCGAACCGTTGGAAATGCCAAAGTGGACCGGAAGTACACTAGTGAAGTTGGGAGAGGTGTTCGTGACCCTACTCGCGAATGCCATCATGGGATTCGTCTGCTTCGTATCCTATGTTGCCGGCCGGCGTATCTTTACGTGGTCGGACACAGCGCTGAATCCTCTCCTACTCTGGGGGAGCGCCGCGATTGGGATGTTGGTGATTACCATCGGTGGTGCCGCCATCCTCGCTGGGATTATGGCCTGGGGCATAAGGTTGACTCCTGGCACCGAGCCCAAAGCATCCTCAGCGCCATCCCTGCCCGTCGGGCTCTGAACAACAGCCGCAGTTGCACCACCACGAAGGTGCCTTCTGCGGCTTTCGTGTTTTTAGATACAAAAACTAGCGCACCTCCCACCCCTTTCCTTTTATCTCGTTTTCGATTGTCTTCATGATCTCGCTCACCTCAACATCGGAGAGTGTTTTTTCGTTTGATTGGAAGACGATGTGATATGCGTACGACGTTCTTCCCTCTTTGGTGAATGTATCGAAAAGATCGATGCGGGCAACGAGCGAGCTACCGTGTGTGCGAATGATGTTTGGAATAGATTCGGCATCACCTTCAGTTACCCACACAGCGATGTCACGGAGGATGAATGGGTAAACTGAAATCGGCGCGAATGTTATGTGTGGCAAACGAGGTAGGTCGCCGTACGAATCTGGTGTCGAAAGGCTTTCGATTGCATCCGTAAGCGATGCAGCAGCAAGAGCTCCACTTTTCTTCCATGTGATATTAACTCCAAGCGCCTGAGCTACTGCCGCACAACCGCGATCGAGTTCGGCCGGCTTTTCTGCAGCAATCGCGATCTCCTGTTCCTCACTGTCTTTTGCAAAGACGGTTCCGATTTCAAAAATACGGACCATGTCGGTACCAAGAAGTGGTTTATTCTTCTTGTTCATCTCGATAGCAGCAGTAACGCCATCGGTAAGCGAACCGCGGAGGTATTTTTTGTCGTCAGCAATCGGGTTGGCTACTTCGATCTCTCCCTTCTTTTGGAATGCATATGTCGATACCTCGGAGAACCCGGCATCAACGAGCGCTCGGCGGACCACTGCTTTGTAGTATTCGGTCTTATTAACTGCGGGGACGAATCCATCATCAGAAAGCTGGGTTGATGGGATGACCTCGAGACCTTTGAGTCGACCGATTTCTTCAATCAAATCTTCTTTGATGCGAACATCGATACGTGGTGCAGGGACAGTCACAACAAATCGTTTGTCATCGCTTGTGATGATGCGACGGTAGCCGACGATGTTCTGAAACGCTGCACTTTCTGTGAGTGATTGAACTTCGACTCCCTTTTCGTTGGAGCTACTACAGTGGACCACCTTACCGTCTCCTAAATAGAGGCCCACATGATCAACACCTTCAGGAACGGGAGTCCCCTTCATAAATTCTTTTGATTCACGATGAATCGGTTCTTTTCCAGTGTTTGCAAAGACCAAATCCCCCGCCGTAATATCTGCGGCATCAACCGGGGTTCCAAAAACATATTGATCGACAGACATTCGAGGAATCATGACGCCCGACATCCCAAAGAGATATGCGGTGAAAGAAGAGCAGTCAAAAAGATTTGGAGCATCACCAAGAACACTCGCACCGAGTTTGTACGGAATACCAACGAAGGTTGGCGCGAGCGCGAGGACGTTTCCCAGCGGCTGAGTATATTTGTATTCAAAACCAAGTCGTTTGAAATATGATTCAACTTCTTCTTGCGAACACGTGGTACCGAGTGCTGTGTTGATTTCCGAAAGCGAGACGCCAACGACGTAGAGATTCTTTTTGTTCGGATACGACCCAACGACATCCTGAGCAACCTTTCCGCCCGCAAGCTCTTCGACAAGCGCTGAGAGACGTTCCATAGCGATACCAGCAAGCTCTGGGCTGATCCCCTGCTCGAAACGGATTGACGCGTCGGTACGCAATCCGAGCTTCTTGGATGTCTTGCGGATGTTGATTGGGTCAAAGTTGCAGGCCGAGAGCACGAGACGTGTCGTGTTTACATCAACACCTGAAACAGAGCCTCCCTTTACTCCTGCGATATCGAGTGCTTTTTCACTGTCGCTGATGACAAGAACATCAGAATCGAGCGTGAATTCTTTGCCGTCGAGTGTTGTAATCATCTCACCTTCGCGAGCGGCTCGGACAGTGAGCTTCTTGTCATCGGCAAGCTTATCGAAGTCAAATGCGTGGACCGGCTGTCCTGTTTCCCACATCGTGAGGTTCGTTGCATCAACCACATTGTTGATAGAACGCTGTCCGTGCGCGGCAAGCTTTGCTTTGAGCCAATCGGGAGATTCACCAATGGTGACACCTTCAACGTAGCGCTTGAGTGCGCGAGGAACGAGCTTTGAATTCTCAACATCGAGCGAGAGCTTTTCGGCAGTTGATACTCCCCCACCTGTCTTTGGGTGAACGTCAGGAATGTTCGTTGAAACATCGAGCAAAGCACCGATTTCACGAGCGATGCCGTGGTATGAAAAACAGTCGTGTGAGCGGTTCGGGAGGACCTTGATATCGAGGATTGTGTCATCTCCGTGTGCCTCTGTTCCATCAATCTCAAACGCGTGCATCGTAATCGTGCGCGACACATCAGCGACCGAAGGGAGCGGTGTATCGAAATATTCCTGAAGCCATGTGTAGGAGAAACGCATATTACATTTTGTAGTAACTCGAGTCAGGAGCAGCTATCTGAATAAGTGCGTTACGCAACGATTCAGCAAGGCTTACCTCTCGAGAAAGGCTTTTACCGGAATAATTGCCCCATGTGTCACCTACCTCCGTCCCGTGCTTTTTTTGTAAAAGTTCCATAACTTCATAGTGTTCCTTTCCAAGCTCTTTCATATGCTGAACTACATACTGAGGAACCATTAATCCGCTTGAGTATCCGGCAAATATTTTGTTTTCTTTTGTAACGATAACGCACCAAGCTTCTTCATAGAGATTGCCGTAGCGATCCACCAATCCGCTTTCGATACCAACCCACATATCAGCATCGGGCTCTGAGGTTTTACAAAACTCCGCCCTATTTAAAGCTCCGACATAGGTATCCTTATCATAAGGAGTATCGGAAACACCTGAAGGTGCCTTGATTCCCGACAATGTGGTTCCATCTGGAAAAACCTCATCAAATACTTTTTGAGCAGTTTTAATTTTTCTCTCGCTCGTTGTGCCAATAAAAACTCTCATATTAAAACTGATCGGTTACGCGCAAATCACCCGAGTACAAGAGACGCACATCAGGCAAACCGTGACGCAGGACGAGCAAGCGATCGATACCGGCACCGAATGCAAACCCGCTCCATTCGCGAGGGTCGATGCCCGCACCTTCGAGCACCTTGGGGTGTACGAGTCCCGCACCCATGATTTCGATCCAGCCGGTGCCTTTGCATACCGAACACTGCTTCCCCGCTTCGCCGGCACAACGGAAACATGAGACGTCGACTTCGACACCCGGCTCGACAAATGGGAAATAGCTCGGACGCATGCGCACCGTGCTCGCCGCACCAAAGAACTTTGAGAAGAATGTCTCGAGCGTTCCCTTGAGATGAGCAAGGCTGATGTTCTTGCCGACGACGAGTCCTTCGAGCTGATAGAACTGTGCTTCGTGTGTCGCGTCGGTTGCCTCATAACGATAGACCTTGCCCGGCGCAATGATGCGGAACGGTGGCTTGTGCGATTCCATGTAGCGAACCTGCACCGGAGATGTGTGCGTACGAAGAAGCTGCTTTGCGTTCTTGTCTTCTTCGGTTGGCTTAGACTTCAACCAAAACGTATCCCACATATCACGCGCCGGGTGATGCTTGGGGATGTTGAGTGTATCGAAATTGTAGTACTCAGATTCAGCCTCAGGTCCTTCGGCCACCTCAAACCCCATCGAACCGAAGATATCGATGATATCGGAGATAGCGAGCGAGATGGGGTGTTGGTGGCCTTTTGGTACGTCCATGCGGGCCATTGTACGTTTACAAACGCTCTTTTCCAAGCCGTAGCGCGTAATCCACTTGGTGAATCAGCGTCAAGGGGTTTATACCTACGAACGGGCCTTGTCAGGAGCATTCAGCTCCCCCTTATATCGCGTGGAGGAAATCAACGTGACACAACCAACAACGACTGAGTCCGTACCCATCGCAACGCCGGAGGAACGACACAATCGTCGTAACAAACTTCCCGACGAACGACCGTCTATCACCCACAAGTTCTCGATAGACGCGCACAAGGGCTACATCACCGCAGGGCTCTACGAAAACGGGCAGCCCGGTGAGATCTTTCTCACCATCGCAAAGGAAGGGTCCACAGTCTCGGGTCTCATGGACGCCTTCGCTACGGCAGTATCGATTGGACTCCAGTACGGGGTTCCTCTCGAAGTCTTTGCGAGCAAGTTCGTTCACAGTCGTTTCGAGCCTTCGGGGTTCACCAAGAATCCCGAGATCCCTATGGCAAAGTCGCTTGTCGACTACGTCTTCCGGTGGCTCGTCTCGAAGTTCTGCTCGCTCGAGGAAAAGGTGCGCGCAGGCATCGTTCTCACAACCAACAATGGAAGCGTCGTCGAGAACCGTCCCAACGCAGAAATCGTTCGGATTGTGGACCATGGCGACGGCGTCACGTGTCGGCATTGTGGCGGACTCACCCGTCGCAATGGAAGCTGTCATGTGTGCACCGTCTGTGGCGAGACCACTGGGTGCAGTTGAATTTCCCCCATGCGAATGGCCCGCCGTCCTACAAGGACGACGGGCCTTCGTATTTTTCTGGAGCCGCTTCCCAGACTCGAACTGGGGACCTTCTCTTTACAAAAGAGTTGCTCTACCAACTGAGCTAAAGCGGCATTGATGGTGTCGACTCGTCGCGGTCGCGGTTCTTTGCATCTCGGTGTTCCTTGAGGTGCTTGAGATACATCGACGGTGCGCCGGTCATCTCGAGGAACTTCTCGCCGCGGACCGCCTTGATCATCTTATCAGCAAGCAGAACGACGATATAGCGGAATGTCACCGCGATACGTGCACCGATGTTCGTGATGAACGCGACGACACGAGCAAAGAGCATGTGGTACGTACGATCAAGCCACGCTCCACAGCGACGCCATACGCTCTCGACCGCGGGAGAATGCTTTACCAAGAAGCGTGTAAATCGCGTCGCTTCTCCGGCATACACTTCGCGCTCTTTGAGCGCAAAAAAGAGCGCGATGAGAAAGAGGCTCGAGGCGAATGCAATAGTGTGAAGGGGCATGATGCTAAGCGCTCAAGATCCCTCGAGGGAATCTAGATCGAATATTTCACGAATCGGCCGAGCTCAGTGCGCTCGCCGAACTTCTGAACAGCGCCCTCAATGAGACCACCAATCGTCTGTGCGGGATCCTTGAAGAAAGCTTCCTTGAGAAGCGCTTCAGCACCTCCTGCGAGAAGCTCATCGTCGGTCGCTGCAATCTGCATCGCGATATCCTTGGCGATAGTCTGGAACTCTTCGTTGCGAGCAACGAAGTCTGTCTCGCACAAGAGCTCAACCATTGAGCCCACTGAACCCTGACCGTGGATGTATGCCTGGACCGTACCAGAACCGAGATCGCGACCCGATTTCTTGGAAGCGGTCGCTGCGCCACTTGCGCGGAGCACTTCGAGCGCTTTTTCTATATCGCCGTCCGCTGCCATGAGGGCCTCACGGCACTGCATCATGGAGACGCCGGTCTTATCGCGAAGCTGTTTGATGTCTTGAGCGCTTACAGTCATGGCTCAATGTTATCGCACTTCTGCAGGTGTTCCAACTGGCGTTGGAGCTTCTTTCTTGCCTTTTGCGTAAGCATCCGTGAGCTTGCTGAGGACGGCTGAGATACTTGTGTGATTCGAGTCATTTGCTGGGATTGGACACAAGATTTTCGAAACGTCACAGTCTGAGTTTGCAATGGCGATAACTGGGATGCGGAGCATAGCTGCTTCGGCAATCGCGTTCTTTTCGTGTTTAGGATCGACGAGAATGAGTGCTGCTGGGAGTGAGCGGAGGCCACGGAGACCACCAAATGTTTCTTCGAGGCGCTTGATCTCGCGGTCAATCATGAGACGTTCCTTCTTGGTGTACTTACCGAGCGCGCCTTCGTCGCGGTCTTTGATGAGCTTTTCGAGGTGGTCGATGCGCTTCTTGATGAGAGAAAAGTTTGAGAATGTACCGCCGACCCATCGTCCTGAGACGTACTGGACGCCGATCTTTTCTGCTGCCTCGCGAACTGCGACGCGAGCTTCGTGTTTGCTGCTTGCGATTACGATTTGCTTGCCATCCTTGCCGAGCTTCTCAAGAAGAAGCGCCGCTTTGGCGATAGCTGCTGCGGTGTGTTCGAGGTCAAAGATGTCGGTGCGGCCCTGTGCGCCGAAAATAGATGCACGGGTCGAAGGGTGACGACGCGACTTGGCATAGGCGTAGTGGGCTCCTGCTGCGAAGAGCTCGTCAATAAGTCCCTTTGATTCTGTAGTGGTGTTGTTTGGCATTGAAAAAGCCCGTTTGGGCGTATGGGGATTCTACCAGACGAGCGAGGAAGTCGCAAGAAGGGTCTGAGGCTTACAGCGCGGCGTCAGCGGCCTCGAGGGCCGCGAGGATCTTCTCGATATTGCCGTTGAGAAGCCCCGGGATGTTGGACCAGCTCTCTTTGATGCGGTGGTCAGTAACGCGGTCTTGTGGAAAGTTGTAGGTACGGATCTTTTCGGAGCGGTCACCGGTACCAATCTGGGCTTTGCGGTCGACCGAGAGCTTGGCTGCAGTCTTTGCAATCTCAATCTCTTCGAGCTTTGCCTGAAGGATGAGCATCGCCTTGTCGCGGTTACGCTGCTGTGTACGCTCTGACTGCGAGCGGATCATGATACCTGTTGGCTTGTGGAGAAGACGCACGGCGGTCTCGACCTTGTTGACGTTCTGTCCTCCGGCACCTCCCGAACGCGTGAACTGCATGTCGACATCGGCCATGTTGATTTCGACAGTCGACTTTTTGCGGATTGGCAAGACAACCACCGATGCGGTCGACGTGTGGATGCGCCCCATCTTCTCTGTCGCAGGGATGCGCTGCACGCGGTGTACGCCGGTCTCGAAACGGAACGCTTTGTAGACGCCTTTTCCTTTGATCTCAAATGACGCGTCTTTGTAACCGCCCATCGCAGCGCGTGCTTCGTCGACGGTCTCTACTTGCCAGCCTTTTATCTCGGCATACTTGGAATACATGATCGCGAGCTGCTCGGCAAAGAGCGCAGCCTCTTCCCCACCCGCACCAGCGCGCACTTCGAGGATGATCTCGTTGGGTGATTCTTCTTCCTCTTCTTCTCCCTTGAGGATCTCCTCGATTTGCGCCGTCACAACGGCAATCTCTTTGTCGGCAGCAGCAATATCCTCCTGTGCCATGTCGGCCAAGGAAGGGTCTTCCGCCATCGTCATGAGCTCTGCTTTCTTGGCATTGAGACGCTCAAGCTCAGCGGCATGATAGGCGGTGCGAGGATTCTTTTTTAGTTCTTCGATATCCATAATCGTGGTTTCATCATACACCCAACACAAAAGGCCCCCACGGAAATTCCGGAGGGCCCTTGCGAGTATCTAATTCTCCGACTGAACTTCGGGTGCTACGCTCGTTACCTTGTCTTCTTCTACCTTTGTAACTTTCTTTGCTGCGCGCTTCTTTGAAGTGGCCTGCGCTGCTTGACGAGCTGCAGTGACGGTAGCCTGACGGTTCTTGAACTTCTCGAGGCGACCAGCGAGGATCTTCTTGCTGTCGTCACCGACGTAGAACGGGTGGCAGGTTGAACAGACTTCGATATCGAGAGCGTCTTTGGTAGAACCAACAGTAAAGGTCGCGCCACATGCGCATTTGACGGTCGCCTTTGAGTTGTATGTTGGGTGGATGTCTGTCTTCATATGATTTATTTAGGCCCACGGATGATAGCACGCGAGACAGGCATTGGCAAGAATGGCTTCTCTCTTAATCCTCGTCCTCTGCGTCTTCAATAGGGTCGATCATGGTCGTCTGGATGGTCTGTGCGTGATTCATAACGCTATTCGCATATCCTTGACCCAAGCTCGCCCAGTTACCTCCGGCGTAGTAGCGCGCAGCGGCCTCGTGTTCAGCGCTATATCCTCCGGCAGCGGCACCAAGGTCAGCAAGGAACACCGCAGATGCGATGAAGGCGTGACGAGGATTCCATGGGTCTGGATAGATTCCAAGAATCCCCTCAAGCCTATTGATATAGCCGTTCCACGTTGAAGGGATGAACTGTGAGGGACCCATGGCACCACCATAACCACCGCTCGCCAATGGACACGAAACCTTCGTCGAAAGTGGTTCTCGCCCAAGCTCCTTCATGAGCGCCTGAAACACCGGCAAGTCGCGCGTTGGGTGAATACCGTTTGCGAACGTAGTTCCACTGGTTACGCTCCGCGTCTCTCCAGAATCGAGGTCACTGATGACACACGAACCAAGGTTGTTACCGATGTTGGTCTCCTGTTTGAGGATACCGAGCAAAAACGCGGTGCGAACACCCGTGAGCTTTGATGCCTCACGCGCATACTCGAGTGCATCACCGAACTGAATGCCTTCGGTGTCACGAAGGGAAAAGATTTGAGCACTGATGCGGGCTGCCTCTGCACGTTTCTGTTCGAGAATCTGTTTGTAGACATTCTCCTGTCCCTTGGTGACAGTCAAAACATATTCCTTCTCAGCCTCACGCGCCTCAATCTTTTGTCGTTCGATTTCTTGCTGATATTTAAGATCAACCTCTTTGGTGTGCGCTACCTCGAGCGACTCTTTTTCGGTCTCGGTATCCGCCTTGGTCACTTCGATGTCACGGAACGAGTCTTGGAGAGCAACGTTGATGGAATCAAAAGCATCGAGGTCTTCGAAGAAGTCCGAGATATTCTCATGTGAGAGTGCGAGCTCGATCACCGAGTTATCGTCAAGCTGGTTGGTTGTACGAATGAGCTTTGCGAGCGATTCTTTTTGACGAGCGTACTTCTCGGAGAGCGCGACGATCGTCGTGCTGCGCTCGGTGATTTCACCACCGATCTGTTTGATATTGATATTGCGAGCCTGGATCTGGAGCTGGGTCTTCTTGATATCAGCTTCGAGCAAAGCAACGTCGCGCTCGAGCGATGCGCGCTCTTGACTCTTTTGATCAGCATAGACAGAAATCTCGGCAATCTCTTTCATCTTTGCCGCGAGGTCCTTTTGGAGCTGGCGCTCACGCGCTTCGATCTCATCATCCTCCGCCTGTTTCTGTTCTTCCTCATCATCGTCATTATCGCGACGAGCGGCATAGAGTGCAGAAGACGGCACGATAGAAACCGCGAGGAGCGCGACAAACAGGAACGCTAGAAAGATCTTCAGTCGAGACATGGGAGAAGTATAACAGAATACAAAACACCCCGTCTTGCGACGAGGTGTTTTGGTGTAAAAATGTGATTTTATTTCGCTTCTGCGTCTCCTTCTGCTCCTTCGGCACCCTCTTCTTCCTTCTTGCCGCGCTCTTCGGAGACTCCAATCGCATCCATGTCAATTGCAACAACAGGCTCGTCGATGACTTCTTCGCGAGGTGCTGAGACCGAAGCAACTGCATCATCAAGGTTCATATCAACAATCTCGACACCTGCCGGAAGCTTGATGTCTTTGATGGAAATCTGCTTGTCGAACGTGTCGAGACCCGAGACATCGATTTCGATGCCGTGTGGAAGATCCTTTGGCATCGCTTCAACTTCGATCTCGTGAATTGATTTGACGAGTGTTCCGCCGAGCGACTTGATGGCAAGTGCTTCTGCCTCACCAACGAATTCGAGTGAAACGTGTGTGCGGACCTTCTTGCCCTTTTCCATGACGTAGAAGTCGACGTGGACCGGCATGCCGGTTACTGGGTGAAAATCGATGTCGTGAATAAGCGTGTCGCGGTCTTCGCCAACGCCCTTGAGGGTGATGACGGTCGATTCGCCGGCCTGCTTGAAGACCTTGTCGAATACGAGCTTATCAAAAGAGATAGACGTTGCTTCATCCTTGGGACCGTAGAAGACGGCTGGAACCTTACCAGAAGCGCGGAGCGCCTCGGCAGATACTGAACCGTCGCGAAGTGTGATGTCGAGAGATGTCATAAATAGATATAGGGACGCCAAAAGGCGGAGTCATAATGTCATATCCTCGGAGAGAAATCAACCCTGTCGTCCGCTGAATAGCCTTGTTCGGCCTTCTGCGAGAGCTTGGACTCCGGCAGCTGCCTCATCCATATATTTGTATGGTGCCAACTCTTTGGGACTGCCCGCCATATCGTGCTCGAGGCCTTGGCGGTACGTGC
Source organism: Candidatus Parcubacteria bacterium (assembly GCA_039798445.1). GTDB lineage: Bacteria > Patescibacteriota > Minisyncoccia > Phycocordibacterales > EsbW-18 > EsbW-18. Next base: position 10,818 of record JBDKFZ010000010.1, read on the forward strand.
GACGGAGCTCGGTGCTTATGTGAACGATACGGATGCCCGCTTTGATTGCCGCGGTGAAATCCTCATCCGAGACTCCTGAACCTCCGTGTAACACGAGCGGCTTCCCTGTTGCTTCAGAAATAGCTTGGATACGTTCGATGTTCAACACATCAGCTCCTCCTTTGGGACCGTTGATGATGCCGTGAACATTGCCGACTGCCGGTGCAAAAAGATCAACACCGGTCTCCGTGACGAATCGAACAGCTTCCTCGACGGTCGTCATCATCTCATTCGTGATGATTGCGCCATCAGGAACCGCATCGAACACCTGTGAACCTGAACCGATGAAGCCGAGCTCGGCTTCGACGAGGACATCTCTCCCCGAAGCACGCGCATACTCGACACATTCTTTGGTGTTCGCGATATTCTCATCAATCGGAAGCTTCGCACCGTCGTAGATGACCGCATCAAATCCGGCATCAATCGCTTCTTTCACGCGTTCGACCGAATAGGTGTGATCCGCATTGAGAAAAAGCGGGACATCAACACCCAACTGCATCTCTTTCATAAGAACGACAAGCTCTTTGATACCAATAGCATCGCGCTCGCCTTCTGATACACCAACGATAACCGGCTCTCCCACTGCATCGGCGGCGCGCACAACTGCGTGAAGCATGTCTAGATTGGCGACGTTGAAATGCGCCAGTGCGATGCGCTTTCCTGTTACATCCGCAAGCGATTCACGAAGTGTTTTCATAAAGAAAAGTGTAGCATGACAGATACTCCGCTCCCTGCTCCCTCCAAGGAGCACGCGGTCTCGCTTGCTAGCTCGCCGCTCGACTCGCGCCAGTCGCGCTCCGTAGGCTCCTTGGAGGGACAGGTCGCTTCGTCTGAATCTGCTATACTTTTGCCATGAAAACATATGATTTCGTCGCCATCGGTGATGTTGTGACCGATGAGTTCATCTCCCTCAAGGATGCACAGGTTCACTGCAAGATAGACAGCGAGCAGTGCGAGCTCTGTGTTCGTTTCGGCGACAAGATTCCGTACGAATCTGTCGAGACCGTCCATGCAGTCGGCAATGCAGCAAACGCGGCTGTATCAGCAACCCGTCTCGGCCTCTCAACGGCATTCGTTGGCGATGTAGGCGGCGACGAACTCGGAGAAAAGATCCTCGAAACGCTTTCAGAACAAGGCGTTTCGACCGAATTCGTCAGCATTCACCAAAACATGGTGAGCAACCACCACTATGTTCTTCAATACGGACCCGAGCGCACCATCCTCGTGAAACATCAGCCCTATGAACGAGCGCTTCCCGAAATCGGCGAACCTTTGTGGGTCTATCTTTCATCCCTCGGAGAGAATTCACTTCCCTATCACCAAACGCTCTCTGCATATCTCTCCGCTCACCCAAACACAAAGCTCGCTTTTCAGCCCGGCACATTTCAACTCAAACTCTCGAGTGAACTCAAGGGTATTTATTCTCAGACATATATCTTTTTCTGTAATAAAGAAGAAGCGGCGCATATTCTCAAAGTCGATTCGATCGATATCAAAGACGCACTCATAAAAATCGTGGAGCTCGGACCAAAAGTCGTGGTCATCACCGATGGGCCGAAGGGTGCACACGCGTATGATTCGGAGACAAAGGAGATGTGGAGTGTTCCGATGTATCCCGACATCAAAGACCCCGTCGACCGCACCGGTGCCGGCGATGCTTTTGCATCAACCGTTGTGGCGGCACTCGCCCTCGGGAAACCCTTATCTGAGGCTCTCCTTTGGGGACCTATTAACTCGATGTCGGTGGTTCAAGAAATCGGCGCTCAAAAAGGCCTCCTCTCTCAAGAGAAGATTTTGAGTTATCTCGACGACGCCCCTGGCAATTACGGAGCCAAGAAAATCGGATAAGGTATACTTCCAACAGACCCCCAACCATAGGAGATACGGTCATGCGTCACAGCGTGCAGACCGTCTTCATGGCGGTCGCTCTTTCTATCCCTCTCACACTTCACGCAACAACGGAGGAAACGATTCGAACGGAAGCTGTCGGGATTCTGTCCAAGCACGTCGACGCGACATATGTAGCCCAACTGCTCCATGACAAGAAAGCCTGCGAGGAATACGTATTGCCCCCGCAGAAATATCTCTTGCTCACAGAGCTGCGCGCACAGATGCTCGCCGAAGACTCTCTTGCCGTCGGCGAGTGGTTCTTCTGGCAGTACGCGAGTGTACTCGACAAGCTCGCCGCCGGAGACAAGTTCCTTCCCTACTACATCATCGCTGTTTTGAGGATCGAATCTGACTTCGGCAAGAATCTCGGCACGGAGCCGGCCCTTCGCACGTTCTACAGCGACTACGTTGCACGGCGGACGAAGAAAGGCGTCTCGCAGTCGCAGAAACCGCTCGTGACACAGGCCGTGCCGCTCTTGCGTTATGCGCAAACTCTCGGCATCGACCCTTGCACGATCTACGGGTCGCACAGCGGAGCTATCGGTCTTCCTCAGTTCATGCCGTTTAACCTCCACCTCACACGAGACGGAGACGACGACGGTATCATCGACATCGTCAGGAGCCCCTACGATGCGATGGCCTCGATCGTGAGCTTCTTCAAGGATCGTCGCTGGGGCAAACGTCCCCGCACCGA
>JBDKFZ010000011.1:0-31346 GCA_039798445.1 Candidatus Parcubacteria bacterium
AGGATATTCGTATCGAGTTGCGTGTTCGTAACAACCTGATTCTCCAGCTCATGGAGGAGCATGGCATCACGACCGTCGCTGAGCTCTGTCGGCGTGCTGGAATTCCCAGCCAGCAAGCGGAAGTTGGTTTGATCATCAACATGCGTCAGCTGCCGTGCAGACCCACTCCGAGTGGCGGGGTCAAGTGGCGGCCATGCATCAAGAAGATCGCGGCCCTCTTTCAGCTGGTTCCCGACATGCTGTTCTCGGAACAGCAGATGGAGGTCGCCCTGGAGACGAACCGCGTCCAGCTCGAGATGAGCAGCTACGACATCAGAGCACTGGTCGCCGCTCAACGCCACAACATGTCTCCCTATCTGCTCGCCGAGGACACGGCGCTTCGAGAGGAGATTTTCCGCCAGCTTAAGACGCTGACTCCTCGGCAGGAGCAGGTGATCAAGCAGCGGTTTGGTCTCGATGGGGAAGACGAACAGACGTTGCAACAGGTCGCGAAAGCAACTGGGTGGTCGGTGAGCAAGGTCAGACACATCGAGACCGATGCTCTCAAGCGGCTCCGTCATCCGATTCGCGCTAGGCCACTGCTCGTTGCTGGTGCGTGCGAGCATCGCCACCGTTCGTTCGAGTAAGCCTCTCGTTTCCACATTCCCGATGACGTACATCGGAGCCCGCCCCTCAGCACGAGGTGGCGGGTTTCTCATTTCAATAAATATAACTACAAAGCGCTCTGGGCAGGCGTTGTTTTCGTCGCTACTTCATCAATGGTCCGTCCGTGTGCTTGCAGGATGATGTTCTTAACATCCATTGGATCAGCAGCGTCTCTGATGACAAAGTCATGACTCTCGCCGGCGGTATGGATATGAACGGTGCCGTATTTAAAGAACGTGGCCATGATGCCATCGACGGTGATAGAGACATCTTGGAGTTGCTCGATGCGACATGCGGAGATTTCGCGATTAAAGAATCCTTTTTGATCGATATCAAAGATGCGCTTGTTCGTTATAACCCAGACGTCGAGATAATAGTCAGTCCATTGATAGAAAAACGTCATCCAGATGACGATGAGCCAGAGCGTGAAGAGGAATCCAAACACGATTGCACCGATGTTGCTTTGAGCCATTTTGTTGACGCCCAAGACGATGAGCGGAGAGATGAACAATGGGACGAAAAAGAACGCGACCAAGATGAGGATGCGCGCATAAAAAACAATCATGTGCCGGCGGACCTCCATGAGCACGGTCTCGCCGGGTTCGAGTGCGATGAGTTTGGTGATGTGGTCTTTGTTTTCCATGAAAAACTAGAGAGAGAAGATAAATGTCGTGGCACTCGCGAACAGCAAAAGCCCACCGATGAGATAGGTGAGCTTCATACGTTTTACTCGCGGGTCAGCGGTGCTGTAGCTGTTCCAGTGGTACAGAAGAATCGCGCTCATCACGACCCACACAATGAACATGAGACCCCAGAGGATCCACAGAACGTTGGGGGAGAAAGCTATTTCTCGAATGGGTCCAAAGTCGAAATCCATGAGAATAGTGTATCAAGTAAATCCGAAATTCGAAGCACGAAACCCGAAACAAGCCCTAAATCAGAAATTCAAATGTTCGAAACGAATTCAGTTTAGGATTTTAGATTTAGTACTTTGGATTTGTTTCGGATTTCGGATTTAGTGCTTCGTGCTTACGCTACAAGCGCATAATCAATCATCTTTCGGTCGAGGTCGACGCCGACGACCTTCACTTTCACAATGTCACCAAGAGAGTAGGTTTTCTTTGTAGCTTTGCCGACCAAGCGGTATTTCTTTGGTTCGAGCTCAAAGTAATCGCTGCCGAGATTGCGGATACGGATGAGACCTTCGGCACGTGAGGTACGTTCTTCGATGAAGAGACCCCATTCGGAAACACCAGAGACAACAGCGTCGAATTCTTCGCCGATGCGTGCGCTCATGTATTCGGCCTGCTTGTACTTAATCGAGTCACGTTCTGCGCCAACGGTATCAACTTCACGAGCCGAGATAGCCTCAGCGATGCTGCTGAAGGCTGCAAACTGATCATTAGGTAGCTTGCCAGTCGTAATGGCCTCCTGGAGGAGACGGTGGACGATAAGGTCGGCGTAGCGGCGAATAGGCGAGGTAAAGTGCGTGTATGCAGGTGCAGCGAGACCAAAGTGACCAATATTGAGCGTTGCGTATGCGGCCTTTGCCATCGAGCGGAGTGCGGTGGTTTTGATGAGGTTTTCTTCGGGAGTTCCCGCAATCTCTTTGAAGAGGCGGTTGAGCTCGGCACCAGTCACATCGCCTTTGTTGGAGAGATTGAGTTCGTGGCCTGTGGCTTTGACATACACTGCAAGGTCCGCGAGCTTCTCACGGTTGGGGTGATCGTGAATACGATAGATGAACGTGTGACGCTGTCCTTTGCCACCATAAGTATTGCGGATGTGCTCAGCAACCGAGAAGTTCGCCAAGAGCATGAACTCCTCGATGAGCTTGTGCGTGTCGAGGCGTTCTTTGGTGTAGACCGAAAGCGGAACACCGTCTTCATCGAGTTCAAATTTGACTTCGTTCTGCTCGAAGTCGATTGATCCTGCTACTGAACGACGGTCGCGCATCTTCTTGGCCATGTTGTTGAAGATGTTGAGCTCCTTGTGGAGGGGAAGCGATGAGTCTTCAATTGCTTTCTGCGCATCCTCATACGTAAGACGTTTAGCAGAGTGAATGATGGTCTTGCCGAACTCTTCTTTGAGAACGTCTCCGTTGTCGTTCATCGTCCACCATGCCGAGAAGGTGAGACGGTCGACATCAGGCTTGAGACTACAGAGATCGTTCGAAAGCACCTCGGGAAGCATCGGAATAGTGCGGTCGACGAGATACACCGAGTAGGCGCGCTTCTTGGCTTCGGTATCGAGTTCTGAGCCCGGAGTTACATAGTGTGAGACGTCAGCAATGTGCACACCAATTTGGTAGGTGCCGTCGCCGAGGTCCTTGAATGAAAGGGCATCGTCGAAGTCTTTTGCATCAACTGGGTCGATGGTAAACGTGAGGACATCACGAAAATCAACACGATCTCCAGCGTCAGCGAGCATATTTGCGCTCTTGTCGTTGTGGATTGCCTCGGCTTCTTTTACGACCGGAGCAGGGAAGGAGTCGTCGATGTTGTTCTCAAGAATGATCGAGCGAATCTCAGCTTCGTTGGTGCCTTTGTGTCCAATGACCTCAATCACCTTTCCTGTGGGATTCTTGGCAGGATCTGTCCATGGGTACATCTCAACATAGACCTTCATGTCAGGAGTTGCTTCCGGGTTAGCGTCAGGCAAGAGGATGTTCACGTACATCTTCTTTTCGTCGGGAACGATGAATCGGCCGTTCGCTTCTTCGGCGACGGTTCCGACGAACTTTGTGCGAGAACGGGCTACGATCGCCACGACTTCGCCTGTCTGCTGCATGTCGGGGACCTTGGCATGGAGCGATACGCGAACGATATCGCCATGGAGAGCGGTGTTGAGGAATCCTGCTTCGATGCGAACGTCCTCGCCTTTCTCGATATCCTTAACAAAGCCGAGACCCTTTGGGGTGGTGCTAATGCGACCTTCGAGCGTGCCTGCGGTAGCTTGGGCTGCTGGGTTGGTATTCATGTATGGAGGCAGAATACCATATGTATCTTTTTATGTCCGCTTTACCTGTCATTTTTTAGAATGCGCGCAGGTTTGTTCTTGTCTGTCATCTCGGTATCTCAGGTCGAGAGATATCGGGTTGATTACCATATTTAACGTACTACTCTAGAGAAAGGAGAATCTATCGAGAACGCATCATATCGAAGCATCGCATCGATTTGTTCACTCGTCATTTCGTACGTTTCTATCTCTCACCTCTGACATCTCAGGAGAACTATCATGAACACCAAGCGTGGATCCATCGCATTTGTACTCATTCTCGCACTGGCTCTCGCCGCGACGGCGGGCGCGTACGTCCTCAAGCCGTGGCGCTGGCCGTCGGCTCAGGCCACTTTCAACACGAATCAGCTCCCAACCTCGGCTTGGCGTTCGCTCGCTCGCGATGCTGCCGATGAGTGGGAAGACACTGGTGAATTTGACTGGATCCATTCGAGCTCATCGCAAAACAAACTCGAGGTCTCTTACCTCGACGGCTCGGGTAATAGACTTGCAACCACTACGCATCAGAAGCATGGTAACTTCCTCTATAAAATCGGTATTGTGTTCGACTCATCGGAGTCCTGGCACACCTCGAGTGGGACCCCTCCCTCGTCGAAGTACGACGCGCTTTCGGTCGCTGTCCATGAGTTTGGTCATGCGGTTGGCATCGATCATCCCCAAAGCTCGAAGTGCAGTTCGAGCGTTCCAAAATCGCGACGGCCAACGATGTGTCAGCATGACGATGGGGGCGATGCCAAGAAGAATGACACCTATCGTCGTAGTCTCGAAGGTGATGATGAAGATGCAATCGAAGACCAGTACGATATGACCTCTTCTGGTATTGGTCTCGAAATCGGGAACGGTGTGAATGTCTGCGTCGATTTCGAAAGCGTGGGATTGAGTCGAGAGGATCGGGCCCGTGAGTCTCAAGCGGTAATCCATGGTCTTGTCACTTCGGTCGGTCCTACGCGTTGGAATGCCGATGATGGTCAGTACTGGGATGACCCGACGTCTTCATCTGCTGTTCTCCCGTACCACATCGTCACTCTCGAACCATTTGAGGTATTGAGCGATGAGGGTGTCGGCCTGACTGGCTCCACGAGTGTCTCCATTCTCATTGCTCGCATGAGCCCCATCGATTCCTCTGGCTGTGGACCCGGCAGCGTCAGCCCCTTTGCTGTCGGGAACGAGATCATTGCTTTTGTTGAGAATCGCGAGATTGCCTGGCGGACGAAGGACTTTTATCGGACTCTTCAGTTCACAGGGGAGCCCGCAGAGTCCGCCCTTATTAAGATGAAGACGGGGGACTTCCAAGAGATGCACTCCCTCGAGATTGACGAGCCTCAGTATTCAGTCGACGAGCTTCGCCGCGTCATCCACGACCTTCGTGACTCCGATTGATCCCTGTTCTTTCTCCATCCACCATCTTTCTCTTACCCCCGCCGGCCTTGTGCCCGCGGGGGTTGTTCTTTGCCTGCATGTCTGTTAGAATCTCGTGCACATATGTTGAAAATGCGATTACAGCGATTCGGACGAAAGAACGACCCATCATTCCGTGTGGTCGTCCTTGAAGCTACCGAAGGCCCAAAGAGTGGTAACCACGTCGACCAGATCGGCTCATACAACGCCATCACCAAGCAGAAGAGCCTCGATAAGGAAAAGGCAAAGCACTGGCTTTCAAAGGGTGTTCAGCCTTCTGACACTGTGTATAACTTCCTCGTGAGCGAAGGTGTTATCGAAGGCAAGAAGAAGAACGTTCTTCCAAGCAAGAAGCCTATCGTTAAGGAAGAGCCAAAGGTTGAAGCTCCTGTTGCCGCAGCTCCAGTAGCTGAAGCACCAGTTGAGGCTGCTCCTGTAGAAGAGGCTCCTGTCGTTGCTGAGGCTGAGGCTCCAGCAGTAGAAGAAGCAGCTCCCGCACCTGTCGAAGAAGCTCCAGTAGCAGCAGAACCAGAAGCACCGGCAGCAGAAGAGACTCCAGCTGCGTAACATTTCATACGTTTTCAATAAAGAGAGCTTTGGACGAACCAAGGCTCTTTTTGTTATACTCAAACGTGTTAGCAACTAGCCGATAATCCCACACATGACACAGCAATTCGCTGACGCTGAATTCCTCGAACTGGTAGTTAAAGCTCTTGTCGAAGTTCCCGAAGACGTCAAAGTAAACCGCACAGTCGACGAGATGGGTGTCCTCATCACACTCCAAGTTAATCAGAAGGACATGGGTACCGTCGTTGGTCGCTCGGGCAACACTGCCAAGGCGATCCGCACGCTCCTCCGTGTGGTTGGTATGAAGAACAACGCTCGCGTGAACCTCAAGATTCTCGAACCGGAGGGATCGACACGAATGGGGCAGATGACCGAAGCAGCCAACATCGACGATGCGATGGCAGCGCTCAAGGAGGTTTAAGCACAAGACTTCAAACAACAAAACCGCTCTCGAAAGAGGGCGGTTTTGTGTTATTATCGGCTCGTTCATGAAAAAAACCTTCTCTATCATCACGCTTTTCCCCGACCTCGTAGCACCTTATGCGGCTTCGTCGATTCTTGGTCGTGCACAACAGAAGAAATTGATCACGGTGAAAACCGTGAATCCGCGCGACTTTACCAAGGACAAACACAACACCGCTGATGATCGTCCATACGGTGGCGGTCCGGGGATGGTACTCAAAGCAGAACCGATTCTCAAAGCTGTCGACTCGCTTGGAAAAGCAAAAGGGAAGCGCGGCATCTTTATCATGTCTCCGCGCGGCAAACAGTTTGATGATGCCGAAGCGCGCAAGCTCGCAAAATCACTTGATGAGATTATTCTCATCTGCGGACGCTACGAAGGTATTGATGCGCGCGTAAAAAAGATTTTGAAATCAAAAGACATCTCAGTCGGCCCTTATGTGCTGACGGGAGGAGAGCTTCCTGCGTTGAGCATTCTTGATGCGGTTGCTCGTCACATTCCTGGTGTACTCGGTGATGCAAACTCGCTCGAACACACACGCACTGCCGCAGAAGACACCTACACGCGCCCCGAAGTGTTCACGTACAAAAAGAAGAAATATACCGTGCCGTCGATTCTCCTTTCGGGGCATCATGCCGCAGTTGAGTCATGGAGAGGGAAGACAGGTATCAAAAAGAAATAAAGCGTCAACGACTTATCCACAGGACAAAGTCGTCTATTTGACGTCTAACTATAAATAGACTATATTAAGGCACGTATTGAGGGGTGAGTGAGTAGCGCCTGAACTCTCTTTATTTTTATACAGGCTAATATATTCGGCTTGCTAGACGCATCTAGCAGATAAAAGGAGGGGGAAACCAGCGGCCCACGAGCGTTGCTCGTGACGGTTTCATGTCTTTTTATTTGTTTGGAAAAGCGAAAGCACCTGCCATACCCGCGCACGTATGAAGCAAAAGCACTTCGCAAAGTTCAAGCCTGCGCTCGCTCCACTTCCGAATCTTACGGAAGCTCAGCTTGCGTCATTCCGTTGGCTCATGGAGAAAGGTGTCAAAGACCTCTTCAAGGAGTTCTCACCAATCACCGACTACGCCAGCAAGAAGTTTGAACTCCACATCGGAGACGTATCATTCACCGAGCCTGTTCACGACGAATACTACGCAAAGGAAAACAAGCTTTCATACGAGATCCAGCTCAAGGCGCGCGTCAAACTCATCAACAAGACGATGGGTACCGAGAAGGAACAGGAGATTTTCTTCTCTGACTTCCCAATCCAGACCGACCACGGTACGTTCGTCATCAACGGTGTCGAGCGTGTCGTCGTTCCGCAACTCATCCGATCATTCGGTGTCCTTTTCTCGTCTCAGGAATTCCGTGGCAAGGAGTACTTCGGTGCGAAGGTTATCCCATCACGTGGTGCATGGGTAGAAATCGAGACCGAACCAAACAAATCCCTCCAGGTTCGTATCGACCGCAAGCGCAAATTCCCTGTTTCTGAGCTTCTCCGTGTCCTTGGTGCTTCAACCGACGAAGAAATCAAGAATCTTTTCAAGGGCGAACCGGCAGCGCTCGAATATATTGAGAAGACAATTGCGCTCGACACAGTTCACACAGCAGATGAATCATTTGTCGAGATTCACAAGAAGCTCCGCGATGGCGAGCTCGCAACAATCGAAAATGCACGTGAATTCGTGAACTCGATCTTTAACACAGAGCGTTACGATCTCTCAGAGGTCGGCCGTTTCCGTTTCAACCAGCGCTTTGGCGGTTCACTCGACAAAAAGGGTCTCAGCGAGCGCGCGCTTACCCTCAACGATGTCGTGACAATCATCAAGCACATCGCAAAGCTCAACACGACTCCTGGTGCACAGCCTGACGACGTCGACGATCTCGGCAGCCGCCGCGTCCGTTTCATCGGTGAAATGCTCCAGCAGAAGATGCGCGTCGGTCTCGCTCGTATGAAGCGAAACATCCAGGACCGCATGTCGATCATCGAAGCTGAAACAACGCTTCCTATCCAGATCATCAACCCTCGACCGCTCCAGGCACAGGTCAAGGAGTTTTACAGCACCAACCAACTCTCGCAGTTCATGGCCCAGGAGAACATCCTCTCTGAGCTCGAGCACTTGCGCCGTCTTTCGGCACTTGGACCCGGTGGTCTCACTCGTGAGCGTGCAGGTTTCGAAGTCCGTGACGTCCACGTCTCGCACTACGGTCGTGTCTGTCCTATTCACACACCAGAAGGTCCGAACATCGGTCTTATCCTTCAGCTTGCAACGCACGCACGCCTCAACGACTTCGGTATCATCGAGACTCCATACGCAAAGGTAGAAAACGGTGTTATCACCAAGGAGATTTCGTACCTCAACGCCCGCGAAGAAGAGAACTACAAAATCGCTCACGCCGCAGTTGGCCGCGATGACAACGGCAAGATTACTGACGCCCGCGTCGAAGTCCGCGTCAACGGAAAGCCTCAGTTCGTGAGCCCGAAAGAAGTCGATCTCTCTGACATCGCAACCAATCAGGCATATTCGGTTGCTACATCGCTCGTTCCGTTCTTGAACCACGACGAAGCCAACCGAGCGCTCATGGCATCGAACATGCAGAAGCAGGCTGTTCCATGTATCCGTCCCGAATTTCCACTCGTTGCAACAGGTATTGAAGAGCGCGCAGCAAAGGACTCGGGTCGTCTCGTGTACGCCCGCGAAGCAGGTACGGTCAAAGAAATGGACGCTCGTCACATCGTCATCAAGAATGCCAAGGGCAAGGATGATGAGTACCGTCTCATGAACTTCTCTCGAACCAACGGCTTTACAGCGTTCCACCAGCGCCCAGTCGTTTCTGTTGGCGACAGCGTCAAAAAGGGTGATCTCTTGGCCGACACATCAACATCTGTCGAAGGACAGATTGCACTCGGTCAGAACCTTCTCGTGGCCTTCATGCCATGGTCGGGTAACAACTTTGAAGACGCCATCATCCTCTCAGAACGTCTCGTTCGTGAGAACTATCTTTCATCAATCCACATCGAGGAGTTTGCAATGAACGTCCGCGACACCAAGCTTGGGCCTGAAGTTACGACCAACGACATTCCAAACGTCGGTGAGACGAAGCTCCGCAACCTCGATGAAGACGGTATCATCCGCATCGGTTCCGAAGTCCGTCCTGGTGACATCCTCGTTGGTAAGATCACACCAAAGGGTGAATCACAGCTCACTCCAGAAGAACGCCTCTTGCGCTCGATCTTTGGTGACAAGGCACGCGACGTCAAAGATACCTCGCTCCGCATGGAAGGAGGTAAGCGTGGCCGCATCGTGAGCGTCAAAGTCTTCTCACGTGAACAGGGCAACCAGCTCGAGTCGGGCATCATCAAGAAGATCTTCATCGAAGTCGCACAGCTCCGCACCATCTCAGTCGGTGACAAGCTCGCAGGACGTCACGGTAACAAGGGTGTTATCTCACGTGTTGTTCCAATCGAAGACATGCCACGCATGGAAGACGGTACACCAGTCGACGTCATTCTCACGCCGATGGGTGTTCCATCTCGTATGAACCTCGGACAAATTCTCGAGCTTCACCTCGGTCTTGCAGCAAAGACGCTCGGCTACCAAGCTGTCGTTCCTCCATTTGCTGGAGCATCTGAGACAGAAATCCGCGAAGAACTCGTCAAGGCAGGATTTGCAGAGACAGGGAAGATGAAGCTCTACGACGGTCGCAACGGCGAAGCGTTTGAGCAGGACATCGCTGTCGGTTACATGTACATCTTGAAACTCGAACACATGGTGGAAGACAAGATCCACGTGCGTTCAATTGGACCTTACTCGCTCATCACACAGCAGCCACTCGGTGGTAAGGCACAAAACGGTGGTCAGCGTTTTGGAGAAATGGAAGTCTGGGCGCTCCTCGGTTACGGTGCTGCCTACACGCTTCGCGAAATGCTTACCGTTAAGTCAGACGACATCGTCGGTCGTTCAGCAGCCTTCGACTCGATTGTCCGCGGTGTCCGCATCGAACACTCGAACACGCCGGCGTCATTCAACGTCTTGCTCCATTACATGCGAGGTCTTGCGCTCGACATCGACCTTAAGACTGATCCACTCAATTAATCCTTCTCTATGGCACGAAACATCCCATCCTCAGCGAACGACTTCACATCTGTGTGGATCAAGCTCGCAAGCCCTGAGCGCATCCTCGAGTGGTCATTCGGAGAGGTCACAAAACCTGAGACGATCAACTACCGTACCCAGCGCAGCGAGAAGAACGGTCTCTTCGACGAGCGCATCTTCGGACCTGAGCGCGACTTTGAGTGTTACTGTGGAAAATATAAGGGTATCCGCTACAAGGGTATCGTCTGTGAGAAGTGTGGAGTTGAAATCACTCGTTCGATCGTCCGCCGTGAGCGCATGGGTCACCTTACGCTCGCGATCCCGGTTTCGCACATCTGGTTCCTCCGCAACGTCCCATCACGCATGGGTCTCATCCTCGACATCACCGGTCAGGATATCGAAAAGGTTATCTACTTCGCTGGTTACGTCATCACATCGGTAAACGAAGACGAGCGCGCACGTTTGCTCAAAGATCTCGATACCGAATACAAAACAAAGCTCAAGAGCCTCAAGGATGAGAAGTCGAAAGACAAGCTCAAGGAGATTTACCTTACGACCAAGAAGGACATCACGAGCATCAAGAAGAACACCGTCCTCGACGAAGTGGTCTACGCGAAGTTTGCAATGAAATACGGAACATTCTTCGAAGCAGGTATCGGTGCAGAAACCGTTCACCAGCTTATGAAGGAGATCGACCTCGAAGCGCTCGCAACAGAGCTCGAAGGCCAGATGGATGAGACTGAGGGCGAAGACAAGAAGAAGATGCGCAAGCGTCTCTCACTCGTCAAATCGATGATCCAGTCAAAGATTCGTCCAGAATGGATGTTCCTCAGCAACATCCCGGTTATCCCTGCAGCACTTCGTCCGATGGTTGCCCTCGAAGGTGGTCGTCACGCAACGTCTGACCTCAACGACCTCTACCGTCGTGTCATCAACCGCAACAACCGTCTCAAGAAGCTCATCGAGATCAAGGCTCCTGCGGTCATCTTGCGCAACGAAAAGCGTATTTTGCAGGAAGCTGTCGACGCACTCATCGATAACTCGATGCGTCACCCTGGTGGTGGTTCAGCGGTCTCACAGGCTCAGCGCCGTCCGCTCAAGTCACTCTCTGACAACCTCAAGGGTAAGCAGGGTATCTTCCGTCAGAACTTGCTTGGTAAGCGTGTGGACTACTCGGGACGTTCAGTCATCGTCGTCGGTCCTACGCTCGCACTCGACCAGTGTGGTATGCCAAAACACATGGCACTCGAGCTCTTCCGTCCGTTCATCGTCTCAAAGCTCATCAGCCGAGGCTATTCATATAACATCCGCGGTGCAGGTCGTCTCATCGAAGACGCAGGTCCAGAAGTCTGGGAGATCCTCGAAGAGGTGATTCGCGACAAGTACGTGCTCCTCAACCGCGCACCGACGCTTCACCGTTTGTCGATCCAGGCATTCCGCCCGGTTCTCATCGAAGGTAACGCACTCCAGGTTCACCCGCTCGTCGTGCAGGCTTTCAACGCTGACTTCGACGGTGACCAAATGGCCGTTCACCTCCCGCTTTCTGACGAAGCACAGATGGAAGCACGTGAGATCATCGCATCAAACAAAAACTTGCTCCGCCCAGGTGCCGGTACTCCAGTTGTGTCTGTCGGTCACCAAGACATCGTTCTCGGTTCATACTGGATGACACGTCTTATCCCTGGCGAAAAGGGCGAAGGCGGTACATTCCGCAACCCACACGATGCGATTCTTGCGTACGACTTCAAGGTGCTCTCTCCTCGCGCAAAGATCACGATTTACCCTGGTACCAACTCTCGTTACGACGCATTCGAAGGCAAGCCATTCGAGACATCGGTTGGACGTCTCCTCTTCAATGCAATCCTTCCCGAAGGATACCCGTTCATCAACAAGGAAATCACCAAGAAGGAGATGGCCGAGCTCATCAACAACCTTATCGAGACAAACACGCCTGAGATGATGGCCGTGATGCTCGACAAGATTAAGGCCTTCGGTTTCAAGTACTCAACAATTTCTGGTACGACCTTCTCGCTCTCCGACGTGCCGACACCTGCTGGTAAGCCGGCGCTCATCGAGGCAGCAGTGAAGAAAGTCGACGGTATCACCAAGCAGTACGATGACGGTCTTCTCTCAGAAGAAGAGAAGTTCCGCATGCACATCGAAGTCTGGCACGGTCTCCGCACCGACATGGAAAAGGTGATGACCGAATCACTCGATGTGAACGGTTCTATCTACTCGATGTGGAAGTCAGGAGCCCGCGGTAACATCGGTCAAATCACGAACCTCGCCGGTATCAAGGGTCTCATCGCCGGTTCACAAGGACGTACGAGCGACTTCCCGGTGCTTTCATCAGCAAAGGATGGTCTCTCACCAATCGAATACTTTACGACTACCCACGGTGCTCGTAAGGGTCTCGGTGACACTGCACTTAACACCGCACAGTCTGGTTACCTCACACGTCGTCTCTTCGATGTCGCACAAGACGTTGTTGTTCTCGAAGAAGACTGTGGATCAAAAGAAGGCATTCACCTCGAACACAAGAACCTTGGTGGTATCGAAATTCCAGTTTCCAAGAATATCGCGGGTCGCTACCTCGCAAAAGAATTGAAAGACGGTAGTGGAAATGTTCTCGCAAAGCGTGGAGATTACGTTTCTGACAAGAACGCTCTCGAATACGAGAAGCAAGGTGTCACTGAAGCATGGGTACGCTCACCAATGACGTGTGAGACTCACCGTGGTGTCTGTCAGCTCTGTTACGGTAAGGACATGGGTACCAACGCAACGGTTGCGCTTGGTGAAGCAGTCGGAACCATCGCTGCACAGTCAATTGGTGAACCTGCTACACAGCTCACCATGCGTACATTCCACGCCGGTGGTGCCGCAACTGTCGGTGGTGACATCGTTGCCGGTCTCCCTCGCGTTCAAGAGATCTTCGAGCGCCGTCCTCCAAAGAACCCTGCGGTCATCGCAGAGGTCTCAGGTACGGTTATCGAAATCCTCGACAAGGGCCACGAGAAGACAATTCGCGTTCTCCCTGATGTTGAAGAAAAGAAAGACAAAGAAGGCACAGCTGCTGAATACACCGTCGCATACCGCCGTACGCCGCTCGTAAAGGCCGGAGACACGGTCAAGAAGGGTCAGCTCCTTACCGACGGTTCAGCAGACCTCGCAGAGCTCTTCAAATTTGCTCCTAAGGAACAGTCACAGGCATACATCATCGACGAAATCAGCAAGATCTACGAGCTCCAAGGTGCATCGGTATCCCGCAAGCACATCGAGATCATCATCAAGCAGATGTTCTCACGCGTGCAGGTCAAGGATCCGGGAGACACAGAACTCGTCCGTGGAAGCGTCGTCGAAATCTGGGAAGTCCGTGTTGAGAACGAAAAGGCAAAGGCCGCAGGGAAGAAGGAGTCAAAGATCGCTCCGCTCGTCCTCGGTATCACCAACGTCGCTCTCTCACGCGCATCATTCCTCTCGGCCGCATCGTTCCAACACGTCAACAAGGTCCTCATCGATGCCGCGGTTCGCGGTAAGAAAGACAACCTCGTTGGTCTCAAGGAGAACATCATCATCGGTCGCCTCATCCCAGCTGGTACCGGCTTCCCGGGCAGCCCGAAGCACCAGATGATTGCAGATCTCCAAAAGAAGCTCGAGGCAGAGTACCGTCCAGTCGAAGAGAATCTGTAGGTCGTTCTTCACAAAATGAAAGCCGCCCCTCACAAGGAGGGAGCGGGGGGGGTGAGTCGGGTTGGCAGGCCTTAGCGCCCGGAGTCCTGCATCTTGTACCATCCTCCTATCACAAAGGATGAGACAATGGCCCCCACGGCAACCGCGGGAAACAAGACAAGGACGGTTCGAAACTCATCGATGATCTTCAAGAGAACGATCCACATGAGAATCAGTCCGACTGTCTGCAAAATCACCTTCTTCATTTGGATTACCTCCTTTGACGACTATAGCACTATCTACTACATAGATGTCAAGTACCGTCGAACAAATAAAAGACCGGCTCGGCATCCTCGATGTGGTATCGGGGTACATTAAAGTCGAGAAAGCGGGGAAGAACTATAAAGCACGGTGTCCTTTTCACAATGAGAAGACGCCGTCGTTCTTCATTTCTCCTGAACGCGAGTCCTATTATTGTTTCGGTTGTAATGCCAAGGGTGATGTCTTCAGTTTCGTCGAGCAATTCGAAGGGGTTGATTTCATGGGTGCACTCAAGATGCTCGCTGAACGCGCAGGTGTCGAAATCGAACGCAGTGTCCCATCAGAAAAGAATCCGAACGCAGGTCTCTATGACATCGTTGAGAATGCTCGACATTTCTTTGTTGATCAGCTCGAAAAGCATCCAGCAGCGCAGGAGTATGTAAAATCTCGTGGCATCCTTCCCGAGACGGTCAAGACATTCTCGATTGGGTACGCTCCTGCGGAGTGGCGCTTGCTCTACGACCACCTCACACGAGGAGGATTCAAAGAGAGTGATATGCTCGCCGCAGGCCTCATCAAGCGCAAAGAAGGGGATGAGGGTGTGGGAGGACATCCCTATGATGTCTTCCGCAGCCGTATTATGTTCCCCGTCTACGATTCATCGGGTCGTGCAGTCGCATTTGCGGGACGTCTTGTCGGCAAAGAAGACGAACACGCTCCCAAGTATCTCAATTCACCCGAAACACCAATCTTCAAAAAGTCAGAAACACTCTACGGATTTGATAAAGCTAAAGGCACGATCCGCAAACACGATTTCTCTATCTTAGTGGAAGGACAAGTCGACCTCGTCATGGCACACCAGAGTGGCTTCACGAACACCATCGCTGTCATGGGCACAGCCTTCACACAGTCACATGCTTCCAAGATCAAACGCTTCTCAAACAATCTTGCGATAGCACTCGATGGTGACAGTGCAGGTATTGCATCGGCTTTGCGTACATCAAAGATATCGCTTGCGAGCGGTATGGACGTAAAGATCGTCGCTCTTCCTGACGGTAAGGATCCTGCTGACCTCATCGTCGAAGATAAAGACAAATGGCGCGAATGTGTCAGAGGTGCTCAGCATGTCATAGATTTCTTGCTCGATCGGCTCTCTAAGGAAGAGACAGATTCACGAAAGCTCAAACAAAAGGTTCAGCACGATGTCTTTCCATTCATCGCGATGATTCCGAATGTCATTGACCGTGCGCATTTTATCGAGCGCTGTGCTCGTGTCATGAATGTTGACGAGGGTCTTGTTGCCGAGGAAGTCGGCCGTGTCATACCTGACATGCCGGCTCCGGTGATAGCCGAAGGACGTCCGACGGTTGCATCGATCGATCTCACGAAGCACGATCGTTTGCTCCGCACGCTCGTCGGTATCATGTTGTGGCTTGCGAATGGAGAGAGAAGTGAGGAATCTAAGAAGATCAGTTCGGAGGTTGCTCGTATCATTGGTGCTGACCCGGCAGTAGTGTTCGATGCTGATGAGAATGCCAAGGCTGCGTTCGAGGCAGAGGTCGCATACGGCGGTTCTTCACATCTCGATCGTTATGCAGAGGAGATGCTCACGTCGCTCGAGGAAGAAGTGCTCAAGGAGCGCTTCACCGAGCTCATGGAGCGTCTCGCACGCATCGAACGCACCGGTGACGAAGCAGCGTCGTTTGAGGTGTTGAAAGAATACAAAGATATCTCGAAGCGTCTCGATGAGTTGAAGAATCGTAAATACATTGAAAATTAAGCCTTTTTACGCTATAATCATTTTTTCATATGAAGAAAACCTCCAAAAAAGCTCCTCGTCGTATAGCGAAAAAGGCCGTGAAGCGTCCCGTTAAAAAGGCCAAGGTCGCAAAACCAAAGGCTGTTAAGAAGCCTGTTGCCAAGAAGCTCATCAAAAAGGCAGCAAAGCCTGCTCTAAAAGCGGCAAGGCAGAAAGTAGCTCCTGTTGTAAAAGTAAAACCACACAAGCTCACAAAAAAAGAAGAACAGTTCCGCCACAAGGCAAATAAGCTTTATGCCAAGGGTCGCGAACGCGGATTCATCACCTACGATGAAATTCTCAAGGAGTTTCCAAGCATCGAAGACGATGTGCTCGATTTGGAGACACTCTACGATGGATTTGAAGCGGAAGGCATTGACGTCATCGAGAGCGGTGGTTTGCTCGACTTGGGCGAAGGCGAAGGCAAGGGTGAGAAAAACATGTATCACCGCGAAGACACCCGCTACGACTCCATCCAGATGTATCTCCGTGACATCGGTAAGTACGAGCTCTTGAACGGCGCACAAGAACGCGAACTCGCACAGCGTATTGAGACAGGTGATGAAGAAGCCAAGAACATCCTCGCACGTGCGAACCTTCGTCTCGTTGTCTCGATTGCTAAGAAGTACGCAAACCGCAGCTCGAACCTCACACTCCTCGACCTCATTCAAGAAGGCAACATTGGTCTCTTCAAAGCTGTTGAGAAGTTCGACTGGTCAAAGGGATTCAAATTCTCAACCTATGCGACATGGTGGATTCGTCAGGCGGTAACACGTGCTATCGCTGATCAGTCACGCACCATCCGTATTCCTGTCCACATGGTTGAAACGATTGCCAAGTACAAGCGCATCGTCCGCAAGCTCGCGCAAGACCTCGGCCGCGAGCCACTTCCTGAAGAAATCGCCATTGAGATGGGTATGGAAGTTGAGAAGATCCACCACATTCAGCAGATCAATCAGAACACCGTCTCGCTCGAACTTCCTGTTGGTGATGATGGTGATGGTGGTTCAACACTTGGTGATTTCATCAAAGACGAACACCTTCCGTCGCCTGACAAAGAAGCGTCACAGCGCATTCTTGCTGAACACATCCAAGAGGTTCTCTCAGAGCTCTCACTTAAGGAACGCAAGATTCTCGAACTCCGCAATGGTCTTACCGACGGTATTGCTCACACACTCGAAGAGGTAGGCCGTGAATTCGGTGTCACCCGCGAACGTATCCGTCAGATCGAAGCCAAAGCTCACGAAAAGATTCGTCAGCACCATAAAGCAGGGCAGTTGAAGAACTACTAGTTGACACTTCTGGGTATGACTGATATGGTCATATCTATGAATTGTTTGCATCAAAAGTTGAATACGAAGTGTTGGGCCATTTCTATGGCCGATTTCGTCGTTTCATACACTCCCGGTTTTACGACCGTGCTTGTATTCAGCCAAGATGCTTCTTATCTATCGCAATACGCATAAAACCCTTATTGCATAGACTCCTCAAGAAACCTCTCGGCTGAACAGAAGCCGAGAGGTTTTTCGTTCAGCACCTGGGTTAGTTCTTTAACAACAACTACAAATAGAGAGGAGGGTCGGTCAAATGACTGCGGAGCAAGCCTGTCGAAACGTCGCGCTGTATCGCCGGTATCTCACGTTCAACGAACCGTTGCTGTGGGGGCCGATCCTTATCACCTGCCTCATTCATTTGGGGCATATGGAGCTCGCCGACATCTATCTGATGGAAGCAGTCGTCGTGTTGGGATTTGTATTTCTCGAAGTCCCTTCAGGAGCTCTTGCAGATCTCATTGGCAGGAAGAAAACAGTGGTGCTCGGCAGCGTGCTCCATTTGGTGAGCATGATCTGGTTTGCACTCATTCAGTCGCCATTCGACGTCTGGGGAGCAAACATCGTCTGGATGATTGGAGCCTCACTCTGTTCTGGTGCTGACTCTGCCATCCTGTATGACTCCCTCAAGGAGCTTGGACGGGAAGGGGAGTATAAACAGATCGAAGGCGCAGCAGTGGGCAATCGTCTCTTGATTGTTGCATTCTGTTCGTTGGCTACCGGATTGATAGCAGAGACGCACCTTCGGGTTCCGTTGCTTCTATCGATTCCAGGCGTCATCTTCTCGACGGTCTCAACATTCTTCTTGACCGAACCTCGAGCGATACGAACGTATGCAGCTCGTGAGCATTTCAACATGATGAAGATGAGCGTTTTGTTCGTCGCAAATCATCGAGCTGTGAAGTGGATTATCGGATTCTCGATGCTCATCACAGTCTCCTCAAAGGTATGGTTCTTCACGTACAATCCATACTTCGAGCTTGTGAAGCTGCCGATAGCACACTACGGCATCATGTTCTTCTTGCTTAACGTTGTGGCATGGTTCTTTAGTCGCTACGCGTACAGCTTGGAGAGGCGTCTGAGTGAGCAAAAGGTTATCGTGCTTATGATTCTGATGATGGGATTCCCCATCATCTTCATGGGCTCTGTGGTCGCTGTGTTCTCCGTCGGGGTTATCCTCCTTCAGAATGCGGTACGAGGATTCGAGCGTCCGTTCCTTGGTGCTTTCTTCAACAACCACCTCGATTCTGAGAATCGCGCGACGGTTATTTCGATTCGTTCAGCGGTCTCGGGCCTTGCTCAGTTTCTAGGGCTCGGCATCTTTGGGATTATGCTGAATAACTGGTCTCTGCCTTTCTGTTTGCAATTGTTGGGTATCGCCGTGCTTTTGTTGGGTGTTCTATCCCTTCGTAAGTATCGGCAGGTATTCAGTTGAATATCGAAAATGGGGGGGCCTCGCAAGGGGTCCCTTTTCTTTTAAACAAAAGGGCCACGACGCGGGTGTCGTAACACCTTTTGTCGTGGCCGTTGCGTGGCTGCCTATGCGGCCACTGCTTGCTTCTTTTTCTTGTTCTTGAGCTTCCACCTGCGATAGTGGATGGCTTGGGGCGATCTCCCAAGCTGTATTGCGAGTTTGAGATCTGGTGGACGCTGTGGATCGAGGATCAGAGCCTCCTCGCGGTCGTTCCAGATCTGTCCCTCGTTCAGGCGGGCCCCCGGTTCTTTGAGGTCCTGCGTGTGGTAGGTTTCCCTCCACTTTCGGCGCTCTTCCACAGAGGGCTTGTAGCCCTTTGCCTTTTTGTAGCAGCCACTGCAGGTCATTTTGCCTGTGGTCTTGCTCCGATGAACTGAGTTCTTGCATCGATACTTCCGACAGACACTGCACCGACGGGTGTTCTTACGCATTCGGCTTTATCCCCCAGAAGTTGTTGCTCCGAAAAGAACTATACGTTTATTTGATGCGATGTCAATCTGCTAGAATATCTGGATGCAAAAGTCACTATCTTCTCCTGTATTCGACAAATCCTACAAAGGGCTCAACCCTGAGCAGAAAGATGCCGTCGACACCATTCATGGACCCGTGATGGTAATTGCTGGGCCCGGAACAGGGAAGACGACGCTTCTTACGCTCCGCATTGCCAACATCCTCAAAGAGACTGATGCGTCTGCCAGCTCGATTTTGGCGCTCACCTTTACCGAGAGTGCGGTCTCATCGATGCGACAAAAGCTCTTTGGCATCATCGGCACAGATGCATATCGTGTTCAGATCAACACCTTCCATGGCTTTGCCAACGATATCATCCGTCGCTATCCCGAATATTTTCCACGCATCATCGGCTCTCGCAATATCCGTGAGATTGAGATCATCAAGATGATTCGTGAAATCATCGATGCCAATGATTTTGCTCACATCAAACCATTCGGTAGCCCGTTCCACTATGTCCGCGATGCCGTGAAGTCAATCCAGTCGCTCAAACGCGAAGGCATTACGCCAGAGAAGTTCACTGACCATATCGAATTAGCGAGTCGTCCAACACCTGAAGGAGTTCATAATTTTGACGGTATGCCTCAAAAGAAAGAGGCAGATATCGAAGTTCGGACGCTCCGCAACAAAGAGCTCGCTGTTGTCTATAAGGCATATGAGGCGATGCTCACCGAACGAAAACTCTATGACTTTGACGACATGCTTCTTGATGTTGTTGCTGCGCTCAGAGATAACGATACGCTTCGCGCAACGCTCCAAGAGCGCTTTCAATTTATCTTGGCCGATGAACACCAAGACGCCAACGCTTCGCAGAACGCGATTCTTGAACTGCTCTGTTCGTTCGACGATAAACCGAACCTGCTCATTGTGGGGGATGAAAAACAGGCGATCTTTCGCTTTCAGGGCGCATCACTTGAGAACTTTCTCTATTTCAAACGCAAATTCCCTTCTGCAAAGGTGATTTTTCTCACGAGCAACTATCGCTCAGGTCAGCCGATTCTTGACGCGGCACACAGTCTCATTACCAAAGGTTCTTTACCTGCTGATGCTGAACACCTTCGTAAACCACTGATTGCAAACACAAAAGATGCGGCGAATATCCGCGTTGTCGCGACGTCGTCAGAAAAAGAAGAGCGAGCATTCATCGTTGCTGAACTTCGCGCGGCTCAAGAGGCCGGCGTGCCGTGGGAAGAGATTGCCATCATCTACCGAGACAACAAAGACGCGCGTGGTATCGCCGAGATACTTGAAAAGACTGATATTCCGTTTGCGATCCAGTCCAATGTGAACGTTCTCGATAATCCATACATTCACGGGCTCATCCAGCTTATGCGACTCGCTTTGCGTCCGACCGACGATATCTTGCTCGGAGAATCTCTCTTTGCGCCGTTCTTTGCTCTATCACCGCTCGATGCATACAAAACGCTCGCATACGCGCATAAAAACCGCCTCAAGCTCTCACAAGTCCTCTCAAATCGATCAAAGCTCCTTGATGCTGAGATAAGCGATGTGTCAGGGATGTCGGATGCTTTCGAGAAGATCTTGTCGTGGTCACGCATGGCTCGAACGCGACCGTTTATCGAGGTGTTCGATCACATTGTCCGCGAATCCGCGTTCGTCGCGCACATCATCCAAGCCGCAGGTTCTGCCGAGACGCTCAAGGCGCTCGAAGTCTTGTTTGAAGAAGCAAAGAATCTCTCAGCCGGAGCACAGACGTATCTTGTTGCTGACTTCCTCGAGCACATCGCAATCATGGAAGAACACGGCAGTACGCTCAAAATGCTCCCGGACGCAGGACTCAAAAAGTCCGTGTCGCTCATGACGGCCCATCGGGCCAAAGGTCTCGAGTTCGAACGTGTCTTCATTATCGGTGTCACTGACGGACATTGGGGTAATCGTCGTAATCGTTCGCTCTTTGTTGTTCCATCGGTCATCGAAACCAACGATGATGACGAGCGCCGTTTGCTCTATGTTGCCATCACTCGTGCCAAGCGTGAAGCAATCCTTACGTTCCCAGCCACAGATACAGCTGGCGCACCAAAGACCCCATCTCAATTTATCGAGGAGCTTGATGCAGAGTCAGTAATTCGTGAGACTACCGCAGATCGAGCGCCCGAGCTTACAAAACTCGCGGCGTCATTTGTTTTTGCAGACCCCATACAAAAAGGTCTCGATGTTGCGGAGAAGGACTATCTCGTCCGGCTCTTCGATGACCAAGGACTTTCTGTGTCTGCGCTCAATAACTATCTTGCATGTCCGTGGAAGTATTTCTTTGTGAGTCTCTTGCGCGTGCCCCAGGCTCCGAGCGCTTCGTCGCGTTTTGGTACGACGCTCCACCTCGCACTACGTCTTTTGGGTGAATCAGCTGCAGCGGGCAAAAAGATAACGAATGCGTCGATGAAGAAGATCGTCGAGAGCGCGGCGGCTAAGAACGCGCTTTCTGAGCGAGAAGAAGACCAGTTCGTCGCAAAGGGTATGAAAGCGTTGCCGGAATTCTGGAAAATGAATGCCCCGGCGCGTCCTGGGCTTTCGCTCTGGGAACACTCTGTCGAAACCACCCTTGCGATTCCATCAGGTGAGGATGTCGTCCTTCGTGGAACAATCGACCGCGTTGATAGGGCAGACACAACATCACGAGTGACGGTTGTGGACTATAAGACAGGCCGACACAAAAGTCGCAATGAGATGCTTGGCAAGACCAAGAACGGCAGCGGTGATTTCTTCCGCCAGCTCGCTTTCTATAAGTTACTCCTTTCACTTGAGGGAGATCATATTGCCGACAAGGGAATCCTGGCGTTCGTCGAACCCGAAAAAGGGAAGTATAGCAGTGAGACATTTGATCTTGAGACATCCGACGTGGAGGATCTCAAAAAAGTCATTACAAAGACAGTGGGCGAGATCCGCACACTCGCATTTTGGGACGCACAATGCGGCGTGCCCGATTGTGACTATTGTTCCCTCAGCAAGGTTTTGAAAGGAAAAGCAAAAACTAAATAATCTCCATACTCTCGAGGAATGTGTGGAGCTCTTCGCCCTCGATCTTTCGGTGAGCACCTTCTTTAAGATTACCGAGTGAAATATTCATGATTCGGATGCGCTGGAGGTCGTCAACTTCTTGGAAGAGTGCGACGCACATGCGGCGAATCTGGTGCTTCTTACCTTCGGTGAGAATCACGCGGAATGTTCGATCATCAACGACTTTTACCTTACACGGACGAGTTGTTCCGTCTTCGATTTTCACGCCGGCTTCCATCTTTACTTTGAAGTTGCTACGGAGGTCTTCTTTTGTTGTAACAAGATATTCTTTTTCGTGAGAGTAGAGTGGAGAGAGCATGCGATCGGTAATACGAC
Organism: Candidatus Parcubacteria bacterium; assembly: GCA_039798445.1. Classification (GTDB taxonomy): domain Bacteria; phylum Patescibacteriota; class Minisyncoccia; order Phycocordibacterales; family EsbW-18; genus EsbW-18. Next base: position 22,586 of record JBDKFZ010000011.1, read on the forward strand.
CGTCATTGGTGAGGATTACGAGCCCGTGGGAGTCTTTATCGAGACGACCGATGGGGAACACATCGCGGAGCGCCACGACGTGCTTGATTTCTTGTTCGTTGCCCTGTGCCGAGTGGGTCACGATGCCACGAGGCTTGTTGTAGGCAAAATAGACGTATTCTGGAGGTTTTTGATTGCCGCGGAACCGCACTTCGACATTGTCGTTCTCGTTGACTTTATCACCCAAAACAGCCAAACGGCCATTGAGAAAGACCTGCCTTTTCTCGATGAGCTCATCAGCACCACGGCGGGTTGACTGCTTCTTGAGCGCCAAAAACTTGTTGATACGCATGGGAAAGACCGGTGCTGTGGGCACAGGGAGCGGCTTTGGAGCACGTCGCTGAGGTTTTCCTCCGGTACGGGCAGGCTTCCCTGACCTACCGGAAGGTTGGTGGCTTTTCATGCGAGGAGTGTAGCATGGCTGATGAGAGAGCGCTTTTGTTGCTACAATGAAGTGAGTCGATATTACTACGCTAGAAAACATCACTCCACATGAAAAAAGCTTTATGGATTGTCATCGCACTGGTCGTCATCGGAGTAATTGTTTATGCAGTCAAGCAATCTGACACCGCGCCGGAGGTTTCTTGGGCCTTCCAGGAAAAGACGCCTGAACCGACAACTGGAACTCCTGTCGTGCAGGTTACCGCTACGATAAATGGCACGGAATACGATGCTGGAACATATAACGGTAGTTGTATCGAGATCGAGAAAGCCAATCTTCCCAACAACGAAACTGCGGGGATTGTGTGTTGGTGGGCCGGTTCCGGTGATGAGGTGGGCGTCTTTATGGAGGATGGCAAGCTCATCGTGAAGCACGGTGAGATCCAAGAAGGCGACGAGAGCACACTTCCTTCACGCGGGAACTTTACAACGCTCTTCGAGATTTAATAGTTCATCACAATAATCATGAAAATAACACTTATCATTGTTATCCTGCTTGCACTTGGTGCCGGTGGATATGCTCTCACGAAGAAGGATGCCGTTACTGTTCCAATCGACGAAACTCCTACTGAGGATGAACGTGTCCGTGGTCCGGAAGATAAGTCGATCTCTGTGGGTTCTCCAACAGAGATTTCGGGGCTTACGGTTACGGTCAACAAGGTCACCGATAGCCGCTGTCCGACAGGGGTTCAGTGTATCTGGGCCGGTGAAGCAACAGCATCAGTCACACTTGTACAAGGCGGAGACACGTCGACCATCGATATGAAGCTTGATGCTGGTACGGTAGCGCTTGGGGGTTACAATATTTCCCTCACGGCGGTATTGCCATACCCTAAGGAAGGCGTATCGATTGATCAGAGCGATTACATGCTCACATTCCACGTAGCGCCAATCATCGAAAGCGGAGAGAATATCTAGATTAGTTTGTGGATAATAAAAACACCCTTCAAATGAAGGGTGTTTTTATATCGTTTGAAAAGACTATTCTCCCTTGAGAGCCGTCTCGATTGTCTGTTTGATGACGTCGTATGGAAGTGCTCCGTTGATTGGGAACGTCATGCCGTCTTTAGCGACCATAACGCTGTAAGGAGTTCCACGACCACCTGCTGCCATTGCCTCGTCTCCGTCTGCCTTAACCTTAGCTGCAAAGCGCTTGTCGCTCATACAGGTGTTGAATGCTGTCTGGTCAACGCCAAATTCCGCTGCGATCGATGGGAGGTCCGCAACGGTCTCAGTGCGAGCAAAGAGAGCGTCGAGGTATTTCCAGTAGGCATCGTTACCAGCGAGCGAAGCAACACACTCTGTGCTCTCTGCCTTGGTGCGAGCATCAGGATGAAGCTGGTCGAGTGGGAAGTTGCGATATACCCATGAGACCTGACCGTCAACACCATACTCATCGATGATTTTGTGCATCGTCTGGTGAAAAACAGAACAGTAAGGACAATCGATGTCCGAGAATTCCACAATCACGAGATCCGCATTCGGATTACCCAAGATGTGGTCATCAGCTGTTACGGGACGGACTTCAACATCGACAGGCTCTCCGGTTTCAGTAGGAACCGAAGGAGATTTCGACTTGAAGAAGACCGCACCAGCCACGAGCGCTCCTGCGACGATGACTGCAAGCGGGATAAGGAATTTGTTTTCTTTTTCCATGATAAGGGCTAACGTTCTTTTGTAATGGGCAGAGTATATCATATACTCTCTCTATGACGATTCTTGACGCACTGCTCCTTGGATTGGTCCAGGGAATCACTGAATTCCTTCCTGTTTCTTCAACAGGCCACCTTATCCTCTTTCAGCAGGTTTTGGGGATAGGGGAAACAGGAGGCCTCGCTTTTGTTGCAGCGCTTCATGTTGCAACTACCATCGCTGTCGCATTCTATTTTAGAAAGGATCTCTGGGTGTTCATCAAAAGCGCATGGAAGTTTGTTACGAGGGCGCCGATGTCACAAGAAGAAAAGGATTTTTGCGGTGCCATCATCTGGGGCACAGTTCCGGCTCTTGCCTTTGGGCTCCTGCTCAAAGATGTGCTTGATTCTGTCGATTCATCAACAAAGGGTGGCATCATCGTCGCAATCGGGTTGCTCATCGGTTCATTGTTGATGTGGTATGCCGAGCGCCGTGCTAAGCAGAACGCCCAGCTTCTTCCGCGGCCTATCAATCAGCGCATCGGATTCCGCATCGGTATCTTCCAAGCACTCGCGCTTTTTCCTGGCATGTCCCGCTCAGGTTCGACCATCTCCGGTGCACTGCTCAACGGCGTCTCTCGTGAACAGGCAACACGGTTTGCATTCATCTTGTCATTCCCAATTCTTCTCGGTGCCGGTGGCGCATCGCTTATTTCTCTTCTCATGAATCCCATGGAGATTGGCTCGTTGAGCCCACTCATTGCAGGGCTCATCACCGCGCTTGTTTCAGGACTCGCCGCCATCCACTTCCTCATTCGCTATCTCAAAACTCACACACTTTCGGTGTTCATTTGGTACCGCGTCGCACTCGCACTCCTGATATTGTTCTGGGTTCTCTAGAATCCGAGTGAAAAGGTCATCGCGTGGTCGCCTTTGTCTTCCCATCCTGTCGTGTCGATAGCGAGGTCGAGGACGTTTGGTCCGTCACGATATTTGAGTTTCTTGTTCTTCACGATGTGGTCGTAGAGGTTCTTCGTTACTTTCACGTCTTGGATGCAGTAGTCACGAATTTCCTGAACCTTGCCTTCTTTCCACCATTGGTACGCCTGAAGCCCGTCGGCACTCTTCTTTTCACCGAGCGTTGCCGATGCGATGTTGCCGAGCGAGAGCCGTCGTCCGAGTGCGGTCTTTACTGCCGCCATCATATCAATCGATTTGATTTTGAAGAGATCGCCTGGGTAGTACTTGTTGAGAAGCGGTAAGTCGAAATGGTCGGAGTTAAAACCGATGAGGACATCTGCTTTTTCAATGAGCGCCCACAGGCGGGGAAACTCCTCTTGTGAATAGGAATCGTAGGAGTCAGTCTCGGAGTCGTACGTGCCGACGATAGAGATATCAAGAAGTACGGGATCATTTTTGCCCACGTCTTCAAAGATATTGCGTGTTTCGATATCAAAAACCACTTTGCGCATGAAGACGAGATTAACGAGTTCTGAAAAATGCAGTGATGCCCGCCATGTCGAGCGTCATCTCGTTGCCTGTTGCGAGCTCCTTAAGGACATATGAACCTTCGGCGACTTCCTTTTCACCGATACAGACGATGAACGGAACGCCTTTCTTTGAGGCAACGCTGATCTGATCGCCGAGCTTCTTGGTTCCTTCGTAGACTGCGACGCGCACACCGCCCGCACGAAGGTGTCGTGCGAGTTCGGGTGCCTCGTCTCGTCCCTTTTCATCAACCAAACAAAGCATGAGATCGGTTGTTGAAGTCTGCTTGGGAAGAAGATCGTGGGTCTCGAGAAAATCGCGAATAGTGACGTCTCCCATACCAAAGCCGACAGCGGGTATCTTGTCGCTGCTGAAGAGCTCGAGGAGGCGGTCGTAGCGACCTCCGCCAAAGAGCGCACGTGGATTCTTAGGGTCGGTATCGAATATCTCAAAGACCGGGCCGGTGTAATAGGTAAAGCCGCGCATGAGTGTTGGGTCGTAGACAACCGGGATACCTGCGTTGGTCAAAAGTGCACGAATCTGGGCGAGTTCTTTGACCCCGTCGCTTCCAATAAGTCGTTCAGGCACGGCATCCTTGGCGAGCATTTCCATATCTGCACGGAAGAGCTTTGTCTTGTCGCCAAGAATAGCCTCTTCTTCGTCGGTGTATTCCAAAGCGGTTATCTTGGCTTTTTTGTCGATCAAACGAGCGAGCGCGTGTTCCTGTTCAGTAGAGAGAGCAAGCTGTTCGGTGAGCGTGTTCCAGATTTTGCGGCTGTTGAGACGAACGATGAAGTCGCCAGGCTGTGCGCCAAATGCTCGCATGATGTCGTAGGCCATCGAAATGACCTCGACGTCGGCAGTAACAGCCTCACTTCCGAAAATATCAGCATTAAGCTGCCAGTGCTCACGAAGGCGACCACGTTGAGGACGTTCGTAGCGGAAAACGTTGGGAATCGAGTACCAGCGGACAGGAAAAGCAAGATCACGCTTCTTTCCTGCAATCATGCGCGCAACGGTTGGCGTCATCTCAGGGCGAAGCGTTACCTGACGTTCGCCGCGGTCGGTGAAGGTGTATGTCTGTTCGCTTGCGTGCTCTTCGTTGGTCTTTGCTGAATACATTTCGGCAGGTTCAAGAATGGATGCGCTGTATTCTTCGTACCCGTAGCTCTCGGCAACTTTGCTCCACACCGCAAAGATGTGCTTCTGAATCGCCATGTCCTCAGGATAAAAATCTCTGACGCCTTTGTAGGCTTCGGTTGAAAGTTTGTCGCTCATATGAAAAACAGTGTATTACAAAACGCTCTCGGGAGCGACATTGACCGTGAACGTCGGCGGTAGTCCGCGAAGCTGTGTCACGAGGCGCTCATCGGGCCAGCCTCCTTGTGGAATTGATATGAGGGCGTGGGCGTTGTACATCCCTTTCACGTGAGAGATAAAGGCAGGATAAACGATGGTCTGGTAGGGAAGACTCATTTCGTGAATCATTCCCAAGTCACGCATCACCGCGGATTCTTCTCCGTGGCGGGTCACTTTGATAAGCGCCATGTATGGCGGGTACGACAAAATCTTTCGTTTCCCGATCTCTTGTTGATAGAAACCCCAGCCGTCGCCAGAGACTGCAAATGAAAATACTGCGGCATCAGGGTTTCGTGTCTGGATGACCAACGACTCAGATGTATCTGCAAGTTCACCCACAAGACGGAACACGCGTTCGGGCATGCCGATATCAGGAAGTGCAAGGAGCGTATCGACCGAAGCGATGATTGTGGACTCAAGAACAACTCCGTGGAGATAGGCGAGTGCCATGTCGGTGCCGACCAGGATCCCATTACCGCTTTCTTTCCATTGTTTGATGAGCTCACGTGCCTGCGCAGGAGTTGTCACGGTGTCAGCCGACATGGTAAAGATTTGAGCGTCACCAAGCTCATCGCGGAGGGTTTCAGCGACTTTTTCAACACCGAGACCATACATCTCGAGCCGCCAGCTCGAACAATCATCACAAACAGTGTGGGTATTTCGGACACGACCACAACGATGGCATTCGAACGAACGCTCTCCTACCTCGCCGGCAATTTTCGGTCGTGGAAGATGGAGCACCATCGGTGCCGCACATCGGTCACAGGTGAGCACCTTGCCACAATCGCGACACACCGTGAATCCCGAGTGACCTTTGCGAAGACTGTAGACAAAGCTCAAGCGTCCGAGCGCCATGCTTCTCGTAAGCGCAGTAAGAGCTTCGTTCGACATCACTTTCTTTTTCTCCTCGGTGCGTTGTTGTGTCTCGCTATCTTTCTTTGTGCTCATATCAACAAGTGTCACGGACTTTGTTCTGTCCTGGCGGAATGACGGACGGATGCTTTCGTCACCCGCTTCGATAGCTCCGGTGCTTGTCTCAAGACGAGCAAATATATCGCCCGCTATCACCGAGGCACCCAACGAAGCGGCAAGTTCGTGAATGGTGGTACGCGCGTCGATGAATGGTCGTGTTTGAGATTTGTAGTGAGGAGATGATTCGTGTTCGATGATGAACGTGCCGATATCACGACGAGAAAGGGCGAGAGAAACAGCTGTTCCAATGATTACCACTGGCATCTCGGCATCGAGAGCTCCCTGCCATGCGGTGAGTAGTTTCTTCTTGGTAAGTGAGGGCACAACAAAGAAAGCCCGTTCAGCTATGCCATGTGAGAGTTCGCCAAAGAGCGTCTCAGCCTCGACGGTTGTGGGAGCTATAACGACAATCGACTTTTGCTGAGCAAACGATTCTCGGATGAATGAGCGGTATCGGGCAACACGATCGGTATACGAAGCTTGAATAAGACGCGGTGTGATTCGTTTTGGTTCAGATGTGATAGTGGTCGCGTCTTTTGCAACGAGCTCTGCGCAGTTTTCAAAGATAATTTTTGGAACAATCGTCGAGAGTGTTGGCCCCAGCGACGAAGCGTGATAGTGAGCAACACGTGCCGCTGCGCTCATGAACGCTTCACCAAAACATTGCTCTGCAATGACCCCATCAATCTTTTTGAGCGTAAAAGCGAGACGTTTAATGTCAGTCTTACTCGACGATGCCTCATCGACCCGCGTTACGATAGCTGGAATAGATTTTCCACGGACAGGAACCCGCACTAGAGCCCCCGGACGCATGTCGGCGCTCGCATAATAGGTGAGCGTCTCGGGTGCAACGCCTTTGAGGATGGGGATGACAGAGAGGATCTTCATTAGCTGTACTGTATCGCATCCTGAGGTTCTAACGAAAAACCCCATTTCGCCGTAGAAATTAGGTGAGGTATCATAGCCATACATGGCAGAATCACTCGATTTCAAGGTGACCGGCGGACGGAAGCTTTCGGGCTCCATCACTACCAATTTCTCCAAGAACGGCTCCGTCGTTCTTTTGTGTGCAGCGCTCATCAACAAAGGGAAGACAACACTTCATGGCATCTCGCGCATTGAAGAGGTGAACCGTTTGATCGAAATCATGGAGAGCATCGGCGTAAAAGTAACGTGGGTCAAAAAGAACACGTTGGAAATTGTTCCACCCAAGAAGTTTGCGATGAACAAGCTCGACAAGGATGCTGCAGCAAAAGTTCGCTCAAGTTTGATGTTCATCGGTTCGCTCATCCACCATGTGCCGAAGTTTAATCTTCCCCATGCTGGCGGATGCAAGATGGGCAATCGCACTATCGCCGCACATCGCTACGGGCTCGAAGAGCTTGGCGTGAAGATTGTCACCAAAGAATCTCACTACGAAATATCGGCCAAGAAACTCAAACCCGCAGATATCGTTATGTATGAGGCGGGGGACACGGCAGCGAACAACATCTTGATGGCTGCTGCACTGATACCGGGCACCACCATCATCCGCTTTGCGCCTCCCAACTATCAGGTACAGGAACTCTGCTTCTTCTTGGAGAAGATGGGAGTAAAGATTGAGGGTGTCGGCACGACAACGCTCACGGTGCACGGCGTCAAATCATTCAACGCTCCGCTCGAGTACAACAACAGCGAAGACCCTATCGAATCAATGATGTTGATCTCGGCTGCAATCGTCACCGATTCAAAACTCATCATCACGCGCGCTCCAATCGATTTTCTTTCCGTCGAACTTTTGAAATTGGAAAAGATGGGACTCAAATACACAAAGACCAAGCGATACAAGTCGTACAACGGCCGTACCGATCTCGTCGATCTCACCATTATGCCGTCAAAGCTCAAGGCGGTCTCCGACAAGATCCATGCACTGCCATATCCGGGCATCAACACCGACAACCTACCGTTTTTTGTTCCTATCGCAACACAAGCCACAGGTGTCACGCTCATCCACGACTGGATGTGGGAGACTCGAGCCATCTATTTTACTGAGCTCAATCGTCTCGGTGCTCAGCTCACACTTGCCGATCCTCATCGTGTTTTTGTTACTGGAAAAACAAAGCTCAAAGCAGCGCAGGTCGTTTGTCCTCCCGCGCTTCGTCCGGCCATGATCATCCTCATCGCCATGCTCGCAGCCGAAGGCACCTCGATCCTTCGCAATATCTACTCTATCAACCGCGGTTACGAAGAAATCGCCGCACGTCTCAATTCTATCGGTGCCAAGGTGGAAGTTTTGAAGGGGGAGTAGGGGTATTGACAAATGTACATTACTGGTGTATACTGTACCCAGTAAGCCAAACGTTGTTCCTTGAACAATAACGGGTGAGAAGTCACCCACAACCATAGAAAGGTCCATCATGGAACTGAATGAGCGAATCACCCTGCTGTCGAATCAGAAGGCTGCAGAGGCGCGCACGGGAAGTATTTCGTTCATGGCGAACGAATATGGGCCCGACGCCCAGCGTCTCAACAAGGCCCTGCAAGCAAGTTCTTCCACCGAAGACCGCAAGGCTCTGCTGAACGAGCTCCTCACTCTCTGGCGGGCCAGTGGTAGCCGAGATGAGGCAGAACAGGCCGCTCTGCTGTCTCAGAAGAAGGACGTCTTCGGCTCGCTCTACGAGCAGTTCGGGGAGAAGAGTCTCATGTGCACCATGCCCACGAGCCAGCGACAGTTCCGGGTGTGGTACGAGTTCCCGGGTGCCTTGGGCACCGGCCACGTCGACAGCTGGGGAACGGGATGCCTCCTGAGTGTCGGAGGGCATCCCGAGGTCGTCGCAGAGTACGCCACGATG
>JBDKFZ010000012.1:0-85208 GCA_039798445.1 Candidatus Parcubacteria bacterium
ATCCGAACAAAGGCCTCTCGTATCTCATCGAGGGAGTCCGCGAACTTCGCGCAATTCATGGCAACATCGTCTGCGTCATCATCGGCAATGACGGTGGGCTCCGAGAAAAACTCGAGGCACAGATCGTCGATGCCGGACTCACCGCTCATGTATTTCTTACCGGAACAATTCCTGATGCGGCAACGTATCTTTCGGCATTCGATATCTTTACGCTCACATCGCTCAAAGAGGGCCTGCCTATTGCTCTTTTGGAGGCTGGCAACGCCGCACTTCCTTGCGTCGGTAGCGCGATTCCGGGGATTCAGGAAGTCATCACCGACATGGAGTCGGGCATTGTTGTACAAGCAAAACGACCAAAAGAAATCGCCGGAGCACTCGCGCTTCTCATCGAAGACAAAGATCGGCGTGAGGCATACGGTAAGGCGCTTCACGAACGTGTAACGCGCGACTTCTCAATCGATCGCATGCTCACTGAGACAGACAACCTCTATCAATCACTCATATGAATGTCGTTTTCGAAGAACAAGGCCCCGTAGTGCGAGCCCCGTCAGGCGCGCGAGGCATTACCGCATGGATGCTCCGAAACCACATCGCCGACACCGTTTCCCATGCACAAACAATCATCCTCGTCGGAGTCATCATCATTCATGCGGCGTCTCTATTGATTGGTAAATCAGCATTATCAAAAGACGCAATAGATACGCGCAAGAACTTCGTGCCGGCAGTGGTAAGATAAATGCACATCATGAACACACGACGCACATCAACCGGTTTCACCCTCATCGAGCTTCTTGTCGTCATCTCGATTATTGCGCTCCTTTCAACAGTCATCCTTGCTGCTCTCTCAACAGCACGCAAAGGCGCACGTGACGCAGACCGTATCAACTCAATCCGTCAGATGCAGACAGCGCTCGAGCTCTACTATTCTGATGACGAAAGCTATCCCGATGGTGACGGCGCAGGAGACGGTGGATGGGACACCCCAGGCAACGGGACGTTCGTCGAAGTATTGAATACAAACCGCCTTCTCTCTGGAGCGATCTCTGACCCGCTCAGTGATGACTCTGCCGGCAACTTCCGCTATTTCCGCTTCCCTGCTGGCTCATTTGGCTGTCCTGCAACCAACGGCGCGTTCTATGTGCTCGGTATCGCTGACATGGAAACATCAGACGGCGAACATCACCTCTCCCCCGGCTGGTCATGTCCTTCACGAGATTTTCAAGACGAAATGGAATACGTGGTCGGAAAGTTTGAGCAGTAGAATCTCCTTGACCCGTTTTCACAAAGCCCTATGATGGCTTTAGACTCGTTCCCCAGGGGAGGATACGATGAACAGGCCTCCGATTGTGCTTGATACGATAACGCCTGACTATTATTACAACATCAGGACGTGTACGTGTGGGTGCCATGCCATAAACCCAAACATGGGATGCTGTGAAACTTGTATCCGCTTCACGTGGATCAGAGGTTCTATGAGAGAAGAAGTGGAAAAACCTTCCGGTCCTCGACCCGCCTCTCACGAAACACTCGTCAACGTGTTGTGCAGAACTTCACTTTCAACCAAGAAAGGAACAGTCGCATGTGCAATCAAGGTGTAGCAGGGTTTCAGCCCCACAAAGAGCTCGTCGTGCAAGCGGCTCGCTGCTCCGTGTGTTGGGAGTTGCGACCTCTCAGCGAGTTCCATCTCGCAACTCACATCAACTGCTCCGGCCCTCCGAAGCCTGACCTCGGAGAAAGCACCATCATGAGAAGTGTTCGGAAGAGCGCGTTCCCCTGAAGAACTCCCCGTTCCACGACCCACCACGACTCTGTCGCAGGTGGGTCGAAGTATTTTTACATCACCACTTCCCCACCGAGCTCTTCTCGGTGAGCTGCACGACGATAGCGACGCATACCATTGAGCATGCCGAGCGCGAGAAATTCGACAACCAAGTGACTACCACCATAACTTACGAATGGTAGAACAGTTCCGGTAACCGGCATCACGCCGACATTCATACCAATATGAATGATAGACGGCACAGCGAGCATGAGCGCGACACCGATCGCGAAAAGCGTTTCGAAGTTGGTTGCGCCACGACGTGCTTCTCGAAGGATGCAGGTGAAAAGTACAAAAAAGCAGAGAAGAAGAATGAGCACACCAACGAATCCCCATTCTTCGGCGAATGCGGCAAAAATAAAGTCAGTTTCGTATTCAGGAAGGAACTTGAGACGCGATTGCGTACCAAAACCGATGCCGCGTCCGAGCATCTGTCCTGCCCCAACGGTGACCATCGATTGATATGCGTTGTATCCCGCACCTTGGATGTCAGTGAGCGGACTGATAAACGTTCGGATGCGATCTTTTTGATAATCCTGAAAAACGAAGCCCCATAAGGCTCCGAAGGCGACCGCTCCGGTGATGAAGATGATCGCAAGGTGCTTGCGTGAAAGACCTGAGACGAGCGTCATGCCGAGCCAGATACCAAACGCAACAATGGCACCACCAAAGTCTGGCTGAACAAACAGAAGAATAAAAAAGATGAATGCATACGCGCCCGAGACAAAAATGTGGCGAGCGTGAGCGATCTCGACGTGCCGACGTGAAAAATATTTGGCCAAGATGATGACAAGCGCGAGCTTTGCCGGGTCAGACGGCTGAATAAAGAACACGCCAAGGTCAAAGCGCGACATGGCACCCATGGTGATCGTTCCGAGACCAAAGAGAAGCGCGAGCGAGACAACTGATGCGATGAAAATGGTGACGACCACCGGCGTTGTGCGGAGAAATCGCCAGTCGACGAGGCTCGCACCAAAGAACACCGCAATCGAAACCAAGAACCACACAAGCTGTTGCTGAAAGAAGCTATTCGACGGTCCAAATGAGTTCATCGTCACCAATCCCGCCATGACGAGCAGCCCAGCAGCACCGAGCATGAGCCAGTTCACTGAGCGACTAAAAGATGCGAGCGGAGACATGGTCTATCGGTCTGAAAATACAGGAATGATGTCGATCTGTGCCACGGAATCCGAGAACGGCTGCGGCCAGGTGAATACAACGCGCGTCTCAGCGAGCGCATCGAGTCCGTCGACGATGGTGCGCGATGCGTGGAGTGCATTGCCTTCGATGTCATAGAGGATCGCGACTGCGGCGAATTCCCCTACCGCATCGGTGGTATCGTTGTGCAAAATAGCAGTAACGGTCGGCTGCGTCGCCTCGTTCTCGATCTTCTCGTCGCGTACCGAAATATCGTATGGCAACTCATCTTGTCGGACCCATACCGGCTCACCGAGCGTGAATTCAGAACGGGTCGGGATGCGTGAGCCTGTCTGCAAGCCGGTCTCAAAGATTGGTATCACACTCTTCGGTGGCAACGAGATGAGTCCCTTCTTTTCGTACACGAGCACGTTATCGGCTCCACGAAGCTTGAAGCTGTATGGAACATCAACAGCACCGACGGTGGCGTTTGGATTCTCGACAAGTGCGAGGGTGCTATAAACACCGGGGATCACATTAAAAAGACGGCTCCACTGTGTAAGTGCATCCGCCGCACTGAAGCTACAGATAATCGGACAGTTACCACCACAATCGACGCCATCCTCGAGCCCGTTCTGGATACCATCGGTACACGTCGGTTCTTCATGAAAAAAGAAATACGTCGGCACACCAATGATAATCGCAAAGGCGACGATGAGACCCAAGAGATAGAGTGCGCGACGGCGGGATGCCCAAGACATGGGTATAGTATACAGCAAGTAGCAATTGGCAATGAGCAATTAAGAATGCGAAGCGACCTGTCCATCCAAGGAGCCTACGGAGCGCGACTGGCGCGAGTCGAGCGGCGAGCTAGCAAGCGAGACCGCGTGCTCCTTGGAGGGAACAGGGAGCGGAGCAAGAGAGCGAAGGTCAGTTAGATGAGTTTCGGGATAAAGAAAAACCCCAACGATTTGTTGGGGTTTTTCTGTTCAAGCTCCTTAACCTGGCGACTACCTACTCTCGCCCGTAAGGACTACCATCGGCACTACAACGTTTAACTTCCGTGTTCGGAATGGGAACGGGTGGTTCCATTGCGTCAAGTCACCAGATTACGAAGCTCGAAATAATATCAATGAACACCGGAGACTGGCCATCTCCTAAAAAGAGATGGTGTGGTGGACCTAGGAGGATTCGAACCTCCGACCTCGTGAGTATCAGTCACGCGCTCTACGCTGAGCTATAGGTCCACATGAAAAACATTGTGAAGAACTACACGCGCGGGCGTCCGGAGGGCACGAAACCCTCTCTGATAAGAACGAGTTGCCTCGCTCCATCAGAACGTCCACCTAAGCCTTCCGGAGGATCCGGAAGTGTCTGACACTCTCGCGTCATGACTTGCCTTCGGAAACGACGGAGCGACCCGTGCGCAATGACCGGACCGTAGTCCGACCAATCTTCGATGTTCATTGAATTGTGAAAGATCGTCCTGTGACGCCATTAACAACTTCATACTGTAGAGAATGAGAGAAACGTGGGGATTTTGTTTTGATTTTCAGATTACCTAACAAGAGAATTCGACGAATTAGTACATCTCGGCTGAACACATTGCTGTGCGTACACCTAATGCCTATCAACGTGATCATCTCTCACGGTTCTTAATGATTCCTAATCTTGGAACTGGCTTCCCTCTTAGATGCTTTCAGAGGTTATCCATGCCCGACATAGCTACCCAGCGTTGCCCTTGGCAGAACAGCTGGTACACCAGAGGTCAGTTCACTCCGGTCCTCTCGTACTAGGAGCGAATTTCCTCAAGAATCGACGCCTGCAGCAGATAGGAGACCAACCTGTCTCACGCATGATATCAACAATTACTTGTTGCATTGGACTATAGCTTCATCCCATAAGGATGGCCGACGTTTAGTCTCTACGGGTCTTCTTGCGAAGTTCCCTCGGTATCACCTTCGAAAAGGCTCCACCGATATAAGTCAGCTTGATCCACGTGCATTGCTGCATGTGGCCGCCGTGATGCGATTGGTTCTCTTTTAACCCCATGACAACTCATGAGGAAAAACCAACACGATATCTCTATCATGTATTAGGTTTTTATCTTCGACGAAAAGACTTTTCTTCAATTTTCTTCGGATAGATAACATTACTCTCGATTCATCAGGGTTCAGACTGTCCAAGACACGGATCTTCATCCATGAATTCCTGAACGGTCTGAACCCAGCTCACGTACCTCTTTAAATGGCGAACAGCCATACCCTTGGGACCTTCTCCAGCCCCGGGATGAGGTGAGCCGACATCGAGGTGCCGAACACCGCCGTCGCTGTGGACGCTCGGGCGGTACTAGCCTGTTATCCCCAGAGTAGCTTTTATCCGTTGAGCTCCCCCCGCGTCTAATGCGCAGGGTCGGATCACTATGCTCTGCTTTCGCATCTGCTCGACATGTCCGTCTTGCAGTTAAACTCCCTTATGCCATTACACTATCGGCACGGTTTCCATTCGCGCCTAGGGAATCTTAATAGACCCCTCCGTTACTTTTTAGGAGGGATTCGCCCCAAACAAACTACCTACCAGATACTGTTCCCGTGCGTTTTTGCCGCACAGGTTAGAATGCACAACTCAAAAGAATGGTATTTCACTGACGAGTAACGTACAACCGAAATCATACGCATAACCTCTCCCATCTATTCTACGCAATTGACTCGTGCACCCAATATCAAGCTGTAGTAAAGCTTCTGGGGTCTTTTCGTCTAGCTGCAGGTAACCGGCATCTTCACCGGTATTGTATTTTCACCGAGCGGGTCCTCGAGACAGTTCCCCAGTCGTTACACCATTCGTGCGCGTCAGAACTTACCTGACAAGGAATTGCGCTACCTTAGGACCGTTATAGTTACGGCCGACATTCACCAGGGCTTATATAGCTCAGCCTCAACCTTGCGGAAGAGACCCTCCATAGTTGACCTTCTGGCATTGGTCAGGTGTCACCCCCTATACATCCTCTTACGAGTTCGCAGGGAGCTGTGTTTTTGTTAAACAGTCGCCAGGGATACTTTCGCTGCGGCCCCTCTTGCGAGGGGCAGGCCTTATCGCTAACTTACGGCCGCTTTTTTGCCGAGTTCCTTGAGGACCTCTCACTCGTTCGCCTTGGTCTACTCGACCAAACCACCGGAGTCGGTTTGCGGTACGGGTTCCTTGATATTAACTTTAGAAGATTTTCTTGGAGGCGTGCTTTGTATCATTCCCCAGCACGAGGCTGAGTTCTCGACAACGCTTGGGATAGTGCCAGCCGGATTTACCAAACTGACGCCCTCATGTCGCCGACGCAAATCCAATAATGCGCGATACATACTACACCCCGTCTCTCCATCAGATATCCGGGAAGTCATGGAATATTAACCATGTGTCCATCACCTACGGCGTTCGCCATTGGCTTAGGCCCGACTAACCCTTCGCTGATTGACATCGCGAAGGAAACCTCGGTTTTTCGGCGTGCGGGGATTTCACCCGCATTGTGGTTACTTGTGCCAACATTCTCTCTTCCCAACGCTCCACCGTGGGTCACCCCTTCGGCTTCATCGCGATGGAAATGCTCTCCTACCGCTCATCACACTGAGTGTGATAAACCCTCAACTTCGGTACGATGCTTAACCCCGATCATCTACGGCGCGGGATCTCTAAGTGAGTGAGCTGTTACGCTTTCTTTAAAGGATGGCTGCTTCTAAGCCAACCTCCTCAATGTCAGAGAAATCCCACCTCCTCACGTGTACTGAGCATCGATTTAGGGACCTTAATTTGAGATCAAGGGCTGTTTCCCTTTTGACCAGTGGAGCTTAGCCCCCACGGTCTAACTGCCTGGCATTTAATCTCGAGTATTCGGAGTTTGATTGGTTCAGCGAGCTTTCGCCCTGTCCAAACCATCCAGTGCTCTACCCCTCGAGGGTACGCTCAGACGCCAGCCCAAAAGCTGTTTCGGAGAGAACCAGCTATTACTAGGTTCGATAAGCTTTTCACTCCAACCCACAAGTCATCCCAAGATTTTGCACCATCAACGGGTTCGGGCCTCCCTCCATCTTTCGACAGAGTTCACCCTGCTCATGGGTAGCTCACCTAGCTTCGGGTCTTACGCACACGACTATTAATAGAAGCTGGAAGCCAGACTTGAAGGCGAACCTTTTTGTCTGACTTCTAGCTTCTATATGTTTCGCGCTATTAACACTCGGTTTCCCTGCAGCTTCATCCGACAAAGGATTTAGCTTATGCCGCGTGCGTAAACTCGTTGGCTCATTCTTCAATAGGCACGCCATGACGGTCTTGCGACCGCTCTGACTCCTTGTAGGCATATGGTTTCAGATCTATTTCACTCCCCTTTCCGGGGTTCTTTTCACCTTTCCCTCGCGGTACTAGTTCACTATCGGTCTCTATGTGTATTGAGCCTTGCCAGTTAGTTCTGGCGGATTCCACCAAGCTATTCGTGTCTTGATGTACTCAGGAACGATAACTAGAAAGTTGCATTCTTTTCGCTTACAGGGCTATTACCTCCTTGGGCCGCTCTTTCCAGAGCATTCAGCTAAGAACGCATTTTGTAACTTTCTCCTTGTCAAAAGACAGGCGTTATCGCCCTACAACCCCACCTCGTGCAAGCACGCTGTGGTTTGGGCTTCTCCCGTTTCGCTCGCCGCTACTCAGGGAATACAAGTTTGTTTATTTTCCTCCCGGTACTGAGATGTTTCACTTCCCGGGGTAAGCTCCTGTCTGATTATTCAGACAGATCACATGGGTTCACCATGCGGGGTTTCCCCATTCGGAAATCTCCGGATCAAAGGTTGTTAGGCACCTCCCCGAAGCGTATCGCCGCCGACCGCGTCCTTCATCGCCACATAGAACCAAGGCATCCACCATACGCCCTTAGATCTCCTGTTAGGAAATCTAAAAACCTCTACATTATCTTCCTACATTTCTTACCCTCCATAACTTGCGTCATGGAGGACTACAATCCACCCGATGCACTTTCGTACATCAGGCTTACCTGTTTTTCTTAATTCTCTACAGTATGAAATTGTCAACGTACATCAGCTCTCTCTTAAAAAACAAATTCCGCCTCGCGGGCGGATTCCTGGGGTCGAGCACTTCCGTGCAAGGCCTTAGGGCATCCGCTGCGTCTTGGGAAGTGAATTCATAATCGAGAGTGAGGGCATTATATACGGCTCAAAATAAGGTGTCAACTCCGTCCCATGCTTTACCCGCCTCATATATTGGGTATTGGGGTAGGCTCCAAAAAAGGACAAAATATAAGGCTTTTTTGGAGGGTCAATTTGATAACCTGTGGAAAGCCTGGGGATTCACTCTATTTTCATTATCTGCCTGTACAATAGGGTCTTATGAACGAAAAAATACCGCCCGTTGAAGCCTCTGTTGAAAGACCACCAAAAGCAAAAGAACTCTGGATCTCAGCTTCTGAAACATTCCCCGAAGAAGAGCTTTCTCGCATGGTTCAGGAGCAAGAATTTACAACAACGGTCCGACTCGGTGACAGAACACCCAACAGTGAAGATCCAAAGGGTGCATATCATCCGGGACACTTTGTCGCCTTCCGCATCAAGCGTCCTGACGGTACATTCGCGCAGGATATACCGGTCGTCATCACCGAAACACGACTAGAACAAATTGCCACGATGCCAGAAGAAGCACTTACGAACGATCCAGTTGACGGCGATACAAAAGAAAAACTAATCGTGCGTCTCGAAGGGGCATACAACAAAACAATCGCTCCCACCGACATCGTAACGATTGTTAATTTTGAAAATGCCGACGGTCTCGCCTCAGTCGAAGATCTTCTGCGTACACACGTACTCGCACGTGCCGAAGCGCCGCTCGACAATCCAAAGGATATAGAATTCGATTGCTACACTGTCCCCCTCATCGAACACGACTACCCAGCAAAAACGCCGGTGATGTGGAACGCCGCGTACAAAGCATTCGGTATCGATGCTGGCAACATCATGCTTGTTGGTGATCCAACATCTGGCGAACACATTTTGTCCGCTCTCAAAAAGGATGAACACTACATCGGTGGAGGCGCGGGTGTCGGCTTCAAAGACGCAGTTGTAGAACACCTTGATGAGCTCGACGAAACAGCAATAGAAGCCGGCTCGGTCAATTTCATACTAAAAACCGAGGCGGGTCAGCTTCGCGGTTTTAACACAGACGGCCTTGGATTCGCTGAAGGCCTCGAAGATCTCTTCTCCCAGAACGATGAGTCTCTCACGGGAAAACGGATGATTATTCTTGGTTCCGGTGGGACAGGCAACGCTGTTGCTTCGGCACTCGCCGGCAAAGGCGCTCGACTAACCATCATCAACCGCACTGTCGAGAAAGCGCAGCAGTTGGCCAAAAAGATGAACGAACGATATGGAGTAGACACCGCGACCGCAGACAGCGAGGACTCTATCGCTACGCATGTTCAAACAGCTGACGCCATCATTAACGTCTCAACAAAAGGATCAAAAGGCGCACTTGAGGGATATTCGGCACTTGCTCCCGCCTCTCTCCCTGCAAACCCAGAGAACCTCGAAGCAAATCTCAAGAGCGCGCAAGAGATTTTCGAGATGATTCCGAAAAATGCGATTGTCGCTGACGTAGTGCTTGCAGGAAAACCAACCCCCCTCATCGCTGAAGCACATGCACGCGGCCTTCGTACAATGGATGGGATACCGATGGTCATCAACCAAGGGGTCAAAGCTTTCATGATCCTACATGGGGACGAGCTCGCCGAAAAAGGCTTCACCGAGGACGACGTAAAGAGAGTTATGAACGAGGCGGCCTCTCGAGCATAGGTAAAAATGATTTTAGCAACAACGAACTCCGCCCCAGACTGCGAGCGGAGTTCGTTGCGCGCGTCGGTGGCGGAGTGATAGAGAAAGTTACATCACCTTGAGGAGGGTGAATGCGACCTGTCCAGGCCGCGGTGATGGAGCGACGGAAACGACTCGCGCCACCCCGTAAAACTGAGCGAGCTCCCAGGAGACTTGGTCTCCTTCCTTGAGATTCCACTCTTGAGGCACGTGTTCCACCACCTCCTCGTTGTGATCGAACTTCTGAAAATGGAGTAGACCAATTTCGATATTCATCGGCTTCTCCTCGGTAGGGTGTCCGTTGACGAGAGTATTCTCTCTTCAAACCTTTTGCAACTCCAAAAGAAAAACCTCCCCGAGATGGGGAGGTTTTTCTGACACCGAGGTGTCCGGGATATTACCAGCGGTTGCCGCTGTCGTATCCGCCGTTGTCGCGGCGAGGAGGACGCTCTGCCATTGGGCGAGCGACATTCACCGTGAGAGGACGACCATCGAAATCCTTCTCGTGGAACATTTCGATTGCCTTCTGTGCGTCTGCTTCAGACGACATCTGGACGAAACCGAAGCCTTTCGAGCGACCGGTCATCTTGTCCTTAATAATGGTTGCTGATGCAACCGCACCGGCCTGGCTAAAGTGGTCCGTGAGCGTCTGCTCAGTGGTACCGTAGCTCAAGTTTCCGACGTACAATTTTGCGTTATCCATACTGCTTGTTATGTCCCATCCGCTTATCGCTTCAGGAGACCCTATAAACACTGACCAGAGTACCAGACTCTTGATAAAAAGTCTATAAAGTGCCCGCTTGGGTTTTTATAAGCTCCTGCAAGAGCTGTTTAAGGAGCTCTATGAGCTTGAGCTGGAGCTGTTCAAGTGGCGTCCCCGTGGCTGGTGGCATTGTTTCTCCACTCCCACCTCCCCCGCTTCGTCGGTGTGAACCACTACTTCCACCATCATCTTCCTCGTCTTCAGCTGGTGGAGTTTCTTCTTCATTTATTTCTTCCCAAACAAAAACATCTGCAACCCCATTAGTATCTCCAATTACAAGGTTTGTGTTTGAAGAATAAAAGGAAACAACCGTGCCACCATCAGAAACATCTGGATATGAAACAGATGCGCCACCATCCGCAATACCAACACCTTCTGTTATCAATAATTCAACATCCTCTTCTCTGTCGTAACGATATAAATGGAGATCTTCTCCGCCCTCATCATACGCCGTATAAAAAACATAACGCCCATCTGATGACACGGCCACACGACCGCTCACATATCCATTGCCTGTAACATAGTCATCACCAATAAGTTCTGTTGTACCGAGAGTACGGTCTCGAAGAAAGACTGCTCCGCTTCCATTTACTTCATCAGCAGTTAGGTTTGTTGAATCAGACCAAAACACAACGTAGCGGCCATCTTCGGAAATAGCTGGGGTTGTCGCCGAAGCGTCACCAGTCACTTCATCACTATCTACATCGACTTGTTCCGTTGTGTCACTTTCACGGTCAAACAAAAATACGTTTGTAAGAGAGGTGTCATTATCAAACCGAACATACACAATATATCGGCCGTCGTTAGACAGTATTAGTTCATCCTCATTTGCATTCAAAAAATACTGATCCTCAGTATCAAAAGCAACTTCTCGGGTAATCGCTTCCATAGTTTGGTCGTAGACAAAAATATCAGTTTTTCCGTTAGTATCCCCCACAACAAGATTGGTGGCCTGCGACGTGAACACAATGTAGCGACCATCCTCAGATAGTGCACTTCGTGCAGAATCACTATCTCCCTCTTCGCCTCCTTCGTTTTTACTTACAAATGTAAGTTCTTCTGTGTCACGATCATAGACAAAAACATTACTTACTCCAACCATATTCTCAGGAAGGAGAAGCCCTGAAGTTGAAAATAGAACAAAACGTCCATCGCCCGATATCTCTGGCTCCCCTGCATTTTCAACATTTTCTCCTCCCTCCCCATTCAAACTTACGCGCTTAACACTGTTAGCCTGTCGATCATAGACAAAAATATCGTATGTGCCATTGGTATCATCAGGAACCAAATTTGTTGCGACTGATTCGAAGACAACATAGCGGCCGTCGCTTGAAATTTTTGGATTTTGCGAAGTTCCGTCTCCCTCTTCTGCCCCATCACTTATACTTACTCGTTCAAAATCAAACGTTATTGCTGGAGCGGCTATGAAGTTCCATGTTGTTTCGTCTGCAATACCAGCAAAAAGATTTCCGGATTCATCTTCAATCGCAGTTGCGTCTATGTGGAAGTAGTAGTCCGTTTCATTCTCGAGTGTAACTGTTGGAAAAAGAGATACGAGTGTACTATCAACCGTCACAGCATCTCCATCAGTCACATCGAATGTCTCAACAACACTGTCATCACTTGTCTTAAATAAAGTGATATTGCCTGTTCCGGCAACGACGGTTTCACTAAAATATAAATCGAACTGAGAAATATCTATTGCGACACCCGTTTCGTCGTCTCCCGGAGTAAAGCCAACGGATGTTGGCACCGCATCTGACGTGAAATTCCATGTTGTTTCATCAGAGATACCCACAAAACCGTTCCCAACCAAATCTTCAACGGCCCCTATATCAATAAGGAAATAATACTCTGTTCCCAACTCAAGCGTCACCGATGGATCTATGACAAGCGTGTCTGTTCCCGAAAGAGAAACCAGTCCTCCTGCAATATCTATTGTCTCCACGACAGAATCATCGGATGCATCGTACAAAACAATATCCCCTGTTGATGTCGCAATGTCTTGTTCAAACGTAATAGAAAATGTCGCATCAAGACCAATTTCAATAGCACCGTCTGCTGGATCAAATGTCGTAATGTTTGGTATATCAGGATACATATACACGCGACCGTTGTTTACGTTCGCTATCATAAAGGAACCATCTGCATCCAGTGCAACTGCGTTCCACCCCTTGTCGGTAGCCCCTGCAGGTTGTTGTTCTGTCCAATTCTCACCACTATCGTCCGATGTATAGAGACGACCACTGCTCACAGCGGCTATCAAATGTGAGCCATCAGAATCGGATGCAACAGTGATCCATGACTTATTAACAGCCCCCGCAGGTTGACGCTCTGTCCAATCTACCCCTCCGTTACTTGAAGTGTAGAGACGACCATTGCTCACGCTGGCTATCAAATTGGAACCATCGGCATCAGAGGCAACACCCCACCACAATGTATCAACATCTCCCGCAGGTTGACGCTCTATCCAATCTACCCCTCCGTTACTTGAAGTGTAGAGACGTCCACCAAGTACGCCGGCTATCAAGTTAGAACCATCGGCATCAGAATCTACCGATCGCCATTCTCCGTTAACATCTCCCGCAGGTTGACGCTCTATCCAATCTACCCCTCCGTTACTTGAAGTGTAGAGACGACCATTGGTGGCTATCCCCGCAATAAGATTTGAGCCATCAGCGTCAGAAGCGGCATCCCACCATGATTTTGTGACATCGCCCGCAGGTTGACGCTCTGTCCAACTTACCCCTCCGTCATCAGATGTATAGAGACGGCTGTTTTGACCTCCCACAATAAGGTTCGAACCGTCATCATCAGAATCCAAAGCTCTCCATGAGCCATCAAAATTCCCAATGGGCTGACGTTGCGTCCATGTGATCCCTCCATTACTTGATGTCCAAAGTCTTCCACCACCACCAGAAGCTCCAACAAAAAGGTTTGAACCATCGGCGTCTGACGCCGCAGCAGACCATCCGTAATTAGCCGCAAACCCTGTAGGGGTCACCTCCAGCCACGTGTCTGTCGCAAACACCAAACTTGGCAATACAAGCGCAAGTATCAAAAAAGAAAAAGTGAGGAAAGAAAGTAGTTTTTTCATGCAGAAATTGGTACTGGGGGGGGCAATGAATCAGTATACCAAACAAAAACCGCCTATTGAGCGGTTCTTGTGTCTTGGTTGCATCAGCCCCTGATATAGAAAGGCTTATCTCTGTGTCATCAATTCCTGCAAGAGCTGTTTAAGGAGGTCAATCAGCTTAAGTTGAAGCTGGATGAGAACGTTAGTGTCCCCATGGAATGACGGCGGGTTGCTGATAGGCTTCCGGTGGGAACCGCTTCCGCTTCCCCCATTGTCATCGTCTTCGCCCTCTTCTTCCTCTTCCACTTCCTCTCCTACTTCAAGATCAAATGTCGCAGTGACACTCTGTGCCGCACTCATCGTGACAACACATGTTCCCGTACCTGAACATCCACCTCCTGACCATCCTATGAAATCAGAACCATCTGCAGCAACCGCAGTAAGAGTCACCTCGGTATCTGCCGCATAGTCTTCTGTACAATCAACACCACAGTTGATACCCGATGGGGCTGACGTCACAGTTCCCGAACCCGTGCCATCTTTTGAGACGGTGAGCGTTTCGGTGCCACCTACACCAGTGTTAAAAAAGAACAACGTTGAGGTTCCACTGTTAATGTCGTAATTACCGACATACAACTCCGTGTCGTCCGCAGCCAAACCAAGACCGTACACATTCGCTGTACCCACAGGATCAAACGCCGTTGCCGTACCATCTGTTGTGTCGAACGCAGCGAGATAATCACGCGACGTACCACTGTTCACATCCGCAAAATCTCCACCGGCATAGAGGAGCGCATCATCTGAAGAGAGTTCAAGCTTGAAGACTAGAGCGTCGGGAACTGGTATAAATGCTGTTATGAGTGAATTGTCAGACAAGTCGATTCCCAACAAATACGGTGCACTAATTGCTCCGTAGCTGGAGAATTCTCCTCCGACGTATACATCACCTGTTGATGTTGAAACTGCCACCGTGTACGAAATGCCGTCAAAGTTTGGATTAAAACTTGTCGCCAACCCCGTAGTTACGTTGAGTTCTCCAAAATACCCCCGGGCTTCAGAACCAATGTCTGTGAAGTCTCCTACAACATAGAGTGTTGTCTCATCTGTAGAAAGCGCGGTTGAGTGTACGTGTTGTCCATTTCCAGTTACGGTCGCATCAAACGCAGAAACGAGGGAGCCGTCCGAGGTATCAAGTTTGGCCAAAGCCGTTCTACTTCCTCCACCAATAGTGGTGAACGAACCTCCGGCGTAGATACTTGTTTCATCCGGAGACAGCACAAACGTTCTTATAGTACCATCAGCGTTGGGATCAAACGCCGTTACGGTACCCGCACCGACAGTGGTAAATGCTCCGGCATTATTTCTTGCTGTTGCCGTTGCGTCGAACGATGTGAAGTCACCACCCATGTAGAGAGTTCCATCATCATCTGAAAGAGCGAGTGCCCGCACGGTGCTATCTGCATCTGGGTCAAATGCTGTTACAGTACCCGCACCAACGGTGGTGAATGCCCCCACATAGTTTCTAAATGTTGCTCCACCGTCGAACGTTCCAAAATCACCTCCCATGTAGAGAGTTCCTCCGTCCGAGGAAAGTGCGAGTGCGAATACTGTCGCGCCCGCACTAGGATCAAAAGCCGTTACTGAACCGTCTGTTGTGTCGAATGCCGCCACGTAATCTCTTACTGTCCCGTTTTCAACGGAGTTAAACTGACCACCGGCATAGAGTGTTGATCCATCTGGAGATAGTGCAAGTGCGAACACTGTTGCGTTATCGATATCAGGGTCAAATGCAGAATCTAAAACACCAGACGACGTGATATGTGCAAGGCGTGGTTGTGTTGTTGTTCCAACGTTCGTAAAACTTCCACCGATATACCATCCCCCCTCACCATCTGGAACAGATGCGTATATTGTTGCCCCCGGACCTCCTAATGTTGAAACCTTTGGATACGCAACTGATGCTTGTGTTACTTCATCAAACGGAACCCCTTCACCAGCAAGTGTTCTGAACTCAAGAAAGTTACCACCTACATACAACGTAGTGCCGTCCGAAGAGCGCGCAAGAACCTGCCCCGCAGCATCGAGAGCAGCATTAAAATTGGTTATATCACCGGTATCACTATCAAATTCGGCTATGTACTCTTGGGGCAAAAGCCCATTTACGGTCAAAAAATCCCCAGCAGCATACACCGTTGATTCATCTACTGACAATTTAATACTCCATACCGTACTATCAACATCTGGATTAAAGTCAGTTGCAACACCATCCACGGTCGTAAACCCGGCAATATAGTTTCGAGCCGTCCCGCTATTTACGTCAGTAAATGAACCCCCAGCAAAAAGCGTTGCGTCATCAGAAGAAAGCGCTATCGTGTTTACCTCGCCGTTTGGATTTGGATTAAATGCTGTGGCATTACCTGTTGTTGTATCTATTGCTGCAAGGTTAAATCGCTCACTTTCGAGACATGCGGCCTCAAACTCCCCGCCGATACACCAAAATGACCCTCCCATGTACAACGTAGAGCCGTCCGAAGAGAGTGCTAGAGATGTCACACCCCCGTTAAGGTTCGGATCAAACCCTCCTATCAATGAACCGTCACTCACATCAAACGCCGCAAGATAGTTTCGTGCGGTTGAAAGAGGTTCCCCAACAGTCGGCGTGATTTGGGTAAAATTACCACCCACGTAGAGCGTGGTGCCATCAGAAACGACAGCGGCAATAGATCCATCGAATTCATACCTACTTTTCACTGCGTCCGGAATTGAATCAAGCGCAGGTGCGGCATGTACGAAAGAAGGCACCGATGTGAACACGAAGAGAAGCGCGATGAGAAAGAATAGTTTTTTCATGAGAATGATGAAGCTAAAAGAATGCCCAAAGTATAGCAAAAGCCACGGATTCCCGTGGCTTTTGTGTGAATTGACTAGAATCTAATGTCTACAAACCGTTGATATACGCCCTCGTCACTGGTCCGAAGTATCCAGCAGCTGGAGTGATACCGACAGATGCTTGGTATTCAGCAAGAGCTGCTTGGGTGAGAGGGCCGAAGAAGCCTGTTGCTCCAACTGCTGCAAGAGCTTGGGCTTGTGGTCCCTTGTTTTGAGCAATGAGGAAGAGTTGGAGTGCTGTTACGTCTGGTCCCTTACTATTGAGATCGAGGTCGCGGGTGTAGATATCTGATGTGGTTGATGGGATGCCGAGAAGTGAAGCCAGTATCGCCTTGAGTTCTTCGATGCGGGCTTGGAGAGACTCGAGGAGAGTTGTGTCGTCACGGAACGACGGAGGATTGACGAGAGGCTTTCGGTGACTTCCGCTTCTGGTTTCCCCATCATCTTCAACTTCGTCCACGTCTTCTGAATCATAAATACCAAACCAACCAGACGATCCTCCTACATATAGTTCATCGCCATCAGGGTGAAGGGCCAACGCATACATGTAGTAGGCATCTGTGGGATTGAAATCAAGAACACTGGCATTAGACGTCTGAATTGCAGCGAGATAATCACGCAACGCCCCTCCTTCAGAATTAAAACTTCCACCTGCATAGAGGACCTCATCGTCAGATGTGAGAGCGAGAGAATACACAGCACCGCCTTCCGCGAAATCTGGGTCAAAATCGAGAAGCCCAAGATCGGACGTTGAGAATGCTGCAAGACCAGCACGTGCACCACCCCCAGTTTCTAACACACGCAACACCCCTCCTCCTGCAAAGATATTTCCATTTACGGGACCACTGATGGTATATACATCGTAACCAAAACTAGTATTAAGACGGGCACTGAATTCTGTGAGTGTTGCGTCACTCGTATTGAGTGCTACGAGACCGGCAACATTCTCACCACTTATGTTTGTAAAACCACCACCCGCATACAGAACGGACTCGTCAGAAGAAAGACTTAATGCATACACCGTAGAGTTGGCGTCGGGGGCAAAAGGCATTGCAAGACCGTCGTCTGTGTCGATTGCAGCAAGACGATAGCGCTCGCTTCCAAGACACACTTCCTCTTCGTCATCATACCCACCAACACAGTAGAAATCTCCTCCTGCAAACAAAACACTGTCATCATCCGAGAGTTCCAGTGAGTAGACGCTACTGTTCATATCAGGATTAAACGCAGTTGCAACGCTCGTTGTTTCTGTTGTATCAAGTGCTGCGAGATAGTTTCTATCCGCATTACATACTTCCAGACCCGAATCATATTCGACACAAGAGAAACTTCCTCCCACATACAATGTCAAATCATCAGAAGAAAGAGCAAGACTTGTGGCACCGTTATTTAGAGAGGGCGCAAAGTCTGTTGCAACTCCATCTGAGGTGTTGAATCCAGCGACGTGACCGCGATCTGTTGCGCCATTAACTACTAGGAAGTTCCCCGCTGCGTAGAGTGTTGCCTCATCTGAACTTAGTTGAAGTGCGTATACGTCGCCATTCATGTCGGGATCAAAATTGGTCAGTGATCCATCACTCGTATCGAATGCGGCAAGACGATTTCTTGTTGTTGAGTTGATCGTTGTGAATTCTCCACCCGCGTAAAGCGTTTCTCCATCAGAAGAAAGTGCGAGGGCCCGAACTGTTCCCCCCTCAGAACCGAAGTCCGGCTCGAAGGTAGGATCGATAGTCATATCAGGAAGAATGTGTGCAATGCGCGAGTCCCATACTCCTCCATCTATACGGTTGAAGGACCCACCAGCATACCAACCACCGTTGCCGTCCGGGATAGATGCGTGGACTGTGCTTGCATTCGTCGAAAAAATCGACTGTGAATCAACAAATGATCCTGTTGTGGCGTCAAAAATACCTCCCTCACCGATATTTATAAGGCCTGGTGTAAATTCAGTAAACTCACCTCCCGCATATAACGTCTCTCCGTCAGAGGAGAGTGTGAGGGCCCGAACCGTATCATCCGCTGGAAATTCTGTAGAAAGAAGGGTGGAACCGTCAGTGGTATCAAGTGCGACCAGTTTTTCTGTGAAGTCTCCACCAGCGTACAAACTGTTGCCATCAGACGAGAGTTTAAGTGCGCGAACCTCACCATCAAGTGAAGGAGTGAACGCAATCTCCGCTCCTGTACCCGCGTCCATTTTTGCTACGTAATAAACGTCCCCGCCTACTCCCCATTCCTCAAAATCTCCACCGGCGTACACCGTTGAACCATCAGAAGAGACAACAAGAGAATAAACCGTATATCCACCCCCCATATTGGGATTAAAATCCGTCATGACTCCATCAATTGTAGTGACCGCCGCAAGACTGTAACGATTACCTCCGATTCCATTTATTCCATTAAAAGCACCTCCAATATAGAGAGTCCCAGCATCTGGTGAGAGAGCGAGAGCATGCACCGACTGATCTACTGAGACCACGTTTGGATTAAAATCAGTTAGTTCATACGTAGCAAGATCGATTGCAGCGACTTCACTTCGAGAAACACGATCTGCTTGTGTCATTGAACCCCCTGCAAGCAACTGTCCATTCACAGAAGAAAGCGCGTAAACTGTACCATCGTAAAATCCACCACCAAAATCCTCTGCGGTCGCCGTGCCGTCAGAAACTGCGAGTGCTGCGATTCTATTGCGTGTCGTTCCTCCATTAACCGCTGTAAATGACCCACCTGCGTAAAGTGTGGTCTCATCAGAAGAAAGTGCGAGTGAATACACAAAACCAGCACCCACGTTTGGGTCAAATGCCTCTACAAGTGAGCCGTCGGTCGTATCAACTGCAGCAATTTTGTTACGTGTCGTGCCAGAATTAACATCTGTAAACACTCCTCCTATATAGAGTGTCGAATCATCGTCTGAAAGAGCCATCGCAAGAATGTCATCATTAACATTTGGATCAAAGACAAGCTGACTTCCATCAGACGTGTCGAATGCAAAAAGCGCGTCATACCCATCACCTATCCCAAATTCCGTAGTACCACCCCCCACATACAATATGTCTCCGCCGGAAGAAAGGGCTAAAGAATTGGGGCGTGCAGGGAAAGTGATGTCCCCTCCAAAATCAACACCGGGAACAAGGGAGCCGTCTGTTGTATTAAGCGCGGCAAGACCATATGCAGATTGTCCATTAACCGAAACAAATGTTCCACCGACATACAATGTTTCTCCATCCGGAGAAAGCACAATCGCCTTAACAATATTGGTCAAGTTTGGATTAAACGCTGTAAGTGTCCCATCTGATGTATTAATCGCTGCAAGACGATTTCGTGTCGTACCATTGATTTCAGAAAAATCACCTCCAACATAAAGTGTTTCACCGTCTGGTGAAAGAGCCAGGGCTAAAACCATATCTCCAAGAATAAATACGGGATCAAAATCGGTATCAATAGATCCATCAGAAAGCACGTGTGCAAGGGAGTAAAGGCTCTCTCCGTTTACTGTGTCAAAATCCCCACCGACATACCAGCCCCCAACCCCATCATCTGTAACAGCAAAAACTGTTTCTTCATCGCCTGGGGTCACTCTTTCAAATCTCGGGAACGTTTCCACTCGTTCTCCTGTTTCCTCAGTAAACAAAACTGCATTACCAACAATCTTCGAAACCTGAGAAAAACTTCCGCCGAGATACAATGTGTCGCCATCAGTTACAACCACATTTATCTGATCACTAAACGTATACTTATTCTTTACTGCATCCAATGTTTCGGAGAGTGTTGGTGCTGCTTGCACAAAAAATGGTGCGATGACAAGCACAGCAAGGAGGGCGAAGATGGAACGATACAATGCCTTCATAGTTTCAGATGTTAATTTCAATCCTCAAAGTATACCAAAAGCCACGGATCCCCATAGCAAAACCACCCCTGTTGGGGTGGTTTTGGGCATCTTTTGAATTGAGATTACTTTTTCCCTCGGGCCTCGACGACGGTCTTGGCGACGTTCTCAGGAACCACGGCGTAGTGGTCGAATTCCATGAGCATCGTACCGCGACCTTCGGTCATCGAACGGAGATCAGTGGTGTAACCAAACATCTCGGAGAGCGGAACCTGGGCCTTAACGACCTTGAGCTGTCCACGGTCTTCCATGCCTTCGATCTGACCACGCTTTCCTGAAAGGCTTCCGGTGATATCACCCATGAATTTTTCAGGAACGATGACTTCGACTTTCATAACAGGTTCGAGGAGAACAGGACGTGCTTTCTGTGCACCCTCTTGGAAGGCCATCGATGCAGCAATCTTGAACGCGATTTCAGATGAGTCGACATCGTGGTACGAACCATCGTAGAGCTCGACTGAGATGTTGACCATCTTGAAGCCGGCAGTAACACCGCGGTCGAGTGACTCGCGGATACCCTTTTCGACTGCAGGGATGAATTCCTGTGGAATGACACCACCCTTGATGTTGTTGATGAACTCGAATCCACCATCGCGCTTCGTGTTCTTTGGAAGATCTTCTTCGTTGACGGTGAGGTCCATCGGCTTGAGACGGAGTTTGACGTGACCGTACTGTCCCTTACCACCAGTCTGCTTGATGTATTTGTTTTCGACTTCGGCAGTTCCCATGATGGTCTCACGGTATGCGACCTGTGGCTTACCGACGTTTGCTTCGACAGCAAATTCGCGGCGCATGCGCTCAACGAGAACTTCGAGGTGAAGCTCACCCATGCCGGAGATGATGGTCTCGAGTGTTTCGGGATCACCCATGACGCGGAATGTTGGGTCTTCATCAGCAAGACGGCGGAGTGCCATACCGAGTTTCTCTTGGTCGGCCTTGGTCTTAGGTTCGATGCGGAGCGAGATGACCGGTTCAGGAACCTTGATTGGGTCGAGGATGATTGCGTGATCTTCGTCACAGAGTGTGTCAGATGTCTTTGTGTCTTTGAGACCGACGGCTGCCGCGATTTCTCCGGCGAAGACCTTCTTCACTTCTTCACGGTCGTTGGCGTGCAAACGAACGATACGGCTCAAGCGCTCTTTGCTCTGTGTGCGGCTGTTGTAGATGTATGAACCTGCCTCAACAGTACCTGAGTACACACGGAAGAAGGTGAGCTGTCCGACGAATGGGTCTGTTTGGACCTTGAACGCGAGCGATGCGAATGGCTCGTCGTCAGATGGGTTGCGGAAGACGTCCTCACCAGTGTTTGGGTCGATACCCTTTGTAGGTGGGATGTCGAGCGGTGATGGGAGGTAGTCGACGACGGCGTCGAGGACCAACTGAACACCCTTGTTCTTGAGAGCTGAACCAGTGAAGACCGGAACGATCTTGTTGGCGATAACCGCAACGCGGAGCGTTGCTTTGAGCTGTTCAAGAGAAGGTTCCTTACCATCGAGGTAGTCGCTCATGAGTGCTTCGTCTTCGCCGACAATTTTTTCGATGAGCTCGGCGCGGTACTTCTTTGCATCTGCCACGTACTTCTCAGGAATCTCTTCCTGGCGGAGCGTGTTACCCATGTTTCCTTCGAAGTAAACCGCCTTCATTGTGAGGAGATCGATGACACCCTCGTGGTTGTCTTCTTCGCCCATCGGGATCTGCATGCGGACCGCGAACTTTGTGAGACGGTCGAGAATCGATGCGTACGAGCGTTCGAATGATGCACCCGTTCGGTCGAGCTTGTTGATGAAACAGATACGAGGAACCTTACCTTCATCGGCGTAGCGCCAGTTGGTTTCTGACTGAGGTTCAACACCGGCAACACCGTCGAAGACGACGACGGCACCGTCGAGAACGCGGAGCGATCGCTTCACTTCGATGGTGAAGTCGATGTGTCCAGGGGTGTCGATGATATTGAAACGGTGCATGTGCGACTTGTCGGCACCTGCATACGTAGGATTCCAAAATGCGGTAACGGCAGCAGCAGTGATTGTGATACCACGCTCACGCTCCTGTTCCATCCAGTCCATGACCGTGTCACCTTCGTGCACTTCACCGATTTTGTGCGAAACACCGGTGTAGAAGAGGATGCGCTCTGATGTCGTCGTCTTTCCGGCGTCGATGTGCGCGACGATACCGAAGTTTCTCACCTTCTCCAATGGGTAATCACGGTTCATATATGACTGGTAGCTAGAAGCTGTTGGCTAATATAGATAAATAGAGAAAAAATGCCCTGTTTGGGCAAGGGCACTATAGCACGTAAGGGTTCTTTGACAATACGACAAACAGAAAAGCCCCTCGCGGGACTTTGATGTATCTCTCTGGAGGAAAGATTATTTCTTCTGCGTTCGGCTGAAAGCGAAGTGAGCGAATGCCTTGTTGGCTTCTGCCATGCGGTGCACGGTTTCGCGCTTCTTCATTGCCTCCCCTTCTCCCTTGCTTGCAAGGATGAGCTCGTTGGCGAGACGTGTACCAAATGGAGCGCCTTTCTTTCCGCGAACGCCGCCGAGGATCCAGCGGAGTGAGAGTGCGAGCTGACGTTCAGGACGAACTGGGAAAGGAACCTGGTAGTTAGCACCACCGACGCGGCGTGAGCGGACTTCCATAGTAGGAGCGACGTTCTGGATCGCAGTCTCAAGGAGCGCTGCTGGATCTTCGTTGCCTGCTGCCTTCATTGCTTCGAGCGCATCGTAGACGGCGCGCTGTGCAGTCGACTTCTTTCCGCCGATCATGACGTAGTTAACGAGCTTCGTAACAGTTACGGAGTCGTACTTGCGATCTTTGATCGCTGGGTGCTTCTGCTTTTCTTTGAGAGGACGTCGCATGAAAAATTATTATGAAGTTGCCTTTGGCTTCTTGGTACCGTAGTGGCTGCGACCCTTGCGGCGCTTTTCGACACCTTCTGCGTCGAGACGACCACGAACGATTGTGTAACGAGCACCGATGTCTTTGACACGACCACCGCGGAGCATGACCACCGAGTGTTCCTGGAGCTTGTGTCCCATTCCTGGGATGTACGCGGTGACTTCGAGACCGTTGGTGAGGCGAACGCGGGCGATCTTGCGGATAGCCGAGTTAGGCTTCTTAGGAGTTGTTGTTTTGACCTGCGTACAAACACCACGCTTGAAAGGAGATGGGTAGGTCGAAGGACGGTTCGTGATGGTGTTAAAACCACGACGAAGGGCCGTCGTCTTTGATTTTGCGGCGACTTTCTTGCGGTTGCGGCGTACGAGCTGGTTAACGGTTGTCATTGGGTCAAAAAATCCGCGATTGCGGATAGAGGGAGAATACTATGAAAGTCGTTGGGATGCAAGACGGATTGGAGCTCCTCCATAAAGAACGGCCACATGCGGAGTGCGCAGAGGTGGCCTGTGTGTCCTTTCGGACTGAACCCCGTTGTAGGGCTCTGGGTAAGTATCCTTTGTGATCCGGTACATCTTTGGTCTACCGAACATTCGGCTTGGCGTCGCCGGACACGCCTCCGGATCATCTCGGCGCGGACGCAGTCCTCAGCTCTAAACGAGGAGACGCTTCATGTATACCTCACCTCCTTCCAGGAGAGAACTTACACCTTGAGCTCCCACTCTACAAGTTGATGCCCGTCACGAGACTAAAGAGTCCCCTCACAATCGGACCCAAGACCGGCGAAAGAAAGATGACAAATATGACGACGAGAAAGAAACCGTACTTCTCGAGAAAGAAGCGTGCCTGCTGAGCTCTATATGGAAGAAGTGCAAAGAGAATCTTGGAGCCGTCGAGTGGTGGGATTGGCACGAGGTTAAAGACCGCGAGGCTGATGTTAACCAAGACGATAATCGCAAACACATCAAACATCGCCTGTGGCACGGCCACAAATCGCATCGCAAGACCAAAGATGAGCATAAGCGCAAAGTTGGATGCGGGACCTGCGAGTGCGACGAGTGCTTCTCCCCAGACACCGTGGCGGAGATTGTAGGGGTTGTAGGGAACCGGCTTTGCCCATCCAAAGATGAATCCTCCCGAGATACTCGTGATGATTGGCAACAGAACCGAACCGATCGGATCGATGTGTGGAATCGGGTTCAAGGTGAGCCGTCCGGCATAGCGGGCAGTCGGGTCACCGAGCCACTCTGCGACATAGCCGTGAGCAACCTCGTGGATGATGATGGAGAGTATCAATATGACGATGCCAATGAGGGTTTCCATGGGTATCTTGCGATATCGTATTCGTATGATATCATCATGGTCTCAATAAATGTATGCCAAAAGTCTGTGTCGTAACAGGAAAGACGGGAATCATGGGCGGTCGCTACAGCAACCGTGTTCGTGCTACCCAGTTTAACCCCGGCGTAAAGCGCGGTAAGGTTCGTCGTAAGGCAAACCTCCAGAAGCGCCGTCTTTTCGTCCCTGAAACCGGCAAGACCGTCACGGTCACCATCTCGAACCGCGGCATGAAGACAGTCCGCAAGAACGGCGTTTACGCCACCCTCAAGAAAGCAGGCGTCATCAAGAAATAAACTCTCCTCCTCAAGCCCCGCTCACCGCGGGGTTTGTTCTATCTCATAAACCGAAGCGTCTTCCCATCACTCTCAAAAACGATAGTCCCCTCTTCAAAGGTAGCGAGTATCGTCGTGCTTGCGGCGACCAGCCGAGCGACAACCTCCTCATGCGGATGCCCGTACGAATTATCCTTCCCTGCTGAAATGATTGTGTAGTCGGGATCAACAGCATCAAGGAACTCTTGCGAGGTGGATGTCTTCGAGCCATGGTGCCCTGCTTTGAGGATGTCACTCGTAAGATGAGACTCCATCGAGACGAGATGGGTTTCGGTCTCATCGGGCGCGTCGCCGGTAAGCATCACTTCGGTCTCGCCATAAACAAGTTGAGCGACAATCGATGCGCTGTTGGTCTCCGCTCCATCCATATCTTTGTCGGGATAGAGAATGCGGAGGTACGCTCCCCCACCCAAATCGATGACCTGACCTCGACGCGCTTCGTGATAGACAACGTCTCTTTCTTGAGCACGCATATCAGCATAGAAATCGTACCCTTCGGTATCGGCTTCAAGCCCAGGGTCGAGCACCACATCAATATCGTATTGCTCAAACACGTACGGCAATCCGCCAATGTGGTCTTTGTCTGGATGTGTCGCAATCACCACATCAATCGAACGATCAAAGAACGGCATGACCGATGCAAGCTGAGCCAAAACATCTCGATCGATACCACCGTCGATGAGCACCTGACGCCCTGTTGGGCTTTGTATAAAAATAGAATCCCCTTGTCCGATATCAAGAAACGCGACCGTGAGTTTTTTCTCCGGCATGTCATACGCCATCCAAGCGAGTGCAACAGCGCTCGCGACAATGAGATAGAGAACGACGAGCCGGAGCCAGTGCTTCATACGCACAGTGTAACGTGGTGGAGATGAGATTGGGGTAAAAGAAAACGGCGCAGACGAGCTTTCTCAATCCCGAGGGATCGATAGGCTGTCTGCGCCGCAAGGCGTCAATCAGTAGAGAGGGCGGGTCAGTTGTCGGCGGACTACTCCTTGTT
Organism: Candidatus Parcubacteria bacterium; assembly: GCA_039798445.1. Taxonomy (GTDB): domain Bacteria; phylum Patescibacteriota; class Minisyncoccia; order Phycocordibacterales; family EsbW-18; genus EsbW-18. The sequence goes on from JBDKFZ010000012.1 coordinate 25,996, forward strand.
CTCGGCAGTCGTCACCGTGATCTTCGTGGCGCCGGCGCGGGCCACTGAGACCTGCTGACCGAGCGATGCGAGCCCACGCGACTCGTAGACCTTCATGGCGGTCATCATGTCGATGGCCAATCGGGTCTGATCCTCGGGGGTCGGCACGAAGGACAGGAAGTTCAGGCGGACACCCTTATCCTCGAGACGCTTGTTGACCTCCTCGAGGAGTCGATCTTCGAACTCGGCTTGCGAGAAGTCGATGATGTCCTCCTTGATGAGCAGGCCGGTAACGACGTCGCGCAAACGCTTGTCGATGACGGTGTTCTCCGCCGACTCGTAAGCGCTCGACGAGTTGCTCTGATCCTGAGCGTCGCTGTTCTCCTTGCCGAGGTACTTGGCCTCGCCGATGAACTTCATCGCGTCGAAGATGATGTACTCGTAGGGAATCTCGACGCCAGCGATGACGCGGTCCTTGAAACTCGTTTTGAACCGCGTCTCACCCTGCATGGGGTAGTCCGGCACCGTGACCTTGTAGGAACACGGGCCAATCATCGCGGGGAGGACCTTCCCAGGCTGCACGAGCTCCCAATCAACACCGCAGTCGCTGGTGACCAGCGTCTGCACGTTGGCGTGAGAACGTGCGCATCCGGAGGTACCGATCCCGCAGAGCGCGAGAACTAGGCCGACGCCGAGACCCGCACTTCGGGAAGGAACCTCTGCCCGAAGAATGGCGCGGATGAGCTGGTAGCCACCCCACACCAACACGATGGGCCAGACGGCACCGAACAGGATGGTGAGGTAGATCGGCGCCGAGACGTAGTACTGCCCGACGAAGAACGTCTGGAACCAGGACATCAGCAGACCGAGATCCCCCAACACCACCAGCGCGATGCTCAACCCTTTGAGAAATTTCATGTCTTCTCTCCCTTTTTTGACGAAGAACTACTATCGAGCAACAGGCCTGTGAACACATGTCACAAGTCCTATTGTTCTGAAGGTATTATAGCAGTTATAAAACATAAGTCAAGGTTTACAGGAGTTTTAAAAGTTACATAAAACAAAACACCCCGCACATTTCTGTGCAAGGCATTTTGACTTGTCCTCCGAAGCTCGAGCGAAGAGGATTAGTTGAGTGCGTAGAAGGCAAATCGGATACGGCTGGTGACAGGGTCAGCGACCGTGTGAGCAGGCTCAAGACCAACTGCCCATGACGGCGTGTTCATGACGGAGATTGGAGAATAGAAGTGCATCACGTCTGACGAAAGCGGGTTGAGGTCGGCGTCAGCGTAATAGACAGAACGTGCGATTGAAACGGCACTATCCCATGAAGGGCTCGAGTCCTGGTAGCTCATCGAGACGTTGATCGAGTACTGCTTGTCTGTCGCATGCATACCAGAAAACTGGCCACGGGCGAGGACAACGTCTTCGTATGAATCACCGCCGTATGCGCCTGACTCGACGCGGTTACGGATGACCCACGCAACGAGTTCCTGCTCGCTGGCCTTCTTGGTCTCAGAATAGATCGTTCGGGCGAACCAGAGGATCTCATCATCAACCTTGGAGAAACCGAGGACACTAATCGATGCAGCTTCAGCATGGTTGCTCAAAAGCGTGATGTTCGATGTGAACGCAAGGGCTCCGAGGAGGGCACAAACGGCCGTCTTTGCGAAAAGCCTATAAAGGTTCTTGATTTTTGTATTTTGCATAGTGCCTTCCTCAACGAAAAAAGCCGCCCCGGAGGACGGCTCTTTCCGAAAAGAAAGATGCCTTATTATAGCAGGGCTACTTTTTTTGTCAATAGCACCCCACAAGAAGCTATTTTGGTCAAGTCTTGCAACCACCAGACAGCCTAATGGAGCCGTTTTATGGCCATGTTATACTTATTTTGCTTATAAGCCCCCTAAGACTATCTTTTATGACAGCTACCCCCTACTCAGCCCGCCAGTTCACCCTTCCGGAGGTTTCCGGTATCTCTCCCAAGACATTTGAGACCCATATCAAGCTCTACGAAGGCTATGTAAAACAGGCCAATGTCGTTTTGGGCAAGATCGAGGAGTATTCCAAGGATTCTGAGGCAAATGCCTATGCCTTGGGTGAGCTCCAGCGACGCTTTGCCTTCGAATTCGATGGTATGCGAAACCACGAATACTACTTTGGCGCTCTTGAGGGTGGTCCAAAAGCCCTCCCCACAGACAGTGCTCTCGCCCAAGCAATCACCGAAACTTGGGGCAGCGTTGATGCCTTCATGGCCCGATTCAAGGCTATCGCCCTTACCCGCGGCATCGGCTGGGCGATGCTCTACCATGATCCAACCGCCAAGCGTCTTTTGACCCAGTGGGTCGACGAACAGCACTTGGGCCACCTCACCGGCCTTTCCCCTATCGTCACCTTGGACATGTGGGAACACTCATATCTTTTGGATTACGCTCCTGCCGACAAGGCTAAATACGCTGCAGCATATCTCGATGCTCTCAACTGGGAGACGGTAGCTCAGTGGTACGAGGAAGCTTCGGCACAATAAGTGGTCACACTTTCGCTGCGTGGTCCGTGTTTTGTCCTCGCAAGCTCGGAAAAACCCGGATCCACTTCGCTCTGCGCCATACATTTGGAGTTTTCTAATTGCCAATTGCTTATTGCTTCTTACTGAATAGTACCCAGCATCCGATTACCACATACAGACCAACAAGCACCCACACGGACATCACTCCCACATCCACCAACATCGACGGAAAGCTGTCAGCGATTTTGACGATCCAAAAGACGTACGCACCCACTGCTTCGATGAGAATTGAAAATGGTAGAGCGACGAACGCGCCGAAGAATCCTGCAACGCCTGCCGCCAATGAACCAATCATAAAAAGCGGCATCGTTGGGAGCACCACGAGATTTGCCGGGAGTGTGAGGAGATTCGTCATTCCCGATTGATATAAGAGGATAGGAGTCACGGCGGTCTGCGCGCCGAGCGTCGTTCCGAGCGTCTCGCGCAATCCGCCCGTCTCGGGAACCCACGTCAGATGTTTGGCATACAGCGGCGCGATAGAAACAAGCCCCCATGTGGCCAAGAAAGAGAGTTGGAACGATGGATCGTACAGAAGGATATATGGAACATGAAAAATCATGAGGCACCCCGCCAACATGAGCGAACGGGTCACGTTGTAGCGCCGCTTCACCACGCGCGCGAGCACAGTGAGCCCGGCCATAATGCCCGCACGGATAGCCGTTGATGAGGCTCCGGCGATCATGATGTAAACCACAATGCCGACAATGCTCCCCAACGAGCCGACAACTGTTGAAAAGGAGCTGAACATAGTGCGGACAAAGTCTCCCGCCATGGTGATGTTGTAGCCCGAGACCACGATGATGTGGATCAACCCCGCGATGCGGAATGCCTCCTCGTCATCTTGAGACAAAGCACCTTCAACACCAAGCACAACACCCGAAGCTAACCCCGCCGAAGGTTCTGATACGCTTCGCTCGATGCTCTCAACGAACGAATGTTTTACTTTGATAAAGAACGCGCGGATTGGATTTCCTTGGTCAGCTTCAATAAGCGTCGCGCTCCCCCGCTTGATCACATGGAATATCCCCTTTCGAGCCAAGAAGCTCGGATAATCGAACGTGCGTCCCAAATCGGTTTCGAATGCTTCAGGTAATTCGAGCTTTCCTTCGACCATCACTTTGTCGCCATAGGAGAATATTGGATATGACGGAACAGAAACCGAGATGTCTTCCCTCCCCACATCAACCAGTATCTTCTGCCCTTTCGGACTCATCTGCGGGTCATCGCTGATGATGCCCTCGAGCGTTATTGACTCGCCGATGCGTTCTATCACCATCGGATCGCCTGCAAAAAGCCGCGAATGGTACGAGCGGGCGATGCCAAGTCCAAAGCACATGAGAAATATCGCGATGCAGACGAGCGCTCTTTTCTCTGACCTGAACATCAAAATGGATGCGATGCCGACAAGCACGGCCTCGGCGCCATATTCCCAACCCACATCCCAAAGAAACTGAAGCGCTACACCCCCAAGGAATCCCCAGAATCCTGCATGAACAAAAGCAGAGCGCATGGCATGACCATACGCTCTGACCCATGAAAAGAATTTAAAGCGAAGCAACCTGTCCCTCCAAGGAGCCTACGGAGCGCGACTGGCGCGAGTCGAGCGGCGAGCTAGCAAGCGAGACCGCGTGCTCCTTGGAGGGAGCAGGGAGCGGAGCTTTACCCTTCCTTCTTCATATCCAACCTATCAAGCTTGAGGCCTTTGAAACCAAAGTAGATGACGGCTGCGATGATGAGGAAGTCGATAATCGATGCCACGAAGCTTCCGAGCAATACCGGTCCAATCATCATGTCCGCAAGTCCGCCGATGTTACCAAACAGCATTCCGATGAGAGGATTGATGACGTCAGTGACGAACGATGTAACGACTTTTGATACTGCACCACCGAGGATAAAACCAATTGCCAATCCGATGACTCCCTGCTCTCTCACGAATTGTATGAATCCTGTCATAAAATTATTTATTTAAATGTTCATCCATCGCCTCGTTCGCAAGCTCATCGGCCGCACCATTCTCCTCACGCATCACATGAACGAATGAGATGCTTGGGAACTTGGCGATGAGCGTGCCAACTTTGGCAAATTGGAGTTTGAGTCCAGCGTCTTTTACTTTGTATTCTTTTCGAAGCTGTTTGATTACGAGCTCGCTGTCCATGCGGACTTCAACATGATTCTCCTTTCTCCCCTCTTGTGGAGCAAGGGTGTCCAACTCGCCAAGCGCGCGGATGAGCGCTTCGTACTCGGCCTGATTGTTGGTTGTCTCACCGATGTACGCTTTGCCCGTCTTGATGACAGCGCCATCCTGCTGAATAACAAAACCGATGCCCGACGGCCCCGGATTACCTCTCGCTCCCCCGTCTGTGTTTACGATAAATTTCATGTGCCATGAGTATACCAAACGAAACCCGCCCGCCAGCCTCAAGTTGAGGGTGGCGGGACGGTGGGGTTCACGCGTGAAGCATGAATGTGTCGGTGGAGATCGACTTCTCCGGCGAAACGTAGTGGTACTGGGACTGCTTGAGCTTCCCACGTTTCACCAGCCGACTGAGCGCAGAATTGACTTCGAACGCTCTGATGAAATACGGCTTGTGCTCGAGCTCGTCGGGCCAGGAAGAGAACTTGACCCTCCGGACGATGCTGCGCCGATGGGTTCGCGAATCCTCGGCGGGCAAGTCACGAGGGGCGACGTCCATGACCAGGATCTCGACAGCCTTCCGTCGCTTCTCCAACCAGCGCTTGATGAAGTTCATTGAAACCTCCGGAACAGGTGCCGACCATTCGGCGATTCTAGATATTGTATACGCCTTCTACGACAAAATATCAACGATACGCAATCTGATGCCTCGACGCTTTCCGAATGCATCTTCTTCGATATGTGCGAGAAGCGAGACCGTCTCCCCCGCTCTTACGCCCTTGAGCTTCTCCTCAGAAAAGAATTGGATCGCAGAAACAGCGCCATTATCACCCAACGTAAGACGTGTGTGCTGTTTTTCTTTACCAAAAGGCTCTGCACCTGATACCAAACAATCTTTGAAAAGGAAGACCGGCTTCTTGTTGCCTGCACCAAACGGTGCCATGCGCTGTACATCCATGTGCATCGTGTAATTCACATCAGAGAGTGCGAGTTCGGCATCGTGTTCAGGTATTTCTTCTTGTGCTATCGCAACAGCACGACCAAGCGCTTCGGAAAGCGATTCTTCGAGACGGACGATGTGCTGGACCGTCGTTGAAAATCCGCCCGAGTGTTTATGTCCGCCGTACTCAACAAAACATTCTTTGGCTTCTGTCATGAGGAGCATGATGTCGACACCACCACCCGAACGACATGAGCCTTTGATCATTGTTGATTCGCCTTGGCCCCACACGAATGCGGGGCGATTGTATGTTTCGGCGACCTTGGTGGCAGCGAGACCGAGCAGACCAGGACGCCAGTGTGTATTGCCGACGACGACCACTGACGGGATCTCTTCGCGCGAAGCGAGCATCGCATTAATTTCTTTTGTCATCGATGCAACAGCGCCTTTGCGGCTGTTGTTGACGCCCTCGAGATGTTCGGCAAGTAGGTCTGCTTCTTGCATCGTTGTTGCAGCAAGGAGTCGGAACGCGGCCTCGGGCTCGTCCATGCGCGATGCAGCGTTGATGCGCGGCGTGATGGTGAAAACCACATCATCATCGGTGAGATATCGCTGACGGATTCGAGCACGATCACACAGTGCACGAATACCCGGACGCGGAGATTTGCGCAGCACCATGAGGCCGTAATGCGCGAGTGCGCGATTCTCACCAGTGAGCGCAACCATGTCGGAGAGCGTTGCAATGCCGACCATATCCAAAAGCCATTTTTCCCATCCAAATGGAATGTCGGCGACGCGCGGGTCATTGTCGAAACGAAGCTGTGCGATCACCGCTTGGACGACTTTGTATGCAACACCGGCTCCACACAAAGATTTATTCGGATATTCATCTCCGATCTTATTGGGATTCACGACGATACATTTTGGTGCGCCCTCCTCCCCCTCTTGGTGATGATCGATGACGATGACATCGATGCCTGCAGCCATGGCGCGATCGATGCGAGTCGCGTCGCCCATTCCACAGTCAATAGTAATGAGAAGTTTCACGCCGTTGTCGATGCATTCGTCGACGACACGCTCGTTGAGACCGAATCCTTCGGTGTTGCGGTGTGGAATCGAGATGGAAAAATCCTTCGCTCCGAGCTTCGTGAGTGCGTCGTTCATCAAAACAGCTGAGGGGATTCCATCAGCGTCGAAATCGGTGAAGACTTTGATTTTCTCCCCTTCCCTCAGCGCTGTGATAATGCGCTCGACCACCTTGTCCATGTCAGACAAGAGCATCGGATCAAGGACATGCTTTGCATAGTCAGGAAAAAGGAAGGTCTCGATGTCTTCCTCGGTGGTTATGCCCCGCAAAGCAAGGAGTTTTTTGAGCAGTTCGGTCATTGGGGTAGCGATACTATATACTATCAGCCATGAATGACTGTATCTTCTGCAAAATAGCCTCAAAAGAGATCCCTGTTGACCTCGTCTATGAAGATGAACGTATTATCGCTTTTCTTGATATGAAGCCGATAAACCCCGGCCACACCCTCATTGTTCCCCGGGAGCACGTCGACCACTTCTTCGATATGTCATTACCTGTCTACCAGCACGTATTTGATATGGCAAAAAAGATTGCTCCCAAACTAAAGGATGCCATGGGCTCAGCCCGAATAGGGGTTCTCATAGAAGGTCTTGATGTCCCACACGCCCACGTGCATCTTATTCCGATAAATGGTGGAAGGGAGATAGACCACGAGCGGGCACGGATGGCCACACCCGAGGAGTTGAAAGAGACGACAGAGAAAATCAAATCCGCTCTCCTATAAAAACTACGCCCCGCACGAATGTGCGGGGTTTGCTTCAGGGGAGCTGCGGAAATCAGAGTCCTCCTTCGGCGTACGTGGAATCGTGAGTAGGAACCAGCTCGCAGAACATCTTCCCGAAGATCAGGATGCTGGTAGGAGGGAGCTCATCGCTCCACCACTCTGCCGCTTCCGTCTTCCCGACAGCACGCAGAGCTTCCACCGCATCTCGGAGAAGAACACCGTAACCGTTCTGATTCTCCGGGGCGGGCTCACCACCGAACACCCCGAACTGAGGAGTAGTGGGGCCAGACTCCCCTACAGTGGGAAGAACGACACCGACCCAAGCCCTTCGGATCTCTTCCGGCGCTTGTCCAGCAGGCACTGAGATGATTTTAATCGCCATAGCGATCACCTCCTTTCCGAGGTATTTCTAACACACCCATTGGTCAAACACTAGGCTTCAAGCGCCGCCACCGCAGGAAGCGTTCCGTATGCAAAAAGATGGAGCATCGCACCACCGGCTTCTGAAACGAACGCAAATGCGCCGGTGGTGTCGATATCTTTGATGGATGCGAGTGTATCTCCCCCACCGATCACAACCTGCGCCTCACAATCCATGAGCATGTGCGCGAGCAGATGTGTTGATTCTCCGTATCCGCGTTCGTAATCGCCGAGCGGTCCGTTCCAGATGACTGTTTGTGCCTGCGCGATGAGCGCGCTGAGCTCGGCGAGGCTCTCAGTACCTGCGTCAACGATTGATTCATCTTTTTTCACCTCGGTGATGGGACCGACGCGCATGATGCCGTCGGGACCGATGATGCGTGCGTCGATTGGAAGTTTGATGCGCGCGTCGGCAGTGATGGCGTCCAAATCAGGGATGTTCTTCGATGCACTCACCGAGACACCAATCTCCTCCCCTTTGTCTTCGAGCAACACGTTCGCAGAAACACCACCGGCGTACACGGTGTCGAATCGGTCAGTCATCTTGGCAATGAGTGGAAGCTTGGTCTCAGGCTTTGCTCCGCCGATGATTGCGAGTGACGGCGATGTAGGAGATGCAAACTTCGACAATCCCTCGTATTCGCGCTGGAACGAAAGACCCATAACACTAGGCATAAGCTTGGGAACGCTCACGACTGAGGCATGTTCACGGTGAGCCGCCGTAAAATCATCATTCACATAGATATCTGCGAGCTCGGCGAGCTGTGCAGCAAATGCAGGATCGTTCTTCTCTTCTCCGGGATAACGACGGAGGTTTTCGGCAAGAACAACTTTGTCATTTCCTGTATATGAAAAAATGTCTTCGACAAAAACGACCGGTAGGTGTTTTGAAAGATAATCAGCGACCGGTTTGAGAGACGTGTCAGCGCCGTCCGAGTGGTGGCTCACCAAGATAATGCGTGCTCCGGCATTGATGAGAAAATCGATTGTCGAGACGCAGTCATCGATACGAACCGTATCGCGAATCGTTTCACCATCCATTGGCACGTTAAAAGGTGCTCGCACGAGAACGCGCTTTCCTTTGATGTCACCAAGTGATGAGAGTCCTGAAGGCATACCTATGCTTTATCGACTGACGCGATTATTGCCTTGAATTCTTTTGCATCGACGCTCGCATGACCGACGAGGAATCCGTCGACGGTCCCCTCTTGCAAAAGCGACGCCGCGTTCTTTGATTCGACCGAACCGCCATAGAGCACACGGACCGCTGTGCCCGGCTTTCGTCCGTACATGCTCACCAAGATTTTTTTAATAAAGAGCGTCGTCTCGTGAAGCGTCGACGGCGTCATCGCCTGATCGGCAGACTTTCCGATTGCCCACACCGGCTCGTATGCAATAACGACCGACGCAAGCTTGGGACGCGTGATGCCTGTAAGCGATTCTCTAATCTGACTCTCAAGCGTCGTGAGGTAACCACCGCGCATGTCACGTTCGTTCTCACCAACGCAAACAACTGCGGTCAAACCGTGTTTGATGACGGTCTGCGCTTTGAGCGACACCAAGTGGCTCGTCTCCCCCGCTGCGCGCATCTCAGAGTGTCCGAGGATTACGTGCGACACACCAAGACTGCGGAGCGCGTACACGCTCGATGCACCGGTATGCTTTGGTTCTACATCCCAAAAAGCATCTTGTGCTCCAAGACGGATCGACGAAGAAACGTTTGATGCAAAAAGTCCGAGGAGAGGTGTTTGAGGACAAACAACAACGTGCGTACGTCGTGCAGTACGAGCGGCGTTCTGACTGGCGCGGTAGAGTTCTTTCGCCTCTTTTGGAGAATCGATGTAAAGCTTCCAGTTACCGATGACGAGTTTTTTGTTTTGGGCCATATAAAGAAAAGAGATGTCCCAATTGTAGCATGTGGCAACTTTCAACTTATTCCTTTTAAAATAAGGCTGGAGTGACTTTTAAGGGATGAAAAAACCTCGCATCCGCCGGTATGGCGAAGCGAGGCTCCCATCGAGACACCGATGGATGTGTTGGGCGGTATGCCCTCTGCAGACAGAGAACGTTTGGGCTTTAGAAGTGAGGGTCCATGTTGACCGGCAGGGTCCCGACGAAGCGCCACTCCTCTCCCCAAGATTCAGGGGAGCGACCCATATGAACGTACCAGTCATCCTTGTGGCAACAGCCGGCGAGGAAGCAGAAAACGCCCCCAACCTGCCACTGCGTGGCGTAATGTCGACCATCCCGGAAGAGAGGCTGGGACGAAAATGCCTCCGCCAGGGCACGAGGATCGGGCGTGAGGCGGTTGGCACCATAAAGCTCGGCCACCTGAAGGGAACTGATGCGACCCTCCTGATAGTACCCCGAGCTCGGCTCGATGATGCCGAGATCAACTTCTTCACCAAGACCCGTCGGAACGGCTTGGAGAACCTCGGGGTCGATGTGCTGGTGTCCCCCGATGGACTCGATGACTTCCCACGGAGCGAGACCACGATTGACCTGGATGTGCGATACGGTGGTGATGTCGCCACCCTCCACGTGCTTACGGACCACTGCCAGAAGCTCCGGAGTCAGGAGATCGGGTTGATGGTTCATAGCGTCCCGCAGTAAATCTGCGGGGAACCGCTCCGCCCGAACTGCAAGGTCAAGCCTTTCGAAGAGCTTCGCGATTTGAAAGCCACTTGCAATTTGAATACTCGGGGTCATCATCGTTCTCCTTTTGAGTGCTGTACCCAATATGGGATTCATAGCTTCACCAGAATGGTGAGTTGCTACTACGTAGTGCTCTTAAGATACATCCGCGTGCACTATGACAATTCTAGATGAATCTGTCAACAGATGATTTGATTCCCTCTTACTCAACCTCTTCCCATTCAAGGAATGTAAACTCGTCCGATATTGTTGGTGTGAGTGGCGGTGGTGATGTAACAAGATCCGAGTCATAAATATTCACGCGGTTCTGGTATCCCGACACAACGTTCGAGCCCGATGTCCATTTGGTACCTTCACGCGCATTGGAGACGATCGTACCGTTCACGGTAAGCAAGGTGCGAAGATAGTTTGCACCTTCTGATGATGGATAGTAATTACGTCCGAAGTAACCATTTTGTGCGATGAAGATACCACTGAGGCTCATCGTGCTCGGAGAATTGAACGGAATGAGGATGGAACGGTCTGCAATGACGGTGAGACCATCGGCGCCGGTGTCGTCAGCATAGGTTATATTGCCGTTCAGGATGACGTCAGCGCGTGCGGAAGGGCTTATAATTTCATCTGCAGCGATAATCACTTTTTGATCGACGACTCCCTCAATCCACGTCTTTGCTTCGACAAAGATAACCGGACAATCCTCTGGAATAGTCACTGTCGTCTGACTTTGTGTGCTTGTAATCGTGTGATAGTCGCTGTGCCACTGTGTGCCAGTATCAACGTGCTGTGCATCCACAGCAGACGTGCCGGTTACTCGCCATCGTGTGATGGTACCGTTGCCATTGAACCGTATACGCATACCGCGCTGGTCAGAATTGCTCGTCTCGTTGATATATAAACCTTGTGAGACAGCGAGTGCTTTGATCTGAGCAAGATCCGTCGTGATACCGGCAAAATCCACCTGCGGAAGCGGATACTGCCACAATGCACTCCCCGACCCTGAACCAAAGACTCCCGTTGTCGTGGCGGTCGGACTGCACCCAAACGAACTTGTACATGACCATGTTGAGACAGCGCTCGTCACAAGCGAATCGTTGGTACCGTCCATACGAATACCGCCGTTACTATGATAATTACCACTGATTTGACGATCGGAACCCGCCCACACGTTGCTGTTGATGATGTATGCATACGATGCAACCGACGGCCGTGCGTAGCGGGCATACACCGTCCGGCGCAGTGTTGGATCCTCATCCGTCCATCCTGTTGATGTGATTGAGATAGTGCTCGTCTGTCCACAGAATTCCTCACTATCAACGTTGAGCTCAAACGTACCCACAACCCCGCTCTCCGGATCGCTATACGGAACCTGCTGTGGTCCGGGTTGTCCGGTTCCATTCGTAAGATCGTTCGGAAAATGCGCGAGACGCCATTTATAGTAATCAACACCCGCCTCTGCAATCTGAAGTGCACGCTCGCGAGTTTCTTTTTTTACTTGGCTCTTGGTCTGAAGAAAAACAAATCCCACAAGCCCACCAAGAATCGTGAGGAACACGGTGCCGAACACGACAACCGAGATAACGATGTATCCTCGATGCTTGGAGTGATCGGTCATACTCACAGATTGATTTTAAGGTTACGAATTGCAGCGCTCGAACGGAGCACATATTCGTTCGGCAACGTCTCAGGGTTCACATTGACGACGAGACTCACCTTCACAAAGACCGCAGGAGTAACGTTCGTATACGACGTGAGTTCTGCACCCGCACTATTAAAGTATTCAAAAATGGGAACGTTCTGCTCGACATTGCGCACATTCTCCGAAACAACACTCACTATCCCATTCGCCTCATTGTAGACTGCAGGCGAACCAACAGGATTAGTGATGCTTTTCATAAACGATGTCCCGTCGAGATAGAAGCGAACAAGCTCGGCATCGTTATCCCTATCAAGGTCAGTATAGATTGCAACAGTTGTCGATCCGATTGTAATGATGGGATAGGCACCCGTCTCCGAATACCGCGCTTCGCGGATATCGCGAACCATCTGCTCGACACCACGACGTGCATTCTCGACTGCGATTGCTTGCTCCATCGCATATCTATTTCCGCGGTACAACATGACAATCGAGCTCACAACCGCCGTGCTGATAATCATGAAGATAGCGAGCGTGGTAATCGCCTCAATAAGCGTGAAGCCTCGACGATTGTTCGTTGTGAAATACATATTCTAAGGATTGAGGAGGACCGAATACGTTGTTGCTCCCGAAACCGAGAGCCCCGTGATGTTTTGTGTCGTAAATCCACTTGCCGATACATCCAATGTGTATGAAGTTGCAGATAGACCACGGAAGAACGACTGTCCACATGCCGATGAGTCTATGGTTTCATCATACCCCGTTCTACTGAGACGCACTGATGCGTTTTCGAGCGGGACATTCTGGTCATTCGTGACATACACAAGAAGCGAGTGCGCAGTCGCAGGTGCAAAGATGAAATCAACAATCTGTGAGATTGCTGGATTGAGCCCAAATGGCTGGAACGGACAAGCCTCAACAACCGAAAGGCTGCTTTCAGCGGATCCTTTGGTGATGAGGTAGGTGTCCCACTCGACGTCTTCAATCGCAAGCGTTCCATCAACTCCGGTAGTGTGTGAATCGGTATATTTGTAGATAGGTGCACCTCCACCATCGGTGCCGATTGTCTTTGCTCCCTGCATCGTAAAGGTGGTTGTTGGACGTGGAATCGGACCCTCATCATAGGTAATCGTCCACGAACGAAGCGTTGGCGTAACCCATGGGTCACTGCTCTGCACATCGCCGACCAGCGCAAGACTGGGATACTCAATAACCGACAAACCAGAAAGATCGACCGGTGATGAACTGAATCCCGAAGAATTGCCGGGAAGATCGCTGTCAGAAACCAGCACTGATGACGTCGCCGTTGTAGCGAGTAGCGAAACACGCACAGTCGTGCTTGCCATGGCAATCGCATCAAATGCCAACTCATGCCATGTATTCAGATATACAGGAGCAACCGATGTGGCAGTCACAGAACCAGTAGAAAAATATGTTCCTGGGGCTCCCGCGAGCGTCACCTCCCCTCCCGACACAACAACATCCTCTGCCTCCGCAACCAACGATGAATCAGCAAATGAGTCTGTCCACGTTGCGGAACGAGTCTCGTCAAATGAACGCAATGTGATGTCAGAAAGCTCGTCGATACGGAACGTTGAAGATGTGATGGTGTCCCCAATAACAGTGAGCGTCCCGGGCATAGGGTTCGGATTCGACGGCGAGGCCAGATAGGTGCGGTCTGTGCTGTGTCCGGCTTTCGTCGTTTCAATCTGATACGCAGTCGATGTTGGTGCACCAGGAAAATAAGCGACGCCGTCATTGCTCGAAAACGTGGAGATGCTGATGTTCGGCGACACGACGGTATTCGTTATTGTTATCTCCGCATTGGATACCGGTGCACCTCCGGCATCAACAACATTCACCACAAGTGTTCCTCCCCCATCCAAAGTCTCAATGCCTTTTGGAACGACGTTAGTTATGAGCGACACATCGCGGTCGGTGCCACGGAATTGCCATGAGACGCTTACCTTGGCGATTTTAAAATCTGCCTGAATCCCATTGGTATCAGAGGGCCCTGTACCGTCCGCAGCATGATCGATGAACTGAACAAATGTACGACGCGTGTAAACAATATTATTGAGAGAAATGCTTTCTTCGGGTGGAATAGAACCTGCGGGAATGCCACCCAACACCGCGACGCTGTTGTACGGGAGACTTCGTATATATTCAATCTGTTCATTGGCGAGCGCAATCGCACCAGTCTTTGCCTTTCCCAATCCCACTGACACCACCGCAAGCCGGATGACACCAAAAAGACCGATGAAAATGAGCAACATGAGCGCCGTACCGACCACTGCATCAATCAGAGTAGCCCCGCGCTGGGGCGTAGAAGCACGAAATCCGAATCTCGAAATCCGAAACAAATTCAAAGCTCGAAATCCTAAATCCAAAACAGGTTGTAAGTTCGTTTTGAACATTTGGATTTAGGGTTTAGTGCTTCTTTCGGATTTCGTGCTTCGTGCTTCGGATTTCATCCCCTAGATACCGCTTGAGAGCGAATAAATCGGCGTAATCATGGAGACGGCAAAGAACCCGACCGCAGCACCAATGATGACCATGAGGAATGGTTCGATGATCGTCGACATATCTTTTGTCTTCTGATCGACCTCACTCTCGAAGAAGACCGCAATTTGGAGAAGCATCGCCGGGAGCTTTCCAGTCTCTTCACCCACCGCTATCATCTCGTTCACCATCGGTGGAAAGAGGCGCTCGTAGCGTGAAAAAACGGCTGAGACCGCTGCACCTTTCTGGATTTCTTGTTCGGCCTCAACAAATGCTTCTTTGTAATACGAGTTCTGGAGGACATCCCCCGTGATCGATATCGCAGCAACCATGTCGACTCCTGATGAAAGAAGTGACGAGAACGTGCGCGACATACGTGCCGCATTGGTTTCTTTAACCAAGTTGCCGATGATTGGCATGCGGAGCATGACGAACTCGAATCCCCGTTTGCCCCTGCGCGTACGCGAAAGCATGATGGCCCCAACGACAAGAAGGATAAGCCCTGCGATAACCGCAATCGGATTTGCAGTGAGCAAATCACTCGATGAGATAACGAGCTGTGTCGTTGCGGGAAGTTTGACGTTGAGTTCAACGAACGTCGCAGTGAGCGTCGGAACGACGAACATAAGCATGAGGATACCAATGATAATCATCACCGAAAGGATGATGATTGGATACATCATCGCGCCACGTATCTTCCGGCGCAGTGCGTAACTGCGATCCATTTGTTCGGCGACGATACGGAGCGAGTCACCGAGCTTACCAGATTCTTCACCAGCACGGACCATCGATACAAAGAGCGGCGAGAAAGTCTCTGGAAACTTGGCAAGGGCTTCTGAAAGCGCCGAACCTTTTTCGACATATGCGCTCAGGGCAACGAGAATCTTCTTGAATTTCTTGCTCTTCGTCTGACGCTCCATAACGGTGAGCGCGCGAGAGAGTGCAAGGCCCGCGTCGACCATCGCCCCAAGGTTCTTGGCAAAAGTGATCTTGTCGGCGAGCTTTACACCACCAAATGAGATATTGAAACGCGAACCCACGCTTTCCTTATTAGACTCTTCAGCAGTGATGAGCGTCTTCCCTTCTGTTTTGAGATCGCGCGCAAGCGCGAATTGATCATCCGCTTCGCGGATCCCCTCTTCAACTTCGCCGCTTGATGCGACTGATTTATACGAGAACTTCATTACGAAAATTGTAGCACGAGAAGCTATTAGCAATTGGCAATTAAAAAACTCCAAATGTATGGCGCAGAGCGGAGTGGATCCGGGTTTTTCCGAGCCTGCGAGGACAAAACGCGGACCACGCAGCGAAGGTCATACCGCGAGGTCCTTATTCCGTAACCACACGCAATACCTCTTCGAGCGTTGTGATGCCTTGTGCTGCTTTGAACACGCCGTCTTCGAGCATCGTCATCATGCCTTCGCTCTTTCCCTGTGCTTCGATAGCATCTCCAGTCGCACCTTTCATAATGAGCTCTTTGATCGTTGGTGTGATGCGCAACACTTCGTGAATACCAATGCGCCCCTTGTACCCATCTTCAACATCAGAACCTCCCTTTGGGCGATAGAAAGTGACATCATCCCATTTCGCTCCCGTCTTGATGATCTTTTCAGACACGAGAAAACCGAGCATGCGGTCGAGATCGACACTCTTCCCGAGCGTCGCAAGCTCCGCTTTTGAAAGCGTGTATTCTTCTTTCTTCTCTTTTGCGAGAACGCGCACAAGTCGCTGACCGATTATCACCTTGATCGTCGAGACCAAGAGGAAGGGTTCAACGCTCATGTCGAGCATACGAGGAATGGCACCAGAAGCCGAGTTCGTGTGAAGCGTCGAGAGCACCAAGTGACCAGTGAGCGATGCGTTCACCGCGAGTGATGCGGTCTCGGTGTCACGAATTTCACCCACCATGATGATGTCTGGGTCTTGGCGGACGAGCGAACGAAGACCATTGCCGAACGTCATCCCAATCTCGGGCTTCACCTGTGTCTGATTGATGCGTGGCATCTGATACTCAACCGGATCTTCAATGGTCGAGATGTTAACGTCCGGCGTGTTGAGGATATCGAGCACGGTGTAGAGCGTTGTTGTTTTACCCGAACCAGTTGGTCCTGTCGTGAGAATCATTCCTGTCGACTGTTTCGTCGCCCAGTGAATCGCCTCGAGGCCTTCGCCATGAAAACCAAGTGATTCCAGTGTGTATCCTCCCCCACCTTCACGAAGCACACGCATAACGGTTTTCTCACCGTAGTATGTCGGCAATGTCGACACACGGAAGCTCACTTTCTCACCGTCGAGATCAATCTTGAATCGACCGTCTTGTGGTAAGCGCTTCTCATCAAGCTTGAGGCTCGAAAGCACTTTGATGCGCGCAACAATGCCCGGCGCCGCCTGCTTGGGCAATGTCATCGCGTCGTGCAACAGACCGTCGATACGATAACGGACCAAAAGCTCGCGCTCCATCGGTTCGATGTGAATGTCAGATGCACCTTGGACAACGGCGTGTTTGATAAGCGTGTCGACGATGCGGACAATCGGGAGATCCTCGGCCATCTTCTTGAGATCCTCACTCGACGCTTCGGAGCCATCACCTTCGGTAATTGCAACAAGCGATGCCGCCTCGGTGCTAATAATATCGCCGAATTCTGCCTTGAGGCTCTTTTGATATTGAAGAAGGGCACGCTTCACCGACTCGGCATCAGTAAGTCGCGGAAGGATCGAAAGACCAGTCTTCTTTTTGACGAAGTCGATTGCCTGCAAGTCGCCAACATCGAGCATCGCGACTTCAAGGCCGTGCGAACTCTTGCCGTAGGCGACGATATTGTGCGTGCGAGCGATCGGTTCAGGGATGAGCGAGAGGACCGCGAACTCAACCTTCTGCTCTTTGAGATCGACGAATGGAATACCGATGACGTGTGCCTTGGCACGACGGACATCGTCTTCGGACAGCGCACCTTCGGAAACGAGCGCTTCTTCGAGCGTTGTGTCGTTTTTCTCCGCAGCTTTCTCGATATCAGCGAGCTTCGCTTCGGTTACGAGGCGTGCATCGATGAGAAATTGTTTGAACTGTTCGGTATCAACGCGCATATCTTTGCGCTTTATTGTATCAGTTCTACAAAAAAGAGAACGTGAATAAAAACGAGATATGAAAAAGGCCTGTGCACCGTAGTGGTACACAGAGCCTCCATCGTACAACCGATGGTGTGTTGGGCAGTAGTGCCCGAAACAAAGCGAGAACGTTCACGCGGGATGCAAGGGTCGGAGCCTCGTACTACTCCGCGAGCACGCCGATCACCTCGTAGTCCAGGGACCAGCGGTGGCTGGGGTGTGCGTACCGAGCGCTCATCCGGCACACACCGGCAGCGGTCTTTCTGATCGTGAGCATCTGCGGTGCGTCATGTCTGTCGGGAATCGTCGGCATGACCACAGACGCGCAGTCCTCGCGATCGTCGCCAACGAGGGCTTCCTGTCCATGCGGGGCCGTTTCCGGCGGACAAATCGCCCGCCACCGTTCGAACATCTTCAGCAGTTCCGTCGTGGTCGGCCGCTCGGTGAAACCGAAGTCCTTGACCTGACACCTTCCGAAAGTGACGAAACGCTTTGGCCCGGGGACGTACTGTCGGCTGCAGAGGACCTCCCTTGTGGTACGGTCGAGACGAACCCCCTTTGCTTCGAGACGCGTGATGTGGTCAACGGGGTCAACCCCGCCGATTCTGAGCGTCATCCAGAAGACCAGCGGGTTCGCTACGTGTTGCGGTGCGGCGGTGCTCATGTGGCAATCTCCTTTTCCTACAGCGATAAAGTGGGTGGAATTCTCTACACGAGAATCACAGTCCACAGGGTACTTCTGTCAGCACAATGCTTTCTTGAAGCCCTTTTGTCAATCATTGTGATAAAAAAGAAAACCCGCCTCTTTCGAAGCGGGTTTCCCTATTCATCATCCTGTTTATCGAATCTCGTAGGTGATTGTCACCGATGCCGAAATGCGATTCTCACCAGGAGTGATGGTTGGAGCGACCGGAGCAGCACCGTCGCTGTCCATCGCCATTTCCATCTTGGCGTACATCGGGTAGTAGCCACCACCGTTTTCGTTAAACGAAACGATACGGACCAAACGGACATCGAGATCATCGGCGAGCTGTTCTGCCTTCTCGCGTGCGTCTTCGATAGCTTCGTGGCGTGCGTCGCGCTGGAGTTCGTCTTCGTCATCAATCGTAAAGTTTGGACCGTAGATATCAGTGATGCCCTTTGCTGTAACACCAGCGATGAGCTCACCTGCCTTATCGGTGTCACGAATCTTTACCGAAATTGTCTGGTAAACGTCATAGCCAACCAAGACGCGGGTGTCACCACCGTCCCAAACTGGGTATGACACTGCCCTCATAGGCTCTGCCGAACCAGTAGAAGTTTCTCCTTCGTACATGACCGGCATGTCATAGACCGGCATGATACCTGCGTCACGATATTCATAACGAGGGTTTGCGCTGTAGTTTGTGGTTTTGATGTCCTTCTCATCAATTCCCTGTGCCTTGAGGTATTCGATTGCCGCATTCATTTTGATTGCTGCTGCTTCTTGAGCCTCAGGAAGCGTTGCCGCTTCTTCGTTGACGCTGAAGCTGATCTCGGCGATATCAGGAACAGCAAATACTTCGCCTTCACCGGTGACCGTGATGACGTTTCCACTCGG
The DNA here is from genome assembly GCA_039798445.1 of Candidatus Parcubacteria bacterium. Lineage (GTDB taxonomy): Bacteria > Patescibacteriota > Minisyncoccia > Phycocordibacterales > EsbW-18 > EsbW-18. The sequence goes on from JBDKFZ010000012.1 coordinate 45,317, forward strand.
ATACTGTGAGCCGATATACGGGTACTCGCGGAGCTTGCCGATGGCAAGAATACCAACGTAAACCGTGAGCACGATACCGAGCACATAGAGAGCTTTCATCGCTCGTTCTTTCATAAGTTGATCCATACAATAAATACTAAGTGATAATGGTAAGTTCGTTACCGCCCATTATATACCCCTGTGGATGTGTTTCGTTACAGTCGTGTATCATGTAACGAAACAGGACCCCGACCATATATATGAGCCAGGACACAGAACGATTCCGCAGCCTCGTCGAACGCCTCAAAAACGGCGACGAAGCTGCATTCAAAGAACTCTATGAAAGCCTCTCCGGTCGCGTGTTCTCATATATCATCCCGCGCGTCGGTGGACGCGACGAAGCACTCGATCTGCTCCAAGATGTCTTTCTCGATCTGTGGTCAGCACGTTTGCGGTTTTCATATGTAAACGACGCTTCGGTCTGGGGGTTCATCTTCTTGATTGCACGACGTAAACTCGCAGAGCACTACGGCAAGCGCCGTAGAGATTCCGAAATCAGTGAGCTCCCTCAAGAAGACCGCTACGACATGGATATCAATGCTCTCGGTGATGTCCATGCAATCGAGCTCGGCATGAAAGATCTTTCAGAGAAAGACCGCGATGTGCTGACACTGCGATACTGGAGTGGGCTCTCATTTGCAGAGATTGCTGAAGCGAACGGAAAAACAGAGACTGCGGTACGAGTCCACCACCACCGAGCGCTCGCCAAGCTGGAAGCTATCCTCAAAAACCATGGAAACTAACGACATGAAAAAGCTCGAGAATATCCGCATCCGCCCTCTCTCGAACGAGGAGCGTTCACGCGCGTGGAACAGCATTGCATCACGGCTTCCTTCGACACCGGTGCTCTCACCTTTTGTATTCCCTATTCACAAAGTGGTCTCATTCGCAGCCGTTTTCATATTCCTCATCGGCACCGTCAGCGCCTCAGATAGCGCTCGCCCCGGACAACTTCTTTTCCCTGTCGATATCGCCGTCGAACGAATTGAGTCGTCGCTCGACTCTTCATCTCAAGCAGATCATGCGCAAGAACGTCTCGCTGAATTCGATCAAACCGTGACAGTAAAGACTGATGACCAGGAAGTGCCGACAGCCGCACGAATGGAAAAGGCGGCGGCACCAATGGCGCCCATTAACCCTCGACCGTCGGATGTTTTCTTAGAAGGAGAGCCTGCAAGTGAAGCGACAGATATGATGATGTTCTCAGTGGTACGTGATGGACCAGCACCGACTCCCCTTTCGGCTGAAACAGAGCAAACAATCACGACGACACGAGCAGCTCTCGAAGAGATTCTCAACAAAGCACTGATGAGTGATGACACCGAGACAGTCGTGGAGATTATGGCAACGATTGATGAATTCGAAGCAAAGGTCCGAGTGATGCGCGGACAATAAACACTACGCGGCCATCCTTCCTTGTTCCGCTGCGGAACTCGTCGCGCCCTTCGGCGACTCCTCGGCAGTCCTCGCTCCACAGGAAGGACGGACCGCTTCGTTTATATCAAAAACAAAACACCCTTTCGGGTGTTTTGCCTAATAGCCAATAGCTTCTAGCTATTTTGTAGCGACGAGGTGGAGCGTGATAGCAATCTTGTCATCGATGATTTTGTCACCGAGGTCTTCGAAGAAACTACCAGAACCGTAGCGGATATCCCAGTTTGCACGGTTAAGGATGACTGATGCGTCGGCAATGATTCGCGTATCTGTCTCTGATTCGATCTTTGCAGGGAACGTGATGGTCTTCGTAATACCTTTGATCGTGAGATCACCAGTAACCGTTCCGTTCGTTACGTTTTTGATAACGAAGTGAGCTGTTGGGTGTGCCTCGATTGAGAAGAAGTCTTCGGAACGAAGGTGGCCTTCGAGCTTGTCGACGCCAACCTTTGTGTTGCTCGACGTCATGACCTTCAACGAATTCATGTCGATAGTGAAATCACCCGATGTGATGTTGCCATTTGCAACCGTAAGGCTGCTGTCACCATTGAGCTTGAGTATGCCGGTGTCGACGTAACCCGGAACAAGTGGCTTGCTGCCCGTCCATGAAATGAGGCTCTCATCGGCTGAGAGTTTGTAGCTACCATTAACGAGATTACCTTGTGATGGACCAACTGCCGGAGTTGCAGGTGTCACCGCTGTCGTAATTGTTGTTTCCGTCGTAGTCGTCGCCGGAGTCGTCGTCGAAGTCTCAGTTGGAGCATCAACCTGGTTTGCTTTGAAGGCCCAGAGACCGAGCAGAATGACCACAACGGCAATAAGGATGCCGTAAAGCGCCTTTTGATTCATACAGATTTAAGTTAAAAACCTAGGAAAAGCTTACTTGATAACGTTTTCTACTATACCACCTTTTGAAACACGCATTCCATAAGCCCACAATACAATGAGAAAGGCAAAAAGCGTCAGCGACATGACTGGGATGGTTATATACCCAAAGCCACTGACATACCCCTCGAGACATGAAACCGCTCCCGGGGCACAGATATACGAGGAAGCCTGGATGGGAAGAATGACGACGTGGTAGATGGCGATAAGGAACCCAAAAATAGAGAGCCCACCAACATAGGGAAAGACACCGCGGTCATTGCGGGCGACTGCAATAGTGAGAACAATGAGTTGAGCGATGATGAGCCAACGTTGATAGATACAAAGAACGCACGGGGCGAATCCGAGGATCATCGAATAGAAGTAGCTTCCAAGAATAGAAGCGAGCACAACAACAAACATAGTGGCGAGCGCATGCCGACCAACCAAAACTACCCATCGGTTGTCGCGTCGAAGAAAGAGACCAACGATTCCGACGATGACGGCGAGTTGCATGAGAAGAACTCCCCATATAATCAAACTACCGACAATGTTGGGTACTGCTTCCATGATGATTGGTTAGAAATAGTTTGGTGAGAGAATATCGCCGAATTCTGAAAGCGGGATGTTCGTCTTGAGGATACCAGCCGCATACGGAGCAACTTGATACTGATTGAAGTAGAACGTAATAGATGCGTCCCCGAGCGAGAATACCATATAGTTGCCCTCGTCTGCCTTGGTTCCAGCCTCGAACATTTCTTGATTAAAAATCTGATTCGTTTCGAGGTCAGCTTTGAGACGTGGAACCACTGCCTGTGCAATACGCTCGAGATACGGTGCATCATCGATAAACAAATCTTTGAGACGGAGGTCCTTGCCGGCATCGTCGTACATAAACGGTACAAGCGACGTGCCGCCGTGCGCTCCCCCAGTGAAGTTGTATTCCTGAACAATCATGCCGGCGAGCGTTCCGGACGACCACACTTCCCCACTGATGAATTGCTCGTAGCGCATGTCGCGAGTGGTGAACCCAAGCATATCGAGGTCCTCGGCTGAAAAAGCGTCGGGGCCATACATCTCATCAAATTCGGCAATGCGCGCCTCTGTGTGTGCACGGACAGATTCGTTGAGAGTCACGTTTGGAGTAGCAGGAAGATCAACAACCACATGGTATGTCGTTGTCGTTGCTTCGTGTGTGAATGGAAGCGACTCCTCCTCAGGAGGTACGGCAACACCAGATCCTGCGAACTGACTGTAGAGAAACCACGCAATTGCCCCCAAAACAAGCGCAAAGAAGATGTTTTTGAAAAAGCTCATGTGGTCTATTTTACCATAACAAGAACGCCCCTTTTGGGGGCGTTCAAAAACGTATGGAATTCGTCTGATGTGACTAAAGACTATTTACGTATGCCCTCGTTACCGGCCCAAAGAATCCTACAGCAGGAGTGATACCGACAGGTGCTTGGTATTCAGCCAAAGCTGCTTGTGTAAGAGGTCCAAAGAAGCCTGTGGCTCCGTTTGAGGCGAGCGATTGTGCTGCGGGTCCCTTGTTCTGTGTCATGAGGAAGAGCTGGAGCTGGAGGACATCGTCCCCTTGTGCACCGAGATCGAGGTCACGGGTGTAGAGGTTGGATGTTGTCGTTGGAGTGCCGAGGAATGCGAGCATTGCTGGTGACGGGGTGCCGCCTTGTGCGATGAATTGGGTAATGAGGGTGCGGAGAAGGGTGAGAAGGTCGGAGCTTCCGCCTGTTGTTCCTGAACCACCGCCGCGACGATGAGATGAGCTTCCTCCCCCGTCTTCTTCCTCTTCATCATCGGCTGGCGGGGTTTCTTCTTCAACAACCTCTTCCCAAACGAAGACGTCCGTCGAACTATTTGTATCACCCGTAACAAGGTTTGTTGCGTCAGAAACAAAACCTATGATTAAACCGTCATTTGAAATTGCTGGGCTGTCTGAATATCCACTCCCATCAGAGTTCGACGAGCCCTCAGTTATGTACAGCAATGTGTCTGTTGTACGGTCATATCGATAGACACCCGCATAGTCCCCCTCTCCATCATCCGTAGTTTGACCGAACGCAACATAGCGACCATCGGCAGAAATGACAGGTGCGTAAGAGGAGTCAGCGTCATCATTTGTAATACGTTCCATCACTCCTGTCTCCCTATCAAGCACGAATACATCTTGAACGCCCTCTGTATCATCAGAAACTAGATTGTCTGCGTTGGATGAAAACGCAACATAGCGACCATCGGCAGAAATTGCCACACCTCCTCCCGCGATATCACTATTTCCCTCCTCGTCCAAGTCATTTTTATCAACCATCTCCACAGTATCCGCATCTCTGTCATACACATACAGGTGGTTATATCCTTCAATGGCTTCCGGCACAAGCAGACCACTCGTACTAAAGGTCACAAAGTTCCCGTTGCCTGATATTCGGACGGCACCTTGAACGTTTTCTGTGTTTTCTCCTCCTTCATCATCAAGACTCACCCGTTCAATAGTATCGGTGTCACGATCGTAGACAAAAGCATCACTTCTGCTATTTGTATCATCCGTAACAAGGTTTGTCGCATCGGAGTAAAAAGCGACATAACGACCATCGTTAGAAAGAATAGGATCATATGAAGCCCCATCCCCTTCCTGACCAAGGTCATTGAGACTTACGCGCTCAACCGTATCAGTGTCACGATCGTACACAAAAACATCGAAGGTATCATTGGTGTCATCGGGGATAAGGTTCGTCGTAGCTGAACGAAAAGCTACATACCTACCGTCAGATGAGATGCTCGGGGTCTGTGAATTACTGTCTCCTTCCTCACCAAGGTCGCTCACACTTACCCGTTCAATGGTGTCTAAATCACGATCGTAGACAAAGACATCGTCCCATCCGTTTGTGTCATCCGAAACAAGATTGGTTGCTCCTGAACTAAAGACGACATACCTGCCATCTGTCGAAAGGGAAACATTGAATCCTGTGGAATCGCCCTCTTCACCTTCGTTGTTTACGTTCACACGTTCAAAATCAAGTGCGGGTGGTGCTGGAACATCTTGTACCGTAAAGTTCCATGTTGTTTCGTCCGCAATTCCAACATACGAGTTACCAGTACCATCCACAAAAGCTCCCTCGTCAATTAGCAGGTAATACGCCGTGGCATATTCAAGATCGACGTCTTGATATATGTAGACGTTTTCATCCTCGGCCTCAAGAGCATCGGCATCCGTCACGTCAAAAGTGGCGACAGTGCTGTCATCAGAAACTTTTTTAAGGGTTATGTTTCCTGTTCCAACAACGACATCTTGATCAAAAACAATCGTTGGGGTACCTCCCGAAAAAACAGTTATCGAAACGTCTTCAGCATCATCTGCGGGTGAAAACGTTTCGACCACAGGAGGTGCATCTGTCGTAAAACTCCACTGTGTTTCATCCGAAATCCCAACAAACGGAGCGCCCCCATCATCTTCGATTGCTCCTGTATCAATGAGCACGTAATATTCTGTTGCCTCTTCGAGATCCGCATCTAAATCAATCTCCAACGTTGTAGTATCGGAGAGCGTAGCTTTTGGACCGGCAACATCTACTGTTTCGACCAGACTATCGTCGCTTGCTTTGTGAATTGTTATATTTCCCGTTGTTGTCGCAATGTCTTTATTAAAAACAAGAGTGAGGTTTGTGCCTACAACAACCTCTCTGGCGTTGTCTGAAGGTGTAAAACTGTCTAATACAATTGGCTCTGGTGTTACATACAACCCACCCTCGACAGTAGCAACAATAAGATTCGAGCCGTCGGCGTCTGAAGCAACAGCCTGCCAAGCATAGCTATTGACACCTCCCGGCTGTTCTTCAAACCACGTATCTCCACCGTCGTCAGAAGAATGTAGACTTCCTCCATTTACCCCCGCAAGCAAATTTGTACCAGTATCATCGGAAGCAACTGACCCCCAACCTTCAGTCGGAAAACCTGTGGGTTGACGCTCCATCCAGTTTGCACCACCATCACTTGATGTATATACAAGAGTGTTTCCTCCGGCAACGATGAGATTCGAACCATCGGCGTCGGAGGCAACCTTGTCCCAGTTTTTTTCGGTGTCACCGGCAGGTCGACGCTCTACCCATGTATCTCCTCCATCGTCGGAGACATAAATAAACCCATTAAACGTACCGATAATGAGCACAGAACCATCCGCATCTGAATCAACAGATATGATATTTATCTGTGTCGAAGTTGCAGTATGTTCTTCCCATGTATCTCCGCCGTCGAAAGACGTATAGATAGTACTAGTTGCGCTTGTAACAGCGGCGAGATTCGAGCCATCGGCGTCTGAAGCAATACCCGTCCAATATTCAACTGCACCACTGCTTGGATCAAGTGCGCTCCACGTCTCTCCACTATCCTCTGATCTATAGAGAAGGCCTGAGGCCCCGCCCCCTACAAGTAAGTTGGTTCCAGTAGAGTCTGATTTGACACTACGTGCTCCGTTCCCTGATGGACCCACAAGGTGTTCGGCCCATATTCCCCCAAAGTCGTGTGAAATGAAAATACTATTTGTTGAATTTCCTGCAATAAGATTTGAACCGTCGGCGTCTGAGGCAACAGCTCTCCATGCAGTTGAGGCATCTGTAGTAAACCATTCGTGAGATGCAGCAAACACCGGCGTCACTTGGAGGAGAAGTGCGACGGTTGCGAGAGTTGCAGCGAATTTGCGGAGTAGTTTCATGTAATGGGAGCTAAAAACAATATCAAAAGTATACCAAAAACCCCTCAACTCTTTGGTTTTTGGGGATTACTCTCTAGAGTCCATTAATATGCGCCCTCGTCACTGGTCCAAAGTACCCTGCTGCTGGGGTGATGCCGACAGATAGCTGGTATTCAGCAAGAGCCGCTTGGGTGAGAGGTCCAAAAAGGCCTGTGGCTCCAACGACTGCAAGTGCTTGAGCCTGTGGTCCTTTGTTTTGAGCGATGAGGAAGAGTTGGAGTGCTGTTACGTCAGAGCCTTCGCTGTTGATGTCGAGATCGCGGGTGTATGTGCCTCCTGTAGTTGCTGGAGCACCAAGGAATGCGAGCATCGCTGGTGATGGGGTGCCACCTTGTGCGATGAATTGGGTGATGAGGGAGCGGAGGAGAGCAAGAAGATCTTGTGATGTGCCGCCTGAAGCAGGAGCAACTCCACGTCCTCGGTGAGAAGAGCTGCTGCCTCCCCCACTGTCGCCGTTGTCGTCATCATCGTCATCGTCACCAGAAGGAATCTCGTCTTCAATCAGTGTGTAGATAGCCAGTCCACCCGTGAAGGCTCCGCCGGCATAGAGTTCAGACTGGTCTGGCGAAAGAATGAGAGTGTTAACAGAACTATCGATATCATCCACAGAAGGGCTGAAATCGCTTACCTCACCCGTCGCACTATTTACACTAGCGATTCTGAGTCGATCCAAACCATCGATTTGAGTGAAGTCACCACCAACGTAAAGAGTTGATCCATCGGAACTCAAATCGAGCCCTCGCACAGTGCTGTCGGGGTTAGGAGCAAAAGCGGTGGCAATACTATCGGCAATGGTAAACTCTGCGAGATAATTACGTGTGGCATCTCCCCCGTTTACATCTCCAAAGTCTCCACCGGCAAAAACGGTTGATTCATCAAGAGAGAGCTTGAGAGCCCTCACTGTGCCATCAACATCCGGATTGAATGCTGTTACTGCACCATCTGCAGTTGTAAATGATGCAAGACGGCTGCGAGAGGCGGCACCGTTGTTGACTGTCGTGAACGCTCCTCCGGCATAGAGAACTGATTCGTCTGCAGAAAGCTCGAGAGAATTCACTGTCGAGCTCATATTCGGGTTGAATGCCGTCACAACACCGTCCACCGTTGTGAATGCAGCGATACGCCTGCGCGATGTGCCTCCATTCACCGTCTGGAAGCTTCCTCCTGCATAGAGGATGCTGTCATCAGAAGAGAGCTTGAGGGCGTTCACCGTGCTGGCCATATTCGGATTAAACGCTGTTACAACTCCGTCCACGGTCGTAAACGCAGCAAGACGGTTTCGAGTTGTTCCAAGACACCCCCCTTCACCATCAAATATCCCATTTACACAGATAAACGTCCCGCCAACATAGAGCGTTAGTCCATCAGAAGAGAGTGCCAGCGCATTAACGGTATTGTTTATATCTGGATCAAAAGGCAAAAGAGTGTACGACGAGAGATCAATTGCGGCTACGTTATGACGAGTAGAAGCACCCGCCGCGGTGAAACTACCACCGATATAAACGACACCATCCGCGACATCCGCCGCAGCCACACCTCCGTTCAGAGCAGGATCAAAATCTGTAACATTACTTGTAGCTAAATCAAACTCAGCAAATCCAGCTCGAGGTATATCACCATTCACCGTAGTCAGCTCTCCTACCGCATACAGCGTCAAACCATCCGAAGAAAAATCCATTCCACTTACTCTCCCTCCAGTAATATCAGGATCGAAATCAGTAGCGATACTAGTTGTTACATCAACAGCCGCAACTCCATTTCGGATTGTCCCCCCATTCACATCTCCAAACGTACCTCCAACATAAAGCGTCTCTCCATCAGGAGAAAGGAGAAGAGAGTACACACTGCCGTTAACGTTGGGGTCAAAATCAGTAGCGATACCCGTTGTAGCATCAACAGCTGCGACACCGTTCCGCTCGACATATTCTGAAAGACTAAATGATCCACCGATATACAGTGCTGTACCATCTACGGCAATCTCAGAAATTCCTGAGTTTGAACCTGTAAAACCCGGGTCAAAATCAGTGACTAACGATGTTGTCGTATCAAACGCCGCGATACCAAGTCGCTCAACGTCATCATTTACCATGCTTATATTTCCTCCGACATACACCAGAGAACCGTCTTCCGAAAGGGCAATACTTGTTACAGAGTCGAACTCACTAATACCGGCGTCAAAACTCGTTACCGTTCCTGTCGTTGCATCGAATGCAGCAAGACGATTGCGTGTAGTTCCGCCATTCACTGTACTGAAATACCCTCCCGCATACACCACCGATCCATCTACGGCTATTTCGTTAATCGTATCATTAACATTGGGGTTGAAAGCAGTTACCTCTCCTGTCGTTGCATCAAACGATGCAAATCTGTTGCGTGTTGTGTCTCCATTCACTTCAGTAAAATCTCCGCTGATGTATACGACTGAACCTGCGAGCACCATACTACTACCAGCTTGGAATGAGTCTCCAAGATCTGGATCAAAAGAAGTCGCAACGCTGGTATCTGTGTCAAAAGCCGCTGCTCCATGTCGAGTCGTTGCTCCGTTTACCGTCTGGAAGTTTCCTGTCACGTACAAAGTTCCATCATCGGGAGAAAGTGCAATAGCATTAGCGCCCCCTTCTATGTTTGGATCAAAGTCTGTAGCAACACCTGTTTCTGTGTAGAAAGCGGCAACTTTATTTCGAGTGGTTGCGCCCCCGTTAACCGTAGAGAAGTATCCTCCCGCGTACAAAATCTCTCCATCCGAAGAAAGCGCCAATGAAATCACTGAGCTATCCAAATCTGGATCAAAGTTGGGGTCGACAGTGCCATCTGCGAGTATGTGGGCTAGACGATTACGCGCGGTGTTTTGAGCGGTCAAATTTGTAAAGTTTCCTCCGACATACCAACCGCCGTCTCCATCAGAAACAGCGACCGCCGGGTTGCCCCCATTGACTGTCGGCAACAAACTTTTTTGTTCGGCAGTCGTATCAAAAATGAATTCTTGAGCATACGTATAATTGTTTACTGAGGTCATGTTTGGTCCTCCCATGTACACCACACCATCGTCATACGCCAATGCCACACCGGCACTTGAATTAGGTGCTGGGTCAAAATCCAAGACCTCCGAGGTATCAGTATCAAATGCGGCAACGCGTCTACGTGGATACGCCCCGACATTACTGATGGAGCCAGAGATAAAGAGGATTGTATCGTCTGGTGACAATACTAAGGCACGCACGGCACCGTCTGGGTCAGGTATGTCAAAATCTGTTGCCACGCCCGTCTCTGTGTCAAACGCGGCGACACCGCCACGCGAGACTTCTTCATTGTTTACATAACTAAAACCTCCACCTGCATAGAGAATAGAACCATCAGAAGAAAGAACGAGAGATTCAACGGTGGCATTTACATTCGGGTCAAAACCTTCATCAACAGTTCCCAGGCTCGTGATATGCGCAATATTATTGCGATCTGTTCCTCCAACAGATGTAAACGTTCCTCCGATATACCAACCACCATCTCCATCAGAAACAACTACTGAAACTTGTCCTTCTACTTCGGGAAAAGTACTAACCGCTGCCTGTGTTGTTTCGTCAAATGGTATACCACCACCCGTTGTGCCTCCACCCACAGCAAAGTCAAAGTTTCCACCAACGTAGAGTGTTGTGCCGTCAGTAACAACGGCGTTTATTGGTCCGTCAAATGAAACTCGATTCTTAAGTTCATCAAGAACAGCATCTGGTGGTGGTGCAGCTTGGGTCGTAAAATTCCACGTTGTTTCATCTGCAATTCCTCCATACGCGTTTCCGTTTTCATCTTCGAGCGCTCCCGCATCGATGGTGAAGTAATACTCCGTTCCATATTCAAGGGCTCCCGTTTCCGGATATAGGTAGACAGTACTACCCCCAGCCTCTACAGCATCTCCGTCCGTAACATCAAAGGTTTCAACCGTACTATCATCAGAAACCTTTTTAAGAGTTATGTTTCCACTTCCTACAACCATGCTCTGATTAAACTCGATAGTAACGTTCTCCTCTGCAAGAAATTCTATTGCAATATTTTCTGCATCATTTGCAGGTGAAAAACTGACAACAACAGGGGCTGTGTCGGTCGTAAAACTCCATGCCGTTGGATCAGAAATACCTGCAAATGCGTTACCGACAAGGTCTTCAATCGCACCTGCATCTATAAGAACGTAATACCCAGTCGCTACGTCTAATATCGTAGTGGGATCAATCGTGAGATCTGTACCAGAAACCGTTACCTTGGGACCAGCTACATCTATTGTTTCAATAAGCGAATCATCGCTTGTTTTATATAGCTCAATAGAACCCGTTGAAGTGGCAATGTCTTCGTTAAAAGTAATCGAGAAGGTTCCATCAACGGCAACTTCTGTTGCTTCGTCTGTGGGGTCAAACGATAGAACAAAAGGGCCCGTGTTGTCAGGAGCTAAAAAGAAAGCACCGTAACTAGCAAAAGCGATATGGGTTCCATCGGCGTCGGAAGCAGCGAAGCTTGCTGAGACTTGTCTGTTTCCTCCAGGATTCTCTTCTAACCACGTTTCACCGCTATCCTCGGAAGAAAAAAATCTTGGGGAACCACCATCGTTGCCGTATACAAACAAATTTGATCCACTTGCATCTGATGTGCCCGCTCCCCAATATACGCCAACATCCCCTGCTGGCTGACGTTCTGTCCAATCCACCCCTCCGTTTGAAGATGTATAAATACGTCCACTACCACCTGCACCCACAATAAGATTAGATCCATCGGCGTCTGAGGCAGCTATGTTCCATGCTTTACCAACATCTCCCGCCGGCTGACGTTCTGTCCAATTGGCACCGCTGTCGCTTGATGTATATACACGACCAGAACCAATATAAGCATCAGCAAAAGTATCAACAACAAGAAGATTTGAACCATCTGCGTCCGAGGCAACAACATTCCAATCCCTATCAACATCCCCTGCTGGCTGACGTTCTGTCCAATCAACTCCTCCGTTTGAAGATGTATAAAGACGTCTACCGCCCGCAGCTACAATAAGATTAGAGCCATCCGCATCTGAGGCAGCAGCGCGCCAGTAGTTGTCAATATCACCCGCTGGCTGACGTTCTGTCCAATCAACTCCTCCGTTTGAAGATGTATAAAGACGACCAGAGTACACGCCCGCAACTAAATTGGAACCGTCGGCATCTGATGCTACCGGCCTCCATTGCTGGTCCTGAGCCCCACCCGGCTGACGTGCTGTCCAATTGGCACCGCTGTCGTCTGATACGTAGATATATCCCGAGCCATCAGCAAGAATGAGATTCGATCCGTCGGCGTCTAATGCAACACCGTTAAAAGCGATCTGGTCGTTAGTAGCCGCGCCTGTCGGTCGAGGCTCACCCCACGTGTGTTCTGCAGCAAACACTGGCGTCACCTGAAAGACCAGGCTGAGAATTGCGAAGGCGGCGACGCATTTGCGTAGGAGTTTCATAAAATAAATGGAGGTTAATTACAATATCAAAAGTATACCAAAAAACCCTCGACTGTCTGAGTTTTTTGGGGATTCTGTTAGAGAGTATTGAAATGCCCTCGTGTTACTGGTCCAAAATAGCCTGTTGCTGGGAAAATACCCACAGATGCTTGGAATTCAGCAAGAGCTGCTTGTGTAAGAGATCCAAAGAAGCCTGTTGCTCCGTTTGCTGCCAGTGCTTGAGCCTGCGGGCCCTTCTTTTGCTGTATAAGAGCTGCTTGAAGAGCGGTAACGTCTGAACCTGAAGAACCAATATCAAGATCACGGGTATATGTACCTGTTGTTGGTGTAGTCGTAGGAAGTGTCGATACATCGAGTGCAAGAACAGTGAGCATACCCTGCGAAGGCACCCCGCCGAGGAGGATGTACTGCGAAATAAGATCTTTGAGCTTGATGATAATCGTTTGATATGTGCTTCCTCCAATGTGAGGCGGCGCTGTCTGACCGTCTTCAGACGAGGTATCGCTTTTTCTACTGCTACTTCCTCCACCACCACCGCCACCTCCCCCACCACTATCTTCTTCCTCTTCTTCCTCACAGGCTGAAGTCGTCACTGTTCGGTGGGAACCATATGAAAGCCCTCCTAGCACATTCGATGCCCACGCCTTGAAGTGGTACGTCGTCTCACACTCAAGAGAAGAGAGCGTCGTAGAAAAGGTTCCCGTCGAAAAAGTGCCTTCTTCGGTCGTCGTCGCCCCATACGAGACCGACAGACCATAGGCAAATCCACGGAGGTTCGGATCTTGGCCACCCGTCGTAGCGATATTGCCGTTGAGCGTCACTTCGGTCTGTCCGATCCCCGATGCGGGGACCGTTATCACACCGGGAGCATCGGCTTCGGGCACATCTTCGAGTTCGACGGTAATGGTTCCCGTACCCGCAGTAGAAAGCCACCAATCATCCATCACCTCAATCACAAGCTCGAATGATGGGTTCGTTTCAAAATCGATGGCTTCTTCAGTGTTGACGCTAATGGCCCCCGTGTCCGCATCGATTGCGAATGCACTATCTGTGTTACCCGAGAGAATGGAGTACGTTAGGGTGTTCCCGCCCAATGCGTCAGTTGCTGTTGTTGTCCCCACAAATGTTCCATTGGCACTGTTCTCCATGAGGGAGAACGTCTCATCGGTAACTTCTGGTGTCTCGTTGAACACATCAAAACAGGAAAGATCATACGTAGACATCTGATACCCGCCATCATTACCAAGCGTGGCAATTGAGCTGTTGATCGCATCTATATACGCTCCGTAGAAAGGACCGTAGCCAACTCCTGTTACCGTGAGCGCGAGAATCGGCTGATTATTGATGAAGAAAAAACCCGGCTGTCCGGAATCCCCGTTGACTTGCGCTTCATAGAAATCAAAGCGGGTCGACGGTGCGTCGGGAGTAAAGTGATTAAAGTACACATGCTCATTAGCTAAACCTATTGCATAATTAATTTCCTGAATGCTTGCTTTTGCCTCCTGATCAAACAAGAGGAATGGGAACTGTGGTTCTGAAAGATAACGATCCAACTCCAATTTCGAAATCGCAGGATAAAAAGCTATCGAAGGTGGGACGTCAGAATCAAGCACACCGAGCTGTACATCTTCTCCTGCATCGGGCTGAAACACCACTGACATCTGCGCTTGAAGCGTACGCGTTGCAACAGAGTTATCATCCGCAACAAAAACAACGGTTGATCCGTTAGTTATTGGAAAATGTTTTGCAAAAACAATGTGACGAGGAGAAATAAGAACCCCAGCACGTCTAAAGTCCAAGTTGGAGTTCCATGGAGACGCACCTGACAAATCCAGTGGAGCATCTCCCTCCGTTATCCATGCCGTTGAGCTTCGTGTCCACGGGTCTGTCGCATTTCCTCTGGTTGAGAAGATTTTCTTGGTGCTGTCGTTGGCTGTCAGACCATCAATACGATAATCGACCTCATGGTTCAGTTCTGCGACAAGATCCGTCGAAAAAAGATCTTCACAACTTGAAGGCACAAATACCTCAGCAAAAATGACATGTGGAACAAGGAAACCACTCAGCGCGATCGTGCCCACAAGGAGTCTTTGTGCCTTTAAAAAGAAGGTGGGCATGACTTCAGAGCCCTCAGTATAGCAAAACCACGGATTTCCGTGGTTTTGTGAGGATTGGTCGAAGCCAACGTCTACAACCCGTTCACGTACGCTCTCGTTACCGGCCCAAAGAATCCTACGGCAGGTGTGATGCCGACAGATGCTTGGTATTCAACCAAAGCTGCTTGTGTCAGTGGTCCAAAAAAGCCCGTGGCACCGTTTGCTGCGAGTGATTGTGCTGCAGGGCCTTTGTTTTGTGCGATGAGGAAGAGTTGGAGTTGGAGGACGTCGTCACCTTGTGAGCCAATGTCGAGATCACGGGTGTAAAGGTTAGATGTTGTTGGAGTGCCGAGGAATGCGAGCATCGCTGGTGACGGGGTGCCGCCTTGTGCGATGAACTCTACAATTAAACTCCTCAATGTTTCAAAGAGATCGGTGTCCTCGCGGAATGACGGCGGGTTACTGATGGGTTTTCGATGGGTGCTACCTCCCCCACCACCGCCGCCGCTGTTATCGTCATCTGGCTCTTCCTCATCTTCAACACCTTCGTCCCACACAAACACATCACGATCATCATTTGTATCGCTTTCAACAAGATCAGTTGCGTCTGAAGCAAAGGCGACAACATGACCGTCTCCTGAAACAGAACCTCCATTTCCACCGACGAGTGAATTCTCTGTTATGTGAAGAAGTGTATCTGATTCTCTATCGTAACGGAAAATGTTGTTCGTCTGTCCCTCTCCACCATCTGTAGATCTTGTAAAAACAACATACCGCCCATCTGAAGAAATGCTCGGTTTACCGGTGCTCTCCTCATCATCGTCAATCAATCGATCAATAGTGTCGGTGTCGCGATCATAGACAAAAACTCCCCATTTGGTACTGGTGTCTCCTGAAACAAGATTTGTGGCATCAGAGGCAAAAGCTATATAACGCCCATCAGATGAGAGAGCAATTTCCTGTCTCGCGTCGTTGTTTCCTTCCACCCCTTCGTCTGACACGCTCACACGTTCGATGGTTTCTCCCACACGATCGTACACAAACACATCATTCCTACCGTTCGTGTCGTCCACAACAAGGTCCGTAGAAGCTGAGACAAGAACGACATGTGTGCCATCTTTCGAGATTACCCCGAGGCGAGATTGCCCATCAGATCCCGACGTGATGTTGGTTTCTGTGTCGAGCTCTCGATCGTGGAGAATGATGTCATATCTCCCATCGCTATCTAGGCGTTGCGTATAGACCACATAGCGTCCATCATCAGAAATAGATGGCGACTCAAAGGAGTCTCCAGACACCCCATCTGTATTTACCTGTTCAATACTACCGAGCGTCCTGTCATAGAGAAAAATGTCGACTGAACCAGATATGTTGTCCGTTAAGTTCTCCGCAGCTGACGAAAAAACAACATACCTACCGTCTGAAGAAATATACGGACTGATCGAGTGTCCATCCCCTTCTTCTCCTGCTATATTCGCACTCGCGAGTTCGATGGTATCCGTATCGCGATCGTAGACGAAGATATCCCGGCTGTCATTGGTATCTTCCAAAACAAGATTCGTAGCGTCTGACTCAAAGACGATATACCTACCATCTTCAGAAAGCTGTGGGGGTAGGTTCGCCGAGTCACCGTCCGCCTCCTCCCCCTCATCGTTTACACTCACGCGCTCAAATTCAAACGTTGGGGGTGGTAGCGTTGTAAAATTCCATGTCGTTTCGTCAGCGATACCCGTAAATCCAACGATTGCTGTGCTATCGATGGTAAAATAATAATCCGTACTCCTCTCCAAATCGACTGCTGGATGCAATGTCAACGTAGCGTTAGAAATAGTGACCTCCTCTTCGACGCTCACATCAAACGTATCTACAACGCTGTCATCACTCGCTTTGTAGAGAGTTATATTCCCTGTTCCACCATAAATATTCTTATCAAATTCTATTGTATAACTATCTAAAACAATCGAGACACCTGTTTCACCATCGGCAGGATTAAGCGTCACAATCGCTGGGGCGGCCTCCGTGGTGAAATTCCATGTTGTTTCGTCAGTGATGCCGGCGAAAGGAACTATCGCACCCACATCAATGAGAATGTAGTATTCCGTTGCTGGTTCAAAGAGATCTAGGCGTGAAAAATACACTCCTTGATTTTCTACTGTCACCTCTTCGTCATTAGTTATGTCCCACGTTTCAACAATACTGTCATCGCTCGCTTTATAAAGCGTTATATTGCCCGTGTCCGTGTAAACCAGCCCATCAAAATAAATAGAAACGGGATCCTCCGGATTCAAGGAAGCATCTATCGCATCGTCCCCTGGTGAAAGTGAGTCGATTCCGCGTGGTGTATCATATGCATCTGTTGTAAAGCTCCAAGTCGTTTCGTCAGAAATACCTGCAAAGTCAACTATTGCCCCTGCGTCGATTTGAAAATAATATTCTGTACTCGTTGCAAGATCAGTATCGATGAGTACATAGACAACCACTCCAGAAAAATTTGCCTCCTCAGGGTCAGTGACATCGAGCGTCTCGACTACGCTATCATCGCTCGCTTTGTAGAGCGTTATGTTTCCTGTTCCCGCAACTATTGCTTCATCAAAAATAAGATAATATGCCTGTTGGTCATTGAATATTGTCGTATTAACTGCATCATCTTCAGGAGACAGGTTTGTTACTACGGCCGCCTGCGCAAAAAGGGGCAGGCAAGCCGAAATAAGAAAAAGAAACGACGCTAGGAGGAATCTCCTCATGATTTTAGTATATCAGACCCGCTATTTGGGGCGATTACATTGCCCCCAATCATAATACCGGCACCATTGCTGTAGCTTTTTGAGGGGCATATACTTGGTTCATATGGATCAGAAGAAAGCTCTAACAATGGATGTGCTCAAAGCCCTGGTTGTAGTTATATCCGGAGCCGCACTCGTCTCGCACTACAGCGCTTCAAATCCTTCGAGCGCGTTATCAAACGAGCCGCGCCCCGAAATCGTTCGTCAGGGCGAACAACTCGGTACGCCCCGATCTTTTGTCTGTGCGAAAGATTCTTTGGCTCAGGACGAGAATGATGTTTTGGCGATGGAATACAGCAATACAAAAACAGTGGACTGCATGTTCGTAGGCTGTGGAGGTATCTTCTAGTTAACAATAGACTCTAAGAACTCTTTTTGATTTATAAAAGAGTCTTTTATCTCTTTTTCTGAGTACCCCGCCTTCTGCAATTCACTCAATCGTAGAAACGGGAATCGTACCTGCATCGCCATCAGTTCTTTCTCCGTCATCATGTAGGTGAGTGTGTCGTCTATCCTCCAAACAGACTGCGCATACGGCATGTAGAGCAACGAATACGCAGACCTCGTTGTGTGTAAGAATCCCGGAGAGATGACGAAATTGCTCTCTACTCGTTGAGACATCTCTAAGATGTCAGTGAACAGAGCCACGGAATTGAGCGCCGGAGCGATTACACCAAACTGATTTTCCATGAGGCTTTCATATTCTGCGGATGTCGTAGCGATGTCGTGTGTATCGAGAAAATCAAGGGTCATTATCCTGGGATAAAACGTCAGGTTGGTGCATTCATACGTAACGGCCTCTGGCTGACTATAAAAAGGAAGTCCCCTTTCCCTCAATCGCACACTGATGAGATCCCTGTCTGTTGGTGACAAAATACGAAAATAGCTTTCATCAACCAACTTCGGGATGAATACTCTTTTATCATCAATGGAGCCGTAAACGGCATAGAGCGAATGTGGCGAACCTCTCCAACAGGAAGAGGGAGCGAGATACGGCCCACTCACCTCTTGTTCTATTCGTATAAAAGGTAGATTCTCTCGAATCGTTTTACTATTCGTATCTGTATCGTCTACTTTCTGGACTTCGCGCGATAGATCATCGCGATTTCGAACAATCTCTCGAATATCACAACCTCTATTCTCCAGGAGACACTTTTTACGTCGTGCTATCTCCTCTTTGAGTGTGAGGCCGTTCTTATATATCTTCTCGAAATCTTTTTGGACGATCTCCTCGGATGTCCCGCTCTCGATGAAGAAATAATAGCGAGGATCCGCTGTTGGGGCTTGCGCTTCTATCTTTGCAAATGCATCCAAGGTCGAAGAAGCTGATTCGATGTAGGCATCTGCGGCTTCTTCATATGTATCCAAGAGCCCTTTTGCCTTGTTTGAGTCCGGGTCATGAAAAAAATCTTCCGTCAGCACAGCTATCTCCGGAAGTGCGCTCAAGAATCTGCTTGGAAAAAGTTCGTACTCTCTGAGAATTCCCACGTACTCAGAGAACCTTTTGTCTTTTCTGTTCTCTATAGTCCCAATGACGGTGTCGCGTAGTCTCTTTTCTGAAAAAGCTATCTCGTCTACAGCACCTCCGAAATCATCGTCCATGAAGGGCGAATACAGGAGCGGGTCTTCTTTGGTTATTTTCTCAAAAGCTTCCAGCCCTGGAGCGGTTTTGTGAGCAGATGAGAACCAGACTACGCCACCGACGATTACAAGAAATGCGACGATGATGGTATTTCTCATATCTCTGCGAGCATTATCTTGGCGACCGCTTTTCCCGAAACCGAAGAAAGCTCCGCAAAACGTACTTCGAGCGGATTAAAGAGCCCTGTCAGAACAGCTTCTTTGAGATTCATAGATGGGGACACTCTAAAGTACTCCATGAATTCGGACCGTATCTTTTCTTTGAGGCTCTCAGTTGCTTGGACATTCTGATTTACCATGACCGTAAGCTCCATAGAGATTTTCGGTTTGTTGTCGAGATATTCTTCTTTCATCCTGACCTCGAAATGCGGCGTAAGGAACTCCTTGAGCCTCAGTAAAGGGGTTTCTATCATGTCTCTCCTGATCTCAAAGCCGCCAGCTTTGACGAAATCATTGAACATCCTTCCCTTTACCAAAAGCAGTGGCTCTTTGTTGTCACACTCACACTGTTTATCCACAAAACATGCGCGGTCTCCCGTTCTATATCGAATCAGGGGTGTGGCGAGATTTGTAAAATCCGTGACCACCAATTCGCCATCCTGACCGTCTGGCACGTGCTTCCCTGTCTCTGGATCCAATATCTCAAGAAAGAAATGCTCGTTCATCGGATGAAGAAGAATCTCATCATGCGCACGGGCCAACATAGGACATTGAATAGCGCACTTCCCTATCTCACCTGAACCGTAGAGCGTAAAGACTTCTTGGTCCGGATAGAGCGACTGTATGTATTCTTTCTTCGAAGGTGTGACGAGCTCTCCGGTTAATCTGATGTATTTCAACGTAGCGAGAAGCGAAGGATCATTCTCCAGATATTTTTTAAGCACAATCATCATCGTGGGGGTGCTGAGAATCGTCCGTATCTTCGCTCGCGCGGCCAGCGAGATGGTGGCGGGTAGATTATGTATGTCACCGATCATCGACATGCGGTTTATCAAAAAGGTGTAGTACATGATTGAGCTCGCTCGTAGCGGGCCAAAGAGGATGAGCATCCTTCCAAAATCTCCCGTCTCTAAATCTTTCCTTACCGCTTTCGAGGATGGTGTGTTGTATGTCACCATCGGCTTGTTCGAGGTGGTGCCCGAAGTCGCCGACATCGTGACAACATCTTCTTCTGGCACAAAAAGGAGATTCTCATGCCCAAAATCTAAAAGCTCCTCTTTTGTTGTTAGGGGAATCTTTTCGATATCCTCGAACGAATTAAAGCCGGCGCTGGGGTCGAACCCTGCCGCGGTGAACTTGTCGAGATAAAAACTGCTGTGTTTATTCTCAAAAACAAACTTCAACAACTCCTTCCAATCCCCTATACCCAGTGTCTTTTTCATACTGTATAAAAACACCTTATCACACCGTTGCGGTGACTGCTTGTCCGCCTATCGGCTCCTCCTAATATAAAACAACCCCGCATAATGCGGGGTTGTTTTATAACCAGAAGTCCTAGTCGAGCTCGCTATCGATATCATCCAAAACATCATTGAGTTCATCGATGATGTCGATGACTTCATCCCAATCTTCGTCGTCGAAAGCATCTTCTGCGTCGTCGAGAAGGTCGTTCGCTTCATCGAGAAGGTCTTCTGCGTCGTCGACATTGTCTCCATCATCTTCAGCTTCGCTAATGTCATCTTCCGCGCTATTGATATCGTCCTCTGCCTCATCGATTGCATCTTGAGCATCTTCTTCGTCTGCATCACTGCTGTCATTACTGTCACCGTCAACCTCATCTTGAGCATCGTCGGCGCTATTGCGAGCCTCGTCTGCATAATCAGTAGCCTCGGCATAATCACCATTGAGGAATGCACGGAATGCATCAAAGATGCTTTCGTTTGCCTCATCGATCATGTCTTCTGCATCACCGGTATCTTCATCGTCATCTTCAGCACTATTGAACTCCTTCTCGGCATCTTCAATCGATTCAATAGCGGCCTTGAGACGAGTGCGGGCGTCCTTCTCCGCAGTCGACTGTGCCGGTGTTGCTGGCTTAGCAGGGGTCGCTGGTGTCACCGTTGGTGTTGCTGGTGTTGCAGGAGTAGCTGGGATCACCGATGCTGCGAGCGACTTGGTGTATGAGAGACGTGAGAGCGGTCCAAAGGTACCTGTTGCGGGCGAGATACCGCGAGCAGTCTGCCATTTTTTTACCGCATCAACAGTCTTTTCGCGGTAGAGGCTTGTTTCATTGCCCGGAGAACCGACTCCTTCGGTTGCGACGGTGAATCCGGCGCCGTTGAGATACTTTTGCAAACAACGGATGTCTTCACCGGTGTCGCCGAGCGCGAGGTCACGCGTAAACGTACACTGAACGTCGGCTGCGTGTGCGCTCTGGGCGAATGCGAGCCCTGCAACGATGAGTACAAGGAGTGAAAGTTTAGTTAAGAAGTTTTTTGTCATAGATATAAAGTTAGGAAGTAAGCTTGCTGGAAGCAATACAGTATAGAACACTCTCGATATCTAAAACTAGCTGCTTGATTCGTTGAGAAGCCTCAGTTTTTCATCAATTTGAACCACGAAATCTTCGAGACCTTCCTGTTGGGCCTGATCCTTCGCGTCATAAAGACAATTTTCTGCTTCATCAAGATCACCTATCGCGACGTACAACTGGGCCCGATCGATATTAAATAGGACGGAACGTTGGTTACGAGTTTCTTGAGGTCCTGCATCTACAGCTTCCTCGCGCGAAATCGTCCACGCGACGACAAGTTCAAGTGTCTCAGGATGCTCTGCCCCGTTTTTATTAAGTTCAGCAAGGACATGTTCAAAAGAGATCTCTTTCTTTTCTTCCTGTGCCTCCTGTGGAGGTATTGGTGCTCCTTCCATGTTCATAAAGAAATGATTTTTGTTTATGTCGAGTAACGTTTCTGAACGATCAGCGTATACTCATTGTATATGAAAACCATCACCACACACTCAACACGATATGCGGCGATGATGTTCGTCACTGTGGCGTTCGTCTTAAGCGCTTTTCCATCATTTGCGTCAGCACAAGACATCGAAGTGTCGGGCTGGATCCCCTATTGGACATCCGGAGCACCGAAAGCGGCTCAAAAACACATCGATGATCTCTATATGATCCATCCGTTCGGCTATGCGCTCCAAAGCACGGGCGATATCAAAGACTTGATGGATATCAAAAAGAGCGCGTGGAAAAATCTCCTCAAAAAAGCAGACAAAGAAAACGTCTTAATCGTCCCTACCATCACTACGAGCAACGGTTCGCTCGTCCACACGATTCTCAGCGATAGCGACTTACGTAAAGATCACATCAAAAAGATTCTTGCTGTCGTCAAAAAGCAGAAATTCGACGGCATCGATATCGACTATGAGGGAAAACTCTCAATAACTAAAGATTCGTATTCCCTCTTTCTCAAGGAGTTGAAGAAAGGCCTCGGCAAAAAGATTCTTTCGTGCACCATCGAGGCGCGCACACCGCCCGAAGATCTTTATCGCGTTGTTCCCGCTGACATCGCATATGCCAACGACTACGAAGCGATCGCACAATACTGTGACCGCGTAAACATCATGGCCTACGACCAACAGCGCGCAGACATCACGCTCAATGATGCGAACAAGGGTGAACCGTACATCCCCGTCTCTGACGATGCATGGGTACGTAAAGTACTCGACTTCACACTCCAGACGATTCCGAAGAGCAAGGTGGTGCTCGGCATCGCTACCTACGGACACGAATACGAAGTGTTGGTGACCCCGAACCAGTACACCGAATACCGACGTGCAGGTGCATACAACCTTCCGGGCATCGAAAAGAAGATTGCAAAATATGACATCGAGCCGAGCCGAACAAAAGCCGGCGAACTCGGATTCTCGTACTCCGATCTCATGCAACACGCTCCACAGTTCATTACGAACTTCTCGATTCCTGCCAACACGCCTGATAGCCTCAAGGTCGCGGCCCGCAGCCTCGCCTACTCGAACGCAACAGGCAACGTGGCGGTGTTCCAGTACGTAACATGGAGCGATGCACAAGCGATGAAAGACAAGATTGACCTAGCAAAAGAATTCGGCCTTCGTGGCGTCGCACTCTTCAAGATCGACGGGCAGGAAGATGCCGATGTGTGGGATGAATTGGAGTAAAAGCCTAGAGCTCCTCGCGAATAAACCGTTCGATACGCCCGCCTGGCAGATCGAATTCTGGCACCTCTTCAGGAGATACCGTGCTACCAATGAGCATGTGCCAAAGACGGACTCTCGAGAGCCTCTCCCGTGTCATTTCTTGTAAAAGCGCTTTTCCAAGGGCTGCGATTTTCTCGTGACACTTCCAAAAATCCTCATCCGGAGTCTCGTGTATCTTTTTGGTCTTGAGCGTCTCCAGCTCTTGAAAGAGCTCTTCTTTTTCGTGAGAAAAACTGTCTCCCCCTTCAATAGAAGCTGTCTTGTCGGTTGGTTTGAATGATTCGTTCATATGAAAAAGCATATCGCAGACTACTGCACGTCTGGGTCTTTGCTTTTTTCGCCAGTCATCAATTCGAGTGCTTTGCTCAACATGTCGTGGTGCTTCTCTTTAAGAGCATTGAGCTCGCGTTGATCATCAAGATATGTTCCTTCTAGCTTTCGGATTTCCTCTTGTACATCAAAATCTACCTTGTTCTCTTGAACGTACGCCTCGATTTCTCCAACAGTCGCGAGTGCAAAGATTTCAGCATCTGCATCTTGTTCTTCCTCGGTGCGAAATTCATTTTCTTCGTGAGAGTCCATAAACTCTTCGAGGGTATCAAAATCCTCAAGAGGTTTCTGTGGTGCTTCTAGAGCACGATGGAGCCGTTTGATGTAGTCGGGCGAATGAGCAAGCTCCTCGAGACGCGCCTTGAGGAATCTGACCATGTGCTTTCGATAGTCCTCTGTTTTCCTGACCGCTTCCCAATCGATAAAGTCTGCTGACGTTGGGCCTTCTGGGTTATACATGGTGTGTTTTTGGGGTGCCTATCGGGAATCGAACCCGAATTGAGAGCTCCACAAGCTCCAGTGTTAACCGTTACACCATAGGCACCATGCGCTGACACTCTACACAAAAACAGCTCAAAACGCGAGGAATCAGGCTACCGCGTCTCGGTCGAGACATTCGAAGCGTTCCCCGCCCCATCGGTGATATCAAATCGCACGCGGCCGATGACCTGCCCGTTCGGCGTCTCGACAGAGACCCGCCATGCGCCCGGTACCACATTGGTCTTCGTCGAATAACCGCGGTACCCGCCGTCACGACCTCCCGAGATTGGGAATGAGATGCGGCTCATCGTCACCCAATCGCCATTTTCGCGATGCTGCCACACATGGGTGATTGGCATCGAGAGCGCGATTGGTGCAAAGACCGATGTCCACACCGAGACGCCTTCGGCAGGAGCGCGATTATAGCTTTGAATAAAACCAAACTGTTCGGCAAGCGAGGGCTGTTCGACAGAGAGCTGATATGTGTCCCCTGTTCGCACGACACCATATGCGACCGCTGAATCATTGAGCGAGAGTGGGATCGGCGGGATGACGTTCGCTGCATATGCGAGCACGACGAGGATGATGGTGAGTGCAATCGATCGGACAATCGTCGGACGCTCTTCACGAATGCGCTCAGGGGCGAAGATCGAAAGGAGTGCGAGAAAGATTGTGATGAAAGCAATACTCACAACAACACTCAAGAGAAAGATATGCGTCCCAAGCGCGCCCACAATAGTCGGCACGAGGAATATCGAGTATGAGAGCACTGCGAGAAAGAGAACGGTAACGTGAAAGACGAGGCGTTCGTAGTATGGGCGAAAGGCTTCGTTCCCAACGAGCATGATGACGAGAAAGATGAGGAACGGCCAGCTTGCCGAGAACGAGGCACTGCGAAGATAGAAGACAACGAATGCGCTAAAGAGTGCACCGAATGCAAACTGCAGGGCAATGGGTGCAACGGTCACCATCCAAGCGAACCATCGGTGCACAAGCATACGTGTGTGGCGCAAATCGAGCGCCGCGATTGATATACCTGCAACAAGGAGATACGCAACAAGGACGATATTCTCGGCCAACAGGTCGACACGGCGGAGTGTGAGCGAGTCGAGTATAAAACCAAACACGAGCGCACCAACCGAGAGCTGCCGCTCGTAGCGCTGAACGAATGCTTTGAGGCGTGCGAGATCCATAAAAAGTATTGTAGCCTAACGCTTTTCTTTTCCTATATTCTGATGTATCGTGTCCTCCGATGCCCAGGTGGCGGAATTGGTATACGCGTATGCTTGAGGTGCATATGCCGCAAGGCTTGGAGGTTCGAGTCCTCTCCTGGGCACCACATCACAAAAGAAGAACCCGCCTTTCGGCGGGATTTTCTTTATTCTGATTTTGTCTCTTCTGCTTCGACTTCTGGAGCCTCGGCTGCAGGGGTCTCCTTTTTGCTTGCGGGGACCTGTTCGACAATACGCATCTTGCGCATCTGGCGACGGATTTCGTGGGCTGCCTTGTCGCGGACGTGGTAGAGCTTGCTGCGACGGATGGTGACAGTTCGGAGAACCTCAACGCGGTCGATCATAGGAGCGTAGAGTGGGAAGATCTTTTCGACACCGAAGCCTCCTGCCGTGCGGCGGACCGTGAAAGTGGCGCCGGCCTGAGTACCACCCTTGCGAGCGAGGACGGTTCCTTCGAAAGCCTGGAGACGGGTCTTGCCCTTTTCCTCGACTTTGACCCAAACGCGGACGGTGTCACCGGTACGGAACGAGAGCGCCCTGCGGGCTTCCATGTCGACTGATGAGACTTTGATAGCTGCTTTTGTCATATATTAGAGAGCCCACTCTAGCATTTCTTGGGTTTACTGGCAAGATTTAGGCCTTTTCCTTGATGAGGTGTTCGGCTCGGACGAAGTCCTCCGGAAAAGGCGCTTCGATGAGGACCTCCTCCCCTGTCGGGGTCGTGAATGCGAGTGACTTGGCGTGAAGTGCAAGACGTTCGAAACCAAGCATTGGTTCTTTGGTTGGAGCGTAGAGCGGATCGGAGACCACTGGGTGATTCATCGATTGCATGTGCACGCGGATCTGATGTGTACGACCGGTCTTAGGACGAAGCTCGAGCTCGGTCACACCTTCACCACGCGTGATGACACGAAAGTGTGTGATAGCGTCACGCATGACACCGCGAGCGCCGCGCATCGCAGTGCGCAAACGCGGGTCGCGACGGCTCTTGCCGATTGGACGATTGATGATGCCACGATCATTGCGAACGCTTCCGTAGACGAATGCCACATAAACCTTCTTCATTTTTCTCTCTTGGAATTGTTCCTTGAGATACGCATACGCTTCATCCGTCTTTGCGAGCACGAGCACACCCGAGGTGTCGGCGTCGAGACGGTGGACGATACCTGGACGTGGGAGCATTGTTCCATCACCCTGCTCTGCCGGCTCCCCTACGTCTTTGCTGGCGGGATAGGTCTTTGCGAACCAGTCGGCAATGGTGGGTTCTTTGCTCTTACCATCACCATGAACCATCACCCCTGCGGGCTTATCAATGAGCACGAGCTCGTCGTTCTCGAAGAGGATGGGAATATTCATAAACGTTGTGGGCGTTACAGGACTCGAACCTGTGACCTTCTCTGTGTAAAAGAGTTGCTCTACCAACTGAGCTAAACGCCCGCCTTCGTCTCGCCGTAGCGAGACTTCGGCGTGGCGCTGGCCCGGCGAAGTCTCGCGAAAGCGGATACGCCGCAGAATAGCTGATTTTGACTAATTATTCAATAAGTTGCGGAACCGACCTCAAAAGCGTATGGTACTGCCAGATTTCTAATGTTCTCACTGTAGGAACCGGCTCGAGGAGGGCCACTATCATGGACAATCGTCTCGTCGTCGTATTTGGTCCCTCCGCTGGAGGGAAAGGTCGTCTGATCCGGACGTTCCGGGAGCGTCGCCCAAACAGATTTCAGCTCTCGGTTTCTTTCACCACAAGATTGCCCCGAAAGGGCGAGGTGAATGGAATCGACTACAGATTCGTCGACCGGGACACCTTCATGTCGATGGTCGACCGCGGAGCTTTCGCCGAGTGGGCTGAATATGCGGGCAACTGCTACGGAACGGAGTTGGCGTCTCTTGGGGATGGCGATACTATCCTCGAGATCGAACGTCGAGGTGCTCTGCAGATTTACGAGCACTACCCACACGCCCTCTTCGTCATGGTGATGCCACCTGACCTCAACACTCTCCGACGTCGCTTGCATGCACGCGACAACATGACGGAGTACTACGTCGAGCGTCGCATCGCCGAGGCAAAGGTCGAAATCGCGGAAGGACCCAAGATTGCAAACGCGATCATTCTCAACCGGGACAACACCAGCAACCTTGGGCTCGAGTTCGAGTTCGCCTACAGACAGTTCGAGAGGGTGCTTCAAAGCCTCTTTTGAACAACAACCCCCGCAACCAGATACTTGGTTGCGGGGGACGTTCGTTTTATCCCCTCGGTAGGAATCGACCCTTACAAGGTCAGTACCCCGATTGGATTCTTTTCTCGCCCGTTGGGCTCAAAAGAATACTCAATCGGGCTTCGCTTCCCACACGCCCTGCCACCCAGCAGGGCTCTCGGTGACTTTCACTTCGTTCAAGTCCCCTCGGTAGGAATCGAACCTACATTAGGAGATTAGAAGTCTCCTGTTCTATCCATTGAACTACAAGGGGTTTCGCGCGTAGCTTACCACACCCTATCTCGATGGGTCAGGGAGCGTCGGCGGAGCCACTTTGAGGCGTTCGAAGTCGCTCACGCGCGCCTCGATGATCCTAATAGAGTTCGACAGGTCATCACGGCTGATGCTCTCAACATCTGAAAGCGTGTCGGTTGACGCGACATCCGCATCGAACACGCCAAGAAAAAGCACGACCGCAGCAAGCGCAACAACGACGGTGCCTACGAGCGCGGTGGTGACGCCAGCGATCCAGGCATTCGAAAGACCCACGTGCATATGTCGGGGGTCGAGATTGAGATGAGGGATGAGTCGTTTTTTCATATCGTTTTATCGTCGCAATGAGACTTTAAGAAGCGCCCGCAATGACCACCGTGCATCAGAGTCCTCACCGTCGGCATTGCTGAGCGTCAACGTTGCGGAGTTGAGCTCACTTTGGAACGGAAGTGCATCGAGAAGCGTGAGCAGGTGCACCATCGAACGCCACGAACCGCTCGCAGCGACGTTCATCGTGAGCATTCCCTCCCCTGTTGTAGCATCTTGGTCTTCGATACGAACATCCGAGACGGTTATCGGAGCACTGATGATTGAAGAAAGCGCTTCCATGTCCTCGATGACGCCGACCGCACCATCAGGTGAGATAAAGAACGCATCAAGCTTTGTTGTCTCGCTCGAGAGATCATTAAGAAGGTCACTCAACTCGTGCATCGATCCTTCGCGACGTGCTTCGCCGGCAATCTCCGCAGCTTGAGATGCGACTGTTTTCTGAGTACGAGAGAGAAAGACAAGCGCTCCGACATAGACGCCGGCAAGAAGTACCGCGACGAGCGTCGTCATCCAGATGCCGTAGTGATGTGAGCGTGGTGATTGCATGGCTATGGTGCGAGCGTGAGTGAAAGGCGGAAATGGAGGTCAGTTTGCTGTGCGAGGGATTCGATCGGTATCGTAACTTCGGTAAAAAGGCCCGACGAACGGAGTGCATCACCAAAAGCGATGAGTGAATTTCGTGTTGCTGCCGAGCCGGTCATATCAAGGAAGGCTGTCTCCCCTTCATCACTCCACAAGACGCTTTGAAGTGAAACTTGGCTCGGAACGATCTCAACCACCCGCGCAAGGATATCGCTTGCCGATAAGGCGTCGTTGTCACGAATGACAAGGGAGACTTTTTCTTTGGTCGATACAACATCGGATGCGGCCGTGGCATCTTTTTGTCGATCGAGAAGCCGGCGCGTTGTTTCGAGGCGCACCTTACCAGCCTCACGAGATGAGATAGCAGCGACGAATGATGGGATGAGAAGAACTGTGCCGATAACAAAGACACCGGAGACAAGCACGAGTATTGCACTCATGAGGCGTCGCATCCGTTGGTGTGCGAGCTCCTGTCGTTCGTGTGATGGAAGAAGATTAGCCATTGATGACTATGATAGCGTACAGCGCACAAAAATAAACGCGCTAGCGCTCGTCTCTGTGGAGCGCGAGACCAATCGACGAAGCGTAGCTGAGAGAATCTTCGTACGAGATGGGAGGGATGGTGTCATTGATCGAGCACACATTCTTCCAAACATCCGCGCGCTTCGTTGGCACGCGCAAATTTCGTGAGAGATATTCAGGAAGGCCCGCGACGTTCGCATATCCTCCCGACAAGAAAATCATCTCAATAGGATGTTCAGGAAGCTTGGGGTCCTTGGCATCTTTGCGCGTCTGCCAGTAGAGATAGTAGCGTTCCACCTCATTTTTAAGAGCGAGTGCAAGATGTTCGAATGCGGCCTTAACATCAGCATCGTCGTGATAGGTCAGTCCTTGGTCGTTCTTGATTGCCAAAGTCTCGGTAATGGTCGCCTGTGGAAGCGCTGACTTGATGGCCGCAGTCACCGAGTCACCTCCAACAGGAACTGTCGTTGTGAAGCGCACCGCGCCGCCGCCGACCACCGTGATACCCGAACGAACAGCACCCACATCCACCACAAGACACCCGCCGATAAAATCTTTTGGAACAACAGCACGGGCAATCGCCTGTGCTTCGATCTCAAGTGAAACCGGTGTGAGCCCCGCATCGCGGAGCAGGTCGGCATATTCTTTGGCAATCTCCTGCGGATATACCGAAACTGCTACGGTCTTTTGCTCTCCTTTTTGGCCTGCAATGATATCGAAATCGATGACCGCTTCTACCGGCGAGAGCGGAACATACTCTTCGAGCTTGAAAGCCAGCAGGCTTCGGATCTCCTCCGGTCCAACAGAAGGGACAGTCGTAGTGAAGATATAGCCGGGCTCTTCAGGAAGCGACGCGCTGATGAAGGTGAGCCCGTGCTCTTCGCGAAGCTTGCTAAGAAGAGCAACGAGCTCGTCGCGCTTGGCAATCTTTCCACCGACGATGACGCCCTCAGGGATCTCATGTGTTGCAAAACGACCAACACGAAGACCGTGATGCGATGGGATGAGCTCAATGAGCTTCACTGACTTGTCAGAAATATCCATCCCGACCGCCGGCATCGATACATATTGTGGAAGCGGGAACCACGCAAGGATGCGTTCGGTAAATGTCATACTCAAAGTATACAACGCCCATCGAATTCACACGCAGAGCAGTCCACACCTTCTGCGGAGCGAGGACTGCCGAGGAGTCGCTGAAGAGCGCGACGAGTTCCGCAGCGGAGCGAGAAGGTGTGACTGCGAAGCGCTATTATCCCGCGATGCTTCCTGGAGGAACGTCGTCTTTTGGAACGAGAAAAGAAAAGTGTTCATCACCGCCAAGCGCAAAGAGCATGCCGTTACTCTCGAGTCCCTTGATGGTGCGTGGTTCAAGGTTCGTGACAAACGTTGTTGTCATACCAACAATCGACTGCCAGTCAGCGACTTTGTGTTTGATACCAGAAACAATCTGACGCGGAGTTTCTTCGCCGAAGTCGACCGTGAGCTTGAGAAGCTTGTCGGTCTCAGGAACTTCCTCAACTGCGAGGATCTTCCCTGTTCGTATCTCTACCTTTTTGAAATCGTCGTATGAAATCATGCTTGTGCTCTAAGTGTATCAAGAAATCTTTGGAGGATAATTGCCGCTGCTGATGCATCGAGATTCACGATGTTCCCTTGGTACCGCGATGCCTCCGCAGACGACCACGACTCTTCTTGAAAGATAACCGGAAGTGGAACCGTTGCTTCGAGCTCTGTCTTGAATGCTCGAATACCGTCCATCACTGGATTGTCGTTGCCTTTTGAATCGCGCGAGTGACCAAGGACGATCAAACGCGCCTTCTCCTGCTCACAGAGAACCTTAATTGATTCAATGAGGTTCACATGCCCCCTGTTCTCAATCACCTCTTTGGGAAATGCGAGCGTCTCCGACACGTCAGAGACCGCGACACCGGTGCGCTTGGTCCCATAGTCGATAGCGAGAATCGTCATGCGGTGGGGGTGAGATTCGAACTCACGGTCCCCGTAAAGGGACTCCTGTTTTCAAGACAGGTGCATTAGACCACTCTGCCACCCCACCAGATGCGCATTTATAACACGAATACACCAATAGCGAAACGGACTCCGATTCTAGCGTGATATAGTTTTCCCATGTTCGATATTTTGCTCATCATTGCGCCGCTCGTTCTCTTTTTTGTCGTACAGGTGATTTTCAACAAAGAGCTACCTCTTTTCATTCTGGCAGCTGTGATGAGTCTCTTCGTTATCTGGCAAGGTGGCACTGGGGCTGCGCTTCTTTTTGGTATTGGAGTTGCTATAAGCCTCATCGTCGAAGTTGGCCTCGGTTTTGTTTTACGAACGCAACACTGGGAAAATGCTTCCTTCTTTGGAATCCCCTACTGGCTTCCACTTGCATGGGGATACGGCTTTGTCGTCATTCATCAAATAGGTGAGCTTGTCTTTGCTTTGGTTTCTTAGCGACGCTTTCTCCCCCATCTTGTATTGTCCTTTTGCTCATCCTATTCATATAATGTGCATATGACCGAACCGCTTTCATGGATTGCTCTCGAACATGAGCATGTAGAACGCCATCCAGACTGGTTCTGGGGCGTTGGAATCATCGCGCTCGGCGGTGCCATCATCGCGCTTCTCCTTGGAAACGTCATGTTTGCGCTCTTCATCGTGGTTTGCGCCATCACCCTTTCGCTCTACGCCCTCAAGCACCCGCAGCGTGTCAGCTATCAGATCGGAGAGAAGGGTGTTCTTGTTGATACAAAGATCTACCCCCACTCGACGCTCGAGTCCTTCTGCATCCACGAACATCACGATTCATTCCGTCTCATTGTGAAGTCTCAGAAGGTCTTCATGCCCTATATCCTCATCCCGCTCGACACTGTTCCACCCGAAGAGGTGCGTAAAGCATTCGCGGGCAAGCTCCCCGAAGTCTACGTTGCTGAATCACTCTCAGAGAAATTGCTCGAGGTGCTCGGCATTTAGCCGCCTGTCTCGCCATTTTCGCCAAAGCGTGTTATTCTCGCTGCGACGCCCTCGTCGTTCAATGGATAGGACGCAAGCTTGCGGAGCTTGCGATGTAGGTTCGATTCCTACCGAGGGCATATAAAACAAAAGCGTCGGATGCGTCAGCATTCGGCGTTTTTGTTTTACGCCAATCGGTGGGATGAGAAGGCCGGAGCCCCGCAGAGCGGGGCGAGGCGGGGTCGCGGACACTTAGGCTTTTCGAGCCAGAGGCGAAGAAAAGACTTAGTGATCCGTGACCGATTCCTACCGAGGGCACAACCGTCTACCCTTTTCTGTTACACTAGCCCCATGACACAGGCCATTTTTGTTACGCGAAGCATCCCCGGACCAGCACTCGAGACTCTCAAAGCAAAAGGTTACGACGTTACTATTCGAGACAGCGAGACCGCACCAACAGAAGACGAACTCGTTACGCTCCTTTCTGCCAAGCCTTATGACGTGGCGCTCACACTCCTCACCGACCCTATTACGGCTCGCGTAATGGACGCCGCGCCAAGCATCAAGCTCTACGCCAACTTTGCTATCGGATTCGACAATATCGATATTGATGCGGCATCACAACGCGGCGTCGCTGTGAGCAACACCGCAGGCGACTACGGCTACACCGTTGCCGAACATACCCTCGCGCTCATGCTGAGCCTCACAACACGTCTTGTTGAAGCAGACGCGTCGGTCCGCCGTGGCGAATTCACCGGATGGTCCCCTACCCACTTCGTCGGCACCGACCTCCGTGGCAAAGTCATCGGTCTCATCGGCATGGGTCGCATCGGTGAACGTGTTGCGCACCATTTGGCAAAAGGATTCGACTCGCGCGTGATCTACTACGATACAAAGCGCAACGAACAAGCCGAGAAAGAACACAGTGCAGAATATCGAGAGGACATCGAGAGCGTCCTTCGTGATGCCGACATTGTGAGCATCCACGTTCCCCTCCTCCCAACAACGCGCCACCTCATCAACAAAGAACGTCTTGCAACAATGAAGCCGTCGGCATTCCTCATCAACACATCTCGCGGACCGGTTATTGACGAAGTTGCACTTGTCGAAGCACTCCGTTCAAAAACCATCGCCGGAGCAGGGTTGGACGTCTTTGAATTCGAACCAAAACTCTCTGCAGGATTGGCCGATCTTCCTAATGTTGTCCTCACGCCGCACATCGCTTCGGCCCGCACGAGCGCCCGCGACGCAATGTCGCGGATTGTTGCCGAGAACATCATCGACTTTTTCGAAGGAAAAGCGCCTCGCAACATCGTCAACAAATAATCTTTATGGCAGGAACGCTCATACTCGCCCGACATCACGAATCCGAATGGAACAAGTTGGGCAAATGGACAGGCACTGTCGATGTACCACTCACCGACTACGGTCGCGAAAAGTCGAACGACATGGGGCTCCTCATCAAAGACATCCCTATCGACTGTGCTTTTGCTTCAAGCAAGGTGCGCGCCATCGAAACGCTCTCGTGCATGCTCAACACATGCGAACGATTCGAAATCCCTACAGAGCGCTCAGAAGCGCTCGACGAGCGCGATTACGGTGACTACACCGGCAAGAATAAATGGGATATGGAGAAGCTCCTTGGCACCGAAGAGTTCACCAAGCTCCGCAGAGGCTGGGATTATCCCATTCCCAACGGCGAAACACTCAAGACGGTCTACGAACGTGCTGTGCCGTACTTCACTGAGACCATCCTTCCCAAGGTTCGCGAAGGAAAAAACGTGCTCGTTGTTGCTCACGGCAATTCGCTTCGATCAATCATAAAATATATCGAGCAGGTTCCCGACGAGAAGGTTGGTGATATCGAGATGCCGTTTGGTGCCATCCTCATCTACGACATCGACACCGACGGACACATGAAGAACAAAGAGATTAAAGTAACCGAATCAAACGTACCAGCATGAGCACATCACGCGCACAAATCATCGCAACCATCGGCCCAGCATCAGAAAGCATCGAAACGCTTACTGCGATGCTTGATGCCGGCATGGATATCGCACGCCTCAACTTTGCATGGGATGCATGTGACGGACACGAAGACCACATACAGATGCTCCGCTCGCTTCCACGCCACGTGCCCATCATTCAAGACTTGCCTGGACCACGCATTCAGCACGAACACGGCCACGAGCACAACACCACGCTCCCTGGCTTTACCGACGGAGATGCGGAGCTCATTGCCTGTGCCGCAACACATCGTCTCGAATGGGTTGCTGTGTCGTTCGTCCGTGATGCGAGTGATATCGAACGCTGCCGCGCCTCTATTGCCGGCCATGGTGCGATGTCTCGCATTATCGCAAAAATCGAACGCCCCGAAGCGCTCGAACATCTCGACGAAATCATCGCCGCAACCGATGCGGTGATGGTTGCTCGAGGCGATCTTGGACAAAACATCCCCATCGAACAAGTTCCTTTTGTTCAGGCCGACATCATTGCCCGCTGTAACGCGGCTCACAAGCCTGTCATCGTGGCCACACAGATGCTTATGTCGATGACCGAAAACAGCGAGCCAACGCGCGCCGAAGTGACCGACATCGCCGAGGCAATCATGCAGGGCGCAGATGCCGTGATGCTCTCCGAAGAGAGTGCTGTTGGAAAACACCCAGCACTTGCCGTAGCAACTATGGAAAAAGTTGTGCTCGAATCGGAGCGCCACCGGGACAGCGCAAAGCCAATCAATCCCCTTTTATAAACACCACCATGAGTATCATCACAACCATCACAGCCCGTGAGATCCTCGACTCGCGTGGAAATCCAACCATCGAGGCAACGTGTGTGCTCTCGGATGGTTCGACTGGCGTTGCGGCCGTTCCGTCAGGAGCGAGCACCGGCGTTCACGAAGCGCTCGAGCTCCGCGATGGCGACGCGAGCTATCACAATGGAAAAGGTGTGAACAAAGCGATCGCCAACGTGAACGGTGAGATTGCAGAGACGATTGCAAGACTCGAGCTCGACCAACAGGCACTCGACACCGCGCTCGTCAAACTCGACGGCACAGTGAGCAAATCTCGGCTTGGAGCAAATGCAACTTTGAGCGTCTCACTCGCTTTTGCTCGAGCATGTGCGGTGGAACAAGGTGTCGAGCTTTTTGAATATCTCGGCTCTCTCGTTGGAAATACATCGTTTGCACTTCCCCTCCCCGCACTCAACATCATCAATGGCGGCAAACATGCGAACAACGGACTCGATATCCAGGAGTTCATGATTATCCCTGTTGGCTTTGGTTCTTTTGCAGAACGCATTACCGCAAGTAAAAACATCATCGATTCGCTCCGCACGATTCTTACCGACCGCTCGCTCTCAACAGAACTTGGTGATGAAGGCGGTTTTGCCCCACATCTTGTAAACGATGCCGCAGCACTCGACCTGCTCGTCGAGGCAACCAGCGCGGCAGGCTATTCGGCCGATGATGTGAAGCTCGCCATCGACACCGCCGCATCAAGCTTTTATGCCGATGGTATCTACAAACTCGAAACGACACACGAACAACTAACAACAGATGATTTGATTGAATGGTACGAGATGGTCTCCACACACTACCCCATCATCTCCATCGAGGACGGTCTCGCCGAAGACGACTGGGCCGGGTTCACAAAGCTCACCGAGCGCATCGGCAACCGTATGCAGATTGTTGGCGACGATCTCACCGTAACCAACATCTCACGTATCCAAAAAACTATCGACGAAAAAGCCATCAACGCAGTACTCATCAAACCAAATCAGATAGGAACACTCTCGGAAACACTCGATGCGATTATGCTCACCAAAAAAGCAGGATGGAAGCCGTTCATCTCTCACCGTTCGGGTGAAACAATGGATACCTTCATCGCCGACCTCGCGGTCGGCACCGCGAGCCCGTTCATCAAAGCTGGTTCACTCACCAAGCCCGAGCGTGTGTGCAAATACAACCGCCTTATCGAAATTGAAACGAAGCTCAACGGATAAGCTCCACCATCTTCATAGACGCAAATCGGGCCCGACACTGTTTCGTGTCGGGCCCTGTGCCATCGGAGCTCCTGGTTTAGAGCTTGATGGACTTGTCGCCTCCTTCTGAGAGGGGGCTTTCATACTTGAGAATCCGCTCCTCAAGGTCCCCCAGGAAATCAGGAAACTGTTCCAGGGAGAAGCTGTCAAAAGCCCTCCCCTTGCTCGAGTGCATCATGACAACAATCTTGTCATCGGGCTGTTCCGGAAGATACCGCAGCGACAGGACCCGTTCGGACCGCCCCGTACCGAACTGCCACATCACTCGGATATGGCCACCGTACGGTTCATCGTTCGTGATGCCTACCTTCAGCCGACCACTCTGATGCTCGTCGACCGCCCCTTGGATCCTCCGGCAGGCTTCGAGCCACATCTTCGGATGGTCAACCTTGTTCCTCTCCTGCTCCCGTCGCGACCGAGCACGAAGATGTAGAAACATGAGAAAAAACACAGTCACGAAGGTCAGGAGAAAGAGCATCGGGGCTAAGCCCGAAGCGTACAACGCATCAAGAGCTTTGTTGAACTCATTCATGTCCGAATCTCCTCCGGCGCAGCCGGATTGCGAACAACGTGTAACTTCTCTGAGATATATTATGTTCTAGATTTCGTGTTATGTCAATGGCACACTTTTCTTTTTCAAATCATAGGTGCATGATGCGTACAGGCCCGTTGGAACAACTACTTCTCAACGACGGAGGTCTCATGTTGAAACCGGTACATGAAGTCCGCCTCGGAAAGTGCCGCACGTGTCCCAACAAGTACATTCCTCTCAACGATCGTGACGAATGTCACATATGCGCGACGCTTGCTGCGGTTCCACCTTCACCTCCGCACAAGATCGCTCGACGTCGCCGAAAAGGACGTGCGTCCCCGCACCCCATCATCGGCTAGTCCGATCGACGAGATTGGATTCACCAAGTCCGCCCCTTTTCTCCTTAGGGGGCGGCACTTTTTATTTATACGCACATAAAACAAAACCCCTTGCGGGGTTTTGTTTACAAATCTTTATTTCGACGTCGTCTTCTTGATGAACTTGGAGAGGCGGCTCTTTGTGCGAGCTGCGGCGTTCTTCTTGATGAGACCGCGCTTTACTGCCTTGTCAATTGCCTGGTAGGCAGTCGAGAGCTTTGTGCTTGCGTCTTTTGCATCAGAAGCGGTCATCTCACGAACACCTTTAACAGCCAATTTCATGGCGCGTGAACGGCGAAGGTTGAAGACGTGCTTCTTAGCAGACTGACGGAGGGCCTTTTTTGCTGATTGGATGATTGGCATGAGAGATATCGTGAATTAACGACATGAGGACAATAACAAATAAACGTTGGTATGACAAGGGCGTCCGGCTAGAAGCTAGGAGCTAGAAGCTGTACCATGTACCCATGATTAGTCACCTGTCAGGGATAGTGCTCAAAAAGGATATCGGGTTCATCATCCTCGATGTTGCCGGCGTCGGCTATAAAGTATACGTGTCGAATGCCACACTTTCGGATATACCTGCCGAGGGTTCGGCCAAGGTCGGCCTCTACACCCATCTTGCTGTGCGCGAGACCTCGATGGAACTCTACGGATTCTCGGATCAAAACGAGATGTCTCTTTTTGAATTATTGATTGGCGTCTCAGGCATCGGTCCTAAGTCAGCGCTCGCCATCCTCTCGCTCGCAAGTGCCGAGACACTCCAGACCGCCATCAGCAGAAGCGATACGAGCTATCTCACGAAGGTCTCTGGTATCGGCAAGAAGACCGCCGAAAAGATTGTGCTCGAATTGCGCGACAAAGTCGGCGCGGTCGGACTCTCTGCTCCGGAACTCAAAGAAGACGGTGACGTCATCGAAGTACTCATGTCACTCGGCTACCCTCGCGATGATGCACGAGAAGCGCTCAAGGGCGTCACGCCCGAGGCAACAGGTACGAGTGCACGCGTGAAGGAGGCATTGCGAGTATTGGGATCTAAATAACAAATATGCTCAACAAGCTTCTCCGCGCCATCGAGCGCATCATCCCAAAAAAGCTCTACAAGCTAGGCCAGCCTGTGTACCACTATCTCTTGGCACTCACAGCAGCGCTTATCTATCGCTTCCCTTCTCGTCACATCAACATCATCGCGGTCACCGGAACAAAAGGTAAATCGACCACCGTTGAATTAACTGCTGCGATTCTTGAAGCTGCGGGTTACTCTGTTGCATCACTCTCAACGGTTCAGTTCAAGATCGGCAAGAACGTTCGACCAAATCTTTTTAAGATGACAGTGCCTGGACGTTTCTTTGTACAAAAATTCCTTCGTGAGGCTGTTGACGCAGGCTGTCATTATGTCGTTCTCGAAATGAGCTCACAGGCCGCACTCCAGTTCCGTCACAAGCACATCGACTTCGACGCGCTCATTTACACCAACCTCGCGCCCGAGCACATTGAGTCACACGGATCGTTCGAGAATTACCGCGATACCAAGCTCAACATCGCACGTGCGGTGATGTCTTCATCAAAGCCAAATCCAATCATTGTGGCAAATGCTGACGATGCCGAAGGAGAAAAATTCCTCACAATCGGAGGAACACACGGCATCCCCTATCGCCTCAAAGACGGTGAACCGTTTACAACAACAACCGAAGGTTCGACATTTGTCTTCCGCGAGCATGTCATCCACCTCCACATCTCAGGTGTATTCAACATCATGAACGCGCTCGGTGCAGCAACGTTCGCCAAGGCGCACCATGTCCCAATCGAAGCAATCGTCAGCGGTCTCGAGAGCGTCCAGAGCGTCCGTGGACGTGTTGAATACATCAAAGAAGGCCAATCATTCAACGTGGTCGTCGACTACGCTCACACACCAGAATCGCTTGAAAGCTTTTATGAAATCTTCCGGGGTCACCACAACATCTGTGTCTTAGGAAACACCGGTGGCGGACGCGATACATGGAAGCGTTCGGTGATGGCTGGTATTGCCGAAAAGCACTGCAACGAAATCATCCTTACCAACGAGGATCCGTACGACGAAGATCCGCGCGCAATCATTGCCGAAATGGAAGAAGGGGTCATCGACAAGCAGCGCCTCAGTATCATCATCGACCGACGCGAAGCGATTCGTGAAGCATTTGCACGCGCCGAGCGCCGTGTGATGCAAAAAGACCCGAACACCGAAAACATCTCCGTGCTCATCACCGGCAAAGGGACCGATCCATACATCATGAGCGCAGAGGGCAGCAAAACGGAATGGGATGACGCTCGTGTTGCACGCGAAGAGCTTGCTACAATAAAGAGCGAACATGCTTAGCGTCATCAAAGTACTCTTCTTCTTCATTGCTGGTGTTTACCTCGTATCATTCATGAACGATGGTGGGTTCGCCATGACATCAAATAACTCGAGCAATAGCGGTGACACCGAGGGTCTTTCTGACCGCGAAACCTACTCGCGTTCCTATGACGATAACAATGACGGCACTGTGAGCGACGCAGAATACCGTCGCGGCGAACTCCGCCGCATCGAAGATGAGATCGAGATGATCGAAGAGGAAGCCGAAGAAGCGATCGAAGCCCAGAACCGTTCCATCTACTACGATGTAGTCAGTCTTTCTGCCGGCAGCGCACGGAGTGCCGAGCGCCGCAACGACGAATACCTCACGATAGATGTCGACAACGATGCCGAGTCGCTCATCAATATCACTGGCTGGACCGTGAAAAGCCTTGTGT
Source organism: Candidatus Parcubacteria bacterium (assembly GCA_039798445.1). Classification (GTDB taxonomy): domain Bacteria; phylum Patescibacteriota; class Minisyncoccia; order Phycocordibacterales; family EsbW-18; genus EsbW-18. The sequence goes on from JBDKFZ010000012.1 coordinate 85,200, forward strand.
CAGATCGGG
>JBDKFZ010000013.1:0-38512 GCA_039798445.1 Candidatus Parcubacteria bacterium
GCCGAACGATATGCGGCGATTGCCGAGGAGTACGCCTTGGCAGTCAAGAAGCGTGTCGAGAAGGGACACGACTAGCCCACCCTGGGATTCTCGGGGCGGGCTAGGTTTTTATTTAGGAAGACTCTCCCCCACGTATTCAAAACGTTTTACCATCTTTCCATCCACCGCAACCTCTTCAAGAAACATCGCAAGCGGGCGCACCCAAAGTTTTGACAATTCATTGTCATAGAGAGCCTCGTACACAACCAGATCTTCAAGCGTCTCCGAATGCTTGGCGACACCGAGCACTTTATAAAAATTCCCTTTGTAGTGTTTATAGAAACCGGTTTTGAGTTCCATAGAATTACAATTCAGACACTTCTTCAAGCGCATGCTCAAGTATCACGCTTGTATGATCTGATCCCGAAGGACGGTCAAAAAGAAATCTTCCTTTGAACTTTTTACCTTCAAGAAAAAGTGGAAACCAGTAGATATCGTCGGGCCACATTTGAGAAAATGGAATCTCATCAACGTCGAACCATTGAGGCTTCATTTCTTCAGTCTCGGTAGGCTCTCCGATATAACTTCCAGGACGGAAAAAGTGGACCTGCATTTGCTTGGAACCGTCTTGAAAAAGAAAATCGACAATACCCACCTTAATAAGGTCGGCGACATGAACCCCACATTCTTCTTGAGTCTCACGTATCGTCGCTTCTTCGATTGACTCTCCTTCTTCAACCTTGCCCCCAAAACCGTTCCAACGTCCTTCTCCAAACCCTCGTTTCTTGAGTCCGAGAAGAATTTTTGAATCTTCTTGAATGAGACAAAGAGTGACGATTTTCATATAGTTATTTTCTTGAAATGACCTTCTTCCCCGCTTCAACAATCGACTTCACATCCATCTTGTAGTGAGCAAAGAGTTCGTCGGGTTCGCCTGACTGTCCAAACTGATCGTGAACACCGATGAATTCCATCGGAACAGGATTCGTTCGTGCGAGAACTTCTGCAACAGCGCTTCCCATGCCGCCTGCAATCTGGTGTTCTTCACATGTCACGACTGCACCACACTTCTGTGCAACAGAGGTGATAGTTTTCTCATCCATCGGCTTGATGGTGTGGTTGTCGACGACGATCGAACCGATGCCGGCGTCTTGGAGTTCTTTTGCTGCCACAAGTGCACTGTAGACCATGTAGCCACAAGCAATGAATGCGACCTGAGGATTTTCGGACTCCCAGATGACGTTTGCCTTCCCTATTTCAAAAGGTGTCTCGGGTGTTGTGAATGATGGCGTACCGGAACGACCGAGACGGAGATACGAGGGGTCGGCAGTCTTTGCAATAGCAAGCGTTGCCTTGCGAGCTTCTTCGGCATCAGCAGGAACAATAACCGTCATGTGCGGAAGCATGCGCATAAGGCCGATATCTTCGAGCGCTTGGTGTGTCGCACCGTCGGGACCGACTGAAAGGCCCGCGTGACTGCCGATGATCTTTACCGGCACATTGTTAAGCGCAATCGTCGTTCGAATTTGTTCGTTGTTACGCCCCGGTGAAAACGTCGCATAGCTCGTGATGAATGGGATCTTGCCGTAGTTCGCAAGACCAGAGCCAACCGTCGCGAGATTTTGCTCAGCCACACCCATCTCGATGAAACGTGTCGGAAACTCTTTCTTGAACCATTCGACGCGAGTCGATTCTACTAAGTCGGCACATACCGCAACGATGCGCTCATCTGCTTTCGCGGCTTCAACAAGACCATGACCAAAGCCATCACGCGTTGGCACCTTTTTGATATCACCGAAGATATCCGGGGAGAGTTTTTGATCTGATTTAATCATTTTAATACATCTGTTGTCTTTTCAACTTAGAAACCAGGAAATAGAGTCTTTGCCATGGTAATAGTAAAAAACAACAAAAAGCTAGCGTGAGGAGCAAATATAATTGCAAGACAGAGACCGACCGTACTGACGGTGTGGCGATGGTTCCATCCACTTAGAGTCAGAGAGTGTTCTTTGTGATTTTTACCTCCAGAAATTACGGAAGCGAGGGAAAAAACCACAACAGAAATAATGGTTATATAAGCAGCCATAGGGTGGTAGTAAGACACCACTTTTCCGTAACTCTTACACATTGACGTCCACCAGACACAATCATCCATAAGAAAATAAAGCGCAATCAATACCAACACCCACAAGAAAATATGAACAAGCGTGAGAATTGGGAATCTTTGCTTCTTTTGCAGGATTATTTGTATGTTGTCCATATTTTTATTTAATCATTGTGACTTGCTTCTATCTTCCCCTTCAGCGTCCTCAATTCTTTTAAGAACTTTGTCTCTTCTTCTTTGGTCGGCGGTTTGCCGTGCCATGTGTAATCAAACTCAATCTCTTTGATGCCTTTACCAGGAATTGTGTGCGCGATGATGAGCGTCGGCTTTTCGAAAATCGCTTTTGCCTCATTCACTGCATCATCGACTGCGCGCATATTGTGCCCATCGACTTCGATGACATGCCAGTTGAATGCACGCCACTTGTCGGCGAGCGGTTCGACAGGCATCACGTTCTCGGTCATGCCGTCGATTTGGATGTTGTTGCGATCGATAATTGCCGTGAGATTCGAGAGCTTGTTGTTACCTGCGAACATTGCTCCCTCCCACACATTTCCCGCCTGCTGTTCCCCATCGGACATAAAGCAGTAGGTGCGGAATTTTTTGCCATCCATGCGGGCGCCGTACGCCATGCCGGCCGCCTGCGAAAGGCCCGAGCCGAGCGGACCCGAGGTGTTCTCAAGCCCCGGCAAACGCTCGCGCTCGGGGTGACCTTGGAGACGCGAACCGAACTTTCGCAGTGTCTTTAATTCTTCGAGAGGAAAGTACCCCGCATGTGCCATTGTGGCGTAGCGAATCGGCGTGATATGACCGTTTGAAAGGATGAGACGATCGCGCTCGGACCACGCTGGATCTTTGGGATCATGATTGAGGATATGAAAATAGAAAAGCGTGAAGATGTCGGCCATGCCAAGCGGTCCGGCAGTGTGCCCGCTCCCCGCATCTTCGAGCATATCGATGAGCGAGATGCGGATGTCGTTTGCTTTGAGCTCAAGCTCTTTGATCACATCGTCGGTGAGCGTCATATATGAAAAGTATAGCAAGCAAATAGCTATTAGCGATTAGCTTTTAGGAAAACTCGAAACATATGGCGCAGAGCGGAGTGGATCCGGGTTTTTCCGAGCCTGCGAGGACAAAACACGGACCACGCAGTGAAGGTCATACCTCACATTCTAAAAACTGGCCAACGAACAACCCCCACCTGTTGTGGCGGGGGTGTCATGTGGCATCAGTCGTATTGACCGAGGCCAGAGACGGAAGGAACCGGAAGGGAGAAGAAGGAAGGCGAGGCAGTGAGTGACTCGGCATGCTCAACTGTGGTTTGTGCTGTACGCACGACCGACAGGAGCAAAGATTCAAAAGCCGAGAAAACTGACGGCATCGCGATCGACAAGACGAGGAAGAAAATCCCGAGTCCAATCGAACTTCTTATGCGCATAGTTGTATGAAAACTATGAACCATGGCTCATTCAGACGAAGAATGAGCGTGACCTAAAAGCCTGGTTCGTAGCTGACAACAACCGCGTTTCCCTTCACATCTGCCTATAGTATCCGCCCAAAAAACACCCGAGTCAAGCCCAGAACCCTATGTGCTGAGCTGTTCTATGGCTTCAGCAATATCGGGCGATTCGAAGATGAATGAGCTTGAGACAAGTTTCGTTGCACCTGCATCAGTAAGGTCTTGTGCGGTTTCGTCGTTGACGCCGATATCAACAGCGATGGTGAGGTCAGGATAGCGTTCTTTAATCTCGACAATCTTGTCGAAGACCGATTCATCAAGATCCTCACCTGCATGACCGATACTGTCGCTTCCCATCACCTGAACGAATCCCGGCATGCCGAGTGTGTCGATGATCTCGAAGAGCTTCTCGTTTGGTGTTGATGGCTTGATTCCCCATCCCAAATCGATGCCTGCGTTCTGTGACATATCAACAATAGCCCCGTGATCGTCAGTGCTCTCGATGTGAACGACGGCTCCCGAAACACCGGCCTTAATCCAGTCAGCAAGAGCTGCTTCTGGCTTTCGCATCAAAAGATCTACTTCGTATTCGAGATCCTCCCAGTATGGGAGACCTTCGTCTTGTGCGACGAGTTCTGAAAAATGTTCCGACGATGTGTATGGCCAGGTTCGTGACGGTGCATATGAACCGTCTGCAACATCGATCTGCATGCGTCCCACGTGACTCTTCACCCGAGCAGCGTGAGCCTCGAAATCTTCGAATGATTCAGGGATGACAGCTGGTACGACGGTGATCATGCTTCAAGCTTTGCTATACGGCGAACGTGGCGTTCTTCGCCGGAGAATTGTAATGAAAGCCATTCGGTAACAACGCGCTTTGCATCTTCAACCGAAACGAACGATGCGCCGAGCGCGAGCACATTCGAATCGTTATCTTTTCTCGACGCCTCGATGATGCCCTGCTCGTGACCGACTTTGTGACTGTCAGCGAGACGCTCTGCCGCTCCGTAATAGACAACAGCACGAGCGCCGTGAACCTTGTTGGCGGTCATCGCTTCTCCTTGTCCCGAGCTGCCGATGACGATTGCACGATCTGCATCTCCACGAGAAACGATTAATGCCGCGGGACGAACGAAGTCCGGATAATCGTCGTTAGAATCTTCAACGGTGGCTCCGCAATCAATCACATCGTGTCCCTCGGACGCTAAAAATAACTTGAGCGCTTCTTTGAGCTGAAATCCTGCGTGGTCTGCGGCAAGTGCTATTTTCATATAAGTTATTTAAGACCACTACCGATATCCTTTGGTTTTTTGTATTTCTCATAAATCGCGATGCCAAACCAGAGAATTGGGACAATGCACCACCCGAAATAAAGCGTGAGATAAAACACGAGTCCGTTCATCATATCTCCTCCTTGACGCGGACCACCAACAACAAAAGCGAGCACCAAGATAATCAGATATGTTACGACTCCAATTTTCAAACCATACCACCAAGGTTTTTCTTTCATATATATTTAAATATGCTTCGCCATCCTGCGAACATGCTCAACAAGCGTGTGGGTATACCCACCTTCGTTGTCATACCACGAAAGAACTTTGACGAGGTTACCGCCGACCACGCGCGTGAGCTTGCTGTCGACGATTGCGCCGAATGGTTCGCCAATGATGTCAGATGATACCAATTCTTCGTCGGTTACCTTGAGGATTCCCTCCCAACGCTTCTCCCCTGCTGCTTTGCGGAGAATATCATTCACTTCTTCTACTGTGGTGTCGCGCTTGGTAATGAATGTAATATCAGCGATTGAACCAACAGTGACCGGAACACGAATCGAGATACCGTCGAACTTTCCTTCGAGATCAGTAATCGCTTTTGTGACAGCAATTGCAGCACCTGTTGATGTTGGGACGATGTTCGCTGCTGCTGCACGACCTTCGCGCCAGTCTTTTTTGTTGGGACCGTCTTGGATGCTTTGTGATTGGGTGTATGCGTGAACGGTGTTGAGGATCGCCTTTTCAATACCGATGGTTTCGTGAAGCACTTGAATCACCGGGCTCGCTGCGTTGGTGGTACACGATGCATTCGATGTGATCTGGCATGTCTCGAGCTTGTCTTCATTGATGCCCATGAGCACGGTGCCGCTCTCGATGCCTTCGGCCTCGCCTTTCATTGGCGCTGTGATGACCACGCGCTTTGCGCCAGCATCGAGGTGCTTCTTGGCGTCAGCTGCGTTGGTAAAGAATCCTGTTGATTCAACGACGATGTCGATATCGAGGTCTTTCCATGGAAGCGTTACAGGATCCTTTTCGGCAAAGACTTTGATCTTTTTACCGTTGACGATGAGCATGCCGTCAGCCGCGACGATCTCGAGACCGCTCGGACCGTATGCCGTATCGTGTCGAAGGAGGTACGCCAAGTTGGCGACATCACCAAGATCGTTCACTGCGACGACCTCAAGCTCTTTGTGCGCGAGTGCTTTCTTGAAGAATGCCCGTCCGATTCGTCCGAAGCCATTGATTGCGATCTTGGTCATGAGTAAAAGCTATTCGAATATAGAAAAAGTATAGCATGTGAAAAGGCCGCCCCGGGATTGGGGCGACCTTGTTTGTGAGAGTGTCGTTGGACGCCCTCACGAAGCCGGAGAAATCGAGCCAACCCACGCGGCGACCGCCGTGCCGATGACGCTGCGATCCAACTCGAAATCGAACTCGTAACCAGGCTCCGAGTTGTTGAAGGGGTCGGGTTGGATGTTCCCCAGGATACGGAGCCGATAGCGGATTCTCTGCTCGGTACAGTTGTTCAACACCACCTCACAGATGTCCACGCCATTGTCTTCGGCGTAGCGGACACGTTCTCCCGGCTGGTAACTGTCCAAATCACGAGATTCGCTCATGTGGGTCTCCTTTCTGACCTGGACGGACTATACAGACCCACCTCTAACCCGTCAACTGTTTCTTGAAAAGTTCCTGGAGAAGCGCGGGGTTTGCAGAACCTCCACTTGCCTTCATTCCCTGTCCTACGAAAAATTGAAGGAGGTTCTCTTTACCACCCTTGTAGTCAGCAACGACTTTTGGATTGTCAGCAATGATTTGGCCAACGATTGTCGTGAGTGCACCCTCATCGCTCTGTTGGAGCAATCCTTCTTTTTCGGCGATGTCTGCAGGCGATCCGCCCTTCTCAACCATCTTTTTGAGAATATCTTTTGCTCCACGAGATGAGATGAGGTTCTCATCAATCATCTTCATGAGATCAGCAAAGTCGGGTGGATTGAGTGTAATTGCACTGTCGGCCTTGATGAGTCCAGCGAGATCCGCGGCAATATAGTTTGTTGCAAGTCGGACCGTCTCAACATCGTTACCGAGCATATTAACAACTGATTCAAAGAAAGAACCAAAAATCTCATTCGAGGTAAACATACGCGCATCTTCTTCTTTGAGTCCCATCGCCATATAGCGAGCGCGCTTCTCTTGTGGAAGCTCAGGAAGGCTCGCCTTAAGGGCTTCGTTCGAGAATTCAGGGATCTCGCTGATTTTGAGCTTTGGAAGATCCGGTTCAGGGAAATAACGGTAGTCGTGGGACGATTCCTTTTTGCGTTGAGAATATGTTTGGTTCTTCACCGAATCCCATCCACGGGTCTCTTGCACAACTTCCTCCCCCGCTTCGAGGACAGCAATTTGTCGTGCGATTTCGTATTCGATCGCTTTCTCGGCGTAGCTGAATGAGTTGATGTTCTTCACTTCGGTCTTCGTCCCGAGCGTATCGTCTTTGCTCACCGACAAGTTCACCTCCATGCGAAGGTGTCCCTTTTCCATGTCTGCATCCGAGACACCGAGCGTTCGGAGGAGCAATTGAAATTCGCGACCGAAGTCACCTGCTTCTTTTGCAGAATGGATGACCGGTTCGGTGACGAGTTCCATGAGCGGAACACCAGCGCGATTGAAATCGACAAGTGAGTGACTGCCTTCGTGCTGGTTGCGCGCGGTGTCTTCTTCGAGATGGATGCGCGTGAGCTCGACGCCGTTGACTGAACCACCTTTTACCAACGGATACGCGAATTGGCTGATTTGGTATCCCTTGGGAATATCAGGATAGAAATAGTTCTTGCGATCGAATTCGGTAAAATCAGCAAGCGTACCCCCTACTGCCATGCCGACACGGAGCACATGTTTGACCGCCTCTTTGTTGATGGTCGGCAGCGTGCCGGGGTGGCCCATACAAACAGGACAAACGTTCTGGTTAGGCCGTTTTTCGTCGGGATCGTTTTTGGAGTCGCAGAACATCTTCGTCTGCGTCTTGAGCTCGACGTGGATCTCGAGGCCGATGGTTGGTTTGTAGTCCGACATGGGGCCAGTATACAAGAGGTTTTAGCTTTTGGCCTCCCCGCCGAATCGCTTCGCCAAAGCATCCGAGAACGCCTTGAGTGATTGATCGTCGTAGATAGAAACCGAGAGAAAACCAGTTGGGCTGTCCGCTGCTTTGGAGAGCTTCTCTTTTTTTGCATCAAGTTCTTCAGGAGTGACGACGTCCGCCTTAGTGATGAGAATGATCTCAGGTTTCGATGAGAGCTCGTGCGAGTAGCGGTCGAGCTCATCACGAACCGTGCGATATGCGACAGCGACATCTTCGTTCTCGGCAGAGACACAGTGGATGATCATCTTCGTGCGCGTAACGTGGCGGAGAAACTTGTGTCCTAAGCCACGGCCTTCGGATGCACCTTCGATGAGTCCTGGAATGTCGGCAAGAATGAAACCATAGAGAACGCCGAGGTTTGGGTTGAGTGTCGTGAATTCGTAGTTCCCTACCTTGGCATGTGCGCCGGTGATCGCATTGAGGAGACTCGACTTGCCGGCATTTGGAAGTCCGATGAGACCTGCATCAACGACGAGCTTGAGTTCGATATGAAAATCAGCTTCTTCACCCGATTTGCCGTCTGTTGATTGTTCGGGACTGCGGTTCTCGGAGCCTTTGAAGTGCTCGTTGCCACGACCACCAGAACCGCCTTTGAGAATCATGATTTGTTCGCCCTCAGTGAGAATCTCGAACTCTTCATCGGTCTCCATATTGACGAGCACTGAACCGACCGGAACATCGAGCGTGAAGTCTTCGCCGTTTTTCCCTTCTTTGCTGCGACCCGAACCGCTCCCACCGTTCTCAGCACTGTATTTCTTGTCGTGCATGTAATGCTCGAGGATGGTGATATCACGCACACCACGCGCGTACACGTTTCCACCGCGTCCACCATCGCCACCCGCAGGACCTGAGAGGTCTTTGCCTTTGACGTGAAGCCAACGGACCACGCCGTTACCACCTTTGCCCGCCTTGAGATGTAGAGTCAGTTCGTCAACGAATGAGGACATATATAAGTGGTTAGTTATCGGCTTGTAAGGCAAGCTCGGCGAGTTTTAAAGCACCTTCTTTCGATTGAGCAACGGCCATGAACCGGCCATTGTGAGCGAAGATCGCATCCGCGACACCGGTGGCCTCGACAAGTGCTTCATCGCGCTTCCCTGCCCAGCTTTCAGGCAAAGCCTTTCTTCGCACAAAATAATTATCACGTTCATTCACACAAACAGCCTGCCAACTGCCGTTCTCATGCTGACGAACAAACATGAGCGTATCGGGATAGTCGGACAACACGTTACTGATGAGCGTGCGCGAAATTGGAGAAGAAGCCTCAACAATGACCAACTCTTTTCGAGGAGCTGCTTCGTAGGCCTTACGTACGACATCCGCTGCCGCCAAGCTTGCCTTGGTATGAAGAATCTTGCGGGTCAAGAACTGCTTTACGAACGCGACTGCTTCCATGAATGCCGCGTCATAATCCCTCTCCTCACCCCACGCAGGCTCAAATGACGCGATCGCGCTACCAATGAGTACCGGGCGGACTTTTGAAGGATGGACGGTATCAAAAAGATTCACCGCATTGTCACCCGCATCGATTGGCTGAACCAATTCAGCATCGACAGTCTCGGCAAGTTCCGGAGAACCAGCCACATCCGCACCAAACTTCTTCCAAATCAAACCAAAAGCAGCATATGGGATGCCGTTCTCTCGAGCACCAGAACCTCCGCGCTGATGATGGTCGAATCTATTACGCTCGGGTTCATAGACATCTCCTACATCGAGCACGTAGTCCCCAGACGCGATGATCTCTGGGTCACGCGTACGAAAAACCTCGACATTCTCTTCGCCGAGAAGAAGCATGAGCGTCGCAACACCGAAGACATCGTCGGCGTGGAACCCAGCGTTATGTGTAACGATGCGGATCTTAGTCATTCGAAGTGATGCTGTGACCGATCCAACCGACGACCGTGAGAATGAGCGCACCGATGAATGCCGGGATAAATCCTTCGACAGAAAAGCCCTTGACCACCGTACCGACGAACCAGAAGAGGAGTGCGTTAATAACGAACGTGAAGAGCCCGAGCGTGATGATTGTGATCGGGAGCGTCAAAAGGAGGATGAGCGGCTTGATGACGAGGTTCAAAAGACCGAGCACAACTGCAACGATAAGCGCCGTGTAGAAACCGGTGACTGCGACACCAGGGACGAGATATGCAATCAAGAGAATCGCGAGTGCGTTGATGAGAAGACGGATGAGAAGTTTCATAGATTCTATTGGCTATCAGGTAATGATCCATTATAGCCTTTTGCCTTGTACCTTCGATAGCCGAAGAACCCAATAACAGCTACGACAAATATGATAAGGATGGCCCAGTGAGCCCGTTCGACGAAGCTTGAGTATGAAGAGAGAGCACTACCAAGCTGCCATCCGATAAAACCGGACCATGTGGCACGGATGAGCGTACCGAAGAACGTTGAGATGATGAAAGAAAGCGGGTTCCATCGAACGAGGCCACACACCACATTGAGCAGAATGCTCGGTGTAAGTGGAAATGATCGGAGCGCAAAGAAAGCAACCTCATCAACAACAGTACCGCTCAATCGGCCCTGAAGCCGCTCGATATCGTCCCACGAAGTGCCGACGAGGTGTCCAAAGCGCTTTATCAGCGGAGCACCGCCCCAGTAGACCAATCCATATATGATGACCGAACCGAGCGTCATCCCAAGAGCGATGGGCAAAGCGACGATTGCAATGAGATGTCCGAATGATTCGAGCGTAACGGCGCTCCCCGACAAGAAAAGCCCGCCGCTCGCCACTGTGACAAGCGTTGATGGGATTGGCGGAATAATCTCTTGGAGGAAGGCAAGGAAGAAAACACCCTTTGCACCACCGGCAAGTGCTATTCCCTGAAGCCATGCAAAAAGGCTTTCAAACATACTATTTAACCTTTGAGCTCGCGGCGCTGTTGTTCCACTGCTTGGCCGTCAACGATCTTCCACTCCCCGCTTTCGATGAGCGGTTCCGCTTTTTTGTATTTGATCTCTTTGGTCTCAGTGCCATTCGTAATAGTGACCACATCATTGCGACCCCGCTTATCGTCCTGAGAAGCCTTTACCGGAATCGGAGCTGCGTTCGATGAACCGCCGCCGAGCGCCTTGAGAGTCTCGCGCTGCTTGCGCAAGCGGGCTTCGTCGGCAGCAAAAGCATTAGCACCGATGTGTGGGATGAGCGAAGCAACACGTTCGCGAATTGCAGCCTGCATATCACGGAAAAGACGCAGACCCTCACGCTGGTATTCGACGAGCGGATCGCGTTGTCCATATGCACGCAAACCAACGCTCGAGCGGCTGTAATCCATCAACTCGAGGTGTTCGACCCAGAACATATCGATTGTCTGAAGCATAAGACGCTTCGCGGCCTCATTGAAAACTTCCTCGCCGAGCTCGAGACGCTTCTTTTCCACCATATCGGTGATATCTGCATTTCCTTCAATCATTTCATCGAGCGCACTAGCGATTGCAGTCTTTCCTCCGGTGAGGATCTCACGGCGCATGCCGTAGATACTCGAACGTTGGGTATTGAGCACATCGTCGTAATCGAGCACGTGTTTTCGTGAGTCAAAATGGAAGCCCTCAATCTTCTGTTGTGCGGCTTCGAGCGAACGGTTGAGAAGTTTGTTCTCGATCGGCATGTCGTCAGGGATACCAAAGCGTCCCATCATGGTCTTGATGGTGTCCGAAGCAAAGACGCGCATAAGCGAATCTTCGAGAGAGACGAAGAACTGCGTCTCACCAGGATCACCCTGACGGCCAGAACGGCCACGGAGCTGGTCATCGATACGACGCGCCTCGTGACGCTCGGTACCAATGACGAACAGACCGCCGAGTGTGCGGACTTCTTCGGACTGCTCTGGAGTCGCGAGGGCACCACCAAGCTTGATGTCGACACCACGACCTGCCATGTTCGTTGCAACAGTAACGCTTCCCTTTGTTCCCGCTTGTGCCACAATCTCTCCTTCTTGTTCGTGGTTCTTAGCGTTGAGCATCACGTGTGGGACGCCCTCGCTCTTGAGGTAGAGTCCAAGCACTTCGTTCTTTTCGACTGAAACCGTACCAATGAGCACCGGCTGGCCTTTTTGCTGAAGCTCTTTGACGGTCTTTGCGAGCGCAGCGAATTTGCCCTTCTCTGTTTGGAAGATGAGATCGTTCTTATCGTCGCGCTTGTTCTCGCGATGCGTCGGAATCTGGATAACCTCAAGACCGTATACCTTATAGAACTCCTCAGCGCTCGTGCGTGCAGTACCAGTCATACCGCCGAGCTTCGTGTACATGCGGAAGTAGTTCTGGTATGTCACCGAAGCAAACGTGCGCGACTCTTCTTGAACCGAGACGCCTTCTTTTGCTTCGATCGCCTGATGGAGGCCTTCGGACCAGCGGCGTGACGGCTGCATGCGTCCGGTGAACTCATCAACGATGACAATCTTGTCTTCGCGGACGACGTACTGCTGGTCGCGTTTGTAGAGCGCCTTGGCCTTTACTGCGGTTTCCAAGTGATGAACGTATCGAATGCCGGCATCAGTATATATATTGTCGACACCGAGAGCCTTTTCGGCCTTTTCGATACCTGCGTTCGTAAGAAGAACGGCATGTTTCTTTTCATCAAGTTCGTAATCCTCTCCTTCGTTGAGTGTTGAGGCGATGTGTGCAAATTTGCCGTAGAGATCCTCGGCCTCGCGGGTCGCCATCGAGATAATGAGCGGCGTGCGGGCCTCATCGATGAGAATCGAGTCGATCTCGTCGACGATGGCAAAAGCATGTCCCCCGATTGAAGGCGAACGCTGTGCCATATCCTCGGCACGGTAGACCGTATTGTCGCGAAGATAGTCAAAACCGAATTCGCTGTTGGTTCCGTACGTGATATCAGCGGCATATGCCTCGCGGCGCGTACATGGGCGGAGGAATTCGTACGCGATGCGGAATGAACCCATTTCATCGCGTTCTTTGTCGGCCTCAGCGACTTCTATTTGAGCAACATGCGACGGATCGTACATAAACGATTGATTCTGGCCGTTGATGACAGCAACAGAAAGACCGAGAAATGCGTGTACCTGACCCATCCACACCGCGTCACGGCGTGCGAGGTAGTCGTTGACGGTCACAATATGAACACCACGACCATTGAGTGCATTGAGATACGCAGGGAGTGTCGCGACGAGCGTCTTTCCTTCTCCGGTACGCATCTCAGCAATCTTGCCTTTGTGGAGCGCGATACCACCGATGAGCTGAACATCATAGTGACGCTGTGAAAGCGTACGGCGAGCTGCCTCACGAACCGCAGCAAACGCATCAGGAAGAAGCCCTTCGAGCGTTACACCTTCGGTGACGCGCTCTTTGAACTCTGCGGTCTTACCACGGAGCTCGACATCCGAAAGAGCTTGGAAAGCCGGCTCTCGTTCGTTGATAGAGCGCACGAGCGGCTCCGCCTCGCTGAGAAAACGGCTTGTGTCATCGCCAAAAAGTGCCTTGAGAAATCGCATGAAGGCTATTTTAGCACAAAAATAGCTTCTGGCTTCTGGCGACTAGCTTTTAGACTGAAGCGAAGCGACCTGTCCCTCCAAGGAGCCTACGGAGCGGGACCGGCGCGAGTCGAGCGGCGAGCTAGCAAGCGAGACCGCGTGCTCCTTGGAGGGAGCAGGGAGCGGAGCAAATACCCTATATAAAAGTCTCCCGAGAATCAAAAAAGCCCCCGGAGGGGCTCTTTTGAAAGTGGGACAAAGAACAATTCGACTGAGGACTAGCGACGTGATCGCTTAGTAGCCTTCTTCGTCGTCTTGCGCTTTGCTGCTGGCTTGCGCTTTGCAACCTTGCGCTTTGCTGTCTTGCGAACTGCCTTCTTTTTTGCTGCCATATGTTTTGTGCATCGATGAACATTGCTGCTCATCTCCGTACAAGATGTTTTTATAATTTCGACCGCAATGTCTACTACAAAAATTATCGTGCATATGAAGAACGAACACAATACAAAAAAGATATTTGTGTGGATAAGTTTTGCAACGAAAAATTATTTTAATTCGCGCACTTCGCGTTCGATGACGATGTTTGTTGCATCGTGCACACGTTGTGCAACATCTTTTGCAAACACATCGATGTCGTGCGCAGTTGCACCGTCGTATGCAACAAGCACAAGAGCGTGTTGTTCAAAAAAACCAACAGGACCAATCTTGTACCCTCTCATACCCAAGACGTGATCAATAACCCAAGCGATGGGAATCTTGATGTCATCTTTTTCCGCGACGGGATATGAAGGAATCTCTGGGAATATCTTCTGCAAACGAACAAAAGCTTCCTTTGATATAACTGGGTTCTTGAAGAATGAGCCTGCTGTGCCGACCTTTGAAAGGTCGGGGAATTTCTTCGATCGTATCTCTGACACCCCTTTGCGAACCTCAGAAAGGGTCGGCATCTTCTCGTTCGCAGAAAAGTATTCAGTAAGATCTTTATACGCAATATCCGGAGTACCTGTTTTCAAAAGACGGAATACGACAGCTGTGACGATGAGATGTTTGCCTTCTTCTTTTTTGAAGATGCTATCGCGATATCCGAAGAGACATTCTTTATTTGTCATCGTTCGTGTCGTTCGAGTAATGGTATCGAAAACTTCAACAGCTTTGATGACGTTCCCCACTTCAGCTCCATATGCTGCGACATTTTGTATGGGTGTGCCTCCGACTGTCCCAGGGATACCCGAAAGATTTTCAACGCCCCACAGACCTCGTGATACAACAGCTTCAACAAAGCCCTCCCACGACTCCCCTGCTCCAATACGAATGAAGACTTCGTTTGAGTCTTCTCGCACTATCTCCTGTCCTTGTATTCGCATGAGAAGCACGTGACCATCAAAACCCTCATCAGTCGGGAGCACGTTGGATCCTCCTCCCACGACATACCACCGACTCTTTTGCATGTCAGTCGAAGAGAAGAGGTTGGTTAAATCGTTCTCTTTCTCTATTGTATGTACAAAACGTGCTGGCCCGCCGACGCGAAACGTTGTAAGACTTGAAAGCGGTACGTTAGTGTCTGTTTTCATAGGAGATTGGCTCCTTCCATCATAATGCAAAACCCTGTGAATTAATTCACAGGGTTTTGTCTTCCGCCCACGCAAGGCCGGCACGTGCAAGCTCCAAACTATATGTTCTATGTGAGTGCAGAATGCCGGCCGTGGGTGAGAAGAACTACAAATACTATAAAGGTTCCTCTGGTTTTTACCAGCTTCAAAAAAGGAGGAGAAGTCTGTCCAGAAACGAAAATCCCCCTTGCGGGGGGCTTTCGTAGAACATCTAGCGGAAGCTTTGCAGCTGAACCGCACTCACATAGAGAAGCTTATCACACTTCTTGATAAAATGCAAGCCCCTCCCGATTATTGAAGCTTTACGTTCTTTCCCTCTTTAATCGCCTTAACAATCGCTGCAGCTTGTTCGGCAAATGCTGGCTTAACCACAGCGGCACGTTCGATTTGTACGATAGCATCTTGTCGTCTCCCCAATTCGAGATACACAACAGCGAGCGAGACGCGCACACTCGCATCATCGGCAGGTGCCATGGCACGCAACCTAAGCTCCAACATCTCAGCAATCCTGTCGTTCCTTCCGGTCTTCTCGTACGCTTGGAGAATCAGTTCGTTGTCGACAGTTGTAGTGCCGAATCGCTCCATGAGAAGCGCCTCTGCTTCTGCTGTTTTACCATCAAATATAAGCGCCCCTGTGTAATATTTGAATGCAGTATCATTCTCAGTCTCTGCGTCATATGCAGCTTTGAATGTCTCAACGGCTTTTTCAAAATCACCCTCGGCGAGATATGTCTGACCAACCTCATAGAGGAAATTCTGACGCAAGGGGTTAATGGCGAGAGCTTGATCAAAAACAGTGCGCGCATCTTCTAACTGATCAGACGCCTTGAGAAAATGTGCAAGAAAATACAGACGGCGGGTATTGTTTGGCTCAGTCATAGCACTGTCAGCAAGCTCGCTTGATGCAAGATTAAGAATTGCCGCGCGTGCCTCGGGAAGCACTGTCTTACTTGAAAAAGCTCGGAGGGCGCTCGTCGAGAGCTGCTCGCGTGTCTCTTCGAGACCGGTGATTGAGCCGTATGCGAGTGCCTTTTCAAAAGCAGCGAGAACCTTTTCTGGATCCTTAGTTGCATAGTCAATTCGAATTGCATCAAGAAGACCCTGTGCCCTAGCAAACGATGCAGCATTAGCAGCCCACGCAAGTACCACAAGAAGAACGGCCGCCGAAACAGCGATTGTGTAATGACGCACTACGTGTGGTACCGACACAGCCTCGATGGACCCATACAAATTGCGAGCGTGAATGTAACCCAGAACGAGCATGAGGTAGATATAGCTCACGAGATTGTCGAACACGAATACATTGTTGATGGCGTACGCAACAAGTAGACCAACTATGAGTGCCTTTTCGGGAAGCGGCAGAGTACTTTTGGCAAGCATCCAAAACCCAGCAGCAAAAAGCGCAATGTAAGCGAGCAAACCTAACGCTCCCCCCGCGATTGCCCAATCCATAAACACATTGTGCGCACGATCGAACCACGGCTCCTGCTTATACATAATCGGGTCATAGTATTTCCCGAAGGCAACGATAAAGTTGTCCTGTCCCCAACCGAGCAGTGGGCGCTCAAGGAATGCATTCCAACCGATACTCGTCCACAGAGTGAGGCGCGACTGAACAGTGCTGTCAGTAAGTGATATATGCGCAAAACGTGCCAAGGTCGGACGCTCTTGAACGAAGGCTGTGTCACGGAGCACCATAAAAAGCCCTCCTGCAACGATGACAACACCGATACATGCACCCGCAACCACGCGCATGCGTGGGTGAGCGTTTCCCCGAACGAGTATGACAAGTGCTGCAACTATAAGACCTCCGAGAACCCCGAGTAAAGCACCGCGTGTCTGTGTGTAATAGAGGGCAAGTACTTGTATAAGGACAGTCACACTGTATACACCGAGCATCATCCTGCGCGATCGATTGCGGTAAGCCAGAAGAAGCGCAAGAAAAATATTAAACAGAAGATACACTGCAAAATAGGTGGAGTTGCCAAGCGTCGCATCAACACGTATTGCTTGTCCAGCCACCCCTCCAGCAAGCTCACTGAAAGCATTGAATGCAAGCGCAACACTCGCCCCAACTGAAAGGTTGAAAAGCCAGTTCCACATTTTTTCCGTACGAATGACGGAACCAACGATGAACAGATATGCAACGACATGGAGTATCGCAATGTATCCTTCCATTCGCTCAAAGTTGCTCCAAAAACTGCGCAAAGGGTTGATGCCGAGCATATCAGCAATTCCAACAACAACGAGAAAAATCGTTGCCGTTATCGTGATTGGTGACCACCGCGGACGATACGCAGGATTGATGATTGCGAGCGATACCCATCCAGCAAGCATAATTTCAACGAGGATACGAAATGCAAACGCCTTCCCCGTGATATACGGAAAAAACATCGACTCAGCAACGATAAATGGAACGAGG
Source organism: Candidatus Parcubacteria bacterium (assembly GCA_039798445.1). Lineage (GTDB taxonomy): Bacteria > Patescibacteriota > Minisyncoccia > Phycocordibacterales > EsbW-18 > EsbW-18. The sequence goes on from JBDKFZ010000013.1 coordinate 17,435, forward strand.
AGCGTGAGAAAAGCGCAGACAATCACGACTCGACGCATAATTGTTTCGGTCATATGGAACGGACTATAGCACCTAGCGCACATGCCTTCAATTAGGCTACTATTGGCATCGCATGAACGATCTCAAGACATCAGCGGTTCGACTCCTCCGCTGGACCGAGCGTTATACCAAGACCGACATGGTCTATCTCGTCAAAGGCGGCTTGAACCTCACTATCGCACAAGGATTCAATTCACTTGTCATATTCTGCATGGCACTCGCATATGCTCGATTTGTCGATAAAGAAAACTACGGAACCTATCAATTCATTCTGTCACTCATGGGAATTGCAGGGGCAGTCTCACTCACCGGTCTTGGATCTGCAGTCACGCGCGCAATTGCACAACAAAAACAATACTCATCTGTTTTCCTCTTTTGGAAAGCCATACTCTGGAACAGTGGGACAGCAGTCGTTGCCCTTGCAATGGCCGCCTACTACGTCTTTCAAGAGAACACTGTCATTGGCTCGTCACTTCTCCTTGTAAGCATCGTTGGGCCATTTTTCAATACATTCCAAACCTACGAGGCCCCCTTCGTCGGACGAAAGCTCTTTGGTACGGTAGCCACACTTCAGATTCTGCGTGGCAGCATTGTTGCCCTCGCCTTACTCGCTGCTGTCCTGCTCAGTGGAAACCCACTCGTCATGTTCGCAACGTATCTCCTCGGGCACACGGTGGTCACTGGAGCATTCTACCTCTACGGCCATCGTACATTCGCCACAAAAAACAACGTGGACGATGAAACATCTGAAGCAGCGACCAACGAAATCATTACGACGAGCAAAAATTTCAGCGTCATGAATGTTATCGGTAAGATTTCTGGGGAGCTCGACCGAATCTTACTCTTTCATTTTCTTGGACCTGTACAAGTTGCTACCTACACCTTTGCCTTAGCTGCTCCTCGTCAGATTCAACACATCAATAAAACGCTCAAAAGTTTGCTTCTCTCAAAACTCAGCACCCGAGATCCCGAAACGCTCAAAAGAACTCTGCCCCGAAAAGCTCTGCTGATGTACATCTATATCATCCCTATAATCATTCTCTATATCCCCCTTGCCCCATTCCTCTATGGCTTCTTGTTCCCCGCATACGTGGATGCGGCTGTGTACTCGCAGGTCTACATCTTCGTCCTGCTCTTTGCTCCGCTTCTGGTTTTGAACGAAGCCCTCATCGCCCACAACAAACAAAAAGATCTCTATGTCATAAGCACAGCGGTTCCGATAACACGACTTGTTCTGCTTCTCGCACTGACGCCTTTCTTCGGTATTTGGGGAGTTGTTACCGCGAGCCTTGGATCCCTTTGTGTGCAGTCGATCCTTGTGGTCACTTCGTTTAGACGACTGTAGTTAGTCTCGAACTGCGACTCCGACCAACAAATTATTTTTATCGACGATTGGGACAATTGTTATCTCTGCGTGATCTTGAAAAATCTTCTCGAAATCTGAAGAGGTAGACTGTTGAACGCTAAGAAAATTGGTATTGGTCACCTTCAAGATCGGGGTCAACTGAGTCCCACCGCGCACGAGCGCACGACGGATATCGCCATCGCTCACTACTCCTTGTACGTGGTTCGTATCGTCGACGATGATTACCGTACCGCGCTTGTTCGCGGTTATGGCAATGAGGGCGTCATGCAAGGTCATGTCCGCAGACAGAATGAACTGGTCGTATGTGGTAGCGATGCTCATAGGACTAATAGGTTATACGTTTAACTAAGAGCTTCTCGTCGATTGGGGTACTTTGGAGGACATCAACAATACGACGCGCTGATCGCCCGTCTCCGTAGGGATTCGTACACTGCTTAATCTTTTTCTTGAATGCAGTCGAGAGCGCCTTGGTGATACCTGCAACTATAGCTTTTGCACTATGTGTGCGTACGTCAATAACATTGGTTCCTCGGACTCGTCCGTACTGACGTGTACCGATATTGATTGCAGGAAGCTTAAATGTGGGAGCTTCGAGCAGACCGCTCGAGGAATTCCCCACCAACACATCAGCGATGCGCATGAGACCAAGGTAATCCTCTCGGGGCATATTTGATACGACCCGCATGTATGGACGCTTGTTATTGAGAATGAAGTTCCGCATTGCCGCGCTCCCTGCGTCAGAGTTGTTGAGCACCACGATAGACTGGTGTCCGAAACGGTCAAGGGCATTAAAGGTTTCTCGAATCTGATGTTCTGCCTTATCAAATTCTTCGGTCACCGGATGCTGCGCGATGAGAAAAAGAGGCTTTGTGCGATCGATATCAAACTTCTTGTGCAACACGCCCGCAGGAGTGACACGCTGTTGGACGAGCTCGTCGAGCTGCGGCGCACCTACCATATGAACACGGAACGACTGCTCCCCCATCTTGATGAGTCGTCGAGCAGCATCTTTGTTAGCTGCAAAGTGAAGGTGAGCGTATTTTGCGATCGCGTGACGCGTTAGGTTATCGATATTACCCGAAATCTCTCCCGCCTGAATATGCGCAACCGGTATATACATGTGTGCACCGGCGATTGCCCCCATGAGCTGCTCTCCGCGATCTCCTGAGATAACAAGCATATCTGCATCCATCTGACGGAGATATTCTGGAAGCTGAAGAAGGAAGATGGCGAGCGACTTCGTCATCGTCAAATGATTGTAGCCATCAAGCGTATTGTGAATCGCAGCGTGAATCTTGAGATTGTCTTTCTTGATCTCTTCGATGCTCGATCCAAATGTGTCGAGCACGTGCATATTGGAGACGATGAGACCGTAATCGAGGTCTGATCGTTTTTGTATCTCTTCGATGATGGGCCGAATATACCCATACTCACCTCGCGAGCCAGCAATAAAAGCAATCTTGCGCTTCTTTTGGGGTGTTTTTTTCACGGCCATGACTCCGCCACCATACAATATTTTCAGGACGAGAACAAGGGACGTTTAGACAACATCCTCCCACTGGATGATTGTATCGCGTGGCAAATCACGTACAGATTTCTTTCCGAGAAGTTCGCTGGAGTAATGCGGGTCAAGATACTTCGCAGGAATCCCTGAGCCAGGACGTTTCGGTATAAGCGCCTCAAGTGTAAGCGCTTCTCCCTGCTTGATATCGCGCGATGCCACGACGCTATGGAATGCCCAATCACGAACCACCTGTTCTTCGGGACTGATTTTCTTCTCAGAACCCAACCCGACTTCGATCTTCCTAATGCCGTCGACAAGCTCGGCGAGCATGTGCGGCTCGAGTGATATGAAATGATCAGGACCTTTCTGATCACGTGAAAGCGTGAAGTGTTTCTCGATGACCTTAGCGCCAAGCGCCACAGCCGCAAAAGCTGTGTAGTTGTCCATTGTATGATCTGATTGCCCTACCCACACTCCAAAACGCTCTCGCATGAGAGGAATAAGTCCCAGGTTTGCATGAGAATAGTCGTTAGGAGGATATTCTGAAGTGCAGTTGGTCAATACAAGATTATCTTTGGCACCCTCCTCTTCGTAGATCGCTACCGTTTCGGCTATCTCATCGAGCAACGACATACCTGTAGAAACGATGACTGGTTTTCCTGTCTTCGCAGATATCTGAGCCAATTTACGATGGTGTGGAAGATTGAGGATTTCACCAGAACCTGTTTTGAACGCCTTAACACCCAAATCATTGAGTACATCAACACCCTCTGGACAAAATGGCGTGCAAAGATATTCGATTCCAACGGAGGCGCAGTATTCCATCATCTCTTTATGCATCTCCGGAGTAAAAAGGTTGCGTTTGAGAATCTCGTAGAGATCGCCATCCCACATCTGCACTTTTCCAGGAACCATCTCCACATCAGGTAGATGGAGTTGAAATTTTGCAACATCAGCGCCGGCCGCCTTAGCCGCGTCGACGAGCGCTTTTGCTTGAGTTATCGATCCGTTATGCGAATCCGCTAGCTCTGCGATGATAAGCGTCCGCGGTCCCCCAATCGTACACGTGCCAAAGTTGAGCTGTTTCATGTTTATATTCTTATTACTTTACGGCCTAATCTCATTCTCGAGCAATCGTTTCATCTTTGCCTCAGCAACTATCCATTCATCAGGAGTATCGATGTCAAAAGAATATTTTTCATCCATGAGATACCCGAATGTTGAAGCACCCCACAGCGACCCCTCGCCCTGGAAGAGATTGTCACGCCTGAATGCATACAATGCGGAATTGATGTGGTAGGAGGAAGGAAGATCTTGATTGCGGTGAACGAGATCCTTCAGTAACACATGGTCTCCAACACGAGCAACAAAACCTTGTTCGTCACGTTCAAGGGCCTTGAATGGCGAAAAATGTCCTGGGGTCTTAGTGACACCTACGATTGAATCCGCTGTGGTGTTTTTAATAAGTTCGGCAACTTCCTTGATATGAAACGCTTGTCGTCCAGGAGCGGTAGGTTCAAGCAAAACAATCCAATCGGGCTTGTATCCTTCATGTTCCTCCATCCATGTCACTGCGTGTTTAACGACATCGAACGATGTGGATGTGTCCATCGCGAGCTCGCCTGGACGCGTAAACGGCACTTCGATACCCGACGCACGACCAACCGATGCAATCTCTTCATCATCCGTCGACAAAATAAATCGCTCGAACACACCAGCTTCCTTCCCTGCCTCAATGCTCCATACAAGCAACGGTTTGCCCAAAAAATCTTTTATGTTCTTCATCGGAAGACGCTTTGATCCTCCACGAGCAGTTATAAGTCCAAGAATAGTCTGGGTCATAAATCGATAGTGTTACTTCTCATAGAGCGCTGACAAAATCGTATCCGCTATACGTTTACCGGACTGCCCATCGATTTTCCAACACATTTTATCGCGCAATCGGATGATGTTCTCCCTATTATACGCCGGGTCTAAAAGGAAGGTATTTATAGTCGGAATAAGACGTTCACGTTCCTCAACGAGAATCGTTCCACCCGTCTCATAGATATGCTGGTAATGCGTTAAACGTTTGAAACGCTTGAGACTTTTTCCATACGGTCGATGTCCATGACCATCAAATCCAATGTTTACAATTGGTTTGAGGAAGGCACTCGCCTCGATGGCGATACTTGATGCGGTGTTAATGACGATATCTGCATGATAAAGAAAATTCACAAACTCCCGAACGTCTTCTTTGTTGGGAATCCATGGATCAGCGAAGCCCTTAGTTTCAGGAATCCATCCGATAACAACGTGCTGTGTATTTTCAAATCTGTCGTATCGTTCGTGTTCTGACTGAATTCCCGGATATGGTCGGATATAGAGCTGAGCAGCCTGCGCGTACGCATCCTCGCGCAGCGCAGTAACCAAATCTTCAATTACATCTGCATCATCTGGCGCATAGACAGCTCCTGATGTAAAAAACATGAGTTTACGGTCAGGCATCAGCCCATGTTGAGTGAAGAACGACTCCCTATCTATGAGCAAACTTGGGTCTGCGAGAACGTCATAGTATGGGGCGCCAGTAAGAACTGTCTGCTCTCTGCGATATCCCTGCAACTCGATTGCTTCCGTACGTGTTGGCTCATTCCACACAAGAAGCGTCTCTGTACGAACTGGTTCATATCGTTTTGGAAAGTGATCCCAACTTCCTGGCATACCAATCGTTCTAACTGATCCACGACGCGCTTCACGAATGAGTTCCACGTCAAGCCGATGATGCACGTTGGTTAAGAAAACGAGAGAGGGCTGATACGCATCAAAAATCTCCTTCCCAATCCGTCGTGTAAAAAGATGTGCATCAAGAAGACTTGGTAGTACTTCTCGAAAAAATCGCAACTTACCGAGCGTCTTTGATATAAGGACCTTGATTGGATAGAGTGCCCGGCTTTGAAACGACTGTGGGACATCAATCCGAACTCCGTGGTAGGCAAAAAGCCTCGCTCCTTCCGTAAAGTTGAGGTGTGCAATAAAAAAGTTATAAATTTTTTGGAGCAAAGAAAGCGCGTAATCAAACTGGGCAGCTTCGACATATATATCCTGTCCCGCATATGTGGAACGAACGTGTTCGAGAGCTTCGGGTGGAACCACAAGAACAACCCGAGCTTTTCCACGTATATGATCAAGAAAGCTACCACCGAACGCAAGAAAATTTCTCAAGATAATTCCGGAGGATATGCTCACCAGTACCGTTTTGGTGTTTCCGGACGAACTCATAAAAGTGCTTTGATAACTTCGGCGTATCGGTCAGCAGCATTTGCCCAAGAGAAACACTTGGCACGCTCTAATCCTAAACGAACAAGCTCTAATCGGAGGGCGTCGTTTTTCGTAACTGATTCGATGGCATCTGCAATGGTTTCTGGATCATCTGCATCAACCAAGACCGCAGCGCCACCCGCAACCTCTTCGGTTGCGCCACCTCGGGATGTTATTACAGGAACACCGGCCTGCATCGCTTCGAGGATTGGCATGCCAAACCCTTCAATAAAGCTCGGGTAGACAAACACACACGCGTCCGCATAGTACGATGCAAATGCTTCGCCAGGAACAAACCCTGCGAGTGTGACAAAGTTTTCCAGTTTATGCTCACGAATGGCGGTCTTAATACGTTCGAGATATGTACCGCTCCCTTTTCCAACGAGCACAAGACGGAGGACACTGTCAGGCTGTCGACGTCGGTAACGAGCAAATCCCTCGATGATACCCAGTGTATTCTTGCGTTCTTTTATAACAGAGACAGAGAGTATCGTCTTCTTTTCGCGAGCCTCCGTGCGTGAGCCAATATTTTGTGGAACCGTCGGCGTGAACCCTTCATGAATAACCACAACTTTGTCACATGCGCTCCCATGATATCGTGCAAGCTCACCTGCTGTGTAGTTTGAGATGGCAATAATTTTTGTAGCCCGATGGAACGAATATCCATGGACAAATCTGAGCACGGCAGAACGCACTCGTTCCCTCATACCTCGCGAGAATGAGCGATACGCAAAATCAAGAGCTACCACAACGCGCGGGATACGTGGAATGAATAATGGTAAAACAGGCGTGAGCGACACCAGACAATTAATGCCATCTCGCTCCGGAATCGAGGCGAGAAAAACGCTCCCTGATCCAAGTGGGTGTGAAGACCAATTGTCGCCCGTAAATGGAAGCGTCTGCTGTTGATTCCCCTTTGTGTAAACGAAAAATTCGAGATCCCGGTGGTGTTCGATAAGGGCGCGCGCTATCTCAAGTGATGCACGGGCCAACCCAGCAGGTGCCTGCTCTCCATACGGATCAAGAATGAGGCCAATCTTCATAAAACCGTTGACGATTATTTTATTATCTCAAGCTCCCACACAAGAATCTTGGATGGAAAGAGTAACGAAAGGAACTGGTCATACAAAACCGAATTCTTGGCTATAAATCCCTTGAAAGCACGGACAATTGGATTACGCGAACGAGCTGGCCATCCATACCACATTCCAATCTTCTTAAACCGGTATGGTACATAGTGGTACTGGGACAGTGTTGTGCCATCAATGAAATAATCAAACGATCGTGATGTAAAAAAATGTCGATGAGTCGGATCTGTAAAAGCATCAATACTGCGAAAGTGCGGGACAGCAATAACGACGCGCGCACCCGACCTACCAATCCGCCACAGCTCCCCCATTACCGCCGGTATCGAGTCGAGGTGCTCGACCACACTGTGTGCGTATATACCATCAGCACTATTATCATCGAAAGGCCATGGTGTTGTATCGAGATCACAAACAACATCAACCGCAGGTAGTGAAAGCACATCTACTCCAATGGCACCCGCAAGTTTCTTGTTTCCACAACCGATGTGCAAGAAAACACCCTGTGGAAGTGGCTTCTCGTGGGTTATCCCATTATCGGTGAATATCTTTGAAACAAGCGTTGTATCCATACACTAAAGGACTTTATAGAGATAATCTTTTGGCGTAAGTTGCTCTATGAGAGCATAGTACGGATTGATCGTCTGTTCCACCGCCGCACGCCGTGCTGCATCTCGGTGCTCAATGAGCATATAGGTGGGGCGGTACTTGGAAAAATCCAAACCCTTGAGCGCTTCCACCTCATATCCCTCTATATCAAGAGAGAGGAAATCAATCGATGGTGGATGGATTTCATCAAGCACTGATGTCAGCGTACGCGCAGGAACTTCGACTGTATAGCTATCGCCAAAAAAATGAGCTGCCTTTGCAAGATGTTTCTCTGCTTCATGAGGAGACAGTGCACCTTCGATAAATGACATGAGATTACCGTAATGCATGGTTACAACGTCCCGCGTGTCCTCCGATGAAACAAGCGCACAGTTGAATAGGTGGGCTCCGGAGCGCTCTTTAACACATTGAGCGTAAAGCGTAGGAATCGGTTCGATCAAAATTCCATTCCAGCCCTTCTTTTGGAGACCGTAGGTATTACTTTCGGAATATCCATCATTTGCACCAGCTTCAATAAAAAAACCACGTTCAGGAAGATAGGCGGCAATTTTCGTATCAAGCCCAAATCGCGCTGGGTCTGAGGCAATACCAAGACGTCGCGCATACCTCAAGATTGCGTTCCGAAACGCATATATGTACAGGCGAAGTTGGTTGAGCAAGTGCTTCATGCGAGACAAGGACTCAGGGTCTAATTTCGGCGGAATGGAGTATAGCACGGGCTCGTTCGCCCCAGGTGTAGCCCTTTACACGGTCATAGGCAGCTTTGGCTAAGCGGCTCCTACGGTCAGGCTGAGAACGTGCCGCAATAATGGCATCCCTAAGTGCAATCACATCTCCAGGAGCAACAAATATCACCTCCCCCTCACCAACAATGTCGCGGATCGAGGGTAAATCAGAAGCAATAACAGGAACCCGACTTGCCATGTATTCAAAAAGCTTTAGCGGCGAGGTCGAATAAAGCGAGTGTTGATTCGTGGGGATATTGGGAAGCACCGCAAGATCAGCGGCACAGGTAATGCGTGGAATCTCATGGTGTGGACGCATTCCAAGATACAAGGTGATACCTGAGGGATATGTACTGCGCAGGCGCTTGATATCTTCTTCGTGACCTCCAACGAATACGACTCGATAGGTATCATCAAGATGCTCTGCGGCCTCAGCAAGAATATGAGCACCCTTCCAATCATACAGATGTCCCGTATATAAAACGATGAAGACGTCACTCGGTATTCCTAATTCTTGGCAGAGGAGCTCGCGATCGCTCAATCCTTCAAAATCTTCAAGTGAAACGCCGTTTTGTCTCACCAATAATTTGTTTTGAGCTATACCGAAACAGTCCTCAACGCGCTTCCCTGCCCATGAATTGGTGGTGACAACAAGCGAGACGTTCGCACAAACAATTCGCGCGAGTATTAGATGTGATTGAGGAAAGTCATGCATCTCATAAATGCTCTTTTTGCCAAAAAGCGCAAAGAAAACGAGTGGAATATACTCGCGTGAAAAAAGAACATCATACTTTTTGAACAGAAGGTAGAAAAACGCAAAGAAAGAATAGATTGCGTAGTGGGCAAGGAAGCCGAAACGACCCCATGCGGCAAGGTCGATAGACGGAATAGTCGTAACAGAGAACAATCCTCTTTCGACCCCATAGTATTCAAAGAGGTCCTGAGCGATTGGGTTGATTCTGTACGGAAGCACCAATTCGACATCGATACCCTGACGAGCAAATGCCTCGCACATCTTCACGATTTGTACACCATGTGCCTTCTCAGTTGGTATGCGCGCGTTAGCTATGTAGATGAGTTTCATTTTTCTAATACGAAAAAGTGGTGGTAGGGATTCTCTACTGGCACAAAGTCCCGCATAAGTCTTCCATGCCGTCCGAGAATCTCTCGGACGCGCTCCAACGGAAAACCCGGGTATCCTATCTCCCACTGATGGCCACTCCCAAGCCGCACGCGATGCGTAAATGGAAGTTTGATGATGCGATTAAATGCTGGAAAGAGCGGAAGTTTGATCTGAAATTTAAAATACGGGCGACAATCGGGAACGCTGATGATGATTTTGCGTTGAGCAACACGGGACAACTCTTTGATTGATCGCTCAAAAACTTCGAACGGGAGGTGTTCAAGTACTTGGAAACAGCACGCTGTGTCGTATGTGTCGTTGGCGATTGGCAGATCAGTGATGCTCCCAAGAATATCAGGGTGGAGGTCATCGGCTATATCAACACTCGTATATGGTACATGGGCGGTCTCTTCAAGATATCGTCCAAAAACTCCGTCCCCCACTCCCACCTCAAGGACGCTTGCCGGAATGGGGTCTAAGGTGCACGCGATCTGCCAGTAATAACTCACCCATCGTCCTGGGTACGAATACCCCTGGAAGCGGTAGTGTTCTTTGTCTTCTTGTTTTTTGAATTGTTGCTCCATATGCTGATTCGTTTCAGTTTTTGTATCGACGCCACTACCAACCATATCATGCGATCTTGTCGTTCTTTAGACCCAACAACCCATCGATTATTGCACCAACACAGTTTTGAAGACGGTGCTGTTCCGTAACTATATGTCGAGCTTCCTTTCCAACCCGACTTCGTTCGTTGTGATCACACCGTGAAAAATCCTCGATTCGATTAGCAAGCTCCCCTGCCTCACCGGGACGAAAAGCAAAACGGTCTCGAGCGTTGTTGGGCATAATCGAAATCACGCTCTCATTACAACTACAGGCGGGAATCCCTGTCGCCATCGCCTCAAGAGGTGCCTTGTCGAGGCTACCTGTCCGGCTTGCCTGGACGAACAGATCCGCACGCGACAAGACCGGAACAAGATTGAGTTGAGACACTGCCCCAAGAAAACGGACCTCCTCTTTGCATCCTGATCTATCAATCTGTTCCTGAAGACGTGAAAGATACTCACGCTGGTCAACGCCATCGATTGATCCAACGATTTCGAGATGACAAGGAACTCCTTTTTCTCTTAACAATCGTACCGCCTCGATGATTGTCTCGTAATCTTTGATTGGCGAGATGCGCCCTACGGTGATGAGTTTGATAGGTGGATTCGGAACACGTTCGACGTAAGCAAATCGCTCGGTATCGATACCATGTCCGATGACATGAACCTTGCGAGACGGGATACGAAAACTACCAGCTGTTGCGGTGAATAGGATGTCAGATAGACCCGTTGCTATACGGAGTGATATGGGGGTAGATCCATGTGCATACCACAAACCAACAGGTACCCCGATCAACCACCAAATCAGGCGGCCGAGGATGACATAAATCTGATTCATATGAACGAACACCGCATCGTAGTTGTTCCGCTCGCGCCAGATTTGAGAGTAGAACCGCCAGAGATACTTGAAACGTGATACTCCTCCTTCTTTGCCAAGCGAGATTACCCGCACATTAGGAGGAAGATGGTGCTTTCCCTCATAGAGACAGATAACGACCACCGCTGAAGATTGCGCGGCGAATTCAGTGATCCATTGGTGAAAGAATCCCAAGTTATCATCTGTTTCGTCGACTTTTTGTGTGAGAACAAGGAGCTTCATATAAAAAGAGATCATTAAGGGAGATATTGGATAGTCGTCCAGACGATATGGCTCATGACCACAAGCGTAACCAACGAATAGCGGACGAGTGCTCGTGGAGACAAGCTCCATATGCCCCACACAGAAGCAACGATGAGAGCTGGTGTCATGACATAGAAAAGACGAGAAGAAATCGCACCCCATCCAAGAACCATAACCGGAACGATAGCAATAAGGGCGAACGTGAGCTTTTGCTCACGTGATAAATCTCGGATAGTTCTCCATGAGAACGGCACAAAAAGCCAACCGAGCATGAGAAGTGCAAAAGTACTCTTCATCAACATAAACAGGCGGCCTTCGTGTGCAAAATAGGGAGCACCACCCCCGGCATACCAATCTAAATAGGTATACCCATAGTCGTTCCATACGGCGAGTTGCCAGAGGCCTTCGGCAAGAATCCACAGCCCATTGAACAGAAGGAGAAAGCGCAGTTTTTTAGATATCGAGATGTGTTCGGTTGGCCATACCATTATGATGAGGTTGAAAATCACACAATGGACCGCACTATATTCTTTCCAGAGGAAACCGAATATCGCGATTACCACGTTTAGGAGCAGGGTCTCGTATGAGGGTTTACGGAGAAACATGAGAACACCCAGTAAACCTGCCACATAGAACAAGAGTGCACCCGTCTCGGAATATAAATCGAGACCGTAACGCAACATCGGATAACTCAGTGAAAAGAACACCGTCCCCACCAAAGCTTGGATGACATTTCCATTAAAAAAGAGTTTGAAAAAGAGGTACGTAACAAAAACAAGCGCAATGTACGCAAGCGCGACGTGCCACAGAAACGCATCCTCAAATCCCACTACAGGAGCCCCGAGAGCGATGAGTGCTGGAGCAAGTGGTTTAAGAATTCTGGCAGGATTTGGGTCAACCGGCATCTCTCCTTCTGCAGAAAAAAGCATCGCAGTATCGACGAACCCTACGTAATCGCTGTTGTAATCAAGAAGGTTCTTATCTGCTTTAAAGAGCAGGAAGGCAACGCCAAGCAGCGCTATGAGTGCAAGCCAACTGACTTCTCGAGCTGTCATACGAATAGTCGAACTGAGATTCTCCATGCACCTTAGGAACGAAAGACATTAAAATAAACGATGTGCCACAGTGCCGCCAATCCGTCTTTCCATGTAATCTTCTTCCCTTCTTCGTACGTGCGTCCGCGATACGAGATACCGAGCTCATAGAGCCGACATCGAAGATCGGCCACGCGAGCCGTCATTTCGATTTCGATACCAAAACGCTGGGCTGAAAGATGCGGGATCATCGCATCGACCACTTTTCGTGTGAAAACTTTATAGCCTACCTCAACATCAGAAAGGTTGAGGTTGGTGAAAACGTTTGAAAGAAACGTAATGAGTTTGTTGGCAAGAAAGTGGTGAAAGTTGAAGACGCGGCGAGGTCGATCACTGATAAATCGCGAACCATAGACCACGTCGGCATATCCCTCGACGATAGGTCGAAGCAGTTCTGGAAAATCGTCCGGGGTATATTCGAGATCTGCATCTTGGATAATCACAACATCCCCCGTTGCAGCTTTCATACCCGTGGTAACCGCAGCACCCTTACCTTGATTCTCTTTGTGGGTACACAGCACGACACCTGGAATACTTGAAACGATTGCCACACTCTCATCACGAGAGGCATCGTCAATGACGATAATCTCTTTTTCAAGTCCAAGCGTATCGGCGGCGTTAACGGCCTCAATAACACTTTTGATAGTCGCAGCCTCGTTATAACAAGGTATAAGGATGGAGATTTTCTTCATAATCACGTTATTTTGAGCTCTGTTTCAAGAATATACGTGAAGAATATATGTAAAAGGACAGAAACGCGAGCAGGGCGCTCGAAAGTGCCTGTGAGAAAAGATAGTGGACATGGAGGAGGTCGACAAAGAGATACAAAAGCGCCGCGTTCAAGATAATACCCAATACTCCAACACAGAGAAACATGACAGCCTGGTGGTGAACACGTACGCGAGTAAAATCTTTGAATGTCCAAAGTTTTTGAAGAATAAAGCTTGTGGTTTGTGAAAAAAGAAACGCGAGTGTACCCGAAAGCACATACCAGAGATAAAACCACTCCGTGAGCACATAGAGAAGCCCCACCTGCACCAGAAAACCAGTACCACCAGAAATCAGAAATCGAAGGAGTGTTCCGCTCCCCTCATTCGACGAAATCGCAGTTTCGAAAAACTTCACGAGCGGTCGTTGATAATCGAGAACGGTCTTTGTCTCATACATACGCCTCCACTGCTCTCTGATATTTTGAGAGAAAGATGCCAAAAGTCCTGGGTCGGCTACAAGGGTACAAACTCGTTCTGAAATATGCTCTCCACTCGAACCCTGTGGAAGGACGTATCCTGTGACTCCATCAACGATCAAATCCTGCACCCCACCAACGTCAGTGGTGATGATCGGCAATCCCGTAATCGCTGATTCCATAAACACACGTGGAAAACCTTCGTAATACGACGTAAGAATGAGCGCGTGGTGTGTCGCATAAAGCTCGGGTATCTTCTCACGTGACACCACCCCACCATCATCACAAATATCAAAACAACCACGACGTTTAAGTTCACCAATGAACCATTTCTTAAGCGGACCATCGCCAACAAGCGTTATGCGAATACGATTACCCGCATTCTTCTTGAGAGAATCGATGACATCGATGAGTAGTGAAAGATTTTTTTGAGGAACGAAACGTCCAATAAAAAGCAATCTGAAAGGAGTGCTCAAAACCGAGCGTGCACCATGAGAAAGCACGTCCATATTCGCCGGAAACATTGGTTTAAAAAAGACTTTGTCACCATAAGCTAGACGGAGTCTCTCAACAGTCTCAGGCCCATCTGTCTGAATAACATTAGCGCGTAACAAGATGAATTGTGCGACTATCGCATACAAACGATGTTTGATTGATTCCTTTTGAAAAAACGGGTTGCTCGGATCCGTGCCGTACAAACCGACTGCGAATCTCCCCCGTCCAAACCGAGTGAGCTTGTAAGCAACGAGGCCGAGCATAAACGGATCCTGCGCCATAACATATCGAATCGCCCTCTTGTTCATAAGCGCGTATACCCGAAAAAACATGCTCCATAATGCAAGAATTTTATTCGATGTTTTCGATGGGTAAACGAATACATTATCCGAAAGCACGACGCTTCCTCTGCGCTCCGCGTCAACAGCCGAGGTGAAGATATGAACCTCCGAATAGAGCGCTCCGTATTCTTTCATACGTAGCGATGCATCACTCGTTGGATCAAGGAGTGCAGCATCAGTTCCGAGCATGATGACCGAATATTTTGTGTTCATGCGGCGAGTTTTAGAAATTCCTGCGCGATAGTGGCGTAGGAGTGTGTGAATGAAAATGCAACCGCACGATCTTGATACAACGCGTGAGTCTTTTCGTTGCACATTTCAACGATCGCATGTGCAATCACATCTACGTCGAGCGGATCAACATACATGACGGTATCGCCGATTCGATCTGTCAGCCCGTTCTCACTTGTGAGAATGACGGGCTTGCCGTACGAAAGTGCACGCAACACATAGTTTGGACTAATATCACCGAGCGACACAAGGATACATGCGTAGGCTTTTTTAATCTTTTCTATCGCATCTTCCCGTGGGAGGTCATGAAGAAAATCGAGCGTTATACCAGGGACGCTTTGTTGTGCCCGAACAAACGCCTCTCGAACAACGTCGGTATTCTTCCAAAACAAATTGCGGGACGCACAATATACAAAATGTTTTACATCGGAACCGGTTCCCTTTTCTGTTGCAGCACCATAGCGATTCTCGACAATACGAACACGATCAACATCAAGCTCATACGGCTTCATCCATATCTCACGTTGGTAGCGCGTACTGAATACCACGCATGACATCATGCGAAGCGTGAATCTTGTCAGTCTTAAGATGAGACGTTCTTTGAACGTAAACTGACGAGGCTCGTCATAGAATTTTGACAAAAGAATCTTCTCTTTTGTTCGCTCCACATAATGCTCCCACAAAAAGTCGCCGCCCGTGCGAAGAATGGTTTTGCCACCACAGAGCCGCTTCATACATGCAACAGGAAAACCGACACTAAAGGTGTCGAGCACAAGCGTCCAATCAGCACGAATATACGCAGGGAGAGTCTTAAAAAAATAGAAAAGATGCCGAATACCGATTGGTAGGACGTGCTCGATTGTGTAGGTCTTTACCACCACCTCATGACCAAGCCGTTCAAACTCGTCTTTGAGGCTCTTGGCGTAATAGCTAGGCCCGCCATGGGCCGGCGGATAAACGCCTGTGGAGATGAGGATGCGCATGAATCAAGAGTACCCTATACAGGCCTTATTCTTCAAACACCTTAGCAAAAGCCTCCAATCGCATCCGCTCCGCAATCGCGTCCCATTCATACACATCTCTGACAAGTGCCCCAGCGTTCTGAACAAGCTTGTGGACGAGCGCAGGATTTTCGATGAACTTTGTGACAGAATCGGCGATACTTTTGGGGTCGCGAACGCGACAAAAGAGACCGGTCGGCAACTTTTCTCCTGCATCGGTATCAGGATCAAACAAAAAATCGACGATGCCACCCACGGGGGTCGCGATGACCGGAAGACCCGCAGCCATTGCTTCAATAAAACTGTTCCCCATCCCTTCGGAAAGCGAGGGTCTAATGAAAATATCCGAGGTCGCGAGATATGCAGGAATCTGTTCATACGGCACGTGACCGACGAATCGCACACGTTTCTCAACACCGAGCTCCGCTGCAAGTCTCTCTAGAAAGTCACGCTGCGGACCCGTGCCAACAATAAGAAGATTGATTCGTGCAGAAAGACTAGGCAACGCACGCATGATGTCGTCGACCGCGTTCTTCTCAACGAGACGCGATGTGGTAATAAGAAAAACATCGTTTGGTTTCTTGTCAAAACGATACACCAAACGCTCGGGATCCTGCTTCCACTTTTTATCAGAAAAATGCTCATAGCTCACACCGTTTGGTATGACAAACGGTTCACCGCCGTAACCGATACGCTTGGCAAGATCAGCAAGAAAGCGCGAGATTGTCTGGACCGCTGACGCTTCAGCAAATGCCTTTCGTAATAGGAATGCAAAAGGACGAATGCGCCCGCGACCGAGAATGTGTTCGATGGTGTCGCCGTCCTGAAGCGTAATGAGATATGGTGTTGTATCACCAAAGAATGTCCGAAGAATCGACACTGGAAATACCATATTGGTCATCATGCACCAATATGCGTCGTATGGCCGCCCCTTTGCGAGCGCGCGAGCCTTTAGAACGGCGAGTGGGACATAGAGCACCTTGATGAGATACCACGGAAATGAGGCGAGGTTCTCGAATGTCATCCCCTGTTTTGTCGGACCAATACGGTGAATTGTGACGTTGTTCCTCGTTTCAATGGTCGGAAGGTTCGAATCCGCACGAAGTGTGATGAGGTCAAAATGTATGTCGTTTGGAGAGATGCGACGTGTTATCTCATCAATGGCGATTTCCGCCCCACCGATATACGGGGCGTACGTGAGCGAAAATATGAGCACCCGTTTTGGAAGCATGGGGGTAGTGTACAGCTTCTAGCTTCTGGCTTCTAGCTCTCAAAATAAATGGCGCAGAGCGGAGTGGATCCGGGTTTTTCCGAGCCTGCGAGGACAAAACACGGACCACGCAGCGAGGGTCATACACCATCGAACGAAGATGTGGCAACAGACTCGTCAGTAACCCGAATCCCGCTCGGGAATTGAAGAATAACAACATCATCGGGGCCCGGCGTGAGTCTTGTGACCCGATTCGAGAACCGCACCGACGACGAAGCCATGATGATAGTGTCCTCAGGGATGGTGAATATCTCTCTACTCTTCTTTCCGCGAGCGTACTCAACAAAAAGATGCCAGCGAGAGAGGTCCACATCCGACAACGAACGATTCTCAATTTCGATGTATCCTTTCTCACCCATTGAGATTGTTTTTACGCTCACATTTGCAGGAAGCACCGTGACGATGACCTTGTCTTTATGTTTTTGATCATCGTCATAGACCGTGAGCACGCCGATGTATGTGCCCGGTTCGTAGTATGTGTGCAGCCGCTCCTTTCCCTTCCCCTGTGACCCATCACCGAACGCCCAACGATAACGTGCAGCTGATATACGAATATTTTTATCGGTTACCGCATACCCTTCGAACAAAACATCAGCACCGGCGATTGCAGACAGATCTTCGCCCGCGTATGCGAAGACAACCTGCTTGTATCCTCCGGTCGTAACACTTTTCTTTATCGTGGTCGAAGTCGTACTCGTCCCCGCTACAGTTCCCGTTTCAGACGCCGTTGTGGTGTTCATCGCCTTAGGCGTCGAGATACCGGTAAGCCATGTGGAGTCAGGCTGACGCTGCGGCGTATCTTTCGTCGTATTATTCCCGCCTATCAATCCCCAGTTACTTCCGCCAATAACGGTATCGACGACCACCGTGTCGTTATCCAAAAGCTTGAGTGTCTCGCCACCATTCGCGAGATCACCGGTATAGATTTTGTCAGCCGTGACACCAAGGGCGCTGTCATCATCGGTGCGCTCCATGATGTAAAAACCTCCTGCAGGAATGCTTCCGGCAAGCGAGATGAGCGGAGCGCCGTCTTCGGCGGCGAGCTTCCACCCAGCAAGCGAGACGGAGTCTGTACCGTCGTTGTAGAGTTCTATCCATTCATCGCTTGCTGACGCGAAGCCACCCATCCATGCGACTTCATTGATGACGACAGCCGCATTCGCAATCCACGGGATTGTGAATAAGAGAATCGCCACGACGACATATATGAAAAATACTCTCATGCGGGAGAGCGTAGCGAATGGACGCTAAAGAAAATCTAAAACTATGACTCCTTTTTGAACAGATCTTTGAGCACCTCTTCAGGCACTTCGGCAACAGGCTTCTGTGCCTTTGGTTGAGGTTGCTGTGGAGCTGGCTGCGGTTTTGGTTGAGGTGCAGGGGCGGGTTGTGGCGCAGGAGCAGGTTTTGGAGCTTCCTGTGATTTTTCTTCGTTTCCTCCCGCCTTCTCGAGGAGTGCCTCGAGGGCGCTCTTGAGATCTGAGAGCTTCTCGGGCGTCGGGTCTTTCGTCTTATTCATATCACGACGCGGTGCCTGTTCGGCCTTGAGACGGTCGAGCGAAAGCACTTTGCGCAATTCTGTTTCGCGCTCAACAGGAGTCTGCTCGCGACGTGGCTCAGGACGACGGTCAGTGCGTGGTCTGTCCGAATTGTGCTGCGGAGCAGGCTGTTGTGGTGGACGCGACTCTTGGGGCTTTTCTGTGTGAACCGGCGGTCGCCCCCCACTCATCTCCCTCATCGGCGGAGGAGCCTGACGGCGTGCGTCACCCTCGGCCGTAGCCCTATGGGCGAGGCGATCATCGGGTCGACGATTACGGTCGCCGCCTTTCCCTCCTGATTGATCCTGCCCTCCACGAGAACCACCACTACCGAATGATTTCTGGTGCCATGCGATAACCTCATCTTCGACTTCTTGACGAGGACGGGCAAACTGCGCACGCGAGCGTGCGATGGCGACATCACGATATGAAATGTGCGGTGGTGGGATCGGCCCGAGGGTGTGAGCCGAGAACGGCGCCGACGCCATTCCGTCAATCATGAGCTTCATGTACACCTGTGCGAAGCCGATGTTCACGAGGTCTTCTGCGGTAAAGAGTGGCGAGAATTCTTTTTCGAGATATTCGGCATCTGTCGCACCAACGCGGAACGTAATCATGGTACCGACGTTGCCGAACACCGCGGCGCGGACCTCGTCGCTCATCTGTTCAATATATTGGTGCGCGATCGTAAGGTTGAGCTTGTATTTGCGGGCTTCTGACAAAATGTCAGCGAACGATTCATTCGCAAACGATTGGAATTCGTCGACGTAAAGATAGAAGTTCGGAAGCTTCGCGAGCTCGGGTTCACGCATATCCGCGCGCGACATCGCCGCGAGGTAGATCTTGGTGATGAGCATCGAACCGAGAAGGTTGGCGCTGTCTTCACCCACCTGACCTTTCGAAAGGTTGATGATGATGATCTTGCGCTGGTCCATCATCTCGCGGATATTGAACGTCGATTTGGGCTGTCCGATGAGATTACGAATGACCGGGTTCGCGGTAAATTGTCCGATCTTGTTCTGGATAGCCGGTGTCGCTTCGGCAGCGAACTTATCGGTGTAGTTAGCGAACTCATTCTCCCAGAACGATTTCACACCTGGGTCAGTGACATGCGAAACAACCTCTTTGCGGAACTCTTTGTCGGCGAACATGCGGCTGATACCGAGGAGCGTCGAGTCGGGATATTCGAGGAGCGCAAGGATTGTATTGCTCAACATGTATTCCATGCGGGCGCTCCATGCATCCACCCAAATCTTTTTGAAAGCGGACATGAGGCCCGACGCCACGAGGTGACGCTTGTCGGGACCGATGTCTTCCATCACATTGAACGAGATAGGGTTCGCGAGGTCGAATGGCGCGAAATAGAGCACATCGTTGATGCGGTGCTCGGGGATATAGTCGAGAAGGAGGTCGGCAGTCTTACCGTGTGGGTCGAGGAACGCAAAACCTTCACCGTTCTGAATATCCTGAACGGCCATATTCTCGAGGAGCGTCGATTTACCGGTACCAGTCTTACCAATGATGTACAGGTGACGCGTTCGGTCGTTTGCACGGATGCCGAACTTCACTTGTTTGTTACGGTAATCGGTCTCGCCGATGTAGGTGATTCGTTTTGGATCAAAGGACATGGATGAAACTAGTATAGAACACTGTATGAAAAGAAGAAGCGCCGTCCCTATCCACCCGAAGGTGGAATCAGGACAGCGCAACGGAAACCGCTCGAGAACGGAGATGGTAGACGGAGAAAAGCGTCCCACGCACATGGAGCGCCACATCGAGATCGTAGTGTGCAGCGATCTCACGCATCCACCGATCGAGCGTTTCCGGCGTCCTTCGCTCCCCGAGGTCAATGTCCTCTCGCCCGGTAACGAACCACTGCAGGGTCTGTTCGCCTCTCTTGACCCGCAGTCTCATCCGGTTACCGGTATGAAGAAGAAATATATCTCCAGGGAGAAGTGTCGTGAGCCCGTCACCGGGCCACGTGAATCCGGCCAATGCTTCTCTGGGAACAGAGATGGACATCTCGCACCTCCTTTCTAACTCAGACAGTACCACCCCCACCGTCGTACCTCAACAACAAAAAGCGCCGTCCCTATCCACCTCGCAGGGTGGAATCGGGTCGGCGCTCAGAGCTTGGGGCTCAGTGATGGCGCTTGTGGGGCTTGCGGCACTTCCGGCGCTTGCGACGAGATCGCTGCCGATACATACGCGCAAGAACCTCTTCCCATACACCCTTCTTGTCTGGGTGTATATCGGGCTCCGCTGTCAGGATGATACTGCACTCCCCTCGACGGAGCACTACGAACCTGAACTCGCCTGCATGAAAATATTCCGCAGGCTTTCTGAAATGTCGCTCCCGCTTCTCGCGGTGGAGTTGAGACATGGACCTGCACGGCACCGCCCGCTCAAGAAGATCATTCACCTCATCGGCCCAGGAGCCCTGAGGATA
>JBDKFZ010000014.1:0-6350 GCA_039798445.1 Candidatus Parcubacteria bacterium
CGACAAAGGAGACCTCATTGGCCTTGTGGGAGATACCGGAAATGCCAAAGGTGGCGCCCCACACCTACACTTTGAGATTCGCGATGGACGAAAGGCGACTGACCCGTTTCCACGTATCACCAAGGAGCTCTCGCTCGAGGACAAAATCGATTATCTCAAAGATGTCTTGGCTGATGTTGATGATCGTGATGATGTTGTTGAATTTCTTGTTGAGACCTATCAGGGAGAATTGTGGCAAGCAAAAGTTGGAGGTTTGGATCTTCCAAATGACATCGAAGAAGAGCTCGAAGATGCTCCGACCGTCACCCCATCGAGCACGACAGCACCCGGCGATCTCACACTCGAATCACAGGGTCCGCTTGTTGCGACGCTTCAGGCCTTTCTCATCGCTAAGAACATCGGACCTGCCGCCAATGCACTCGCAGTTGCAGGAGCAACGGGATACTTTGGTCCAATAACTCAGCGTGCGCTCATCGAATATCAAGTGGCGAGCGGTATCACACCTGCGACGGGGTACTTCGGTCCGAAGACCCGCGCGTATTTGTTGACGAATGAGGGACAATAAAATAAGATTCTAAGAATTAATTAACTTCACTGCCATGGCAAAAACACAGGCAAACTACGTCGACGGTTTTGTTCTCACGGTTCCCAAGAAAAAACTAGGGGCATACAAGAAGATGGCAACAATCGGAAGAAATGTCTGGATGAAGCACGGCGCGATTGATTACAAAGAATGTGTCATCGATGATGCTAAGCCAAAGTGGGTGACGTTTACGTTTCCAAAGATGGCACAGGCAAAAGCGGGCGAGGTTGTTGTGTTTTCGTACATCACCTACAAATCACGCAAGCACCGCGATCAGGTGAACGCCAAAGTGATGAAAGACCCGCTCATGCAGCCTTCTAAGAAGGACGAGCCAATGCCTTTTGATATGAAGCGCATGGCGTTTGGTGGTTTTGAGGTCATCGTTTCGGCTTAGCCAGCCTCCCAGGGCGGTGAGATCCGATTTGATATACACTAGGTTCATGACATCATCACGAACCTCTTTTGGCTTTGTCATCGGTGCGCTTGCGGTTGTCCTCGTCCTCGGTGGCATTCTTTTTGCTACGGGATATTTTGGCGAACGAACGAGTGCACCAACGCCCACGGTCATTCATGCTGGATGGAAGACAGTCGCCGATGAGAATGTTTCGTTTCTTTATCCTGAAAACATCGGAGCGACGTACACGACGACAACCGACTGGCCTCCTAAAGTTCAGTTCATTCACGGACCATTCACCTGTAGTGTGGCGGGAGATATCACCGTGCCTGCCGGAAAGACCGAGCAGCTGCTCATCAATGGAAGAGAATATTGTATGACGACCGAAGGAGAAGGCGCTGCGGGTAGCACATATCTCCTCAAAGCATATGCATTTGCCGTACAAGACCCAAGCGGAGTTGAGAAAGTCGCGATTTTCACGTTCGGGCTTCGCGAGGTGCAATGCGCGAACTACGACGACCCACAGAAGACAGAATGCGAGAATGAACGCGCGACATTCGATATTTCAAACCTCGTCGACGAGATGGCGCAAACGATACGGTTTATCGAAAAATAGTCTATGAATACCATCGAAGTAGAAATCAGAGGTCGGCTTGATGATGCTGGGTACGAGAAGTTTAAGGCTTTTCTTGATGAGAAAGGAAAGCATGTAAAGAGCCAAGAGCGCGAGATGATTCTTTTGCGTGACTATCCGGGCTATTCAAAAGACTTCGTGGGTCGCAGCGTGGATGTCAGATTGCGTCAGACGAATGGTGAGTGTGAAATCATGCTCAAACACAAGGTGGAGAATGCGCGCGAAGAAGTACAGCTTAGACTGCAGGACACCGATCTTGAAGCGGCCAAGAAGGTGGTGAAGGCACTCGGTTGCACGAGCGGCATTTGGATGCATCGTCTCACCGAAGCTTACGAATATCACAATATCGAATGGGGGCTCGTCATTGCGCCAAACAACATCCGCTATTACGAAGCAGAGATAGCCGTTGATGATGTCTCCAAAGTCGCGCAAGCGCATGCGACGCTCGAATCCGAAGCAAAAGAGCTTGGTCTCGAGGTCTTGGATGACGAGGGAACCCGTGCGCTCATTCACAGGCTTGATACCGAAGCGAACAAAGAAGTTGATCTCTAAACACTATGAAACGAAAGCCGCCTACAGGTCCGACATTCTCTCAGCGGGTCCTCAAGGCGGCTTTGTCTGTTCCTGCGGGGCGCGTGACGACGTACGGACGTCTCGCACGTGCCGCTGGCGGTGGTGGAATGGCTGCGCAGAGCATCACCAGTATTTTGGGTAAGGCATATGATGAAGGGGCGACAAATATCCCGTTCCACAGGATCGTCTATGCTGATGGTCGCATTTGGGTAGACCCACAACATCGCGCCGAACGCCTTGCTCGCTACAAAAAAGAGAAAATTAAGATAGATGCTAACGATAGAGTTGAGAATTTCCGCGACGTGCTTTTTGAATTTGAATAACCCTCCTTCGCTAAAGCTTCGGAGGACAGGACCTAAATACATGTACTTCGTTTACATATTGAAATGTGGCAACGGTTCTCTTTATACCGGTATCACCACTGACGTCGACCGAAGGCTTGCTGAACACAAGTCTGGCAAGGGTGCTCGATATACGCGGGCCAAGGGAGCAGGGGAGATCGTTCATGTCGAACGAAAGAAGAACAGGAGCACCGCGTCAAAGCGTGAAGCGGAGATTAAGAAGATGAGTAGGGTGGAGAAGCTCGAACTAGTCGTGGTTACTCCCGCTGTAAAAAGATCTTTGAAGGGCGGTCCGCACCGCGGATAAGGGAAAGTTTCGCAGGAGAGATTCCAAGATGCTTCGCAAGAAGTATTTTTGCGGCGTCATTTGCCTTTCCATCGCGTGCGGGTGCTTTGACCGCTATTCGATAGCGGCCTTTTTCAAAGACAACTGATTCTTTTGAGCTTTCGGGAGTGACGGTGACGGGTATGTGCATATCGATATCTTAATTCCTGTTACCATATCATCATGAACTACAAACACCTCGTCTACGTTGCGTTGAGGATATCGATGGGCTTTGTCTTTTTGTGGGCATTTCTCGATAAGACATTTGGTCTTGGTTTTGCTACGACAGCCGAGAATGCATGGATCCATGGTGGGTCGCCGACGATGGGCTTCTTATCGTTCGCGACAAAAGGTCCTTTTGCAGAGATCTTTCAAAGCTTGGCAGGGATGCCTGTCGTTGACTGGCTCTTTATGCTCGGTCTTTTGTGTGTCGGCATTGCTTTGATCTTCAACAAATACATCAAGTGGGCAGCTCTTGCCGGTAGCGTGATGCTTCTCCTCATGTATCTCGCAGTCCTTCCGCCCGAGAACAATCCGCTCATCGACGACCACATCATCTATATTTTGGCGCTCGCCGTTTGTGCTATTCGAGCCAAGGAGTAGTGGGGAACTGACTTATCCACACATTTTTCTTGCATGGTGAACGCTCGTTCACTTATACTGATGACATACAAAAGGGGTTAGTAGCTAACACACATCGTATGTCACAGCACCAGTACCAGCATCGTCTCGAAAACGAACTCGACTCTCTCAATTCACTCATCGACGAAAAGATCATTCGCGGGCTATCATATCGATCAGAGGCAAAGCGTCACAAGATGCTCATCCGTCAGGCACGACAGATGCGCCGCCAGCCTTTGCTCAACCGCGTCCTCTCCTACGTCGGACTCTTCTAATTAATTCATGCTCACTGATCACAAAGCAGCTCTCGACCGTTTCTACGGATCTCACAAGCGCATGCCGACCTATGCCGAGATGGCGACCCTCTTCGGATTTAAATCCAAGAATGCTGTTGCCAAGGTTGTCGACAAGCTTGTCGAAGCCGGCGCTGTGGTCAAAGATCATCTCGGGCGTCTCACTCCCACATCGCTCTTTGGCGAAGTAAAGATGCTCGGTCTCATCGAAGCGGGTATCCCTGCCGCGCACGAAGAAGAGACGCTCGACACCACCACACTCGACGAATGGTTGATCCGCGATAGGGAAGCCTCATTCATCCTTCGCGTCAAAGGCGACTCAATGGAAGAAGCGGGAATTATCGAAGGTGATTTCGTTCTCGTTGAGCGCACCGAAAAGGCCAAGCTCGGCGATATCGTTGTTGCCGAAGTCGATGGCTCGTGGACACTCAAATACCTCCGTCAAAATTCACAAGGCTTCTACCTCGAACCTGGCAATAAGAAATATCGCAACATCTATCCCGAGACCGACATGCGGGTCGGTGCGGTGGTCCGTTCGGTGATTCGAAGGTACGGGAAGTAGTTTATAAAGAAGGGAAACCTCTCAATCATTCATAACTTCTGATTTGTGAACAGTCTGCGACGCATCATCACCATCGCTCTTGTTTCTTTCGTCCTCCATTTCATATGGGAGACTGCGCATGTCGGTCTCTATGCCGGATACGAACACATCACACGTCTTCCTATCACGTTGTATGCAACGCTTGGTGATGTTGGGTACGTCCTTTTGGGTGTAATGCTCCTTTCTCTTTTTAAACACTCGCTTGCATGGCTCGATGCACCTGCGCGAAATGATTACATTTTTCTGACAGCGGTGGGTTTTCTTATTGCAGTGTTCGTCGAATACAAAGGTCTCATGCTGGGTAAGTGGACGTATCTTCCTGCGATGCCCATTGTTCCTCTCCTTAGGATTGGTCTTTCGCCGCTTCTTCAGATGACGCTTCTTCTGCCAGCTTCTGTATGGTTAAGCGCTCAGCTCCGTTCTTACATTGCATCAAAATGAACAAGGGGGAAATTTCGAATACGAACCGCTCACGTGAGGCTATACCACAGCTCACAGGTTGTAGTGCTATCCACTTTGACTGCTATCGTCTCGTCGCTTTCAACAGGCTATCCTTTAGGTAAGGACGGATGCGATTTCCGTCCTTTATCAGCCTTATCCTATCCATTATGACAACGACATCACTTAATCAATGGAAGAAGGCTCTTGGCCTCACAGTGACAGGGCTTCTTCTCGTAGGAGCAATCCTTGTGACTGCTCCAAAGGCTCAAGCGGCGACGATGACAATCGCTGAGCTGCAGGCACAAGTCGAATTGCTCTTGGCGCAGCTCGCGGCTATCCAAGGCAACACATCAACAAGCTGTTTCGAATTCAGCAGAGACCTTACCGTTGGTTCAACAGGACCCGACGTTTCTGCCCTTCAGAATTACCTCAAAACAACTGATCACTTCCCATTTGCGCTTGGTACGACGGGATACTTTGGCGACGTCACTCGCGGTGCTGTAGCAGCATGGCAGTCCTCGAACGGTCTCGTGCCGCCAGCGGGCTACTTTGGTCAGCTTTCCCGCGCGCGTTATGCGCTCTTGTGTCAGCCAGTGAATACAACCCCAACACAAACTGGAGACGATGATGACAACGACAACGGAGATGACGATGATGACAACGACTCAAATGCCATCAGCGCTGAAAATGCGATTGATGACGCTGAAATGGCCATCGATGATGCGCGTCAGGAAGTTGATGGCGCAGATGACGATGGAGACGATGTCGATGATGCCAACGATCTTCTCGACGACGCAGAAGCAAAGCTTGAAGACGCACAAGGTGCTTTTGCTGCCGACGACTTCGAGGAGGCAGAGAATCTCGCCAATGATGCATCAGATCTCGCAGATGATGCTGTTGATGCGATTGATGAAGATAACGATGGAGATACCTCAGTCGAGAGCACATCAGCCGTGTCTCCTGTTGGTAACAATAAGGACCGCGCTGACTACAGTATTGAGTTCACACTGAACGCATTCAATGGGGATTTCTATATCCCTCGAAGCACCGAGCGTGATGATGAGAGTGATGGCTCAGACGGTATCGAGTTCTATCTCGAGGAAAGCTCGGGTACTGTGTACACCGGTGGAGATGTGGCAGCTGCATTCTCGGCAGATGGCTCAAACAACGGTGATACCGACGATTACTTCAAGGTTGATGACAACGATTCACGTACGTTTACACTGAATATCTCCCTCGACAACGAAGGAGCAACAGCTGGATTCTACGGGCTTCAAATCAATGCAATCAGGTATGACGGTAACAAGACGGCAGGAGGCGAGATCACAATCTCGAACGGCCTCAACGACCACGATACTAAGGTTGTATTCGTTGATGACGAGAACTAGGTCTTCCTAGAATAGTGTTCGCACAAAACGCCCGAAAGGGCGTTTTGTATTTGTTCCAACACGAAGTGACCGTCTTCCGAGGAAATGTTCCAGGCGGAGGCCGAAGAGGCCGAGCGGGAGCCCCCGAGCGAGTACGCGAGAGGGGCGGGCTGGAAC
>JBDKFZ010000015.1:0-10459 GCA_039798445.1 Candidatus Parcubacteria bacterium
ACGCGATATGCTTTTCTGTCACATCAGCAAGCGCCTCACGAAGTGTTTTCATGATGAAAAGTGTAGCACGGACCCTTTATGTATGACCTTCGCTTCGTGGTCCGTGTTTTGTCCTCGCAGGCTCGGAAAAACCCGGATCCACTCCGCTCTGCGCCATGTGTTTTGTGTCTTCCTCATTGCCAATTGCTAATAGCTAATTGCTGATTTCTGTTGTACTGTATACGTTCTATGGCAGATGACACGATTGTACGGTTCGAAGGCGTCTCATTTGAGCACGGCCCACGCAAACCCATCCTTGAAGAGGTGGATTTCAACATTCGTCGTGGCAAAAAGATCGCGCTCATGGGACAAAACGGTGCAGGAAAATCGACCCTTTTTGGGCTCATGATGGGTGATCTCAAACCCGAAAGCGGCACCATCATGCTTGGTCAGGGCATCAGCATCGCTACTGCGCGCCAGGTGATTCCACGCGACCAGCTCGACCTCACGGTCCGTGAATACTTCGAAAAGTCTTTTGATAAGAAAATTTACGATATCGACCCAAAGATCGATGCGGTTTTGGAAGTGGTGAACCTCATCGGACATGAGAAGCTTCACGATCGCATCATTCGCTCATTCTCAGGTGGTCAGCAGGCGCGTCTCTTGCTTGCATCGGCGCTCATCCAAGACCCCGACCTGTTGCTTCTTGATGAACCTACGAACAATCTCGATACTGCGGGCATCGAGCATCTCACCAAGTTTCTCATCGACTACAAAAAGACATGTATCGTCATCTCCCACGATGCCGAGTTCTTGAATGCATTCACCCACGGCGTTCTTTATCTCGACGTGTTCACTAAGAAGATTGAGCAATATGTTGGTGACTACACCGATGTGGTGGAGCAGATCAAACTTCGTTTGGAAAAGGAGAACATGAAGAACGCGCAGCTTGCCAAGAAGATTCAGGAGAACAAAGACAAAGCGAACTTCTTTGCTCACAAGGGAGGTAAGATGCGTTTGGTTGCCAAAAAGATGCGCGAAGAAGCCGAAGAACTCGAAGAAGAGAAGGTTGATGTGCGCAAAGAAGACAAGACC
The DNA here is from genome assembly GCA_039798445.1 of Candidatus Parcubacteria bacterium. Taxonomy (GTDB): domain Bacteria; phylum Patescibacteriota; class Minisyncoccia; order Phycocordibacterales; family EsbW-18; genus EsbW-18. The sequence goes on from JBDKFZ010000015.1 coordinate 1,075, forward strand.
ATCCGTCCGTTCGTCATTCCTGTTTCAAGTGAGACCATCGGTCCTGTGCTTGAGATTTCGAGCGTGAGTATCTTGCTTGATCACAAGCCAACCACCAAGAAGGTCAAAGTCTCGCTCAAGAAGCGCGAGCACCTTTTGCTCAAAGGCCCCAACGGTATCGGCAAGACCACACTCCTCGAAGCGCTCGCATCCGGTAAGGCCGATGGAGCAACAATCGCTCCTGGCGTAAAGGTGGGTTACTACCGCCAGGACTTTTCGACACTCAACTTTGATGACACCGTCTACGAATCACTTGCGCAGGTGATGGAAAAAGAAATCGAAGAGACGCTCCGCAACGTTGCAGCAGGATTCCTCATCACTGGTGAGACTATCTATTCAAAAATCGGCAGCCTTTCAGAAGGACAAAAGGGACTCGTCGCATTTGCACGACTCGTGCTCCAGCGCCCTGGCTTGCTCATCCTCGACGAGCCAACCAACCACATCAACTTCCGCCACTTGCCAATCATTGCCGCCGCACTCGACAAATACGAAGGTGCGATGGTTCTCGTTTCTCACGTACCCGAATTCGTCGCACAAATTCGCATCGACGAAACACTCGACCTTGGAAAGAAGGCTGGTCCTAAGAAGGAAGAGGAGTAATATAATTGCTATGAAAACTCTTTCTGAAGCACTCGCCTTGCCAGGCGATGGGATCCTTTGCACGTCGGCGATTATTCTCGATGAGAAGGGGAGAATCCTTCTTGGTCTCCGTCATTACAAAAAGAAATGGGAGGGAGAGTTGATTGCAAATTCGCTTTGGACGACGCCAGGTGGTCGGACCGATGAAGGTGAGACTGTTGGTAACTGCCTTGTTCGTGAAGCAAAAGAAGAAACCATGTTGGATATCGTTCCAATCGACTACTGGGGTGAAATACCTGCGGCGCGGAGCATTGATACACTTCATGTCTTTCGTTGCTCTTTTATGGGTGAAGCGCAGAATCCAGAACATGAAAAGTTCGAACGATGGGACTGGTTTACCTTTGACGAGATTCCAGAGAATTTCATCAACCCACATCTCAAGGAGCTTTTGAGAAAGAAGATGACTAATAAATAGCGCTTTAAATAAGGAGTGGGGGGTATTGACAGAACCTGTATATGGGTGTATAATTGACCCCAGAGGTCAAGGATACTCCTTGATCAGCACCTACTGGAGAGGGTAAAAATATGAAGATTCTGGTGTTCGACGATACGAAGAAGCATCGCGACGCGGCGGTGGGCCTTTTGAAGGACCACGAAGTTGTCGTGGTGGGAACGTACGACGAGGCACAGGCGGCTCTCCTGCCCAACTTCGACCATCAGGGGCACGAGGCGGCCGTGGAGGCCCGAATCGGCGCCACTCCCAAGTACGACTCGGTTACCAAGGAAGCTTGGAACGAGTACTGGGAGAAGCGGAAGCTGGTGTCGAAGGAGTTGAAGGAGTCGTTCACGACCTACCACAACTTCGATGCGGTGCTCACCGACCTCCTCGTCCCGGCAAGCAAGCAGGCGCAGGGGCCGGGGGGTGCGCATCTCGTTGGTCAGGAGATGCCCCTCGGCTCCATCATCGCTCTTCTCGCCATCAGCAACGGCGTGAAGAAGGTGGCGGTGGTGACGGACGCGAACCACCACAACCATCCGGCGTCTGCCGCTTTCGACTGTTTCGAGTCCAACGAGGACGAAACGCCTGTCGGTGGTGCGGGTGATGTCCGCGTGCTGTGCACCAACCGCTCGGGATGCACCGTCGACGAGTTGACCTATGAGGTCCTCTCCTACGAGTACCTCCAGACCCCCGAGGGCAAGGAGAAGTACCCGCAACTGGCGGACTACTCCCGTGAGGGCACGCTCCACGTCAAGGATTGGCGGAGCGCACTCGAGCGCCTCTGCGGCTGATCCAACCCAACTCTCTGAAAGGAGGTGCTACCAATCAAAGTCGTCGAAAGGGCCGCTGTGCCTTTCCGGCGGCTTTTTCTTTTTGTATGAAACCTAAGCCGCCTCTCCAGCAACTCTCCCTGTTGTCCAACACAACTGGAGACTATATCCGCCTGATGGGCGATCGATGTCGAGCACATCACCGATGAGGTGAAGATTTGAATAACGCTTTGAGCGCATCGTTTTAAAATCAACTTCGTTGAGTGCAACACCGCCCGAAGCGATGATTGCTTTATCCATACCGAGCAATCCTTTGACGTGCATCTCGAGGCCTTTGAGCGTATCAATCAATCGCATGCGCTGTTCGCGTGAGACGGTATTGCAGAACGTCTCGCCGTCGACATTTGATAATTCACATACAGCGGGAACAAATGACGACGGAATCAATTTTGGCAGAGCATTCTTGAGCTTTTTGTTTGTTTCTTCTTTAAATAAATCTTGGAGCGCCGTGTTGAGCTGAGCGTGATCGTGTGTTGGGAGTAAGTCGAGCTCGAGTGTCACATCACCATATTTGAGAAGCTCGCTGATGGAACTGCTCATGTTGAGCACCGCAGGGCCGCTGATGCCAAAGTGCGTAAAGAGCATCTTTCCTTTGCGAATTTCTTGTTTTTCACCATTCTGAAATGCCGTGAGCTTAGCGGTAGGGAGGCTGATGCCCTGGAGCTTTTTGACCCACTCATCTTTTACCGCTACCGGCACGAGTGCGGCGGTGGGTTCTGTTACGGTGTGACCGATGGTGCGGAGCCAACCAAAAGCCTCACCGGTCGAACCGGTCTCGGGACGCGATGTTCCGCCCGTTGCAAGGATGAACGACTTGGCGTGGATTTCTTTTCCATTTGTGAGCGTTACTGATTTGATCGAATCCTTCTCAGTAACGAATCCAGAGACAGGGGAGTTGGAGAGAATCGTTACATCACCCTTCTTCATATACTCAACAAGCACATCCCACACCGATTGTGATTTATTTGAAACAGGGAAGACCCGCTTCTCAGCTTCAATCTTTGTTTCCATGCCGCGATCATTGAAGAAGTCGAGCGTCTCTTGAACATTCCATTGTGAAAAGGCCGAGAAGAGAAATTGCTCAGCGTCTTTGAACTTGGCGAGGAGTGTTCGGGTGTCGAGCTCGGCATTTGTCACGTTGCAACGACCGCCGCCGGTGATGAGGAGCTTCTCACCGAGCTTTTTGTTCTTTTCGATGAGGATGACGCGCTTACCGAGCTCCGCCGCGCGCCCGGCTGCCATCATTCCCGCCGGTCCGCCACCAATCACGGCTACGTCCCATATTTGCTCGTCTTTTGGCTTCATATCGGTCAGTATACATACTTATCCCTCAAAAGGTGCTACTGTTGCTATAGGTACCAAAACTTAGTCGAGTTTCCGGGTATATATACCAGTCACACACAAATATATGAACGGAACAATGAAAAAGCCTCTTGAAGGCAAGGATTTCGGATTCATCGGACGCGAGGGTGGTGAGAAGGACATCTTCTTCCACAAAGACGCAGTCCAGGCTCCACTTACCTTCGCTGAAATCAAGGAAGGCGATGCACTCGCTTTCGACATCAAGGATACTCCACGAGGTCCTGCTGCCGAGAACGTACGACGCGCGTAGCGCTTCGTCCTCACGACCCCGCTTCGGCGGGGTCGTGTTGCGTCTGAAACGATATGGTAGACTACAGGGCATATGAAAACAGTAACAGCGCTTATTATCATCGCGGCTGTCCTCGTTGGAGGATACTTTTTAATCAATAGGAATTCTACAGGTATGGAAGCACAAACAGCACAAAACGGTGACGTCGTTGGAGTACATTACACAGGTAAGCTTGTCGACGGAACCGTCTTCGACTCAAGCATCCCTCGTGGAGAGCCGATAACATTCACCCTCGGTGCAGGAGCGGTCATTGCTGGATGGGATCAGGGTATTCTTGGTATGGCAGTAGGGGAGAAGAAGACGCTCACAATCCCACCTGAACTCGGATACGGTGCTCAAGACCACGGTCCGATCCCTGGCGGTTCGACGCTCATCTTTGACGTTGAGCTCGTCTCAATCAACTAACTGATATCGGCATCGCCGATCTATGATCCTCGGTCACCTAGCACTCTTCGTTTTGTCGATGGCGGTCATCTGGTTTTTTGGTGGCCGTCTTGTTGATTCGACCGACCGCATGGCACACCGGCTCCACAAGAGCGGGTTTCGTGTTGCGTTCTTTGTGCTCGGATTCATCACGTCAATCAGTGAGTTTTCGGTGATGGTGAGTGCGTCACTCGATAAAGCTCCGGAGATCTCGGCCGGTAACCTTGTTGGTGCATCAATCGTTATCTTCTTGTTGATCATCCCGTTTCTCGCAATCCGTAGTCATGGCATTAAGCTTGCTCACACGCTCACGAAGGGGCAGCTTCTTGTCGCGCTCATCGCGGTGTTCTTGCCCGCCGCGCTCATGGCCGACGGTATCGCGACTCCCAATGAAGGACTTGTGTGTCTTCTCATGTACGCACTCCTCATCTATGTGATGCGTCCGATGATGCATGCGAGTTCGACTCCGCCTCCGATGCCGCTTGTGCCAGGGGCGGAACCACAGGGACCTTTTGATAAATTCGTGACCGCGACCAAAGACGTCCTCGGTATCCTCGTCGGCGGTGTCATTATCTTCTTTGCATCGCGTGTTCTCATTGACGAGACGCACTTCCTCTCCGACTTGTTTGGCATTCCGGGGTCGTTCATCGGTCTCCTCATCCTTTCGATTGGTACCAATATCCCTGAGCTCGTTGTGGCGATTCGTGCGGTGCAAAAGAAACACACCGACATCGCGCTCGGAAACTATCTTGGTTCGGCAATCACCAACACGGTCCTCTTTGGTCTTCTCGTTCTCATCAACGGTCGGTTCACCATTGATGCTGCTGAGTTCTCCATCACGTCAATCGTCACCGGTGTTGGTCTCATAGCCTTCTATTGGTTTGCCCGTTCCAAAAACATTCTCTCTCGTATGGAAGGATGGGCTCTCGCGGCCATGTATATCGTCTTTGTTCTGTTCCAAATCTACGCTGTGGCGGGGTAGCAGGATCTACTATGCTCACTGATCCCCAGTACGCGTATCTCATCCTCGATATACCATTCGTTCTTGTTTGGCTGCTCTTGTGGTTTATGAGCAAGACCACGAGAAGGGAACAGATCATCATGAGTCTTTTGTTCCTTCCGCTGGGAACTTTCGGGGAGGTTCTCTATTTCAAAGACTACTGGTTGCCGGAAAGCATCTTGAGCTTCAGTGCCTTCGGGCTTCACGTGCTTATCGAAGATCTGATCTTTTCTTTTGCTATAGCAGGATCGGCAGCCGTTATCTATGAAGTTATCCAAAAGATGATACCCGGACGACCGTGTATCAAAAAAGCATTTCATCCGCTTCTTTTTCTGACGGTCTTCGCTGTTGTCGTTCTCGGTCTCTTTTATCTTGGGGTGAATTCGATCTTCGCGACATCCATAGGGTTCTTCGTTCTTGCGCTTCTCCTCCTCCTTCGCCGGCACGATCTTTTGGAAGATTCGATCGTGAGTGGTGTCGGTCTGACGGTCATAATGTTTGTTTCGTATATGCTTTTGTACTACGTCGTATTCGCGGATCCCGAGAGCCTCTTGGCTCAGATGTGGATGCTCCATGGCACACCCCTCGATCTGAGGTTTTGGGGCATACCTCTTACAGAGATGATATGGGGATTCAGCTTCGGCATGATTGTTGGGCCTCTCTATGAATCTGTAAAAAGCCTCTATCTGAAGAGGATATAGGTAGAGATTCATTGACAACCAGAGCCCAATAGTCTATAATCTCTGGGTTAGTCAATCTCCATTGGTTTTATTTACCCTCATGCCCTAGGCAAGAGGAGATACAAGCAGGCAACCGTGCCTCGGTACACAGATGAAACTAACCGGCGGAAAGACGCTTAGTTTCATCATTATGTATAGAAAAACAGTTATTCGGGCTATGCCCGGGAAAGAGAAAGCTATTGCCCGTGAAAGCTTCGGCGGACGCGGTGGTTCTCGTGGCGGACATGGTCCCTCCTTCGGCCGTAGGCCTACAGGCGAGGCACGCGGCAGCGATCGTTTTGGTCGTTCATCACGCGGTCCTCGCGGAACAGTGAACGCACGCAAGCACCGTAGCTTTAGCGACGAGTCAAAATTTATTAACAAGGCAAAAGAAGTCGAAGAGGAAATCTACACTCCTGTTCACACCTTTGCTGATTTTAAGATCGGAGAAGACCTCAAGGCCGCTATCATCGCGCGCGGTTTCGTAACGCCTACTCCTATTCAGGATCAGGCGATTCCTCACGTGCTCGAAGGCCGGGACATCGTTGGTCTCGCGAACACCGGAACAGGTAAGACAGCAGCGTTCCTCATCCCGCTTCTCGAAAAGATTCTCAACGACCGCAAGCAGAAGGTCATCATCCTCGCACCAACACGCGAACTCGCGATTCAGATTGAACGCGATCTCGAAGGTGTTGTGAAGGGTCGCGACATCTACGCAGTCTGTTGCGTTGGTGGTGCACCGCTCGGTCCTCAGATGCGCATGCTCGGACGCCGTCACAACTTTGTGATTGGTACTCCTGGTCGCGTTAAGGACCTCATGGATCGCGGATGCATCAATCTTTCGCAATTCAATACTATCGTTCTCGACGAGGCTGACCGCATGCTCGACATGGGATTCATCAACGACATGAAGTTTGTCATGGGCAAGATGCCATCACCTCGTCACACGCTCTTTTTCTCAGCGACACTCTCGCCTGAGATTAAGGCACTCATCAGCCAGTTCCTCAATGACCCGGTTATGATCTCGGTGAAGACACGCGATACCGCGCAGTCAATTGACCAAGACGTTGTCCGCGTTAAGGCAGGAGAACAAAAGATCGACAAGCTCCACGAGCTTCTCAAGGATCCTGAGTTCAGCAAGGTGCTCGTCTTTGGGCGCACCAAGCACGGTGTCGAACGTCTCTCGAACGATCTCGTTAAACGAGGTGTTGCGAGCGAATCGATTCACGGTGACAAGGGTCACAGCCAGCGTCAGCGCGCACTTGGTAAGTTCAAGGAAGACAAGGTGCAGGTCCTCATCGCGACAGACGTTGCAGCACGAGGTCTCCACATCGATAACGTCTCGCACGTCATCAACTTTGATCTTCCGGAGAGCTACGAAGACTACGTTCACCGCATCGGCCGCACCGGTCGTGCCGGCAAGAAGGGTAAGGCGCTTACGTTCATCGAAGAACGCGCTCCACGAAGCTACTAAGCTTTTCAAACAGACAAGAAGATGCCGGCATGAGCCGGCGTTTTCTTTTGTGTAAAAGCTAATCGCCAATCGCTAAAAGCTTGTATACTATCCTCATGAAACTCAACCACTCTCCGTGGCTGTACCAACTCAAGCAGGATAGGGAATCGAAAAAACTCTGTCAGGACATCGAAACCGATGTGGTTATCGTTGGCGCAGGTATCGCGGGTGTGTCGACGGCATTTTTTGTTTTAAAGCACACTGATAAGCGCGTCGTGCTTGTTGATCGGTTCAAATTGGCTCATGGGGCAACGGGGCACAATGCGGGCCAGATTACGAGCTATTTTGAGCGCGGTTTTGCCTCTATTGCCGAGGAGTTCGGCCTCCCAATGGCCGCCGAAGGCCAGCAGGCCGTTGAGGACGCGTGGGGGCTCTTGGATGAGATGTATACCGAGGCGGGCCTCAATATACCCGTATCGCGCTTTGTAGGGCACGCAGGGCTCTCGACGGTCGAACAGGTGAACTTTCACCTTAAGAACAACCATATGCGCAAACGGGCAGGGTTGAACATCGAGACTATCCGTATTGCCGAGGATGCTCCTTTTGCTCCTGAGATATCAGGACAATATGCCGGGCTCTATACATTTGTTCCCCACAAAGAAATTCTTGATCTGCTCGAAACCGAATCAACCGAATACATCGCCTCGCTGTCATACCAAAAAGGCTGTGCAAACAGTGCGCTTTTGTGCCAAGAAGTCGTCGGCTTTTTGATGACAAAATATGCCGAACGTTTTTCATTTTACGAACATACCCCAATTGAGAAGGTCATTCTCAAACCAACCGGTGTGCTCATCGATGCGGGCGATCACGAGATGATGGCGGGGCATGTGGTCTTGTGCACCAATGGCTTTGCCGGAGTGACGATTATCAACGAAGGGGGATTGGGTATCAATGCAAAGTTCCACCATCTCGTTCACGGCACCGTCGGCTACATGTCGGGCTATCTCGAGACGATGAACAAACCCCCGATTGCTGTGAGCTATTTTCCACAACTCTCCACGATGATTGAGTATGACGAAGAGAGCGGAGATCCGTACTACTACCTCACGCGTCGGCAATACGAATACGAAGGCACACGCGATGTGAATCTCATTTCGATCGGCGGTCCCGAGCTCCGTCTCGAAGATGCGAGCGTCTATGGCTCTGATGCTGAATACCCCGATGACATCATCAGCACCATCGATACGTTTGTGAAAAAGACATACGACACCGACCCAAACAAAAAAATCGATTACGTCTTCACATGGCATGGGTTGATGGGATACACGCGCAACGGTATTCGTCTCATTGGTTGTGAGCCTGCAAACCCTGTTCTCATGTACAACCTCGGCTGTAACGGCGTTGGCATTCTTCCGTCCATCTACGGTGCCAAGCGCATCGCACAGCTTTTGGCGGGGGAGAACCTCGCTCCATCGATATTCGATATTCCGCGAGTATAAGGTATCCTTATCTCATGACTCCAAAACGTTTTATTCTCCTTATTGTCATAGTTGTCGTTCTCATCGCCGGCGGTGGTGCGTATTATTTTTGGTCACACGAAACATTTGATAGAAGTGCAATGACAACGACCACCGGTGAAGAACCTACTGATGATGATGTCGCCAGTATCTTACAAGCGGTCAGCAAACACATCATTCTTCCCGAAGGCGAAGAGCCCGTCGTTGCAAAAATCATCAATGTCGACGAGCTTCTCAAGACCCAGCAGTTTTACCGTGGTGCAATCAACGGCGATATTCTTCTCATCTATCAAGCCACTTCCAAAGCAATCCTCTACAGCCCAAGTCGCGACATGCTCGTAAACGTCGGTCCTATCATTGCTGATGAAGAAGCAGACACTACTCCAGTCGAGGCAGAGGTTTCAGAAGAGACAACAGAAGGCGCGCAGTAATTGACAAAGCGTCTTTGTAAGGTACAATACTTTCAGAACAAACCGCCACGATGAGTGGCAATGCGATGAGGAGACTCAAATGGAGCTGATCACCGAGGTGGGGTACTTCAAGACGACGTGCCCACAAGGACTCGCTGGACACTTCGTCACCGAAGACGGCATGCGAAGCATCTACATCGCCTCGAAGGAGGAGGGCAACTTGAATCTCAATGCGGCGCTCCGCCGTGGGCGCTTCAACGAGATC
>JBDKFZ010000016.1:0-43078 GCA_039798445.1 Candidatus Parcubacteria bacterium
GATGCAATGGGGGATGCACAGACGTCGCGAACTTCAACATCGGCGGCTTCAACCGCTTCAACCAAATCAGCAAAGTGCTGTTCGAGTGCAGTAACAAAGAGTGTCTTCATCTCGAGCTTCATGCCGCGCATACCCAAGACGCGTCCCATGGTCTCTTTGCCATCGAGTTTGTATGAAAGGGGAATCGTGTGGATGACTTTGCGGTTGAACTTTGCGGTATCAGGAAGTGCTTGCTGACATGCGGCGAGTGCGCGTTCGATGTCGAGCTCGGTGATCTCGGAGTCTGCACGAGAGACGATGCTCGAGCCCGTGGCAACATGGCCCTCGAGGCCGACGCCACCAACAGAGATGACGGCGCTGCGTATCTTGGTGCGGGCGGTTTTCTCGGCTTGGGCGAGTGCTTCGCGAACACTGCGGGTTACCTGAGCGCCATCAACGATGTAGCCGTGGCGGATACCGATGGATTCACAGGCTCCCATGCCGATGATGCGGCGCTCGGGGCCGGTCTCGGTGCGGACGTATTCGGCGACGATGACTTTGACTGCAGTCGTGCCGACGTCGATGCCTGTTGCGATAGTGCGGTTCATCACCAAAGAGTATATCGCACCGCCTGTCGACTGCGAAATCGGACTGTGGCTATTTAGCGATGTATTTCTTCATCAAACGACGTTCGTTGCGTTCCATCTCGTCTCCGTGGTCGTGTCCTGCAAGGTGAAGGAGCCCGTGAATGAAGAGATAGTCGAGGTGAATTTCGGGGGCATGATCATACTTCTTTGATTCACGCTTGATGTATGGGATATCGAGATAGATTTCGCCCGAATCGTCTGCAATGGGGAAAGCGAGCACGTTTGTGGGCTTATCCTTGCTGCGATACGTCATGTTGAGCTTGTGCATGAATGCATCAGCAGTGAAAACGACTGAGAGGTCGTATTTTTTGCCGAGCGTTGTTTCGGCCATTGTGGTCCACAGAGAAGCCCGCTTTGCTGAAAGCGGGTTCTTTGAAAGTCGGTTGGTGAAGGAAAGCATAGCCGGTAGCTTCATTAGCTGGTTAGCTTGTAGGAATACCCTAAAGAAGCTAACGAAGCTACAAGCTACTAAACTTTATCAACAAGACCAAGCTTGTAGAGGCGCTCGCGCTCTTCCTTTTTGCCGATAGCCTTGAGGCGGGCCTTTTGCTGGACGTACGGAGACTTAGCGCGGGTAGCGTAGCGGATCGAGCGGAGACGGCGCATACCACCCCACTCCATGACACGGGTGCGGAACCTTCGGAGAAGGCTCATGTTGTTTTCTTTTTCGTCGCGGTCGACTCGGATATGCACGTTCATATAGGCGATATCCTAACACGGGCGGGGCCTCGTATCAAGGGGGTTTGGGGCCTAGCGCTTCTTTGTCGCGTAGATGGTTTTGAGGTACGACGGGAGGCCTGAGAAAGGCACTGCCTCTTGGTGGTTCGTATTGACGTGGCGGATGAGCGCTGCACCGTCCTTCACTTCTTTGTGGCCAATGATGACGATGTACGGGGCGCCAATGATGCGGGCGTGATCCATCTGTTCGGTGACGCTCTGTTTGTGAAGCGTGACCGATACGCGAATCTTTGCCTTACGAAGGTCTTCGTTCATGCGGAGCGTTTGGATCTTGGCAGGGAATCCGACCTGAACGACATATGCCTGAGGAGTTGTGCCGGCTGATGCGTTTGAGTAACGCTCTTTGGTCGATGCGGTGTTGAGATCAATCGTTGCATGCACTGCAGGAATCGGTTTCTTGGCGCCGAGTTTTTTGGAAAGCTGGTCGAGACGCTCACCCCATGCGAGGACGTTTGAGAAGTGACGCTGAGAGACAGGATCGACACATGCTTCTTTGGCTACTGCTTCGGTGGCTTCATGCTCCGATGTTGCAATGGCAGGCGTTCCGATCGCGAAGACGGTTCGGGTCGTGTAGTGTTCGCTACCAACAAGTGACGGGTCAATAACATATGGCATATCGAGCGACTCGAGATACTCGAGCACTTCTTTGAAATGCTGCTTACTCTGTTCAGAGAGATAGTTGAGTGACTGTGGAGCCGAGGCGCGTACGTCCATGCAGGCCTGGTGCGAACATCGGAGCGGTGCAAAGGCGCTTTTGCGGATGCCATCGCGACATTCTGGATCGAGATCGCTGATGCGACCCCGGAGGAAGGCGTTCACCGCTTGTGTGAAGCTTGATGTGGTCTCGCGGCCACCAACACTGTTGACTGCAACGAGCGTATCCTCGTGGCCGTAATCACGAAGGATTTCCTTCGTTGCCTGTAAGAGAAGGCCTTCGGCGGAACTTTCTTTGTCACCAATCACATCGAGGTGAAGCTCGAGCTTGTTCTTGTATGGAACTTTGCGTGTGTGAGCGAAGAGGAGCGTATCGAGGCCTTTGTATGACTCATCAGCATTGATCATGCGTATGATCGCTGCCTGTTCGTGAAGACAGCCATGACGCTCGGCGTTGTCGCGGTCTTCTTTTTCGATTGCGAGGGGGTTGAGGAGCTTGAAGCCGTAGTGATCTGCAATGTCGACGGCTTTCTTGAGCTCCCCGTCATAGGAATACCGCTGAGGTGATGAAAGCGATGTTCGGATGCGGAGGGATGTCATATGGTATCGATTATTGAGCTGTCTCTACGGTTGCGTCGGGATAGATGTGTTCTCCGGGGAAGAGGCCGATGCGTTTTACTGGCAAGAGACGTGTGAGGACGCGGCCAATGATGAGATTTTCGTCGAGTGCGCCCCAGATGCGTGAGTCAGAGCTCGCAGGGCGGTTGTCGCCCATGACAAAATATTCTTCATCACCGAGCTTGATGCGGCTCGTGCTCCATGTTGGGTGTGAGAGATACGCTTCATCGAGCTCAAATGAGGATGTACCGTCGACTCCTTCGATAGTAACAATTGAATCTTTGACATCGACGGTTTCACCCGGCAAACCAATGATGCGTTTGATAAAAAACTTTGTTGTGTCCTGCGGGTAACGGAAAACAACCACGTCGCCGCGCTCCGGCTCCTGGAATCTGTATGAAATCTCGTCGATGATGAGGTATTCGCCGTCTTTGAACGTGGGATCCATCGATGAACCGCTCACGATGAACGGCTGTGCGATGTAAATGCGGATGGGAAGGACGATGAACAACGTGATGAGCGCAAAACGGATGAGCTCGGAGAGGAGATCGTGTTTTTTCTCCGGTGTCGTCATGCGTTCTGTGTTCAGTGAATCGTTCATGAAGATCTTGATGAGAGGATTGTACGCGCGCACATCTCTTGACGCAAGAAGTCGGAGCGTGTCACACAGTTGTTTAAATAAAATTCTTCGTGTCAAGCGACTTTTTCTTTCCAAATCGAATGACTTGGTATGACTTTCGCTGCGTGGTCCGTGTTTTGTCCTCGCAGGCTCGGAAAAACCCGGATCCACTCCGCTCTGCACCACGTATTTCGGGCTTTTTTCTAAAAGCTAATCGCCAATCGCTAAAAGCTGTATACTATTCCCATGGCATCAACCTATCTCATCATCGGTCTCGGCAATCCAGGCGAAGAATACGAGAAAACACGTCACAATATCGGCCGTATGGCGGTCGAGTCTTTTGCTGACAGCGTCGATATCACCGAATGGAAACCGGATTCCGCTGCACGAAGCCTCGTAGGACAGGGCGTACTTGGTTCGGCCAAGGTTATCTGCGCTCTTCCTGAGACGTTTATGAACAAATCAGGCCTTGCGGCTGTATACCTTGCCAAGGCAAAGCGTGTAAAGCTCGAGAACGTCATTGTGGTCCATGACGACATGGACATGCCTGCTGGAAAGATCAAACTCTCGTTTGATAGAGGCTCGGGCGGTCACCGTGGCATTGAATCCATCATCAAAACGCTCAAGACACGCGAATTCGTGCGTGCACGTGTCGGTGTGTCACCAACAACACCAGGCGGCAAGCTTCGTAAACCAGTCGGCGAAGACAAGGTGGTGCGATTCCTCCTCACCAAGATGCGCGACGCCGACATGGCGGTCTACAAGAAGGTGTTCAAGAAGACCAACGAAGCCCTTGCCTCAATTGTCGAAGAGGGAAGAGAGAAGGCAATGAATGTGTTCAATACTCTCTAGCTGTATTTCTCAAACAAAAACACCCCCGAATGAACGGAGGTGTTTTTGTTTGAAGCAGATAGCTGAGAGCTATTTCTTCGCGAATGAGAGCGTCATGCGCTGCTCCTTTGGATCGAACACGTTGATCTTGAACGTGTATGACTTGCCGAGCTCGAGCGCTTCGCGGAGCTTCTCGATCGACTCGAATTCGGAGACGTGGACCAAACCAGCGACGCCTTCTTCGATCGATGCGAGCGCACCGTGCTTGTTGTACTTGATGATGACCGCCTGAACGACGTCGTCCTTCGTGTACTTCTTGCCTGCAGAGACCCATGGGTTCTCTTTGAGGGCTTTGATAGAGAGCGAGATCTTGCCATCCTTCACTTCGATCACCTTTGCACGAACGTGTTCGCCAACGGTAAAGAGCTTGCGAGGATCTTCGACCAAGCCCCAGTCGAGTTCTGAGATGTGTGCAAGTCCTTCGAGACCGTCTGCAACCTTGATGAAGACACCAAAGTCGACGATGCCTGTGACGTTGCCCTCGATTTCGTCACCAACTGCGTAGCGGCCGACGATTTCCTGCTTCTCCTTTTGTCCGGTGCCCTTCTCAGAGAAGATGAGCTTGCCTTCCTTGGGATCTGCAGTGATGACCATAACGCTGATTTTCTTTCCAACGAGGCGCTGGAGTTCCTCGAAGATGCGATCCTTGTCGCCACCATCAACGCGTGGGTAGTGCTCAGCAGAGAGCTGAGATGCGGGAAGGAATCCCGAGATGCCCTGCCATTCGATGATGAGACCACCCTTGTTCGCTTCCTTAACAGGAAGATCGAGCTGGCGCTTCTCGCGCAATGCCTTTTCTGCTTCGTTCCAGATGAATGCCTGACGAGCCTCCTTGAGTGAGAGCTCGATGTATCCATCCTTGTTGCCTGCGTCCACAATCGTACCGGTCACTTCGTGGCCGATAGCGATGTTGCGGATGATGTCGCGTGCGTTCGCGAACTCGCGTCCGAAGATGAGACCTGTACCGAATGGGTGCAAGTCGACGAACACTGAGTTTTTGTGAAGCGCGAGCACCTTACCGGTGATAATGTCACCAGCCTTAGGCGGCTCCTTCATGTCTGTCGCATATGTCGCCATGAGGCGATTGTCGACGACCGTTGCATCTACCTCGTGTGACTCTTCAGTCATCGAGAGTTTGCTTGTATCTGCCATAGAGAAATAAAAAATCGGGGACATCCCCTGCGAAACGCGTCCCTTGGCCGTAGCCCAGAACGGGCGAGGCATGCGACGGAGACGTATGAGATGTGTGTGCCGTGCCCACAACTGGAGGCCTCCGGCGTTTAGTAATAATGCTTTCCCCCTAACGAAAGCGTGGGAGGAGTATACAAAAGAAAGGGGAGATGGGCAAGAGAGCACACTCGACGAGTGATTGACTCTAACATTAAATTGTGTTTAAATATCGGCTGGCCAAATATATTCAGTGCTTACGCACTGTGAAGTTCTTTGTCGTATCCAATCACACCGTATTCGAAGATTCTATAGAAAACCGCAGTCCGCTTTCGAAGAGGAGATGTCTCATGTGTAGACTCTTGTTGATTGTCGTGCTCGCGCTCATGTCGGGCGCCTGTGCATCAGCGAGGCCGGAGTACTACCTCGTGCCACCGGTGTCGGTAACGGCGTCGGAGACTCCGCGTCCGCCGGCAGAACACAAGGATGCGGACGTTGTCATCGACGATGTGGAAGTCACGTGGCCGGAAGGCATGGAGCCCGAGGCGACTCCGAGACCTCCACTTCCGGTCTCAACGTCCAACAACTTGAAGGGAAAGCTCAACAAAGGTTTGGCTCCCTATATCAAGTTGGACTGGAGCGCCGGCAACAAGCAACAGTCGGCTTCGCCCACAAAGGCTAGCGTGC
Organism: Candidatus Parcubacteria bacterium; assembly: GCA_039798445.1. Taxonomy (GTDB): domain Bacteria; phylum Patescibacteriota; class Minisyncoccia; order Phycocordibacterales; family EsbW-18; genus EsbW-18. The sequence continues at coordinate 6,001 of JBDKFZ010000016.1, forward strand.
CCGAGCTGCAACAGCAGGTTCAAAACCTGCTCGCGCAGATCAATTCTCGCCAAGAGAACACCGACAATCGTGGTCGGGCTAAGCTCGAACGCTACGCGCGTGAGCTTGGTGACACCAAGGCTGAACTCAAGATCGCCCAGGCCGAGAGAGACAAGGCCTTGAGTGATTACATCCTGAGCAAACAGGAAACGGAATCGCTCAAGAAAAAGATCACCAAGGTCAGGTCTCTTAAGGCGATGAAAGACGGCGGCGACATGCAATGGTGGGTCATCACCGAGGGTTACCCCGAGGGGTGGTCTGACGATCTCCGCCGAGAATTTCTTCGGTGGATGTCGGATCTCTTCTTTCTTATCGCCATCGTCTTCACGTTTTTCTTGGGACGGTGGCGCGGCAAGACCAAGGCCGAAGGCGTTGCATCTGCTCGTCTCGTTGCGTCGGAGGATGCCATCAAGGGGAGAAGCCTGTACATCAAGGAACTCCGAGACAGCATCGCGAAGAAGGACCACCACATCACTGAGCTCGAAGAACTCGTCAAGCATGGATTTCTTTCCAGAAATCCGGAAGTTGAGGATCCTTTGGAATCCGTTCCCATAGAGTCGCCGGAGGCTGTATTCGGGCCTCTCGAACGCGATGATGGAAAGTAGTCAGCAAAAGCGACCGGCCGCTTTATAGCCGTGACCCTCTGCGAAGGGAGACTCCTTCGGGAGGTGCCGTGATTGGAGACGAAAAAGCCGTAGTCCTCTGGACCACGGCTTTCGTTGCGTCTGGAGAGACTTTTAATACGTAGGAACGGTTCCGGGACACGGTGCGAACTGACAGTCAGGTGCGACGCGGCCGACATACGAACCATCGGGACATTCTTTTGCATCCATCGTACATGCGACACCCTCTTCTTCGATGGGTGGGGTGTTCGTCTCATCAATCATCTTTTGTGAGCGATAGTACATGGCTCCGGCGAGTGCGAGGACGATGAGTACCACCACAGTGAGAATTGTTTTTGTTTGTGATTCCATAGAGTAGCTATTAGCTATTTGCTGTTAGTAATATTCCAAATATATTTACCCTCTCTTAATGTCCTGCCATACACCGATAATGTTGTTCTCAGTGTCTTTGATGTACGCGTAGTAGCCCATACCAGCGATTTCTTGCTTCTCCATCACAACAGAACCTCCTGCGGCTCGTATCTTCTCGAGCGAGGCATCGAGATCCTGCACAATCGCTGCAATGGTCGGAGTAGTCGCTGGGAACTTCCCACCACGCTTGAACATACCACCGTTGATAAATCCCTTCTCCTCGAGCATGTTTTTGTCATCGGTTGGCCCGGTGTGGAGGCCGACGTAATCGGAACCGTCAGGCATCGGGAAGCTTGATGTCTTCCATCCAAATGATGCTTCGTAAAATGCTCGAGCGCGTGCGATGTCGTCTGCTGGAATTTCGAAGTGCTGAACTTTATCCATAGTGAAGTAGTTAGGTTGTAATAGGTTAAAAGTATATCAAAAACGTATTGATCTTTGTTCGACAAAAACAAGAAACCCGCCTCCAGAAGGATTTGGGCTCCTTGTTTGAGGCGGGCTGGTCGGCTCACTTGGGCGGTTCAGGAACTCGGTTTTCTATCTCGGTCACCCTTTTGCGGATGAGAGAGTAGATGTAGTTCCACGAGAGAGCTTCGTCGCAGAACGATACAGAAAACGTATTCGCCATGAAATCGTCTTCGCCGCCATCCCATTCGAAATACGTTGCGCCGAATGCTTGTCCGGAAAGAGAGAAGAAAAAAGTATCGGACAATTCGACGTCCACTCCAACAAATCCTGGCGGGGACGAATCCACTTGGACTACGAACGCCGTCGTGGTCCTTGTTGGCCAACCGACGAGTTCCTCCGTGTCTCGGATGCATTTCTCCTCCCGAACCCTTTTCTCTATGAGACCAATGAACTCTTCGAATCCAGGTTCGGTGGCTCGATGGACGCTGACACGACTTGACATCTGCCCAAAGAGGGCAATCCAACGGAGGAGTCTCTCCTCGTTTTGATCAGGAATCATGAAGGGCTCTTCGAGTGCTTCTGGAATCGTGTTCACGGTGGGCTCCTTTCGGTGAGCGGGAAGAGAGTCGGAACGAAATCTGGCCGTACCATACCACTCGAACATATCGGGAGCAATAAAAATCAAAAGCCCCGCGATGTTCTCGTAGGGCTTTTGCTCATTGGCCGCAGATTTCTTAGTTTTCCTGAAAGAGCGCGCGGTACTTGTCCCAGTATGCATAACCCAAGTAGGCAACCATGAGGCACAACACGAGACCAATGAGTGCGCCGAGTGGCATGAGTATCGTATTTACGACGAGGATGCCGAGCACAACCGGAGCAAGGATGATTGTTGCGAGCGCTGGCAGGAACCCAACAAGGAGCATGAGACCTCCGACGAATTCGGTTGCCTTGATGAGCGGAAGAATCCCTGCCGTCCAAAGCGATGTGGTGATTGTCGCCATTGGTTCAGGGAGATTCGATACATCGTTGCCTGCGAGTAGACCACCTATGCCACTGAAGACGAAGATGAGCCCGAGGAGCGTTCTGACGGTGATAACGATACCGCGCTTTCGATAATCCATGTTTGTTTATTTATTCTTACTATTGAATATGATTCTCTCACGAGAGATTGTTAAAAGGAACCAGTCTTCTGCACTCTCGTTTTTAGGAGATGTAATCCAGCCACTTGAAAAGATAATCAGGATAACAATGTGAGAACTTGGGCCTATCGACTTTCTCCTTCAAAATCCTGGGCAACTTCGCCCCACTGCATCGTGGTGGTATCTAATTTAATCCACACGCTCTTTCCGATAATTGGTTGTGCGGTAAATGGCTCGCTCGGTCCGCGGGTCGCAAAGTTCACAACAACGACATTCTCGCGGTTCGTTCCTTGTGCTGTCACCCCTTCATCCATGTGGGTTGATTGAGGTGCAATACGATCACCCAAGAAGAAAGCGTTTGATCCTACATATCCAACAGGCATGTTGAGTGCGGCAACCACATAGAAGAACACTCCGCTTCCGCCGTGCTCTTGAGTCACGAGGAAGACAACATCTTCTCGTCCATCATCATTGAAATCGTGCTTGACTTCATTTCCAAAATAACGGGTCACAATTGTGCCCGCCGAACCCGGCGCTGCTTCAATCTCAGAAAATCCATCAACTAATGCGATCGACTGCCCTTCGATTGTGTATGAGGTGTTCTTGTAGTCCTTTACCAAAACCTCATCCTCTCGCGGTTTCAAACCAACAAAAATGAGCACAACCGCCAATACGATGATTCCGACGAGAAGATATATTTTGTTCATGTTAATAGTGTAACAACAAAAGAGCACCCTAGCGGGTGCTCTTTGCTCAAATTGCTCCTCGGGTAGGGATCGAACCTACGACCATCGCCTTAACAGGGCGCCGCTCTACCGCTGAGCTACCGAGGAATACGGCGTCAGTATACCGATTCGTGTCAAATAAATAAAGTGCTGTCTTACTGACCTTCAACCTTTTACTCAAACGGTAAGAAAGATACCTTGACCGCGTCAGTAGTAGTGCCTACCATACAAGGGTAGATAAGGTCGGTGTTTTTTATCAGCGAAAGATTACACACCTAATAAAAACCACTATGGCCGATCAAGATGAAAAACAAGACGCATTGAGCGATTTGGAAACTGCGCGCGAAGATGGCGCCACTGCGAAGGAAGATGAAGCTGATGCACAAGAACGACTTGCAGACGTAACACGAGAAGAAGCAGCTGAAGCAGAACGGGCAGCAGATGCGGCTCGTGATGCGGCGGCTGACGAAGCAAAGTAGCTTTATCGGATTTACACATTTCTCCATGCTCAACATCACGTTCAAGGCGACACAATTCGAAATCACTCCAGCGATACGGGCCTATGCCGAAGAGAAAGTGCGGATGATCGAGCGATTGCTTGATGACCGTGACGCGGATGCGCACGCCGAAGTCGAGCTTGAGCAAACAACACGTCACCACCAGTCGGGCGATATCTTCAGAGCGGAGATCAACCTACACACGGCTCAATTGAGCCTGCGCACAGAGGCTGAAGAAGGAGATCTCTATGCGGCGATTGATGTCGCGAAAGATGAGCTCGTTGAGGAGCTCCGTCGTTTAAAAGAAAAGAAGTCGAGCATGGTGCGTCGTGGTGGAAGGATGTTTAAAGATGTGATGCGAAAGATGGGATGGGGAAATGAGTAGGCGCTTCGTTGAGTTAGTCTAAATAAAAATACCCTCATCACTGAGGGTATTTTTATTTGCCGTTCTGAAATTCCTCATACGCCATTTCTCTTTTACCTTCGGGAATGACTTTTTTGAGGATGAGTTGTCCTTCTTCGACCGCCGCATCGGTGATGATGATGCGCATCTGCTTGCCGTGTCGTTCGACAAAACAGTAGGCGCGCGGCCAAATATCATAGGCAAATATCTTTCGATAATTCATCGCCGAATCTCCGGTGAGATCGATGAGAGCGTCTTCTTTTGTGAGCTTCGCACAAAACGTCGCTTTGTCGTGATCTTGCGGCTGAGCTTTTGAAAGAGAGTCGTCGAGATCAGTAACTGCCTGAACGAGGAGTTCTCCTCCGTACTGTGCAAGAAGGGGACGCAGTTCACTCGCTTTCATTGGCCACTGCTCTTCGAGTTCCGCAAGATGATCGTGTTGTGCCACAACCGGCCCATGATCGATGTCTGCATCAAGGAGCATGATCGATACACCGACATCTTCTCCTCGCTCTTCGTTGAGGATTTGTGATTCGATAGGAGCGGGACCACGATGACGCGGTAGCATCGAAGGGTGCATGTTAAGCGTGCCGCGCTTTGGTAGGTCGAGCACGTTCTGCGGAATTATCTTGCCGTATGCGACGACAATGAAAAGGTCGGCGTCTTGAGCGCGAAGCTGTTCGACAACAGCGTCATCCTTGAGTGTTTTAGGCTGGAGCGTTGGAATGTTGTGTGCATCTGCCCAGACTTTTACATCAGATGGCGTGAGCTCCATGTGCCGACCCTGTGGTTTGTCAGGTGCGGTGACGATGAGCGTCGGCATAAAACCCACTGCTGCGAGATGATCGAGCGATACCACAGCGATGTCAGGTGTGCCAAAAAAGACGAAGCGAAGAGGGATCATGATTTAGGTGGTACCTCGCCGATGAATTTCTCGTGTTCTTCGACGGTGAGTTCGTGAAGATTGCGGGCAGCATCGATGAAGAGTGTGCCGTTGAGGTGATCGGTTTCGTGCTGGAAGATCTGTGCCAAGAGTCCCGAACCGCCGACCATGAATGCTTTTCCATTCTCATCATATGCACGCACTTTTGCTTTTGTTGCTCGTGAGACTTCTCCATAAAGATAACGTACTGAGAGACAGCCTTCCTCGAGCCATTTCTTTTGTTTTGAAAGTGTGATGATCTCCGGGTTGATGAAAACACGATCAGCAGGCGCGACAGGATCGGTTTCTTTTTTGAAGATGAACCCTGCGACGACGAAGATGCGCAATGGGACGCCAATCTGGGGAGCGGCGATGGCAACACCGTCCCGCTGGGACGCCAAGGCCTCCTTCATATTATTGAGGATCTTTTTGAGCTCTTTGCCACCAAAATCGCTGGCAGAGACAGGGGAGGCGATGCCACGGAGGGTCGGATGCTCTTGCTGAAGTATCTTTACCATATATTGAGCACAGTATATAGAAGCTTTTAGCGGTTGGCGATTGGCTTTTAACTTCTCAAGATGCGAAGCAACCTGTCCCTCCAAGGAGCCTACGGAGCGCGACTGGCGCGAGTCGAGCGGCGAGCTAGCAAGCGAGACCGCGTGCTCCTTGGAGGGAGCAGGGAGCGGAGCAGAAATGTCATAGAGGAGCGAAAGTTATACCACTGATAGCTTATGAATCTTAGCTTTGCTATCGTCCCTGTTATGGATGGTCAAACTAAGAAAAAAGCGTTCGTCGGCATGAGCGGTGGAGTCGACAGCTCCGTTTCTGCCGCGCTGTTACAGCGCGAAGGCTACGACGTAACAGGAGTCTTCATTAAGGCGTGGCATCCGGAGTTTCTCGAGTGTACATGGCGCGACGATCGTCGTGATGCCATGGCGGTGTGTGCTCAGCTCGGCATTCCATTCGAGACATGTGACTTGGAAGAAGAATATAAGCGTGACGTTGTCGACTATCTCATTCGCGAATATGCATCGGGACGCACCCCGAATCCCGATGTTATGTGCAATCAATACATCAAGTTTGGTGCGTTCTTTAGGTTCGCGCGCGAGCGCGGGGCAGACGTTGTGGCAACAGGTCACTATGCGCGCTCTGTTATCGACTTTGACGGCACAACGCGCCTGTTCAAAGGGATCGATACTCAAAAAGACCAAAGCTACTTTTTATGGACATTACCGCAAGAGACTATCTCCCACGTGCTCTTTCCGGTTGGAGGATTTGTAAAGTCTCGGGTGCGAGAGCTTGCTGCTGAGTTTGGTTTGCCTGTTGCCAAAAAGAAAGACAGTCAGGGCATCTGTTTCTTGGGGGATGTGAGTATAGAAGATTTTTTGAAGCGCTTTGTTCCGGTTGCGCCTGGTGATGTTCTTGATGTTGATGGGGATATCATCGGTTCCCACGAAGGGGCGCTCATTTATACGTTTGGACAGCGCCATGGGTTTGATGTCCGTAAAAAGAAGCCTGATGACGGTCCGTGGTATGTCGTTGCAAAAGACATGGAGGCAAACACCATTACGGTATCGCAAGAAGGAAAGACAGACCCGCGTTTTGCAACTGCTAGCGTAAAACTTTCTGACACCAATTGGATTGGCGGGCCGTTTACTGACTCCGAAGAAAAACTCATGTGTCGTTTTCGCTATCGCCAGACGCTCGTTCCATGTTTAGTCACTACTGATCGTCATCACGGTGCCACGGTTCATTTCGATACACCTCAACCTGCGGTGACACCGGGGCAGTCGCTCGTCATTTACAAAGGAGAAGAGTGTCTTGGTGGAGGAGTTATAGCGTAAATCTGAAATCCGAAGCACGAAATCCGAAACAAATCCCAAATCCAAAATCAGAATGACCAAAACGGATAGGTTTCTGTTTTGAATTTAGGATTTCGGTCATTTAAATTTGTTTCGAGTTTCGGATTTAGGATTTCGTGCTTTATACTTTCAGCATATGCTCGTCATAAAACTCGACGGAACACAGGAACCGTTTGATCCCGAGAAGTTGTTGCACTCACTTCAAAATGCAGGGGCGGAGCCGTCCGTTGCTGAAGGTATTCTCAAACAGATTCAAGGAGAGATGAAAGACGGGGTGACGACATCCCACATCTACCGTCGCGCACGCGAGCTTCTTCGAAAACACACCGATCATCCAGTAGCCGCTCGTTACTCGCTTCGTCGCGCTGTTCTCGACATGGGTCCATCAGGCTACCCTTTTGAAAAGCTTCTGGGTGAGGTATTTCGTAAGCGTGGCTATCAGGTTGAGGTTGGAAAGATGCTCAAAGGTAAGTGTGTTGATCACGAAGTTGACGTTATTGCGCGCAACGAAACTGAGCTTATCTTGGGAGAAGCTAAGTTCCACAACAACCAAAGCTTCAAGACCGATGTAAAAGTTGCACTCTATATACATGCTCGCATGCTCGATCTCGAGGCAAACGATTTTGATGGCTTGTGCCCCGTTGGAGGAAAGACACATTCATATCTCATCACCAACACTAAGTTCACCGATGCGGCGATTGCTTACGGCACCTGTGTTGGTCTCACAATGATTGGTTGGGGATACCCACACAAGGGGAATGTTGAGGATCTCATTGAGGAGGCGGGTCTCCATCCGCTTTCATGTCTCACAACAGTATCGCGGAAAGAAAAAGAAATATTTTATCAACAAGGCATCGTGCTTTGTCGAACGGTTGCTGACAATCCAAACCTACTTGAATCTGCGGGCATCACTGGCAAAAAGGTTGATGATGTTATTGCTGAAGCTAATAGGCTCTGTGGTGTTGTCTAAGTAGTTAGAAGTTTTTTAGTTCGTTAATTTGTTGGTTATAATGAACTAAAGAACTAACAAACAAATAAACCAATAAACTCTATGGAACTTGAACTCATTCAGACAATGCTCCCTGTTATCGTTGCTCTCTTGCTCGGTATGCTCATCGGCGTCGAGCGCTCGCTTGCACACAAGACAGCGGGACTTCGTACGTACGGGCTCGTTGCAATGGGTGCGGCACTTTTTATTGTTGTTGCACGCATGGGTGGTGATCCAAACGCGGTTCAATATGCCGACAGCATCATGCGTATCACCGCAGCTGTCGTCACCGGCATCGGATTCCTCTGTGCGGGTGCCATCATGCTTCGCGACAAGATGGTTGTTGGTCTTACCACGGCGGCAGGTCTCTGGATTGCGGCCGGCATTGGTGTTGCTGCAGGATTTGAGCTCTATGCGCTTGCGGTCCTCACAACGTTTCTTACACTTCTCACCTTTACCATCTTCTGGTATCTCGAACGCGGTGTTCAGGAGATAAGCGAATAATTTATATAACGAAGACGACCACGCTCGGGATTGAGTGTGGTCGGTTAGGCTGCGACGACCTGATAGGGTCGGCCCAGCGCGTTGAGGGTTGGGAGGAGATGAGTAATTTCTTCCCGAAGAACAAACGAATGAGTGACTGGCGGAACGTCGAGCGTTCCGACGTCGATGCGTGCGATTGGGTCGAGAGGCACTATTACGGTGATGCGTCCATCCCGTAGGCTAACCACCTGTTGAAATCTCCAGGGAATCTTCAGGTTATCTAGGAGAATTTTGCAAACAGAGTCGGCTTCCGGAACTGTGCCTCCTTCGAAATGTAGGTTGAGAGCAACGTGTGCTTTCGGGGGTTGCCCATCGATGATGTCGGTGATGAGCTGTTGTAGCCCGATTACTTGTCGCTCCCTTCCTACGAAGTAGAAACGCTTTAAGCCCAGGGACTTGATTGCCGAAGCAACCATTGTGAAGTTCAGAGGTTTGAATACATCACTTAACCCGTGAACTCTCCTGAACACTTGCTCTGCCAGTTTCGGACTCACGTCCGGAAGGCTTTGCAATACCGATCGGTACGGCCTTCCCTCAAAGGAGAGGGAAAGCTGGGAACTTGTCTCGGGGACAAGTATCTTTGCCATCTCGTTCTCCTTGTAGGGTGGGGGTTGGGTTCGATTCGCTATGACCTGAGGCTGACAGTAGCTTTATTTGAAGGCTTCTGTCAATTTTCCACACACTGATACTTGACTTATGTGGGTAGTTGTGATATATAATTAAACCAGAGCTGTACCCCGGTTGTTCCCACAGACCATCACCTAACCCTCATGGGAGGCCTCATGTCTGAGCCTGCAAAAGTCATCTACGCAGCAGAAGAGACCGCTCTCTTGGTAGAAATCTCCAATGCTGGTTCTATGCGTTGGGATTTCTACACTCAGCGTTGTGCGACGCTCGGAATCAGTGAGCGTCGCCATTTTGATCTCGGCGTAATCAAATTCGCCGAGAAGCACATGGAGCCTCGGGAGCACGAAGGGCGCGGGTGTGTCACAGAGCCCGAAGTGGCCGCCGATTCCCTCGTCTGCCTCACCGCCAAGGGCAACGAGATCGTCGCGGTGGTTGGCTGGCTCAACGACGGTCTTCGCCCTGTTTTGCCGAAGTCCCATCGAAGGAGGTTTGAGCCTCTCAAGGTGGTGCCTCAACGAAACATGTTCCCACCGGTCGACTAGATTCTCCGCGGACTCAGTCCGCTCACTACCGCCACGCCGCTACTTCCCAAGGAAGTCGGCGTGGTTTTGCGTCAGGTCGCTCCGTTGGGTCGTGATAGAATTGAACGATGCCGTATAAAATCTCTGACCGAAATATCTTTCGCCCGGACTCGTCGGAGCCTTTTCGTTTGTCACGTTCCAAGATTGATCTCTTTACCGAATGTCCACGCTGTTTTTATCTCGATCGCCGATTTGGTGTCGGACGTCCATCAATGCCTGGGTTTACACTCAACGTCGCTGTCGACCATTTGCTTAAAAAAGAATTTGATATTCATCGTGCAAAAGGTGAGCCACACCCGCTCATGAAGAAGCACGGGCTCGATGCGGTACCGTTTGATCATCCACAACTTGATGTGTGGCGTGAGAACTTTAAGGGTGTTCAGTATGTCTATGAACCCGCGAACTTTTTAGTCACCGGAGCTGTCGATGATATCTGGGTATCACCCAATGGTGATTTGCACGTTGTTGACTACAAAGCGACAAGCAAAGAAGAAGACCCGAACCTCGATGGTATCTGGCAGCAAGGATATAAGCGTCAGATGGAAGTCTATCAGTGGCTTCTTCGTGGACTTGGGTTTCAAGTCTCAAACCGTGGGTACTTTGTGTATGTAAACGGAAAGAAAGATAGGGAAGCGTTTGATGCAAAGCTCGAGTTCGATGTTTTGCTTATTCCATATGACGGAAATTGCGATTGGATTGAACCGACGCTCATGAAAGCAAAAGCATGTCTCGCCTCAGATGAGTTGCCACCAAGCGGACCAGAACGATGCGAATACTGTCCGTATCGCGACGCTGCAGGAAAGACGATTCGCGATGTCGTTACCAAAGCAAAAAAGAAGGCAGATGAAAAAGAAAAACCAGCCAAGCTTTTCTAAGGGGGCACAAACGCCGTTCGCTCAGGAGGTGTATCTCATTGTATCCAAGATCCCGAAAGGGAAGACGATGACGTATGCCGAGGTGGCGCGTAAGGCAGGGAAGCCTGACGCGAGCCGTGCGGTTGGGAGCATCCTTGGCAAGAATCGCAACAAAGAAGTGCCGTGCCACCGCGTCATCCGTTCGGACGGCGGCATGGGCGGGTATGCTTTTGGTGGAGTGAAGAAGAAGGCGGAGATATTGAAAAGGGAAGCGATGGGCAATTAAGAAACGAAGCGACCCGTCCCTCCAGGGAGCCTACGGAGCGCGACTGGCGCGAGTCGAGCGGCGAGCCAGCAGGCGAGACCGCGTGCTCCCTGGAGGGAGCGGGGAGCGAAGGTGGTATGACTTTCGCTGCGTGGTCCGTGTTTTGTCCTCGCAGGCTCGGAAAAACCCGGATCCACTCCGCTCTGCACCATATGTTTTGAGCTTTTCAAAACTAGAACCTAGCACCTAGACCCTGTATACTCTCTTCATATGGCATATTCATTCAATACATTTAAAGAACAGCTTGCGGGGGTTCCCGAATGGCTCACCAAGGAGCTCGGCAACATTCAGACGGGTCGTGCAACCATCGCGTTCTTCGATGGTATTCGTGCTGAAAGCTACGGCGCGCAGATGCCACTCAACCAGCTTGCTGGTATGACAATTGAAGATGCGCGAACAATCCGCATCGCTCCATGGGCGCAAGACACAACAACGTCAATCGAGAAGGCTATTCGTGAGGCAAACCTTGGTGTGTCGGTTGTGAACGACGGTAAGGGTCTTCGTGCGATTTTCCCTGAGCTCACTGGTGAGACACGTGAAAAATACGCAAAGATTGTCGGCAAAAAGCTCGAAGAAGCCCGCATCTCTGTGCGTGGTTGTCGCGAAGAAGCATGGACCGATATCCAAAAGCTCGAAAAAGAAGGTGAGCTCTCCGAAGACGAAAAGTTCAAAGGCAAAGAAACAATGGAATCGATGGTCAAAGAGACCAACGAGAAGCTTGATGCCATCGCTAAGCGTAAAGAAGAAGAAATCCTAAGCCTCTAATCAATGTCAGTCGTCCTCTTCATCGTCATTCTCGCGGTCCTCATCCTCTTTCACGAGCTTGGTCACTTTTTGGCTGCTCGTTCTGTTGGTGCACGTGTTGATGAGTTCGGCATCGGTTTTCCGCCACGCGCGTGGGCATTTCGTCCAAAGGGGAGCGAGACAGAATACTCCATCAACTGGATTCCATTCGGCGGCTTCGTCCGCATCTTGGGCGAGAACGGTCTCGATGAGATAGCCGAAGCCGACAAATCACGTTCGCTCACGTCTAAGAATCGTCTGGCACAGGTGTGGGTGTTATGTGCCGGCGTTCTCTTTAACATCCTCATGGGGTGGGTCTTCTTGTCGATCGCATTCATGTCGGGTGTTCAATCATCGGTCACTGCTGATACACACGGACTTGTTGGGGCTCCTGAGATAACGATTCTTCAGGCGCTTGAAGAGACTCCTGCATCTGAAGCTGGTTTTGAATCCGGCGACGTTATCCGAGCGATGACGCGTGATGGCGATACAGAGGAGACTATTCCTCAGAGTGTCGAGCACGTGCAGGAATTTATTGCCGCATCGGCAGGCATTCCACTTACGTTCACATTCGAACGTGGAGATGATGTTAAGTCGCTCACCGTTACGCCGGAAATCAACGATCAGCGCAAAGGTATCATCGGCGTATCGCTCGATCTCATTGGTACGGTAAAACTTTCTCCACTCGGTGCGGTCGTCGAAGGTGCACGCATGACAGGCAAGTTTTTGGTCTCGATTGCACAAGGTCTCGGCGGCTTTGTTCGCGACGCATTCTCGGGCACTGCCGACTACACGCAAGTCTCAGGTCCTGTCGGCATCGTTGGTATGGTGGGCTCAGTCTCAAGCCAAGGATTCATCGCACTTCTCTCATTTGCAGCAATCATCTCGCTCAATCTTGCGATCATCAACCTTGTGCCATTCCCAGCACTCGATGGTGGTCGCGTGCTTTTCATACTGATTGAAGCAATCACCCGCAAGCCGCTCCCCGTGAGGGTCACACAATGGGCCAACATCATCGGATTCGGAATCCTCATTCTTCTGATGATCCTTATCACTGTGAACGATGTCATCAATCTTTTCTAAATTCCCACTATGACCGTAACAAAACAATCACACCTATTCACTAAAACCCGCCGCGAAGCACCTGCAGACGAAACTGCCAAAAATGCACAGCTTCTTATTCGTGGAGGATTTGTCCACAAAGAGATGGCCGGCGTCTATGACCTTCTCCCGCTCGGTGTCCGTGTGCTCAATAAGATAAATGGAATCATCCGCGAAGAGATGAACGCAGTCGGTGGACAAGAAGTGCATCTCTCCGCTCTTCAAAATCCCGAGACGTGGAAGACAACAAATCGTTGGGACGATGAGGTCGTCGACAATTGGTTTAAAACAGAGTTGAAGGCTGGCGGAATGCTTGGTCTGGGGTTCACCCATGAAGAACCGCTCACAGAGCTCATGAAGAATCACATCTCTTCGTATCGCGATCTACCACGGGCCGTCTATCAGATTCAGACGAAGTTTCGTAATGAGCTTCGCGCCAAGAGTGGCATCATGCGCGGTCGAGAGTTCCTCATGAAGGATATGTACTCTTTCTCGTCCAACGAAGCAGAACATCTAGCTTTCTACGAAAAGGCAAAAGAGGCTTACTTCAATGTTTTTCGGCGTGTCGGCTTAGGTGAGACGACATATCTTACCTTTGCTTCAGGTGGCAGTTTCTCGAAGTTTTCGCACGAGTTTCAGACAGTAACAGAAGCTGGTGAAGATACCATCTATATCTCCAAGGAGAATAAGATCGCTATTAACAAAGAAGTCTTTACTGATGAAGTGAAGAAAGATCTTGGTTTGGGTGACGATTTCATCGAGGCAAAAGCTGTCGAGGTGGGGAACATCTTTACGCTCGCTACTAAATTCTCTGATGCGCTCGGGCTCACGTACAAAGATGAAACGGGAGAGGTGAAGCCAGTCTTCATGGGTTCATATGGTATCGGTCCTACACGTCTCATTGGAACGATTATTGAAACGCTCGCGGATGACAAAGGTATTGTCTGGCCAAAATCAGTTGCTCCATACGATGTGCACCTTGTAGTGATTGGAAGCGAAAAACCGGATGTTGCTGCTCAGGCCGAAAAGATTGCTGCCGATTTCTCTGCACGGGGATTTGATGTGCTTCTGGATGACCGTGATGCCCGCACCGGCGAGAAGCTTGGCGACGCCGATCTCATCGGTATCCCGATGCGTGTGGTGATCTCCGAGAAAACGATGGCAGAAGGCAAATTGGAGGCAAAGGCCCGCACTGCTGATACTGCTTCATTCATGAGTTTTGACGAGGTTGTTGAGGCTCTCAAGAGCTAAGACACGAAGCGCCGTTATCCACAACTTTGTAGGGTGCGCGCTTTCATCTACAATAAGCCGGCACATGTGGGACAAACTTAAACAGAAGCTCCAGAGCTTCGTCTCTGACGATATTGGTATCGATCTCGGTACGGCGAATACGCTCGTCTATGTTCGCGGACGCGGCATCATCATCAATGAGCCAACCGTGGTGGCGGTTAACAATAAGACCGGACAAGTTGTGGCGGTTGGTGCTGAGGCCAAGCGCATGCTCGGACGCACGCCTGAGCACATCGCAGCTATCCGTCCGCTCGAAGGCGGCGTTATTTCTGACTTCGAAGTTACCGAAGAATTCTTGGCGCACCTCGTTCGTCGCGCGCAAGGTGACAGCAAAAAACTTTTGGGTCCGCGCGTCGTTATTGGCGTGCCGTTTGGTACGACCAACGTCGAGCGTCGCGCAGTACGCGATGCTGCACGAAACGCCGGAGCGCGTGAGACGTACATTGTTGAACAACCAATGGCCGCGGCGCTCGGTATTCGTCTTCCAATCGACGATGCGAGCGGCAGCATGATTGTGGACATCGGCGGTGGCACGACCGATATCACCGTTATCTCCCTCTCGGGCGTCGTTAATGGCAAGAACATCAAAATCGCAGGTGATCGTTTCAATGCCGATATCATCAGCTACGTCCGTGACGAGTTCAAAATCCTCATTGGTGAGCGTACTGCCGAGGATCTCAAGATCACCGCGGGAGCGATTCTTGCTGAAGCAAAGCCAATCGAGGTGACCATCCGTGGCCGAGATCTCATCACGGGTCTTCCAAGGGAAGTGGTTGTTACCGATGCTGATGTGCGTGAAGCAATCGCGACGTCCATCGACACGCTTGTTGAATCAATCAAAGAAGTGCTTGAGACGACGCCTCCTGAAGTGGTTTCGGACGTCATGCGTCGCGGTATCTACCTTGTTGGTGGCGGTGCACTCATCCGCGGTCTTGATGCATTCCTTTCCGAATGGCTCAAAGTCCCCGTATACGTTGCTGAAGATCCGCTCACTGCTGTTGCCCGTGGAACCGGTCTCGTTGTCGAAGAGACCGAGCGTTATCGTGACATCATTGTTGATGAAGAACATGCACTTCCTCCTACCGCGTAGACACCGCACATTCCGTCCTTCATATCTGGCAACAGCCGTAGCGATTATTGCTGCGGTTCTCATTGCTATTGTTCAACCCCATTGGCTCGATGCGCTCTTCCTCCAAGCTTCGGGTGGAATGTTCGCGGTGCACGCGGAGCTTGTGCAAGGATCAGAGGGGGTTCAGGCACGCCTTATGAGCAAACAAGACCTCGCAACAGAGAATCAGATATTGCGAGAAGAAAACACGCGCCTTGCGGTTCGTGCTGCGTTGTACGATGAAGTGATTGCTGAGCGCGATCGTATCTTTGAGCGATTCGGACGTGATCCGATGATGACCGGCGTACTCACTCGAGTTGTTGCGGCCCCATCGCGTTCACCGTATGACGTCATCCTCATCGATGTAGGCACTGACGATGGGATTTCGGAAGGGGATGAAGCATGGTTTGATACCACACTCATGCTCGGCACGGTCGAGAGCGTGAGCTCGAATGCAGCGCGTGTCCGCTTGTTCTCCTCACCAGGTGTTGAGACGCCTGTTATCGTCGGCACCAGCACGGAAGCGCTCTTCACCGCGGTAGGATCCGGTGGAGGTGCGTTCGAAGTGAGCATCCCAAAAGACATCCTCGTTACGGTTGGTGACGCGCTTATGCTTCCTACCGAAGGACATGGAACTCTTGGGTTCGTACGAGAAGTTACTTCTCATGACACTGATTCATTCCAGACAGTGCGGGTGATTCTTCCAATCAACCTCTTT
Source organism: Candidatus Parcubacteria bacterium (assembly GCA_039798445.1). GTDB lineage: Bacteria > Patescibacteriota > Minisyncoccia > Phycocordibacterales > EsbW-18 > EsbW-18. The sequence goes on from JBDKFZ010000016.1 coordinate 21,948, forward strand.
GAGACTCGCGAAGTCGTCATCATCCCGAAAGGCAATAATTAAAAGGCAACAATAATTGCCGCCTTTTCATTGTCGCTTTCATATCATTATGCGCATCCGCATTCTCACAGCAGTGGTTCTTATCATCGGGGCATTCATCGCCCCTTGGTGGGCTGTGGCAATCGGTATCGCCATTTGTGCTCTCGCATACCGGACATTTCTCGAAGCATTGATCCCGGCGCTCATTCTCGATGTTCTCTACGGAGCGCACCCAATCTTTGGCATCCCAGGATTCATCACGCTCTCTACGGCAGCCTTGCTCGTGTTGTCGCTTCTCGCGGAGAGCTCTATTCGTGGCCATGTTCGCATTTAGACCATTCAAAAAAAAGACAGTACGTGAGATTGCACCTGATGAGATTTTTCTCGACTCGCACAATTCGCCCAAATTCGACCGTCATCAGTTCGAAGGACGCATCGAACGTCCGATTGGCCGTACGGCTTTGTCGATCTTTTCTATATCGCTCATTGTTATAGCAGCTGGTCTTCTCTACAAGACATTTTCACTTCAAATTGTGAATGGTGATGAATACCGCGAACAAGCAGAACAGAATCGTCTCGCACACTCAGTTCTCTTTCCTGATCGTGGTGTCATCTATGATCGAACAGGTGAGCTCTTGGCATGGAATGAACTCTTTGATGTGGCAACGACGTCCGAAGAAGAAGTGCGGGAGTTCGCATATCGCGGATATTCTACGACAACCGGCATTGCGCACGTGATGGGATTCGTCTCATATCCCAAGAAGGACACCTCGGGATTCTACTTTCAAGAAGAGACGACTGGCGTTTCAGGCATCGAAAAAGTTTATGACGAATTACTTGCCGGTGTGCGAGGAACCAAGATTCTCGAAGAAGACGCACGTGGCAACATTCTTTCTGAGTCCGTTATTGATCAGCCCGAGGCGGGGGAGGCGCTTACGCTTACAATCGACGCCGCGGTTGAACACCAGCTTGGCACGTATATCGCGGAGCTCGCAGCCAATGTTGGTTTTGACGGTGGTGCGAGCGTCATTCTTGATGTTCGCACCGGAGAGATCTTGGCGCTTGTGAGCATTCCTGACTACGATTCGAATGCGGTATCTGCAGGTGATCAGGAAGCGCTCGAACGTTATGGCTCGGATCCCGCTACACCGTTCCTCAACCGCGCGATCAGCGGGCGCTACACTCCTGGATCCATCATCAAACCTTTCATCGCGATTGGTGCATTGTCTGAAGGCGTCATCACGCCCGAGAAGCAAATCTACAGTGATGGTGCCCTCCGTATCCCGAACCCGTACAATCCTGACAAGCCGACGATTATGAAGGACTGGAAGGCGCATGGGTGGACAGATGTTCGACACGCGCTTGCGGTGTCGTCTGACGTTTATTTCTATCAAGTCGGTGGTGGATTTGGTGATCAAAAAGGTCTCGGTATCGATCGTATCGACAAATATGTGAGCATGTTCAAGATCGGTCAGCTGACCGGTGTTGATCTTCCAGGCGAGGCTGAGGGAACGATCCCAACAATCGCATGGAAGGCAAAGCTCTTTCCCGATGACCCGTGGCGCGTGGGTGATACCTACAACACCGCGATCGGTCAGTATGGATTCCAGGTAACGCCGATTCAGATGGCGCGTGCTGTGGCCGCCATCGCCAACGACGGTCTGCTCGTCACACCGCATCTCATTGCTGAGACTGAAACCGAAATCGAGCGCATTGATGTCGATACGGACATCCTACAAATCGTCCGAGAAGGCATGCGGCTTTCGGTTACCGAAGGAACATCAAAAGCGATGAGTTACCCAGACTTCGCGGTAGCGGGGAAGTCGGGAACCGCCGAGCTTGGTGTAAGTAAGCAGAATGTGAACTCGTGGATTGTGGGCTTTTGGCCGTACGATAATCCGCGTTTTGCCTTTGCTACGGTCATGGAACACGGACCTGTTACGAACCTCATGGGATCTGCTTCTGTCATGCGGCGTCTCTTTGATTGGATGCGGATCTATACGCCGCAGTACTTGGAGTAGCTTTTAGCGATTGGCGATTAGCTTTTAGACACAGACTCAAAATCAATGGCGCAGAACGGAGCGGATCCCTGTTTTTGCGAGCCATAGTCGAGCACAAAACAGGGACCGCGAAGTGAAGGTGCGACCACGATTTGAAGGGGTTTTTGTGTAGGGTGGAGTTATACGTTGACTTCCAGGTCTTTGCCCTATAAAGTGGGGCGTCAAATCCCTTAACGAATACCTATGAACGAAGAAAAAGCATATCTCACAAAAGAAAAACACGCAGAGCTCACGATTGAGCTTGAAACACTTATCACGGTTCGTCGTCCCGAGATTGCAAAGCAGCTCGAGTACGCTCGTTCGCTTGGTGATCTTTCTGAAAATGCCGAGTACCAACAGGCTCGTCAGACACAAGGTGAGATTGAATCGCGCATCAAGCACCTCACACGCATTCTCAAAGATGCCGAGATTGTGAAGCTTCACCATGGTGACACCGTAGCGGTCGGTTCAACAGTCACCGTCAAGCGTAAGGGTGACGACGAAGAAAAAACCTACTCCGTTGTTGGCTCCGAAGAAGCTGACACGACGCTTGGTCGTATCTCGCTCAACTCTCCTCTCGGCGAGGCTATGATGGGCAAGGTAAAAGGTGACACCTTTACCTTTGTTGCTCCAAACGGCAAGAAGATTGAGTACACCATCCTCAAGATAGGCTAACCCCTCCAGGGTTCTTGGCCTTTTACACCTTTGGCTGTAAGCTAAAGGCTAATCTTTTATGTCGCTCGACGATATCCGCAACGACCGTCTCAAGAAGCTCGCTCTCCTCAAGGAGGCTGGTATCGATCCGTATCCTGCTGACTCACGCATCACCACAACGCTTGGAGAGCTCGTAGCAGCCTTTGACGATGCTGCAGCTGCTGAGACACCCGTGACGATTGGAGGACGCGTCATGTCCATCCGCGAACACGGTGAGACAATCTTTGCCGATGTGTTTGATGGAACAGGGAAGATTCAAGGCTACATCAAGTCAGATGTGCTCGGTGCAGAAGCATTCGTGCTTTTTGCACAGACCGTCGATACTGGCGACTTCATCGAACTCTCCGGTGTTCCAACGCGCACCAAGCGAGGCGAGGCAAGCATCTTGGTTGCATCGTGGCGCATGCTCTCCAAGTCGATTCGTACGCTTCCCGAAAAGTGGGTCGGTCTCACTGACCCCGAAGAGCGGTTGCGAAAGCGCTATCTCGACATCCTCGGCGACCCTGACCTTCAGGAACTTTTCAAAAAGAAGGCAAAGTTCTGGGATGTGACGCGTGCATATCTCAAAGATCGTGGCTTCCTCGAAGTCGAGACGCCAACACTCGAGATCACCACAGGCGGTGCCGAGGCACGACCATTTAAGACACACCACAACGATTTTGATCTTGATGTCTTTATGCGCATCTCGATTGGTGAGCTCTGGCAGAAGCGTCTCATGGCTGCAGGGCTCCCTCGCACGTTCGAAATCGGCCGTGCTTACCGCAACGAAGGCTCAAGCCCTGAGCACGTTCAAGAATTCACCAACATGGAGTTCTACGCAGCGTACATGAACTTTGAAGATGGTAAGAAGTTCATTCAAGGATTGTATCGAACGCTTGCGACAGAAGTATTTGGTACGACCACATTCGCGACACGCGGTCACACATTTGATCTTGCTGATGAGTGGAAAGAACTCGACTATGTTTCGACCGTCGAAGAGATGACCGGCGTTAACGTTCTCGAATCATCCGAAGAAGATCTCAAAAAGAAGCTCATCGAGCTCGGCGTCACCTTTGACGGCACCACGCGCGAACGTCTCACCGACAGTCTTTGGAAATATTGCCGCAAGCAAATCTCGGGTCCTGCATTCCTCATCAATCATCCTAAGCTCGTTGCACCGCTTTCAAAAGAGAATCCTGCTGACCCACGTCTCACGCAGATGTTCCAAGTAATCATCGCAGGAAGCGAGATCGGGCGCGCACACGTCGAGCTCAACGATCCTATCGACCAGGCAGCTCGCTTTGCGGCTCAGGGTGAGCTCATCGAGCGGGGAGATGAAGAGGCAATGATGCCCGACATGGAGTTCGTCGAAATGATGGAATACGGCATGCCTCCGACATTCGGCTTTGGCTTCGGCGAGCGCCTCTTCTCATTCTTTGCAGACAAACCGATTCGCGAGACCCAGCTTTTCCCATTGATGAAGCCGAGGCAGTAAACCATGTTTTATGAATGAGGGTGTGGAAAAAACAAATGAATATGACGCCCGCTTTGCGGAATCTTTGGGTGGAAGTGAATACGATGATTTGCTCATCGCTATCGATTACTACGATGAGTTTCAATCTCAGACAGGCAAAGCTTTACAAGAATATATAGCCAAACACTGTGCCGACCAGACAGAGATAAAGGTTTTGGAGGCTGGTCCCGGAACGGGAATAACGACCTTTAAGCTTTTAAAAAGCGATCCACGCGTCGTAGTTGTATCGGTTGATAATGAACCGAAAATGCTGCAAGCGGTGAGAGAAAGATTCGATCAGGCTCAAGAGCTCAAAGACCGTGTCGAGTTCGTCGAAGCAGACATTTTGGCTTTTTTGGAATCTTGCGAGGACGAGACTTTTGATGCGTTTGCATCTGTCTATACGCTCCACAACTTCACACCGGATTTTAGAACAAAAGTCATCGAGCTCATCGCTCGGAAGCTCAAGAAGGGAGGAGTCTTTATCAATGGCGACAAATATGCACGAGAGGAGGATTCCCACCAACAGGACTATGCGGCTGAAGCTAGGAATTATGGGAAATTCGATGAGGCGGCAGATGAGGCTGAAAGATCAGGGAAGCAAGAACGCGCTGCACACCTCAGGAAGATACACGAAGAGTGGCTCAAGCATATGGCAGAAGATGAAAAGAACAAGATCACTGTGGAGGAACAAAATGCCCTGTTCGAACGGCTTGGATTTATTGATGTCGAGTGGGGTAAGCGTTTTGACCTCGTAACAACGGTCACGGCGATTAAAGCCGCTTCCTAGAGAGGTTTCTTAGAATCTTCAGAAAGCACCGCTTTCCACAGCGGGCTTTTTGTTTTGTACTCATATTTTGAGCCATCAAAGTGGATAACCGTGGTTGTGATTGGGGAGGGGTGGGATAGAATGGTGAGCAAGTGGGATAAGGTGGGATGAAGGAAAACGTAAGGAAAAAACGCACATGCTCATCGGCGAATACCAACACACGCTCGACGATAAGAAACGCCTCTCGCTTCCGGTGAAATTCCGACAGCAGCTCGGCAAGCGCCTCGTGGTGACACGCGGCCTTGAGGGCTGTTTGTTCGTTTATTCACAGAAGGAGTGGAGCTCGATCTCGGCGCGTTTGGCAGAGCTTGGAATGGGTCAGGCGAACACGCGCGGATTCGCGCGCTTCATGCTCGCAGGTGCGGTCGAAGTTGATGTTGATTCAGCGGGTCGTGTCTTGGTCCCTGATTTTCTCAAGGACTTTGCACGACTCGGCAACCAGGTTGTCCTCGCAGGTGTTCAGACACGCGTTGAGATCTGGAACGAGAAGTCGTGGACGGACTACAAGAAGAAGATCGAGAAAGAAGCCGACGTCCTCGCGGAGAATCTCGGGGAGATCGGAGCGATATGAGTGCGACGCACATCCCTGTTCTTTTACACGAAGTCATACGCGGACTAGACCTCGCTGCCGGTGCTACGGCGGTTGACGCTACGGTGGGCGGCGGGGGCTATACCAAGGCACTCTGCGATGTTGTTGGTCCCAAGGGTCGCATCATCGGCTTCGACGAAGATGAAGCGGCGCTTGAGCGAGGCGTGAAAGCCTGCGGAGGATCGACCTGTTCGTTCGTACCGGTCTTGAGCAACTTCCGCCACATGCGGGAGAAGCTCACAGAGATCGGTATCGAATCAATCGACGGTGTTGCCTTTGATCTCGGCTTCAGCACATTCCAGCTCGAGACCGCCGGGCGAGGGTTTAGCTTTCTTCGCGAAGAACCGCTCGTCATGACGTTCTCATCGGTCGAAGGCGGACGACCGTTTACAGCAGAAGACATCGTGAACGGCTGGAGCGAGGAGACGCTCTCGAACATTTTGTTCGGATACGGCGAAGAACGCTTCTCGCGACAAATCGCAAAAGCAATCGTCGAGGCACGCCGCAAAGAACGCATCACGACGACGAACGCTCTTGTGGACGTTGTGAAGGCAGCAGTGCCGGGAGGATATCGCAATGGTCCTCTACACCCGGCGACCAAAACGTTCCAAGCGCTTCGCATCGCAGTCAACGATGAATTGATGGCGCTTTCCGAAGGACTTGCAGGAGCATTCGAATTGCTCAAGCCGGGAGGAAAGATGGCGGTGGTCTCATTCCACAGCATCGAAGACCGCATCGTGAAGAACTTCTTTAAGGAGAAGGTGGCCGAAGGGGCAGTGCTCCTTGCCAAGAAGCCGATCGCTCCGACCTTCCAAGAGACGCGTATGAATCCTCGAGCCCGATCCGCCAAGCTTCGTTTGATACAGAAGAATTAATTTAAAAATAACTTTAGTCACAAGCATCTATGGTACGAGACCTCCTACAACTCAATACGCTCTGCAAGCGCCTTTTCATAGGTCTCGTTGCCTTTTTCATAGTCGTCTGCGGTACCTACGGGTTCCTCCTCAAGCAGACCGTTGCTTCTGTTGTCGAACGCAAGTCGCTCGAAGCCGAGAAGAGCGAGCTTGCTTCGCGTGTGAGCTCTCTCGAAGCAGACTATATCCGTGCTGCCGACAAGCTGACCCTTTCACACGCACAAGAGCTTGGATTTGTGACCACCAAGAATGTCCGCTTTGTTTCCCGCGCATCCGAAACCTTCTCTGTTGCGTATCAGAACAATGACTAGCGCTCCAGAGAGCCGCATACGCATTCTTTTCGCTATCCTCTGTCTCTGTGCTTTGACGCTCCTCGTCAAGCTCTATTTTGTGCAAGTGATGAACGGCGATGCCTTCGCCGAAAAAGCCGATCGTCAGTACTCTCAGCCGCAAGGAGGACTCTTTAGTCGCGGTATTATTTATTTTGAAGATAAGAACGAGGAGTTGATCGCCGGTGCGACGCTTGGCTCGGGATTCTTGCTCGCTATCAATCCTTCACAAGTCGAAGAGCCTGCAGGACTCTACACCGAGCTTGATCCGTACATCGAGATGGAGCGAAGCGAATTTGTACGTCGTGCGAGCGATGCGACTGACCCGTATGAAGAAGTGGGAGAACATCTCACCCAAGAACAGGCGGATGCGATAAATGCGCTCGAACTCGAAGGAGTGAGAACATACAAAGAGCGATGGCGCTCGTACCCAGGAGACATGCTTGCTGCGCACGCGCTGGGCTTTGCTGGTTATGACGGTGAGAAAGACACACAGGTTGGTCTCTACGGACTCGAAAAATATTATGAGCGTACGCTGACGCGCGGAACGCAGTCGCTCTACACCAACTTTTTTGCTGAGATCTTTTCGAACGCAGATGATGTCATCAAAGCCGCGCACGGAGAAGGAGAGGGCGATGTAATCACATCAATCGAGCCAGTGGTGCAGGGCACGCTCGAAGAATCGCTCGCCACTATCGAGAAGACATGGAGCACCAATTCGGTCGGCGGCATCATCATGGATCCGATGACTGGTGAGATACACGCTCTTGCTGCACGACCCACATTCGACCCCAATCATTTTGGTGATGAAGATTCGCCGGCTGTCTTTACAAATCCCATCGTCGAGAACATCTACGAGATGGGTTCGATTGTGAAGCCGCTTACGATGGCAGCAGGGCTTGATGCGGGCGTTATTTCGCCAGAGACCACGTACAACGATGCGGGATACGTGAAATCCGATGGATACACAATCTATAACTACGACAAGAAGGGTCGCGGAACTGTTGATATGTATCGCGTGCTTGGGAACTCGCTCAACACCGGTGTTGCTTTCGTTACAGGTAAGCTCGGCAATGAACGCTTTGCGCGCTATATGCGCGGATACGGCATCGATCGCGAGACAGGTATCGATCTGCCAGGAGAAGTTGCAGGACTTGCGAACAACCTTGATAGCCCGCGTGATCTCGAACACATCACCGCATCATTTGGACAAGGCATCGCTCTGACTCCGATCGAGATGACGCGCGCGCTTGCGACCTTGGCGAACGGAGGCATGCTCGTCACGCCTCACGTGGGAAAGAAAATCGATTACTCGACCGGTTTTTCAAAAGACATCATCCACGCTCCGGCAACGCAGGTTCTCAAGGAATCGACGAGCGAAACAATCACCCGAATGCTCGTGCGCGTCGTCGACGAGTATCTTGCAGGAGGAAACGTAAAGCTCGAGCATCACAGCATCGCCGCCAAGACCGGAACCGCCCAGATTGCCGATAGTGTGAACGGAGGGTACTATAGCGACCGATATCTCCACTCGTTCTTTGGCTATTTCCCGGCCTATGACCCCAAGTTCATCATCTTTCTCTACGCCGTAGAGCCTAAGGGGGTCAATTACGCCTCAGAGACGCTTACCGTGCCTTTTATGGACTTGGCTCAGTTTCTCATCAATTACTACAATCTCCCGCCTGATAGATAAGACTGTTCAGCTATGAAATCGCTTCTCAAAAAAATCATCACGAAGATAATTAGCTGGGAAGCATCGCTGTTGCTTCGCCGTCATAAGCCCATCGTTGTGGGTATCACTGGTAGTGTTGGAAAGACATCGACTAAAGAAGTCGTCGCTGCGGTTTTGTCTAAAAAATATGATGTGCGCAAAAGCGCAAAGAGCTTTAACTCAGAGCTCGGCGTTCCGCTCACCATTCTCGGCGAGGACAACGCATGGGGTAGCATCACCGGCTGGTCAGCGATTGTCTGGCGCGGATTGTGGAAAGCTCTTTTTTCAAAATCATATCCTCAGGCGCTCGTGCTCGAGATGGGCGTCGATCAGCCCGGTGATATGGGACGTCTTGTTCGTTGGATACGTCTTGATGTCGCTGTGGTGACGCATATCGGCAATGCACCGGTGCATGTTGAGGCATTCTCGTCAGCAAAAGCGGTTGCCGAAGAAAAGATGAAGATTCTTTCGGCCGTGCATCCCGATGGTGCGGTCATCTTGACCCACGATGATCCAACAGTTATCGAATACAAAGAAGACATCAAACAGCGTGTCTTCACGTTTGGTATGGACGAAGGTGCAACGGTAAAGGGTGGTTACTACAACATCACCTACGATACCTACGGCGCACCGGTCGGCATTGCTGCAAAGATCCTCATCGGTTCGAACGCATTTCCTTTTTCTCAAAACGGCGTCATCGGTCGTCAGTTCGTCTATCCTGCACTCGCTGCGACGGCGGTCGGCATGGCATTTGATATGAACATGGTCGATATCCTTTCGGCACTCGAAGCGCTCAAGCCGGTCTCAGGCCGCATGCGTCTTCTCAAGGGCACAAACGAGACGCTCATCATCGACGACACCTACAACGCTTCTCCGATTGCTTGTCACGAAGCTCTCGCGGCGCTTGGTGACTTGCGTGTTCGTGGTAAGAAGCTCGCTATCTTGGGTGATATGAAAGAGCTTGGTGAATTGTCTAAGAGTGCTCACCGCACGGTCGGCAAAGAATGTGCCGCTGTGCTCGATATGTTGCTCACTGTTGGACCTGAAGCGCGCGAGATAGCGCTTGGTGCTCAGGAGGCAGGGATGATGAATGTGAGGCAATTTGACGCGGGCACCGACGAAGCCCTCGCATGGGCCAAAAAAGAGCTCGCTTCGGGCGATGTACTCTTGGTCAAAGGTTCGCAATCGATGCGCCTCGAGAAGGTCGTCAAAGGCCTCCTGGGCGATCAGCGTGATGTTAAACACTTGGTTCGTCAGGATGCAGAGTGGAGCAAGCGATAAAGCCCGTAAAAGAGTTGAGAAAGGGCGTTTCTTGCTGTAAGCTGTGAGCCGTTGGCTGTAAAGCTAATTTCGGCCTTATCGTCTAGCCTGGTCTAGGACGTCGCCTTCTCAAGGCGAAAACTCGGGTTCAAATCCCGATAAGGTCACACTTTCCTAAATAGAAATACGGAAGCCCCGTGGCAAGGTGTTCTTTGCCGCGGGGCCTTTTGCGTCTCAGACGATCGCACGAATCCAGAGTCCGTTCATGGACTTGTCCGTGTGGTTTCTCTCGTAGATCATGCGCGCTGGAATCTCGCTTCCTTCGAGTATTCCATTGATGGGCGCTTGATAGGCCAGAGCTTCAGTGTAGGAGATGTGGCCGTTCTGCTTGATCTCGAGAAGAATCCTCCTAAGCTTCTTGTCTCCCGGACGTTCGGGGTTCTCGGAGAACGCTCGGAGTGCGAAGATTCTCTTCCACAGCTCTTCGTTGGGCGACTCTCCCGTGGAGAGGTCGATGTGTCTTGCGTGGGTCGGATGCCTACTGCCGTCGATGTGGACCGAATCTTGTCCGCGCAGGATTTCGATGTTGAATCGAAGCTTGGTGCAGGGACCCAACATCTTTGCCAGCGCTTTTTCATCGAGCAGAGCGAGCAGGGAACTTAGAAGTCTTTCGATTTCCTCGTCGTCGTTCATTGTTACCTCCGGCGAGACTATACTGTTTTCTGCTAACTCGGTCAATCAACACAATATATTTTATGCTTAATCTGTTATTATTTATTTTTTATGAAAACCCGCTGTCCATGGCTCAAAGCTGGTGACGCGCTGTACGAGGCGTATCACGATCACGAATGGGGTGTGCCGGTGCACGACGATGTGAAGATATTTGAGTTTCTTGTGCTCGAAAGCGCTCAGGCGGGATTGTCGTGGTTTACCGTGCTTCGCAAGCGGGAAAACTATCGCAAAGTATTTGCAGGATTTGATCCAAAGAAGGTTGCCAAGTTTGATGCGACAAAAGTTGAGAAGTTGATGCAAGATGCGGGTATCATTCGCAATTGGTTGAAAATCGAATCAGCTATCAACAATGCGAAACGATTTTTGGAAGTTCAAAAAGAATTCGGCACGTTTGACACATACATCTGGTCATTTGTGGGAGGAAAATCAAAACAGGGGAATGTGAAGAAGCTTTCCGACTATAAACCGACAACCAAGGAGTCCGATGCACTTTCGAAAGACCTCAAGAAACGCGGATTCAAATTCCTCGGTTCAACGGTGGTGTATGCGCATATGCAGGCAACGGGGATGGTCAACGATCATGTTGCATCATGTTTTCGGCATGCACAGGTTAAGAAGATGCGGTAGTATCTTTGTACTATGGATTCCGAATACACCCACAAAGAATTTGAAGCGATGATTGATGGAGCGTATGGACGCTTGCCGGAAACGATACGTGCAGACACCAAGAACGTGGCGATTCTCCTCGAGGATATTCCTGACAAAGAAACCGTTGAAGAATTGGGTCTCGATTCTGATACCGAGCTGCTTGGTTTATACAAAGGCGTGCCACGTACCGAGCGCAACAATGATGCCGGCTTTGAATTGCCCGACACGATTACGCTCTATCGTCTTGCGATTGAAAAAGAATCTTACGAGTCAGGTAAACACGTAAGTGACGTCATCTATGAGACGCTCTTTCACGAGCTCGGCCACCACTTTGGTCACGATGAAGCGGGGATTGAGAAACGAGAGCAGGAAGAGTTTGGTGAAGACTAGAGCGAGAGCTCGGGAGCACGGTCGGCGATTTCTTTGGCAACCGTTTCAGCAAATGCCTCGATGGTTGTTTCATGCTTTGCACCGTTGCGAGTCTCGAGAGTGATGTTGTTTGCTTCGATTTCTTTATCACCAACAACAATTGCGTATGGAATCTTTTCTACTTTCCATGCGCGGATTTTCTTGCCGATCATGTCGCTCGAAGTGTCGATGTCTGCTCGGACGCCGGCGTTCGTAAGAACATCTGCGAGGCCTCGTGCGTATTCGTGGTGTTTGTCGCTCACCGGAATGATTGTTACCTGAACAGGGGAGAGCCATGTAGGAAATTGTCCGGCGACGTGTTCGATGAGAATCGACATGAAGCGTTCGAGCGAGCCCATGATAGCGGCGTGAATCATGACAATACGCTCCTCCTCACCCTTTTCGTTGGTGCAAGCGAGATCAAATCGTTCAGGCATGTTCATATCGAGCTGGATCGTTGCAACCTGCCACTCGCGTCCAATGGAGTCATTTGCCAGGAAGTCGAGCTTAGGACCGTAGAATGCAGCCTCACCGATACCATCAATCGCTTCAACGCCCTTCTCAGTGAGGATTTCACGGAGCATGTCTTCAGCCATCTTCCAGCGTGCTGCGTCGCCGAGATACTTCTCAGGCTGCGCGGGATCGTGGCGTGAGAGACGGACACGGAGCTCGAAGCCAAACTTTGGATAGAACGCATTGATAACGTCCCAGATTTTGAGAAATTCTGTTTTAACCTGACTCATGCGACAGAAGACGTGTGCATCGTCTTGTGCAAATGCTCGGACACGGGAAAGACCAGCGAGTTCGCCAGACTGTTCATCACGGTAGCAGGTGGTGGTGTTTGCATAACGCTGTGGCATGTCGCGGTAGCTCCATTTCTTGCGAGCAAAAATCTGCGTGTGGTGTGGGCAGTTCATCGGCTTCATCGCAAACTCGTGGCCCTCGCGTGTGGTGATGCGGAAAAGATCGTCTTTGTATTTGTCCCAGTGGCCACTCTTTTCGTAGAGGTCCTTTTTGGTGATGTGTGGAATCTCGACTTTTTCGTAACCCTGGTTCTTTCGAAGTTCCCAGACGAATCCATCAAGCAAATGACGGATGATGGTTCCCTTTGGAGTCCACAATGGCAAACCGCTTCCGACGAGTTCAGAAAAGACAAACAAGTCGAGTTCACGGCCAAGTTTTTTGTGGTCGCGCTTCTTTGCTTCTTCTTGCTGGAGTTCGTACGCTTCGAGATCTGTTTTCGTAGCAAAAGCGAGACCGTAGATGCGGGTGAGCATCGCGTTCTTTTCGCTGCCGCGCCAGTAGGCTCCGGCTGTGTGTGAAAGTTTGAATGAATCCGCAGGAATGTCTTGTGCGGGATGTTCGACGTGTCCGCCGCGGCAGAGGTCGGTAAAGCTACCACAGGTGTAGAGGGTGAGTCCTTCGCCCTTGGCGCTGATTTCTTCGATAAGCTCAGTCTTGTATTGGTTGCCTGCAAAAAGATCTTTTGCGGCGTCAGCTGATGTTTCTTGGTGAGAAAACTCCGTCCAGCTTGGCAAAAGCTCCTTCATCTTTGCTTCGAGAGCAGGAAGGTCGGGGTTTTTGAGACTATCAAAATCGTAGTAAAAGCCGTTGTCGACAGCTGGGCCGATGGTTGGCTTGGCATCGGGGTAGAGCTCGCGTACGGCAGCAGCAAGCAGGTGAGCGAGGGTGTGGCGCTGGTGTTCGATATTCATATGGGGGATTTTAATACAGCTTGAAGCTATTAGCTATTACTCTGTAAGACTCGAAACCTATGGTTTGGAGCGGAGTGGATCCGGGTTTTTCCGAGCCTGCGAGGACAAAACACGGACCACGCAGCGAAGGTCATACCACTTTCTATTCGGGAAGGGTGGAAGGAGCTTGTGGAGCGAGTGGCTTGATCTTGTCTGCGATGATGCTCATCTCGCCTTTGCGCGCCGAGAGTTTGCCTTTGATGCCCACACAGGTGTTTGGGATGAGGATGTGTTTGATTTCTTCGAACAGTTTAGGAAAGGCGACGACTTCGATTGAACCGTGATAGTCGGAGAGACGAATGAATGCCATTTTGTCGCCCTTCTTTGTTGGGATGATTTTCACTTCATCCACGTGTCCATAAAGAACAGCCGTCATGCCCGGCGGAAGCGATGCAAGATTCTGACTCGTCACTTTTGTTTGTTCGATGATCGCCTTGTATTGATCGAGCGGGTGTCCTGAGATATAGAGACCCAAGAGATCTTTTTCCCATGCGAGCTTTTCTTCGCGCGTTGCAGGAGTAGCCTCTTTGAGTTTGAGAGGAGCTGTGGCAAATGGTGTTGCGCCGAAGAGCGATGATTGATCGCTGCTCTGCAAAGCGGCGTGTTTGTGGTGCGCCAACAAATCGACAAGGTTCGCGAGCATGCTGCCGCGCTCGCCGAATGCATCGAGCGCTCCAGCTTTGATGAGGGACTCGAGCGATTTCTTGTTGAGGTTCTTGTCTTTGATACGTGAAAGGAAATCTTGGAGCGAGACGAACGGGCCATTGGCTTTGCGTTCTGCGATGATGGAATCGCCGATACCTTCTCCGAAGTTCTTGATGGAGTAGAGACCGAAGCGGATGCGTTCGGTGTCGTCACCACTCATTTCTTTGGTGATAACTGAGAAGTCGGTGAGGCTCTCGTTTACATCAGGGGGGAGCACATCGATGTGCATGCGCTTACATTCGGCCATGGTTTCGGCAATCGATTCCAAGTTGCCCGAGTCTGCGGTGAGCACGGCGGCCATGTATGCGGTTGGATAGTTGGCCTTCATATATGCAGTCTCATACGCCAAACGTCCGTAGCTCGCTGCATGAGCCTTGTTGAAACCGTATCCTTGGAACGGTTCAAAGAGCTTCCAGAGTTCCTCTGCTTTTGCTTCGGTCATGCCCGAATGCTTTACACAGCCTTCGACGAAGATGATGTGCTGTTTGGCCATTTCTTCAGGAATCTTCTTACCAACAGCTTTGCGGAACTTGTCGACTTCTTCCCACGTGTATCCTGCGACTTCGATGGCGGTCATGAGGAGGTCATCTTGGTACACGAGCACGCCAAAGGTTGGTTCGAGGAAGCTCTGCATTTTTGGATGCGCGTAAATTGTTGGCTTGTCACCGCGTTTACGCGCGACGTACTCCTTGATGTTGTCCATTGGGCCCGGACGATAGAGAGCGACCATCAGGTTGATGTCGTGGATGCTCGACGGGCGCAATTCTTTGAGTGCTGCGGTCATACCTGAGCCGGCAAGTTGGAATGTTGCCATGGTGAATCCTTTGGCGAGCATCTCGAATGTCTTTGGATCATCGACAGGCACTTCGCCGACATCAACATCGATGTCGTAGATTTTTTTGACGCGTTTGACCGCATCAGCAAGAATCGCGAGGTTCTTGAGACCGAGGAAGTCGAACTTGAGAAGTCCCACATCCTCAACACAATGCATGTCGTACTGGGTAATCAATTTACCTTCGCCCTTGGGATCCCACTGCACTGGCACAATCGTATCGAGCGGGATAGGTGACATAACGACGCCGGCCGCGTGCACGGAGATGTGACGGGCACACCCCTCGACTTTGCGGGCCATATCAATAATGCGCTTGGTATCTTCGTCTTGGTTGTATGCCTTTTTGAGATCAGGCTCTTCTTCGAGAGCGCGTTCAATCGTCATTGGGAATCCTTGTGAACCAAATGGAATGAGTTTGGCGATGGTATCTGCGACACCGTATTCGTATCCCATCGCTCGTGCGGTGTCGCGCACGCTACCGCGAGCAAGCATGGTTCCAAATGTTCCGATTTGCGCGACGTTTTTCTCGCCATATTTTTGACGCGCATACGCGATCATCTCGTCACGACGGTTATCAGCGATGTCCAAGTCGATATCGGGAGGTGACGGACGGAAGGGGTTCAAGAAACGTTCGAACGGCAGGTTGTATTCGAGCGGATCAACAATCGTGATGCCAAGGAGATACGAAACAAGCGAACCACCGACCGAACCTCTTGTGTTGGTGTAGATGCCGTTCTCGTGGGCGTAACGGAGCAAGTCTCCCATCACCAAGAAATACGGCGCGTAACCCTTGGAAATAATGGTATTGAGCTCAAATTCGATGCGCTTTTTGGCGACCTCGTCAATCGGATACTTTCGTTCCTCAACCTTTCTCCATACCCACTTGGTGAGCTCGTCTCCATACGACGAACCCTCAGGCACTTCGAGTGCAGGGAACATCCATTTGCCGATCTCGATGGTGAGATTACATTTGTCGGCGATTGCAAGTGTGTTTGCAGTGGCGTCAGGATCGTCTTTGAACAGCTTGGCCATCTCTTCTCCAGTTTTGAACGAAAAGTCAGCTTCGTTGTCACCGCTTTGGCGTGGGCCAGCTCCAGATTGAATGAGAAGCAACGTGCGGCGTGCAGGTTGTTCGTCGGGGTGGAGATAATGGACGTCATTCGATGCAACGAGCTGAAGATTATTTTTGCGCGCAAACTCTCGCGTCTTCTTCATCAAGTCAGAATGATTCTCGACTTCGGGATGATGGGTGAGCTCAAGATAGAGATTATCTGCACCGTACCAGCTTTTGTATCGCTCGATGACAGCGAGGGCTTCGTCCTCGTGTCCTGTTTGAAGTGGATTGCGGATTTCGCTGTTGAATGCGGGAACAATTGCAATGAGGCCCTGCGAATACTTCTCCAAAAGCTCTTTATCAACACGAGGCTTATAGTAGAAGCCTTCGAGGTTCGAATACGTCACCAATTTTATGAGATTTTGATACCCGTCGTAGTCCTTGGCCAACAGGATGATGCGTGTGCGACGGCTGTCGATGCCGGACTCTTTGTCGTTGCGGGTTCGGTGCGCGATATAAAAATCGACACCGATGATTGGTTTGATGTTTGCTTTGGTACACGCTTTGTAAAATTCAATTGCACCGTACAAGTTGCCGTTGTCGGTGAGCGCGAGTGCGGGCATCTCATCTTTGACGGCGAGCTTCACCATGTCCTTAATCTGCGGAAGTGCCGAGAGTAGGGAATAGTGCGAGTGGACGTGAAGATGAACGAACGGAGAAGACATGGTAGTGACTCATTGTACCCATCGCTATGCCTATCACCCAAGTGGATTGAATACGTTGGAATGGTTGAGGCAGAGTGTCAAAGTCGTTGAATTGTCGGGGTGGAAAAAATGTGGCACTATCCCTCTCGGATAACCTGCCACGGGAGGGCGGAAATGGTCACAAAGAAGTTCAAGGAGATGTGTGGGGGCGACCACACCATGGTGAAAGGTGTGTTGTGGATTGCTAAGAACCGTTTCAAGGAGGATGGCAAGACCCTCGAGTTGATGTTGGTCGATAAGGACAACCCGACTAAGACTTGGCGACCATCGGCGAACACGGAGTTCGAGGTGATGTCTGTCGTGGATGAAGGCTAACCGTCTCGGAAAGGAGACACCTCATGCAATTGACTAACATCGAACGGGAGGCTCTCGAGGCGAACAAGAGGGCTGAGCAGGAGGGGAAGAGGGCGCGGGAAGAAGATGGCCACCCGCCCATGAGTGAGTGCACTCATCCGACTCGTTTCGCCTTCCAAGACGGCTACGGGACTCGCTGCACCTACTGTGGACATGTCGACCGCAGTAGGTATGGGGTGTGAGTCGTCATGAACATTCCCCAAGACAAGAGCTTCCCGTCGGATTCCGTCCAGTGCAATCACTGTGGCGGATACGGATGCGACGTGTGCAAGGAGAGAGGGTGGCTGACTCCAAGTAGTCATCCCCAAGGGAGACGTTGCTACAACGACAACTGCAGCAATCCCATCCCTCCGCAGCAAGTCGCCGTGTACTGCTCGGACAGCTGCGCCGCCGCAGATGCAGACTGAGAAGAAAATGCGGCAACCGCCGCCGATTGAGTCACCGACTCTCTCGGCGGCTCTTTCGTTCCCAAGTCATTTCTGCTCTACACTGTCGTCATGAAGAAGAGCCAACGATGGATCGTGGGAATAGACGAAGCGGGCAGAGGGCCTCTTGCGGGTCCTGTGGCAATTGGAGGTTTTTGTATTGATACGAACGACAAACGACTAGCGAGTCGTCTCAAAGAACTTTTTCCAAAAGTAAAAGATTCGAAGCAACTTTCGCCTGCAAAACGTGATGAATGGATGGGGGAGCTCAAGGCGTTGAAACGTGATTTTGGTGTTTCATATGCGTTTGCGCTTGTTTCCGCCAAGCACATCGATGCGCACGGCATCTCGGCATCTATCAGAAAAGGAATTCAAACGGTGTTGAACAAAGTCGCTCCTGATCCTGCTCATACATTTGTCATGCTCGATGGAAGTCTCAAAGCTCCTGCTGAATACATCCACCAAGAGACATATATCAAAGGCGATGCCACTCATTTGCCGATAGCGTTGGCATCGATCGTGGCAAAAACTGCTCGCGATGCTTACATGATCAAAGAGAGCAAAAAGACTCCTGGGTATGGCTTCGAAGTCCATAAGGGATATGGGACTACGGGGCACTACGCCGTCCTCAAAAAGCTCGGACCGTCGGCTATCCACCGAAAGACCTTTCTGGGTTGATGGGGCTAGGTTTCTATTGCGTGAGGGCCTGCCCTGTGGTATCTTTTCTCTGTTATGACAGTACGAATGCGACACACAAAGGGACAGACGGGCAGCCGCCGGTCCCACCACAAGCTCACCGAAGTACGCTTTTCGGTGTGCCCTTCGTGTAAGGCAACACACGTTCGCCACACCATGTGTGCAAACTGTGGTACCTACCGCGGTCGTACTGTTATTGACGCGAAGGGTATTGCAGAGAAGCGCCTTGTCCGCCGCAATGATAAACTCAAAGCGATCGGTGCAACCGCTTCAAAAGCAAAAGCCGATTCGTCATCCGAATAGTTCAGCTGGATAGGTGTTCTTTTCGGAGGTGACGGTCGGATGCTCGTACTATGACAAACCGACACCTTGCTCGTTCAATCGTTCTCCAGTCTCTTTTTGAACTCGATTTCGCCAAACGAAATCCTGCCGACCTTCCGTCGCTCATAAAACGT
Organism: Candidatus Parcubacteria bacterium; assembly: GCA_039798445.1. Classification (GTDB taxonomy): domain Bacteria; phylum Patescibacteriota; class Minisyncoccia; order Phycocordibacterales; family EsbW-18; genus EsbW-18. Next base: position 40,670 of record JBDKFZ010000016.1, read on the forward strand.
ATCTCCGAAGAATTTGCCCCCGGTACAGGGGATTTCGTGTTTATGAATGGCTTGGGAAAGGGTGTCATCGACCGTCAGGGTGATCTTGATCTCATTATCGAGAAAGCAGCTCCCGATTGGCCGCTCAATAAGATTGCTCTTGTCGACAAGACCATTCTTCGTATCGGTCTCTACGAGCTTCTCTTTGGAGATCGCAAGAACGTTCCTGCAAAGGTCGCCATCAACGAGGCTATCGAACTCGCCAAATCATTCGGTGGCGAGACCAGCGGTAAGTTCGTTAACGGCGTTCTCGGTTCGGTCTACAAAGAACTCGGAGAACCTGGCAAAAACGAGACGTCAAAGCGCAAGGTTGTTGCCTACGAAGAGCTGCCGCTTGAACGTCTCGGTGGTGGTGTCGTCTATGCGCTTGCCGACAAGGATGTCTATGTGGCACTTGTTCATGACGTGTTCGGTCACTGGACGCTTTCCAAGGGCAAAATCACACCTGATGAGACGCTCGAAGATGGCGTCTGTCGTGGCATCAAAGAAGAGCTCGGTGTTGATGTGACTCTCGAAGAGCTTTTGGGTTCAAACGAGTATGTTGCATCTCACCCAGAGAAGGGCAAGATTCGAAAGAACGTCACCTATTACCTCGCACGAGCACCATTCCAAGACCTTACACTCGGTTCATCAGGAGGACTCGACGATGCCCGCTGGTTCAAACTTGCCGAAATCGTTACCCTCAATATTTACGACGACATTCTTCCCCTCATCACAAAAGCAATCAACCTACTCGTTCAGAAACGTTAAACCATGAAAGACCTTTCCGCATTCGAGGCCGCACTCGGTATCACATTTAAAGACAGACGCTTTCTCGAAACAGCGTTCACGCACCGCTCGTTCATCAACGAGAGCCGTGGCTCGACCAACAAGGAGCACAACGAACGTCTCGAGTTTCTCGGGGACGCCGTGCTCGAGCTCATCGTAACCGAATATCTTTTTGCTACATACCCAAAGAAGAACGAAGGCGACATGACATCGTACCGCGCGGGTTTGGTGAATACGTCGACACTCTCGACCGTTGCCACAGGTCTCAACATGAACGACTATCTCCGTCTTTCAAAAGGTGAGGCCAAAGATCTCGGCCGTGCACGTCAGTACATCTTGGCTAACACATTTGAAGCATTCACCGGGGCGCTCTTTCTCGATCAGGGATACGATGCTGCCAAGGATTTTGTCCACAAACACCTGTTGCCGCTCACCGAAGACATCGTCAAGCGCCACTTGTGGCAAGACGCGAAGAGCCGTTTTCAAGAGCTCGCTCAAGACAAGCTTGGACCGACGCCTTCATATAAGACTGTCAAAGAAGAAGGACCCGATCACGACAAACGATTCACTGTCGCTGTTTCTGTTGGCGAAGAGGAGATTGCAGAAGGTGAGGGACAGTCAAAACAAGAGGCCGAACAAGCTGCGGCTCACAACGCCATGGCTGCAAAGGGTTGGGGATAAACTTCTCTATGGAACCCAAACCAACACCAGAGGAATTGGGCGTCATCGAGGATGTGAGTGTCAGTACAAAGCGGTATATCTCACAACGATGGGGTAATGGGTTCTATATCGCTGGAGGGGTCTTGATTCTCGGTGGATTCTTTTTTCCACCCTTTTGGTTTTTTGCACTCTTGTGGTTTGTCATCGGCTTTGCGATAGTGAGAAGCAAGGTCTATACCGAATTTTTTAAACAATTCGCGACAAATAATCATTTTGTTTACGAAGAAAAAGGTGACCTTAATTCTGTTGCGGGAACTCTTTTTGGAAGAGGTCACACTCGGGGAATGAGTCATGTGGTGAGCGGAGTACAGCAAGCGCTTCCAATTCGATTTTTTGTTTATCAATACACTGAGGGGCAAGGTAAGTCACAATCGACGCATCAGTTTACTGTGGCAGAGCTTGTCTTCGGCGGTAGTCTTCCTGACATCATCGTGGATTCAAAGGACGATATGTATGTCGATGGGGGATTCTTCAGCAAATTTAAATCTCTTGAACTTGGTAACGGATTTGATGACGTGTTCACGCTCAAAGTTCCTGAGGATCTTGAAATAGAGGCACTCGAAGTATTCACACCCGAGATTATGGAACAGCTTATGAGTAGGGGGAGGGGATACAGCTTCGAATTCATCGGTACAAAGCTCTATGTGTGGAAGCCGGGAGTCGCGCGAACCTCCGCACAGCTCCGCGAGCATCTCTCGCTCGCTCAATATTTTATTACCGCTCTTGCTCCGCGTCTTGCACGGCTTTCGGACGATGTTGAGGCGTATCGAAGCGCCCGTTCTTAAACAAAAAGAGGGACTATTGACTTTTATAATATTCGGTGTATACTGATTGGTAATCAAGACCAATCGGGTCTTTGATTGTGTTCTTCGTCAGTTAACG
>JBDKFZ010000017.1:0-79182 GCA_039798445.1 Candidatus Parcubacteria bacterium
TTCTTGTAATGGGGCTGATTTTAACGCTGATAGTAAAGTAAATTCTATCGACTTCTCAATCTTGCTCGCATTCTGGCAAAAACTGTCACCGTTTAAAAATCCTTGTGTTGATATAAACAAAGACAGTAAGGTCAACTCCGTAGATTTCTCAATCCTGCTCTATCAGTGGAAAAAATAATTATGAAAACAGTGTCGAGCAAAAAGACATATTTTATCCTGGTATGGAGCGCACTATTTTTGCCGTGCTCAGTTTTTGCTTCAACAGTGTATCTCGACACAAGTCATTCAGATTTTTTTGTTGGCGATACCGTAATGGTAAATGTCCGCATCGATTCTGAAAACAAAAACATAAATGCAGTTGAAGGGAACGTTTTACTGGACTATTCCCCAGAGTCAGCCTCTTTAATCGATATCAATACATCAGGTTCCACATTTTCTCTTTGGCCAGGCAAACCGTTACCCTCGGCGAGCAACACAAGCATTTCTTTTGCCGGTGGATCCCCCGGAGGTTTACTTTCTAAAGACGCGATTGTTTTCAATATCGTTTTGAAATTGCAAAAAGCAGGCAAAGTTACGCTGACGCCCAATGATCTTTCTGTTTATCTTAATGATGGTAAGGGCACCAAAGATGAAGTACGTGGTAAGAATGTAGTCATAGATGTCTTGCCTCAAAAAACAGATTCGGAGTCGATTGATGATTGGAGCGGTGTCATTTTGAATGACACAACACCACCAGAACCTTTTAAAATTTATTTGGGACAAGAAGGATCAGTTTTTGATGGTAAAAAGTTTCTGTCCTTCAATGCTATAGATGAGCAATCGGGCATTGCTTATTACGAAGTCATGGAAAACGATTTGCCTCAGGTTCGCAGTGGCACCACCTATGTGCTTCAAGAGCAAGACAAACCGGTAAAGGCGACTGTTATCGCTTATGACTCGGCGGGTAATTCCAGAAAATCAACATACAGCTCAGCGCCTTATACCATCTCCTATCCTGTCATAATCCTACTTGTAGTATTGATTCTTGGTTGGATCGCGTACAAGAAGAGAAAGAGATCACTTAAGTAAAAGACTTTTCAAGTTGGCGGAGGATGGGGGATTCGAACCCCCGATCCGGTTTCCCAGATACCGCCTTTCCAAGGCGGCGCACTAGACCACTATGCGAACCCTCCGTGCGGATTGTTTATACCACGAACACTAGGCTTTGAGGAACTTTTGTACGGCACTCACGACTTTCTTTTCCTGCTTTGGATCGAACCAGATGATGTCTTTGTTGCGTTTGAACCACGTCATCTGACGCTTGGCGTATTTGGTGATCTCGCGTTCAAGTGATTCCACCATTTCTTTTTTTGAGATGAGACCGCGAAGATATCGGGACACGAAACGATACTCCAATCCGAGCTCATCGAGACGTTTCCAGGAGAGTTCGCTCTTTCGGAGTGCCTGTACTTCACGTGTCATTCCTTGTTTCAGACGTTTCTCAAGACGTGCGTGTATCTTGGTGCGCAGTTTTTCTATTGGAAGTGTGAGGCCGATGAAGAGCGTGTCGTACAAAGGTGCTGATTGTGTCGGGGAAGGGACGTTTCCCAAAGCGTCGACAATCTCGAGGGCACGGATGAGTCGGCGTGTGTTATGTGGGTCGATGAGGGCCGCACGCTTCGGGTCTTTCTTTTTCAAAAGCGCAAAGAGTGCCGGGGCTGTCATTTTCTCGAGTTTCTTACGAAGTGTGGCATTTGGTTTCACCTCAGGAAAGACCGTTCCGCATACGAGCGTGTCGATGTAGAGTCCGGTGCCACCGACAACAATTGGGAGTTTGTTTTTGGTGATGATCGACTTCACTGCGCGCATCGCTTCTTTTCCGTATCGAGAAGCTGCATAGCGCACACGAGGGCTCGCCACATCGAGCATGTGGTGGGGGACGCCTTTCATTTCACGCTTGGTGATCTTGCCCGAGCCAATGTCGAAGCCCTTGTACACTTGGCGTGAATCAGCAGAAATGACTTCGCCATTGAAGCGCTGTGCGAGCACAACACCCAAATCGCTCTTGCCTGTGGCGGTGGGGCCGAGGATGACTATCAATTTAGGAGACTTCATGGGACGTCCTGGACGATACGTTGAGAATGGATAAAAATCAAATCTCTGTTAAAATCGCCCCATGCCGGGGTGGCGGAATGGTATACGCGCACGACTCAAAATCGTGTCTCGCAAGGGATGAGGGTTCGAGTCCCTCCCCCGGCACCATCAACAATCAGGTTCGTTGCGAAAGCATCGAGCCTTTTTGTTTGTTAGAATAGTGGCATGTCATTCCACGGAGATTCCATTTTCTGGGTTGAGGTCGAAAAGATCGTACCGAACCCGTTTCAACCTCGTCGCGAGTTTGATCAGGCAAAGCTCAAAGACCTTTCCGACTCAATCCGCCAGTACGGCGTGCTTCAACCACTCGTTGTAACGCAACGCGAGACGCCTCGCGAGAGCGGGGGTATGTCAGTGCAATACGAGCTCATTGCCGGAGAGCGTCGTTTGCGCGCATCCAAGCTTGCTGGTTTGGCGCAGGTGCCGGTTATCATCCGCGATGGTGCGCAGAGCGACCAGATGAAGCTCGAGATCGCGATCATCGAGAACCTCCAACGCGAAGATATCAATGCGGTTGAACGTGCGCGTGCATTCAAGCAACTTGCTGAGAACTTCAAGCTTTCACACGGACAGATTGCCGCCAAGGTAGGGAAGAGTCGTGAATATGTTTCGAATACCATCCGTCTCTTACTTCTTCCTGAGGACATGCTCACCGCACTCGGCGAAGGCAAAATCAGCGAAGGTCACACACGTCCGCTTCTCATGCTCTCTGACCGTCCCGAAGAACAGGGAGTCTTGTTTAGAGAGATTTTGCTCAAGAAGATTACGGTTCGTGACGCCGAGCAAATCTCACGCCGCATCGCCACCGATCGCGTTCGCAAGAAGGAGCGCATGTATGACCCCGACATCGTCGCGCTCGAAGAATCGGTGTCCGAGCGTCTCGGTACACGTGTGCGCGTCGAACCAACCGGCTTGGGTGGCCGTATCCTCATCGATTACTTCTCACCCGAAGACATCCGCAAAATCCTCACGCTTCTCGAAGGACGTGAGAATCCGCTCATTGCTGAAACGACCGAGCTCGCAACAAGCGTTGCTGCCGGAGAAACACCAATGCCAACCGAACCTATTCCTGAAGTCAAAAAAGAAAGCGGTGAGGATGATTTGTATGCAGTAAGTAACTTCAGCCTTTAAACAATCCTGTTTGGCGGAGCGCATCTATCGCTTTTGCGGAGCGAGGACTGCCGAGGAGTCGCCGTAGGGCGCGACGAGTTCCGCAGTGGAGCAAAAAGCGATAGGGCGCGGAGCCGTTATCCTTCCGTCATTCCCAACGCCAAGCGTATCTTCTTGCGGGCACTGTTGGTCTTGACCCACTGAAGCCATTTTGCCGAAGGCTTGGCCCCCTTTGTTGTTTCAATCAGAACGATATCGCCATGATGGAGCTCCGTTGAAAGCGCGACGAATTTTCCGTTGACTCGTGCGCCCGAAGCCTGGTCACCGAGGTCGGTGTGGATCGAATACGCGAAATCGATCGGGGTCGCTCCTGCGGGGAGGTCAATCGCTTCTCCTTTCGGCGTGAACACAAGGATACGATCGTGCAAAAGATCGTTCTTGATCTCACGAATATAAGCTTCTCCATGTGTATCAGCTTCTGTTTCGGCAAGCTCTTTGAGCCATGCCCGTGAGGCAACTTTGGGCATATCGATGAGCGTGCGAAGTTCGTCGATCTGCTCAGCCTGTTGAAGCGTCGCCTTTTCCTTGTATGACGTATGTGAGGCGACACCACGCTCTGCGGTGGCATGCATGTCTTTTGTCCTGATCTGTACTTCTACGATTGCACCGTGACCGGTGAACACGGTGGTGTGCAAACTCTGATAGCCGTTGGTCTTTGGAATTGCAATATAGTCTTTGATGCGTCCGGGGAGCGGTGTCCATGATGCATGGATGATGCCGAGCGTGAGATAACAATCTTCGACGCTCTTGACGAGAATGCGAACAGCGGCGATGTCGTAGACATTCTCTATGTTCATATTCTTATTCTTCAGTTTCTTGTGGAGACTGTAGAGATGTTTGAGACGGGAATCGATTGAGGTAACTTCGATACCAGCTTCGCTGAGTGCTTTCATAACGAGGCCGGTGAATTGTTCGAGTTCCTGCATCGTCTCCGTTTGTTTTAGTTCACGGAGATCGAGCGTTTTTTTATACTCTTCTGGTTCTGCTGCTTTGAATGCGGCGTCTTCAAGCTCACCTTTGAATTGACCAATACCAAGGCGGTGTGCAATCGGCGCGTAGATTTGAAGCGTTTCTTCCGCTATGCGGATTTGTTTATCACGACGAAGGGACCCAATGGTGTGAAGATTGTGGAGACGGTCGGAGAGCTTGATGAGGATGACGCGGTTGTCCGCTGCGGTAGCGACAAAGAGCTTGCGGAGCGTATCGCTGTGCCGTTTGAGGCCTTGGTATTTGAGATGTCCGAGCTTCGTAACGCCTTCGACGAGAAAGAGAATTTCGTCTCCGAACTCTCGCTGAATATCCTCCGCTGTTGTTGTCGTGTCTTCGATAGTGTCGTGGAGAAGTCCTGCGGCGATAGTTTGAGCGTCGGTGCCGAGGCGTATGAGATTCTTGGCGGTTTCGATGAGGTGGTCGAAATACGGTCCACCCGATTCACGCACTTGTCCGTGGTGCGCCTTCTCGGCGAAAGCGTAGGCTTTCGCTATAAGAGCTCGGTCGTCTTCATCGTCCGTGTGGAGGAGAGATAGGAGATTCTGTAGTCCTGGTTCCATGTTGGATAATACCATAAAAGAAAACGACCTCACCCCTGGGAGGGCGAGGCCGCAATGCGGTAGTCCGGCGATGCGAGGACGTCCTCGAGTTGCAGAAGTCCTCCAGCTCGGAAAAACACGATGTGCACCCTTGATCCCCGGGTCGCTGCGACGAGCTCGTCGCGGTACGTTGGTCCAAGGATGCTCGGAGAAAGCAGCACCTTCTGGAAGTGTTCCTGGTCTACCGGTTTGCCTGCAAGGAGAGTCGGCACGTCGGTGATCGGCGACCACCCGAAGATGTGGTTCAGAGCTTCGAACATCCCTTCCGCCTGCTGGCGAAAAATGAGCACCCCGCCCGCAGTTCCTCGCTGCACGAGCACTTGTGATTCACGCATCGTTGCCTCCTCGTCGGTTGTGCTGTCTGCCGCTAGAATACGCCGAAAGAGAACGGGGTCAAGTCTTTATTCCGCCTTCTTCTTTCGTGCAAATCCGCGCTTCTTCTTGGGTTCTTTGAGGATCTCGAGTGCGCGTTCGAGGGTGATTTTGTAAACGTCGTCTGTCTTGAGCGAGCGGAAGTCGCCATCGTGACCGATGTATGGGCCAAAACGTCCGATGTTTGCGACGATTGGTTTCTGGCTCTCTGGGTGAACGCCGAGTTCACGAGGAAGACTCAAGTACACAAGTGCATCTTCGACGCTCACGCTGTCGAGATCTTTTTCTTTCGGAATGCTTGCACGGCGAGGTTTCTTATTCTTTTTATCTTTGACACCAACCTGAACATACGGGCCATACGGACCGTTGAGAACGAAGATTGATTCGCCGGTTTCAGGATACGTACCGATTGCTTCAGGGCTCTTCACTTCTTCACCTTCTTTGGTGCGCGCACCGGTACATTCGGGGAAGCGTGCACAGCTCATGAACGTGCCGTTTTTGCCGAGCTTCATCACCATCGCATTCTGGCAGAGCGGACATGTGAATTCGGCAGGCGCGTCGCCGAGGTTGGTAATCTTGTTTGCGTCTTTTGATTTCTTTGCGACTTCTTTTTTGAAAGGAGTATAAAAATCTCCGAGCGTCTTCGCGTACTCGCGCTTACCGAGTGCAATATCGTCGAGTTCATCTTCCATTTCTGATGTGAACGAATCACTGATGTACGTGGGGAAGTTGTCTTCGACAAATGTGCTCACGACATCGCCGGTGTCGGTGGGGGTGAGTGTACGGCCTTCTTTGGTGACATATCCACGCGTCTCGAGCGTGTTGATGATTGATGCGTATGTTGACGGACGTCCGATACCGCGCTTCTCGAGCTCTTTGATGAGACCTGCTTCTGAATAGCGTGATGGCGGCTGAGTTTCTTTTTGAGTATCAGTAATAGAAAGGAAATCGAGCTCGTCACCGTCATTTACTTTCGGATGTTCGACATCTTCGCCGCGTGCTGCGGTGTCGGCTGCGAGCCATCCTGGGAAGATGACACGGCTGCCTGTTGCTGAGAATTCAGGAACATCTTTGTGATCTGCGACCGCGGTGATTTTTGTCTGCATCAATTCGGCAGGCGACATCTGGCTCGCAACGGCGCGTGTCCAGATGAGCTGGTAGAGGCGCTGTTCGTCGTCTGTTGCACCTGCTTTGAATGTACCGGCATTCGTCGGGCGGACCGCTTCATGCGCTTCCTGTGCATTCTTGCTCTTGCTTGCGTACTTGGTTGGGCGAACATACTCTTTGCCAAATTTTTCAGCGACGACCGAAGCAATCTGGGCCTCAGCCTGTACAGCAAGGTTTGTGCTGTCGGTACGCATGTAGGTGATGTGACCCTTTTCGTACAACTTCTGCGCTGCACGCATCGTGCGGAACGGCGAGAAGCCGAGTCGTGTGCTTGCTGATTGCTGGAGCGTCGACGTAGTGAACGGTGCCTTTGGTTGTCGTGATACCGATGTCTCTTTGACGCTTCCAACTTTCCAATCAGCTCCAGGAGCGGCTTTAAGGATTGCATCGACAACTTTGCGATCGGTGAATTCTTCTGCAGCGGTGAGGAGAAGTTTGTCTTTCTTTGGTGTCTCGAACTCAGCCGAGAGTACCCAGTATGTCTGAGGATTGAACGCACGGATTTCGCGCTCGCGCTCCATGATGATGCGAAGTGCAGGGGACTGAACGCGTCCTGCCGAGAGACCGTAACGGACCTTTTTCCAGATGAGACCAGAGAGGTCATAACCTACCAAACGGTCGAGCACGCGACGCGCCTCTTGTGCTTGGCGAAGATTCTCATCAATTGCGCGTGGGTGTTTGAGCGCTTCGGTCACCGCATCTTTGGTGATCTCGTGAAAGACAATGCGGGATACCTTCTTACCACCTTTCTTCTTCTCGAGTCCAAGTGCCTGCACCAAGTGCCATGCGATTGCTTCTCCTTCTCGGTCGGGGTCAGTTGCCAAGAGAATCTCGTCTGCTTTCGATACCTCAGATTTGAGTTCGCTGATGATCTCGCGCTTCTCAGGAACAATCTGATAGTTCGGCACAAAGCCCGCCTCGATATCGATGGCATTCTTGTTGCTCTTTGGAAGATCGCGCACATGTCCGACGCTCGCTTTGACGACGAACTTTGTGTCGCTTCCTTCAGAGAGATATTTTTCGATCGTCTTTGCCTTTGCAGGTGATTCAACGATGACGAGGGTAGTCATGAGGTCAGTTGATACTATAGATGTGTGAGGATTGCAAATCGTCTACTTATTTTAAACGCTCAATTTTCCCCAAACGATGTGTGACGATGCCTTTGATTTCCATCATTGAAACGGTGATCGATACCTCGCTCGTCGGTATGCCAGTTGTGCGGACGAGATCATCAAATGAAAGTGATGGATTGAGTGCAGAGAGGATCGTTCGCTCGTTCGTTGAGAGATTATCGAATGATAGTTGAACAGGTTGCTCTGATGAGGGAGTGAGACCGAGCGCTTCAAGAATATCGTCTGACGATGTGACGATTTGTGCACCGTCGCGTAGCAACGCATTCGAGCCTTGGTGATTGGGAGAGAAGAGCGGGCCGGGGACAACGAGCACAGAACGATCATAGCTGAGAGCAAGTCCTGCGGTGATGAGTGTTCCGGACTTTTTCCCCGCTTCGACGATGAGCGTTGCATGAGAGATGCCGGCCATGATGCGATTGCGTCGTGGGAAGTGCCATTCACCCAAAGCACCGATGTCGCGATGTTCGCTGATGAGTGCACCATTGTGATGGAGAATCTCTTGCGCGAGACGCATGTGTGATTGCGGGTATATCTCCGAGTCCGCAAGTCCATATCCGGGAAATGCAATCGTGGGTATACCAACCTCAAGCGCGGCGCGATGAGCGATGGCGTCGATACCAAGCGCTAGCCCCGAGACGATAACCACCGCATGCCCTGCCAAGCCCGCAATGAGCTTCTCGCAGGCCGCTTTGCCGTACTCGGAGAACTTGCGGGAGCCGACAACACAGAGGTACCGATAGATAGAGGGGTCGGGGAGGGCACCTCGGATAAAGAGGGCTTTTGGCGGGTCGGTCATCTCGGCCAAAAGGGGCGGCCAAGCTTTCGGGTCGAGCTCGGTGATAGAGGAGTGCTCATTCATCGGTCGTACTATATAATGAGCAGATAAAGCACCCATAAAGCCCACTGCCATGCTTGATATAAATTTCATTCGAGACAATAAAGACATCGTTATCGCCGGAGCCAAAAAGAAGCACGTTGATGTCGATATTGAGGCCCTCATCAAAGTTGATGACGAACGTCGAGAGATTCTCAGGGTTGTCGAAGATCTTCGCGCAAAACAGAACGTTGCTACGGAAGCAATTGCCAAGAACGGTCCCGACCGCGACGCACTCATTGCAGAGATGCGCACCGTCAAAGAAGAACTTGCGGGTAAAGAAGAAAAGCTCAAAGAGCTCATGGTTGTGTGGCGCGAGCTCATGCTCCAAGTCCCGAACGTTCCTGATATCTCTGTCCCAGATGGTGTGAGCGATGCGGACAACAAAGAAGTAAAAGTGTGGGGTGAGAAGCCGACATTTGATTTTACACCGAAGGATCATATCGAACTCATGACGGCTCTCGATATGGTTGACCTCGAGCGTGGTTCAAAAGTTGCAGGATTCCGAGGGTACTTTCTTAAGGGTGCAGGTGCGGAACTTCAGTCTGCGCTTTGGCGATTCGTTGAGGACTTCTTCCGTGCTAAGGGTGGTTTTGTACCAATGATTGTTCCTTCGCTTGTTCGTCCAGAAGTTTTCTTGGGCACAGGATATTTGCCACAAGGTGAAGAGGATTTGTATAAAACACAGGATGGAGAATATCTCGCGGGAACCGCTGAGGTGGCGACGATGGGTTATTACATGAACGATGTGCTTGAGAAGAAAGATTTACCTATGAAGTTTCTTTCTTTCTCGGATGCATTTCGTCGTGAAGCGGGAAGCCATGGAAAAGACACGCGTGGAATTCTTCGTGTGCATGAGTTCTATAAGTACGAACAAGTGGTGCTCTGTGAAGCGTCGCACACTGAGTCGGTCAAATACCACGAAGAGATTCAACGAAATACCGAAGAACTTACTGAAGCACTCGGTCTTCACTATCACGTTGTAGCGAACTGCGGTGGTGATATCGGCCTCGGACAGGTGAAGAAGTACGACATCGAGGTCTGGTTGCCGTCTGAGAACACGTACCGAGAAACTGGGTCAGCCTCGTACTTCCATGATTTCCAGACGCGTCGTTTGAATATTCGCTATAAAGACGACGATGGAAAAATGAAATTTGTACACTCTTTGAACAACACCGCCCTTTCTGGACGACCGCTCATCATGATTGTTGAGAACTACCAGAATGCTGATGGTTCGATTACGATTCCCGAGGCGCTTCGCCCATATATGGGGGGACGCGAGAAGATCACTCTCAATAAATAGTTTCTGCTGTAAGCTGTAGGCATGCTCCGACGCTTCACATCCGAACGCATCCGTAAGGCGCACCACAAACGCATTGCTTTGACGGTGAGCATTTGGGCCGGCCTCATCATCTCGTCGATACTCCTCATTCTCGTTCTTTTTTCGAGCAAGCAGATAGCAATCACGTCGATATCGTTCGAAGGCAACAAAGCGATTACCGATGAAGAATTGTTTGCTGTAGCTGCGCCGCATCTCGAAGGCTCGTATCTTCATCTCTTCTCGCGACGCAATATTTTCATTTTTCCAAAGAACGATATCGAAGCGGACATCCACGCTTCATTTGTGAGAGCAGAAGAAGTCGCCATCGATCGTGATGGATTCTCAAAACTACTTATAGCTGTAGTGGAACGTGATCCTTCAGGATTGTGGTGTGGATTGACCACAACATCGCTCGCTCCCTGTTATTTTGTCGATGAGACAGCACTTGCGTTTGCACCTGCACCGCGCATGAGCGGTAGCTCTTTCATTGCATACGAACGAGCACTTCCACTCAAGCCGATTGGTAGACAGCTTGTGCCTCAAGAAGAATTTGATGCGCTCAACGATTTCATTGGCTTCATCGCGACGCTCGGATTTAATACGCGCCGTGTCGTATGGAAAGAAGATGCACTCGAGCTCATGACGACATTTGCTACAAAGACCGGTGAGGAGGATGTGCGACTTCGTGTGCCGCTCGCGGGTCCATATGAACAAGCTTTCACCAATCTCGCCTCAATCGTTCAGTCACAAAAAAATAAAAGTGTAGGGGCAGACGAGGAGCCATTTATCTTTGCTGGCCTGGAATACATCGACCTTCGTTTCGAAAACAGAATTTTTTATAAACAAGAAGCCGGAGCTTCTTCAGTCGTCGAATAGATAAAATAGTGACGGCCGCCTCCCTGTGGGGGAGAGCGGCCGTGGTGACGGGTTAGACCCGTCGGGGTCGTTCAGGTGAAATCGTTGGTGCGGTTCTGTCCGCGCTGGCGGGGCTTCCCGCGCGGAGCGGTGTTGGGCTTGACCGTCACGCCCTGCCGTCGCAGGCGACGCCGTTGCTCCTGGAGCTCCTTGCGGGTGAGTCTGTTGGTACCCAAAGTTAGTTCTCCTCTGAGAAACCTAGTTGGCCTGCTCAGCTTCAGCGTCGGACTCTTCCTGTTCGTCGGGGATCTCCCGGACGATTTGCTGGTTCGCCTTGCGGCGCTCGGCGCGAGCTTCCCGTCGGGACTGTTCGCGCGCGCGTTCCTTGACCCACCGTGGCGCTCCCATGAGTGCCCCTTGTTAGGCCGAGTTGCGGGCAAGCCGCAGGAACCGATCGTTGAGCGCCCGCAGGAAGCTCTGCTTGATGCGGATCTTCCACATACGACGGTCGCGACGCTTGTCGCGACTGACCTGCACCCTCTGGGCGACGGCGTGGCGTCTGGAAGCTGCCGGCCGGCGGCGCTTCCCGGTACGGACCGAATTCTGCCGTCGCTGCGGGTTCTTGGGCATGAAGCTTTCCTCCTGATGACGAGCATCGTCCGCTTGATTGCGGATCAATGTCGTGTGCATCTGGACGAGAATCTACCATTTGAATCAGATACTGGCAAGTGCTATGGTGTCGTCTGTGGAAAACACCTTCTGGAACAAATTACCCAAGCCATTCTTTTGTCTCGCGCCGCTTGCCGACGTGACCGATCCTGCATTCCGCAGAGTCATCGCAAAGTATGGCAAGCCCGACGTTTTGTGGACAGAATTCGTCTCTGCAGACGGTTTGTTCAAGGGTGGCTACGATGCATTGATCAAAGGATTGCAATACACCGAAGAAGAGCGCCCCATCATCGCGCAGTTCTTTAGTCGTGAGCCTGAGTTGATGGCAAAGGCCACTGAGCTTGCTACCGAAATGGGATTTGATGGCGTTGATGTAAACATGGGATGTCCTGACGAGAATGTCTGCAAGCAAGGTGCAGGTGCGGCGATTATGAAAGATCCCGAGCGTGCGCAAGCAATCATCCTTGCGATGAAGGAGGCGAGTGCAAAGAGTTCACGACCGATTCCTGTGGCGGTGAAGACGCGCATCGGCTACAACGAGAACGAAGTGGAGACGTGGATTCCGCAGATTCTTTCCGCGAAGCCTGATGTGCTTACGATTCACGCACGCACCAAAAAAGAGATGTCAAAAGTCGCTGCACATTGGGATGTGGTCAAACGGGTCGTCGAGATTCGCGATGAGATTCAAAAAGACGATGCAGTGAAGACGCTCATCATCGGCAATGGGGATGTGGTTGATATTGCTGATGCACGAACAAAAGCAGAAGAGACCGGATGCGACGGAGTAATGCTCGGCCGTGCGATCTTCGGTAACCCATGGCAATTTGCAAGCGAACACGGCGATCGCCCCGATCTCAAAGGTCGTCTCGCAGTTCTTGCTGAACACATTAAACTTTTTGATGAACTGCTCACAGGCAAACGCTCATTTGCAACCATGAAGAAACACTTCAAGTCATATATTCAAGGACCTGATGGTGATAAACAGCTCGTTATCAAGCTCATGGAAGAGGCGCGAACGCCGAAGGAGGCGTTGGAGATTATAGAGGGCTACCAAATCTAAATTGGGAAATATTGACAATTGTGATAAACAACTTATAATACCTTTCAGACAAGGAGGAACTGATGTCGAGAGAAGATAGTGTTATCGCGCTTTACGCTTCGATTCGTGATGAGCTTCATTTGACCCCTGAGGAGGACTATCACTTCTCAACGATGGTCAACTCAGCTCTCTATCCGTCGAGGGACGTCGCTGTAGACTTCGTTCGTGGGGGATTGGCAGCGATGTCGCGTCTCCCCAACCTCCAGAAGGCCGTGAGCTGGTTTCAGCGCGAAGTGGATTCTCTCCCAGATCAACCTGTAGGGGAAGATGTGCCTGAAATCGCTCTCTAAGACCCTCAGCCGCCCAAAAGGAAGTCGCCCATCTGCGCTTCTCGGGCGGCTTTCTGTTTTTGCTATACTACCCCCATGTCTCAAGCGCTCTACCGCAAATACCGCCCTCAGGAATTCAAGGAGGTGAAAGGGCAGGATCATATCGTGGACGTCTTATCGCAAGGCTTGGCCAAGGGTGCCATCGGTCATGCATATCTTTTTGCCGGAACACGCGGCACAGGTAAGACGAGCGTGGCGCGTATCATGGCTCGTGCGCTCGGCACAACCGACCGCGACTTGTATGAACTCGATGCCGCATCGAACCGCGGTATCGATGACGTTCGCGCGCTTCGTGAAGCGGTGCACACGATGCCATTCGAATCGACGTACAAGGTTTACATCATCGATGAGGTGCACATGCTCACCAAAGAAGCATTCAACGCGCTTCTCAAGACGCTCGAAGAGCCACCGGCACACGTCATTTTTATACTCGCTACCACAGAGCTTGATAAACTCCCTGAGACCATCGTCTCGCGCTGTGAAGTGCACACGTTTAAATCTCCAACGCGCAAGACGCTCCGCGATCACATGGTGAACATTGCCAAGGAGGAGGGAAGAACGCTCGATGCCGGTGCCGCAGACATCATCGCGCTTGTTGCTGGGGGTTCATTCCGTGATGCGCACGGTGTCTTGCAAAAGATTATGACGGCAACGGATGAGAAAAAGATCTCTGCGGATGACGCGGCACGCATCACCGGTGCACCAGCACTCTCGCTTGTAAACGATGTTGTAACTGGTATCGCCGAAGGCACGCCCGAGACTGCTCTTGGTGCCATTTCGACCGCCGCACAGAACGGCGTATCGATGAAACTCTTCTCTGAGCTCATCCTTCAGCGCCTCCGCGCGGTTCTTATGCTGCGTTTCGCTCCCGCATCCAAGGCAGATATTTCTGAAGAATACACAGCAGAAGACGTCGAGCTTCTCGAGAAGCTCGCCAAAGACACAAAGTCACCAATCAACTCAGCATTGTTGCTCCGTTTTCTCGATGCATCCGCACAAATTGATCGCTCTGCGCTTCCATCGCTTCCACTCGAGCTTGCGGTGGTTGAGAGTGTTTCTCTATAGAAAGATATTGCCGGACTTGGATTCGAACCAAGATACCCGCCTCCAAAGGGCGGTGTCCTACCATTAGACGATCCGGCAGCCTTGCTGTCATTGACAAAATACAACAAAAATCGGAGTAACGAAAGGATGTCCAGAATGGTATAGTGCCATCTATGAAAACCAAATCGACTCAGAATAAGTATAAGACTTCCTGGGATTTCACCCTTTTGTATAAGAGTGACAATGATCCGCAGATTGAACGCGACATGGAGGAGATCGAACGAACGTGCGTGACGTTTGAAAAGAAGTATTCCAAAAAGGATTTTATATCGACGCCATCAAAACTTCTTGCGGCACTCAAAGATTATGATGGACTCGAAGCGATAGTAAGCGCTGCGAAGCCGTGGTGGTACTTCGCTCTGCGCGCCGATTCCAACTCGGATGATACAAAACTCGCGGCTCGTTCGACGCACTATGAACAACGTCTCACCACTGCGACGAATCGCATCCAATTTTTTAGTCTCAAGATTGCTGCGATTCCCCAGTCGAAACATCGAGCCCTGGTTAATAACCCTGTGCTCAAAGCATACAAGTACTCGCTCGAACGCGCGTTCCGTGGTGCGAAGCATTGTCTTTCTGAAGGAGAAGAGCAGCTTTCATCTCTTTTGGATCAGACAAGTCACACGATGTGGGTGGATGGGGGTCAGAAGCTTCTTAATGAACGTACAATTCTCTGGAAAGGGAAGCCGATACCCGTTGCACAGGGAATCGCTCTATTGGCTGACCAGTCGATGAAAGATCGTCAGATTCTCAATACAAAGATCAATGAGACGCTCAAGGCGGCAAGCGGTTACAGTGAGATTGAGATTAATGCTGTGGTCAATCACAAGAAAGTACTTGATGAGCGTCGGAAGTTCTCCAAGCCATACAGCAGTACGGTTCTCTCATATCAAAATGACGATGCAACGGTTGAGAACGTCGTGGCGACTGTCTCGAAACGATTCGATATCAGTCATCGTTTCTATAAACTCCATGCAAAGTTGTTGGGGGTGAAGAAGACGACTACTGCTGATCGTGCGGCAAAAATCGGGAGCATCAAAAGGAAGTTCACGTTCCCTGAAGCTGTTGCACTCGTACGAGATTCATTCGAGTCCATCGATCCCCGATATGCTGCCGTTCTCGATCAATTTGTTGCCAATGGACAGATAGACGCTTATCCAAAAAAAGGTAAACGGGGTGGTGCGTACTGTTGGGGAGCAGGAAAGGAACACACATTCGTTCTCCTCAACCATGTGGATGACATTACGTCCACCGAGACTCTCGCACACGAAATGGGTCACGCGATTCACACAGAGCTCTCAAACAAGCAACCGGCCCGATATCGCCATTACTCGACAGCAACTGCTGAGGTGGCAAGTACATTTTTCGAATGTATAGCAGGAGAGCTAATCGAGCAGAACCTCTCTGAGCGAGAACGTGTGGTTTTTCTTCACAATAAAATTCTGGGGGATGTGATGACCATTTTTAGACAGATTGCGTGTTTCAATTTCGAACTTGAATTGCATAAGCGCATACGAAAAGAAGGCCAGCTTTCGAAGGAGGTAATGGCACAACTTCTCGCCAAGCATCTCCGTTCATACATGGGAGACGCGGTGAACGTAACCGAAGATGATGGTTATTTCTTTGCGTATTGGTCGCACATTCGCAATTTCTTCTACGTTTACACATACGCATTCGGGCAGATCGTCAGTCGCGCTCTTTTTGAAAAGTGGAAAGCTGATAAGAGCTATGCAAAGAAGATAGAGCAGTTTCTAAACGCTGGTGGTTCAATGACACCAGAGGATATTTTTGCAAGCATTGGTATCAATGTTCGTGATCCCAAGTTTTTCCTCGCAGGGCTCAAGGGAATCGAAAAAGATCTTGATCGACTTGAAGAAATGTCTAAAAAGGCCTGGAAATAGGGTAGTAGAGTGCTATTGACTTTTAGCTAAAAATCATATACAGTATTGGGTAGAGATCTCAGGTCATTCGGACTCTAGAGATCACAAACAACGCAGCACCTTTCCAATTTCTGGAGGAATCAAGCCATGAAGAACAATCTGTTGTTCGTCGCAGTCCTCGCGCTGTTCGCCCTCATCGCCGCACCCGCCGCACCCGCGGCAGCCGTCAGCATCTTCGCCGACGGCTTCGAAGGAGGTACGACGTGTGCCTGGTCATCCGGTGGTACGTGCATCATTCCGACGTTCATCGGCGACGATGCGTCGGTGGTCAATGGTTCTACCGCCGAGTACGAAGTCAGCTGGAGTCTGGAGAACGTCCATAACGGACCTGTCTTCCAGTCAAAGGTCATGTGTCGCGACCTCAACACGGTGAATTGCGGGATGTCGTTCACCATCCGCAAGGCCGATGGCACCATCTACACCGGTGGCGTTATGGCCGTCCAGTTGTCGTCGTCGAATTCGGCACTCGACAGTCCCACCCACTGGGGTATGGCGGGCAACGGAGCGGACCGCCCGTTCTCGGCGTTCATCGCCCTGAACAACACAAATGGTACGGTTGGTTCGTACCGTGCGCGTGTCGAAGGCGTCTCATACGCCTTCGACAGCAACGATATGGTGGGCGATCGATTGCTCACCATGGGATACCAGACGGATCTGGTCAACCTCCTCAACGTTCAACCGTTGGGAGACCAGACCGAAGCGCTCCTCGATGCGCTTCCATATCCGCTCTGGAAGCCGGATGTCGAGACCTTCATCGAGACGGCGGCCGGCAGCGGCGTGTTCAACAGAATCACTCAGTAACCTGTAACTGCACGATGCTTTACAGGTCAGGGCCTCCGCTCACGCGCGAGGCCCTTTCCTATTGGCAACAATTATTTGACACGTTTGATACTATAGATACATGTTGATTCTCATTTCCATCGCAGCATTCATCGCCACCTTTGCCGGTGGTCTTTTGGCGCTCCGTTTCCGCGACAAACTCCACTTGGTTCTGGGATTCAGTGCCGGTGCTGTTATCGCGGTCGCATTCTTTGACCTCATTCCCGAAGCCTTCGAACTTGCGGCAGGATTCCGCGAACCTACGACGATTGCGCTTTATATGGCGATCGGATTCTTTGCGTATCTCTTCATTGACCGCCTCCTCTTCTTTCATGCTTCACGACGTGAAGAACAGGATCACGGGATGGATATGCATGAGCATGCTCACACGCACGTCGGGGGATTGGGTGCGGGAGGATTGGTCGCCCACAGCTTCTTTGACGGTATCGCTGTTGGTCTCGCGTTTCAGGTGTCAGTCGAAGTCGGTGCGCTCGTTGCAACGGCGGTTCTCATCCACAAGATTTCTGACGGCATCAGCACGGTGGGCGTTGTTCTTAAAGAAGAGGGAAGCCAAGGTCGTGCGATCAAATGGCTCACCTTCGCAGCAGTGGCTCCCGTTCTTGGCGTACTCTCAACCGCGGCAATCTCTATTCCCGAGAACGCACTCGGCGTCATGCTCGCAGTCTTTGCTGGGTTCTTCATCTACATGGGCGCGTCCGATCTTATTCCCGAAAGTCATCACGCACACCCGAAGCTTCTCACGACGGTGATGACATTCCTTGGTGCGGGCGTTTTGTATGCCGCGATTAGCTTTGCGGGGGTGTAGGGGATGGACTTATCGGTCGTTCTCTTGTATTATCTCCCCATCAGGCCTTCGGGCTTTTTTGTTTCTATCTATAAAATCCCATGGAAATCCGCAACATCGCCATCATCGCTCACGTCGACCACGGTAAGACCACTCTTACTGACGCTATTTTGCGTCAGGGTGGTGTTGAGGAAGAAGGTGTATCCATGGACTCGAATGCTCTCGAACAGGAGCGTGGTATCACCATTTACGCCAAGAACACCTCGGTCCCGTACAAGGGAACAAAGATCAACATTCTCGACACACCAGGTCACGCGGACTTTGGTTCCGAAGTCGAGCGCGTGTTGCGTTCGATCGACTCCGTTCTCCTCGTTGTTGACGCTCAAGAAGGTCCAATGCCTCAGACACGCTTCGTCCTTAAGAAGTCACTCGAGCTTGGTCTCAAGCCAATCGTCGTCATCAACAAGATCGACAAGCCTGCCGCTGATCCTGCACGCTGTGAAGAACAGGTCCTCGAATTGTTCCTCGAGCTTGGTGCATCTGACGAACAGGCAAACTTTCCTGTCGTCTACGCGATCGGCCGCATGGGTATCGCCAAGGTAAAACTCGACGAAGATTCAAAGGATCTCTCACCACTTCTCGAAGTCATCCTTTCACACGTCCCTCCTGCTTCATCAGCATCATCCGAGGCGCCTCTTTTGGCCCAGCCTTTTAACCTCGCATACGACAACTTCCTCGGACGTCTCGCCGTTGCTCGTATCTATCAGGGCACTATCAGCATGGGACAGACTGTCAGCATCAAAAAGCCTGATGGTCACATTCGAACCGGTAAGATCACCAAACTCTTCACATTCAACGGCCTTCAGCGTGTTGATGTTCCATCGGCTGGTGCTGGTGACATTGTTTTGGTTGCCGGTCTTTCTGACATCTATATCGGTGAGACGATCTGTTCAGATCCCGAGAGCGAACCGCTTCCTGCCATCGCCGTCGATGAACCAACTATCGTTCTCACATTCCTCGTCAACAACTCTCCCTTTGCCGGAAAAGAAGGTAAGTTCGTTACGTCACGTCAGATCCGCGAGCGTCTCGAACGCGAGCTCGAAGTGAACGTCGGTTTGCGTCTTTCATTCCCAACTCCAGATACATTTGAAGTTTATGGTCGTGGTGAACTCCACATCGCCGTTCTCCTTGAAACGATGCGTCGTGAAGGATTTGAACTCCAGGTCTCTCAGCCAAAGGCCATCATGAAGGAAGAAGACGGAGTCGTCCTTGAACCGTTCGAGGAAGTTGTTGTCGACACGCCGAACGAATTCCAAGGCGTCATCATCGAACGTTTGAGCAACCGTGGTTTCGTCATGCAAAACATGCATGCACACGACCTCACAACGCGCATCACGTTCGAAGGACCAACACGTGGTCTCCTTGGATACCGTAACCAGTTTGTCGTCGACACACGTGGTGAGGGTATCCTTGCATCGCACTTCGTCGGATTCCGTAAGTACGCGGGAGAAATTAAGAAGCGCGCGGTCGGCTCGATGGTTACTATGGTTTCCGGCAAGACGCTCGGCTTCTCGCTCTGGGGTCTTCAGGACCGCGGTATCCTCTATGTCGGTCCTGCTGTCGAAGTGTACGAAGGCATGGTGATTGGTAACACCTCAAAGGGTGAAGAGATGATGGTGAACCCGACCAAAGGTAAGCAGCTTACCAACATGCGCGCATCGGGTACCGACGAAGCGATGGATCTCGTTCCACCAATCGATTTGACCATCGAACGCGGTCTCGAGTTCATGACCGAAGACGAATACCTCGAAATCACTCCCAAGAGCGTTCGCTTGCGCAAGCAGTTCCTCAGCGAGAACGAGCGTGCTAAGTCCCGCCGATAGTCCTTATTTCACAAAGTATAAAACGACCCCCACGAGGGGGTCGTTTTTCGTATGTTTGTTTTATTTCGGAGTGAACGAACGTACAATGGTGTCTATGGAACCGCTCGCATCGCGTATTCGCCCAAAGAACCTAAAAGAGTTCGTAGGACAAAAACATCTCACCGGGGTGGGGAAGCCGCTTCGCGTTGCAATCGAAAAGAAGCATCTCTCATCGTTTATCTTGTGGGGTCCGCCAGGTGTTGGAAAGACAACGCTCGCGCGTCTCTACGCGCAGGCGCTTGATGCCCGTTTCTACGAACTTTCTGCTGTTAACGCCGGCAAAGACGATATCAAAGCAATTGTTGCAGAAGGAAAAGGCGAGCTCACGTTTGACGCTCGTCCCAAGGTCTTGTTTCTCGACGAGATCCATCGTTTCAACAAATCACAGCAGGATTTCTTGTTGCCGTTCGTCGAATCAGGGGAGCTGACGCTCATCGGTGCAACGACCGAGAATCCGAGCTTTGAGGTGATTGCACCGCTTCTCTCACGTACGCGCGTATTCACGCTCAATGAGCTCGATGCTGATGACATGACCGCAATCCTGAAGCGGACGAAGATTTCACTCCTCAAAGATGCACGCGAGTGGCTCATTTTGATGGCCAACGGTGATGCGCGTCAGATGCTGACACTCCTTGATGCGACGACCCAGCTCTATGGAAAGGTGACACTCGAGAATCTCAAAAACACACTCCAATCGAAGCATCTTCGGTATGACAAGAAAGGGGAGGAGCACTTCAACACCATCAGTGCGTTTATCAAAAGCATGCGTGCGAGCCAACCCGATGCTGCGCTCTACTACCTTGCACGAATGATTGATGCAGGAGAAGATGCCAAGTTCATCGCACGCCGCATGGTTATCTTCGCCTCCGAAGATATTGGTGTCTCGCAGCCGACTGCGCTTGTTGTCGCAAACGAAGTGTTTCGCGCGGTCGAAACAATTGGCTATCCGGAGTGTCGGCTCAACTTGGCTCATGGTGTTGTCTATCTTTCGCTCGCTCCAAAGGATAGACGAATCTACGATGCGCTCGGCGCTGCACAAAAAGACGTGCAACAGTACGGCAATCTCCCAGTTCCGATGAGTATCCGCAATGCATCGACGAAGCTCATGAAAGAAATCGGCTACGGAAAAGGATACGAACGATATACCAAAGATGATTTGCTTCCGGATAAAGTAAAAGGTCGCACCTACTTCGAAAAAGAGCTGCCAGTGGACACTCCATTCAAAAAGGGAAAAAAGAGCGATAGTTCGGTATAGTTCTCTATATGGAAGCCCTTTCTCCTGTCATCGCTGTTCTCGGCCCACTCTTTGGAGAACATGTATATCTTTTGCTTTTCGTTGCGCTTTTCTTGGCAGGCGAGAGTATCTTCTTGCCCGCAGTCTATCTGGCTCTTGCCGGCAAACTTGATCTCAAAGTTGTAGTGATGCTTACACTCTCAGCGAATATTCTCTCTGACCTTGTGAGTTATGGAATCGGACACTATATTCCCGAAGAACGCCTCCGCCGTTTTGTTGGTCCGCGCATCTCGCGGGGTATGGATGCCATTCAGGAGTTCTTCGTCAACCATAGTCTGAAAGTGGTCTTCGGTTCGAAGTTTGTCTACGGGACTCGGACTGTCGCCCATATCTTGGCGGGGGCTTTCAAGACCCCATTCACGCCGTATCTCGCTGTTAATATCTTGAGCAATGTCATCTTGAGCGGTGCACTTACCGGTCTTGCTATTGGAACGAAATCCTCGGTTGAAACGCTTTCTCAGGGTGTGTATTCGGCACAGATAGCATTCCTTGTTTTTGTAGTTCTCGTTATTGTTGGGCATCTTCTTATCGGCCGTATCATATCCCGCACATGGTCTCGGTAATTATTCCAGCATTCGATGAGGAAAAGACAATTGCCACTGTCGTGGCCGTCGCTCGCACACATCCTCAGGTAGCCGAAGTTATTGTTGTGGATGATGGTTCGACGGACGATACTGCGGCTCGGGCAGAAGTGGCTGGTGCACGGGTTGTCTCGCTTAAGAAGAATGGTGGAAAGGCTCAAGCGATGGAAGCGGGGGTCGAGAGCGCAACGAACGGCGTCGTTCTTTTTCTTGATGCAGATCTCATTGGTCTCACCCATGAACACATTAATCGCATCATTGGTCCGGTGATGGATGGCAGTCGTGACATGCATGTGGGAATCCATGCACGCCACTCGTTTTGGCTCAATAAGCTTTTGCGGGTATTTCCCATCATCGGTGGGGAACGGGCGGTCCGTGTTTCTTTGTGGCGATCCGTGCCAGCTGGCTACAAGAAACGTTTTCAAATCGAAATTGCACTTAATTATTTTTCAAAACAGGCAGGACGGGGGATGTCATTCGAGATCATCCGTGGCCTCGGGCGCGTT
The DNA here is from genome assembly GCA_039798445.1 of Candidatus Parcubacteria bacterium. GTDB lineage: Bacteria > Patescibacteriota > Minisyncoccia > Phycocordibacterales > EsbW-18 > EsbW-18. The sequence continues at coordinate 21,683 of JBDKFZ010000017.1, forward strand.
ATCAAAGAAAAGAAATATGGAGTCCTCAGAGGCTTTATTGCCCGTCTCTGGATGATAGGCGATATCGTCGCGATATCATTCAATCTCTACATCTTTAAGGAGATTAGGAAACCATTTGATATACTTACCACATGGATAGCATCATGAAATCAGAGATTTTCTTTGTCATTGCTTCTGTCGGCGTCATTGTTATTACAATTGGTGTCTCAATCGCACTTTTCTATATCATTAGGCTCCTCAAGACCGTTGATGAGGTCTCTGCAGACGTCAAAGAACACATCGCCGCATTTGGCTCGTGGGTCCGTGGCAATGCGCTCACCAAACGGTTTTTTGCCGGCGCTCGAAAGCCTCGTAAGAAACGAGCTTCTGGTACGGCAGAGGAGTGATAGAATAAAAGGGTCGGTATTGTTCAGCAGTAATCATTCATTCGGTATGGTACAGAAAAAATCAAGCGGCGCAGGAGTAGCGGTCGCGGTCGGAGCAAGCGCAGCAGCTCTCGGCGCGGCCGCGTATTATCTTTTTGGTCCTCAAGGCAAACAGCACCGCGTTAAGGCGCAGGGTTGGATGATCAAAATGAAGGGTGAGGTCATCGAACGCCTCGAAGATCTCAAAGAGGTGAGCGAACCGGTTTACAACCAGGTCGTCGAAGCAGTCGCAACAAAGTATGCGAAGGAGTCGAAGACATCAAAGAAGGACATCCTCGCACTCGCAGCCGACCTCAAGAAGGGTTGGCGTTCGATTGTCGCATCGACACAGAGCAAAAAGAAGCCTGCACGAAAGACTAAGCCGGTAATGAAGAAGGCGGCCAAGAAGACCAAATAGTTCTTATCAACCGTTATCAGCGCTAACGTATCACCATGCTCACTACCATTGCAGTCATCTTGTTGGTACTCTGGCTCTTGGGAATCGTCACCTCGTATACAATCGGCGGATTCATCCACGTTTTGCTCGTCGTAGCAATCGTGATTTTCCTTCTCCGTATTATCCGCGGTGAGAATCCCCTCAAGTAAATTAAAAGCAGTAATTAATCGGTTAAATAACATCATATCTATGAACAACGAATCAAGCTCAACAAACACAGTCCTCATCGTCATTGTCCTTCTCTTGCTCGTCGGTTTCGGCGTCTGGTGGTTCGCACGAACCCCAGCTCCTGCAACGACTGAGGACACTGGCGGCGGTATCGAGATCGAAGTCAACGGCGGTACGGGTGAGACTCCAAGCGAGACTCCTGCTAACTAGTCAAAAAAGATTTTTAAAACAGCCTCGTCGAAAGACGGGGCTGTTTTTGTGCTGACTATGCGGTGCGCTATACTTTACCCATATGAAACAAACACGCCTCGACCAGCTTGCTGACGGCATATTCGCGATTGTTATGACGCTCTTGGTGCTCGAGATCCGAGTACCAGCCATTGATGGGGCGCTTACGAATGACGCCGTGGTTCAGCTGTTGTTCTCAGCGATGCCACTTTTCCTCAGCTACTTGCTGAGCTTTATGCTTCTCTTCACATACTGGCGCGGTCACCACTACATCGCTTCGGTGCTCGCAAAGAACATTGATACGACGCTTACGACGATCAACGCATTCTTCTTCCTCTTTGTTGGCCTTGTCCCGTTCTCCACACTCCTTCTTGGTAAATATGGCATGACACAAGCTGCGGTCATCATCTATGGCGTGCACATCATCATCATTGGCCTCTTGCTCTACTGGATGCGTCAGTATGTGATTGCATCGCCGACGATTCGCAATTCCGAGATTGACCACACATTGCTTCGCCATGGTACGATTCGTCTCTTGTTCCCAGTCATCAGTGCTGTCGTCGCAATCGCAATCAGCTTTGTGAATACTGAATTCTCACTCTTCATCTTTACGCTCGCAATTCTCTTCAACCTCTCAGCACGTAGCACGACGCTCTTCGAAAAGGTGGTTCCTATCGGTTCTCTTTAATCTATGAAAACAGAGACCGCATACTTTGCCGCAGGATGTTTCTGGGGTGTTGAGGAGGCATTTCGCACAACGCCGGGCGTCATGAGTACTGCTGTTGGGTTCATGGGCGGAACGCTCGACAATCCTTCATACAAAGCTGTTTGTGGTGGCGATACCGGACACGCTGAGACGACCGAGGTCGTATTCGATCCTGAGAAAATCTCGTACGAAGCCTTACTCGAAATGTTCTGGAAGATGCACGACCCAACGCAGGTAGACCGACAAGGACCTGATTATGGATCGCAGTATCGTTCGGCAATCTTTACGACGACACCTGAACAAGAAACGAAGGCGATAGCATCAAAAGAGAACGAACAGAAAAATGGGGGACATGTGGCTCCCATTGCTACAGTAATTCAATCTGCACCGACGTTCTGGAAAGCTGAAGACTACCACCAGCAGTATTTCCTTAAGAATGGGGGAGGAGTCTGTCATATATAAATACCCAATTGGGAGCGGAGTACTCACCCAAATCACCTTGTGGTATAATGCTTCTCTATGAATTGGATCAAAACCCACCGCCTTATTTCAGGCATTATCGCACTCGTTATTATCCTTATCCTTGGCTTCACCGTATTTGGGGGAGGTAATGGAGATCAAGAAGTCGTCACTGTCGAACGTCGTGATGTTACCGAAGCGGTACGTATCGCTGGTACCGTCGAAGCACGCATCGTGTCTGATCTCGGATTCGAGACATCCGGCATCGTTCGGGATGTTGCTGTTGATGTGAACGACGTCGTCTACCGCGGGCAGACGCTCGTGAGCCTCGGTCTTGGAACACTTGGTGCCGAACTCCAATCGGCACAGGCGGCTCTCGCTATCAAGCGCGCTGAACATGCGAACACAACAGTTAACATTGATGCCATCCGCGATAAGCAGGACACATTGGTCGCTAATGCTTACAGTGAGCTCCTCTCGAGTGATCTTGCTGCAGAGCCAAAGAGCTCTACCTATACACAGACACCTCCCATCATTAGCGGACGTTACAGCGGAAGCGAGGGAACCTACAAGTTCACCGTACGACCCGGAGCACAGGTAGGAAAAGCCGACCTCTTCGTTTTTGATGTAGAAGATGCTGAACCAATCGAAATAGAGAAGACAGGATCGACTCCGTTGGGTACCCGCGGTCTCTTTGTTACATTCCCAGGAAGCCCAACAGACTATCGAGACACAACATGGTATGTCGAGTTGCCAAACACAAAGTCTGACTTGTATGCCTCAAACTACAGCACGTATCAAGACGCCATCCGCGAACGTGGCCGCGCAATTGACGAAGCTGAGGCAGAGGTTCGTGCACAGACAACCGGTGCTTCCATCGCTGATGCAGAACTTGCACAGGCAGAAGCCGAAGTCGCTCGCATCCAAGCGCTCATTGGTCAGCGCATTCTCACTGCGCCATTCAACGGTACCGTTGCATCGATTGATGTCGATCCGGGCGAATCAGTGAATGCGAACGATTCAGCTGTATCTGTCATCTCAAATGACGGCTTCGGTGTCGAGATTGATCTTCCCGAAGTTGATAGCGTCAAAGTACGCATCGGCAATCCGGTTTCCATCATGCTCGATGCTCTTGGCGAAGAAGTATTCACCGGTACGGTTGTATCAGTGAGCCGTAGTGAGACACTCGTTGATGGAGTTTCTGTCTACGAAGCACGCATCGCATTCGACAAAACTGATGACCGCATCTCTTCGGGTATGACGGCTGATGTTTCTATCGAAACAAACAAGCGTTCGGGCGTTCTCTCGGTGCCTGCTCGCGCCATCAAATACCGCGAAGACGGTACGCCATATGTTTTGCTCCGCAAAGCAGAAGGCGACAAGGGTGAAGAAAGGGAGATCGTCCTCGGCCTCCGCGGCAGTGACGGTTCAATGGAAGTAACCGCCGGTCTTTCCGAAGGAGATACCGTCATCATTGCCGAATAACCACGCAACGCAGGTATGTTCAAAGACACGCTACGAGTAGGATTCATGCTCGGCTGGAAGCAGATTCGCCATGCGAGCAAATGGACGACAGGTCTCATCATCTTCATCATGATGTTGACCTTCCTGAACCTTGTTGCTGTCTCGGGTATTCTTGTCGGTCTTATCGAGGGGTCAGTGAAGACATATGAAGACCAGTTCACTGGCAATGTGTTCATCTCGACACTCACTGGTGAGAAGTCCATTGAGCAGTCGCCGAGCCTCATCTCGACACTCGAGACTATTCCTGGTGTTGCTTCGTATACAGCACGCTACACCGGAGGAGTCACTGTCGAAGCGAATTACCGCGAGCGGCGCGATCCCAAGGCGCTTCGTGATAGCGTCGGCACTACCATCGTCGGTCTCGATCCAACAATCGAGGATGATGTCACAGGTCTCTCGAAGAACATCGTTGAGGGTGAGTTCCTTACGAATCAAGATGGGGGATATGTGATGCTCGGGGCGAACCTCCTTGAACAATATTCTCCGCTCGGATCGGGGGATGATGTGGGCTATCCGACGCTCTCAAACATCAAACCAGGAAGTCGTGTTCGTATTACGGTTGGAGATGCAACCAAGGAGTACATCGTCAAAGGTATTCTCAAGACCAAGGTCGATGAAATTTCTCGTCGTGTGTTTGTTACAAAAGGCGAATTTGTGCGCATCGCCGGTCGCACCGATCTCAACCTCAACGAAATCGCTATCCGTGCCGAAGAGGGATACGACCCAGCACTTATTAAGCGTGATCTTGTTGAAAGTGGAGCTAAGGACATCGCTGTTGTCCGTCTCTCGCGCGAGGGCTTGCCGCAGTTCCTTCTTGACATGATTGATACGTTCGCGATGCTTGGTAACGGCATCAGCTCGGTTGGTCTCATTGTTTCGTCAATCACCATCTTCATCGTCATCTTCGTTAACGCAATTACACGCCGCAAGTACATCGGTATTCTCAAGGGTATCGGCGTGTCGGCATCAGCAATTGAGCTCTCATACGTTATCCAGTCGCTTCTCTATGTGGCTGTCGGTTCAGCAATCGCCCTCTTTCTTATCTATGGTGTGATGGTGCCGTTCTTTAATGCACACCCAATCAACTTCCCATTCTCTGACGGTATCCTTGTTGCGCCACTTTCGGGCACAATCAAGAAGCTCGTTATTCTCGTCATTGCAACACTGTTGGCCGGTTACATCCCGGCGCGCATGATTGTGAAGCGTAATACGCTCGATGCCATTTTGGGTCGCTAAATCCTATCTATGATTGAAGTTAAAAATCTCATAAAGAATTACGGAGAAGGCGAAGTCGTCACGCGCGTGTTGCGCGGTATCGACCTTACAATTCCTGCAGGGCAGTTTGTTGCGATCATGGGCAAGTCTGGAGCAGGAAAATCGACACTCATGTATCAAATGAGTCTTCTCGATCAGCCGACAGGAGGAAGTGTGATTCTTGATGGTGTTGTTACAGACGAGTTTGATGAAAAGGAACGCACAACGTTCCGTCTCAAGAAGCTCGGCTATATCTTCCAAGACTACGCGCTTTTGCCTGAGCTCAATGCGGTCGAGAATGTCGAAGTGCCGCTCCTCATGCTTGGTCTTACCAATGCAGAAGCGCGCGAGAAGGCAAGCAAGGGGCTCGAAGCTGTAGGTCTCGGTCATCGCCTCAACAACCGCCCGAGCCAGCTTTCGGGTGGTGAACAACAGCGCGTTTCAATTGCTCGTGCTATCGCCCAGAAGCCGGACATTCTCTTTGCCGACGAACCAACAGCGAGCCTCGACAGCGTATCGAGCGAAGACGTCATCAAGGTGATGCGCGATCTTCACGCCAAGGGTCAGACCATCGTTATGGTTACACACGAACCCGAATACGCTGCTTTTGCGGAGCGTGTTATCACGCTCGAAGACGGTCAGGTAGTTTCGGACAAGATGCAGATCGCGCGGACTGTCGTTTAGTTTTATTTCCATACAAACGAAAACCCCACCTCCGAAGGGGTCTTCGGTGATGGGGCGGGTTGGAAATCTCGACGGAACAGGAGGTCGGTCTGGCTAGCTGGTGAAAACTACCAGAGCGATGCCGGCGTTCACGAGCCAGGCTGCAAGGCACAGCATGCAGAACTCGCGGATCAGGATGGTCTTGATGATGAGCCACAGCGTGGCGATCGTCATGAGCGCCGCCAACGTGGTCGTCGTTTCAGGCAGCAACCACGCGCTGAGAATCATCACGATGTAACCGATGCCCCCGATGGGGGCCAAGTTCCAATGCTTGCTCCCGCACGTGCACTCCTTTTCGAGGAGCAGCACGACGAACAGTCCAACGACCGACAAAACAGTGATGCCATATTCCATGACTCGTTCCTCCTAGAAGTTAGTGGCGGAATGCCACGATGATGATGCCGATGTTCACGAACCACGAGAGGATGCACAACACGCACAGCTCCCGAAGTCGGATTGACTTGATGATGAGCCAAATGGTGACGACTATCGTAATCACCGCGAGTCCCATCGTGACGCTCGGGAACTTTACTGTTGCGGCGATGATGATATAGCCGATGAAGCCCATCAGCGCCCACTCCGTCTTGCCATTGTCGGAAGAAGCTTCCTTGACGAGGAACCACAAGGAGATGAGAAATCCGACGAGCGCGAGACCGACGATGTTCGACATGATTCCACCTCTCCTTCTAGGACTCGTGATGTGCGAGGATTCGCACCATCGTTTGTACAATTTGCTGGCGATAATATGCCAGAATTAGAGCCCTTGGTCAAGATTGAGTGATCGGCAACGTGATTGCTACTTTTGTCCCGACTCCTTCGGTGCTTTCGATGGTGATGTGCCCTTTGTGAAGTTCAACAATCTTTTTGGTGATTGCCAAACCAAGTCCCGAACCAGATGCATGTTGTGTGGCGGGGCGCGTTCGATAGAAGCGCGTGAAGACATGCTGGAGTTCATCTTTTGGAATACCGATGCCGGTATCTTCGACCGACAAACAACAACTCTTTCCTGTTTTTGTTAGTGATATCGATATCTCTCGTGGTCCCGAGACAGTGAGGTACTTCATACTGTTGCTCACCAAGTTGAGGAATGCCTCGTCGATTTTTCCTGGTACGCCCTCGATGATAATTTCTGGGTGGATGTCTGAAGTGATTTTTACTCGACATGACCGTGCAACTGTCTCGACATAGTCGAGTGCTTCTATAATCCGTGCACTCAAGTCAAATTCTTTTTGGTTGATGGTTTCGAATCCTGTACCTGATCGTGCATACGCGAGAAGGTCACTCACCATGGATGACATCGAATCGATGATCTCGTGGCACGCTTTAATCTCATCGGTACGCCGGGTCTTGGTGATGAGGGATAGCTGCGCTTTGAGGGCAGTAAGAGGAGTCTGAAGATCGTGGGCCACATCGTAGACGAGATTTGTCGGTTCCGGTGTGGTCATAAGGGTGGTTAAGAGACCAACGAGAGCTTATACCCAGAGCCCGGCACGGTATGGATGAGGGGCGGGGAGTTTTTGAACTTAATCTTCCGTCGCAAGCTCATGATGTGCGCCTCGATGGTGTTTGAAAATGGATCGGTCATTTCGTCCCAGACATGTTCAAGAAGAAGGCCACGCGATACAACTGAATCTTGGTTGCGTATGAGATATTCGAGAAGCGCGAATTCTTTGCGGGTGAGATGTATCGAAGCTTTCCTGCGGGTGATTGTTCGAGCACGTGTGTCCATGGTGAGATCACCCACGGAGAGCACATCGCCCAAGAGTGCATGTGGGCGACGGAGGAGAGCGCGTACCCGCGCTATAACTTCGCGCAATACAAACGGCTTGCCGATGTAGTCATCAACTCCCGCTTCGAGAAGCTCTACCTTGGTGACAGGGTCAGCTTTTGCAGATATGGAAAGGATGGGAGTCTTCTTGCCAGCCATTCGGATGATGCGACACACTTCTCGGCCGTTCTTTTTGGGAAGCATCGTGTCGAGCAAAATGATGTCGTAATCGTTGGTCGTGGCAGAAAAAGCCCCCGATTCTCCATCGGGGGCGATTTCAACCACAAGATTTTCACTCATAAGGGCGCTTTTGAGCGCCTCCGCTATGTAACAGTCATCTTCGATGATGAGAGCTCTCATAGGATTGGTTGAGGGTATATACACCCCTTTTTGGGACGTGTAAAGAGTTTCTTTATAAATATTTTATCTCGGGCGGGTGGTCGTATTGTGCGCTATACTGTTGAAATATGACCGAACAGGGCCCTAAAACGCATCACGTGGTGATTGTTGGAGCGGGTTTTGGCGGTATCTACGCGCTTCGCACGCTTCAGAAGCTCGCTCGGGCGGAAGATCGGATTGAGATTACACTCATCGACAAGAACGATTCCTTCGTCTTCATCCCGATGATTCACGAAGTCGCGACGGGATTGCTTCGTCCTGATTCGATTACGATGCCACTTCGGCTTTTCTCAAGCAGTCATGTTCGCAACATCATCCAAGGAACCGTGTCGAACGTCGACAACGACAAGAAGATTGTCACGGTCGCGCGATGTGAGGGAACAATCGAAGAGATATCATACGATTCACTCATCATCGCAACGGGTTCGATGACGAACTTTTTCGGCGTGCCGGGCGCCGCTGAACATTCGTTCCCGCTTCGTACGCTCGACGACGCTCGCCGTATTAAAAATCAGATTATCGCGACGTTTGATGCGGCAGATGAATATGTTGATCCTGCGGAACGCGAACGTCTCACGCGTTTTGTCATCGTTGGTGGGGGAGCCACGGGTGTCGAGATGGCGGCAGAGTTCGGGGAATGCCTTTGCGAAGAGCTCCCTGGACTTTTCCCACGCCTCAAAGGACACGGCGAAGTTGTAATTGTTGATCGAGGAGAGCGGCTCTTAGCTGAAGGGGACCCGTGGTTCTCACAGAAAGCCGAAGAGGCGCTTTTGCAGAAGCCGTGCACCAAGATTATGCACGAGACAGTTGTCGAAGAAGTGACTCCCGACGGTGTAAAGACGAACAATGGCATCATTCGTTCGGCGACCGTCATCTGGTGTGCAGGTGTTGGGCCTTCATTACCATCGGTTTTGGCGAACACAGCACCGGCATACGAAGAGCGAAGCAAACGACTTGTGGTGACGCCAGAGCTCAACACGGATGCGTACCCCGATGTGTTTGTTGTCGGAGATGCAGCAGCTGTTACCGACAAAGAGACGGGCAAGCCCTACGGTATGCGCGCGCAATTTGCTGTTCGACAAGGCACACATGCGGCCGAGAACATCATTGCGGGTCTTCGTGGTGAGGAGCTTCAACCGTTCTCATTCCGTGAACAAGGCTTTCTTGTGTCACTCGGCAAGTCAAAAGGCATCGCCAAGATTGGCTCAATGAAGTTTTCAGGCCGTACCGCGTGGGTTATCTATCACGTCGCATACATTCGATCGCTTGTTGGAATGCGCGCAAAGCTTCGAACGTTGCTTGATTGGACAATCAACTTGTTTGGTTCGCGTGATTTCTCGCGAGTCTAAAAACTTTTAGCTTCTAACCCTTATCCTATGGAAATTCTTTACCTTATCGGTCGCATCGTCGTTGGTCTCTACTTCATCACGCACGGATATAACCACATTAAGCATAAAGCCAACATGGTCGGGTATGCACAGTCGCGCGGTATGAAGATGGCACCGAACATGGTCCTCATCTCAGGTATCGGCATCATGCTCGCTGGCGCGGGCCTCATCGTCGGCATCCTTCCCGAAGTGGCACTCATCGGTATGATTGTCTTCCTGGTTGCAGTGTCCGTGATGGTTCACAGTTTCTGGAAAGATACCGATCCTGCTAAGCGCTCTCAGGAACGCACATCGTTCGAAGGTAATATTGCTCTCGCAGCCGCGCTTCTCATGGTTTTGTCGTTCGTGAGCGGCTGGGTTCTCTAGAAAAACCTTTAATTGGCGAAGGGTTCTTCATCGCGCCGGATTGTGGTATTCTCCCAAAAGGAAAAACTACAAGGAGACGCATTATGGGAAACGTTGTGACCGTTGAAGTGCGCTCGAAGCTGGCCCAGCAGAAGCTTGCGCATGAATTTGAAGCCCGTGGAATTTCCGAGGAGGAGTATCTCTCTCGGCCTGAAGATGGAGAGAATACGACGTTCAAGATCCCACAGGACATGTGCGACTTACTTCTCACGGATTCGGATTTCCGGAGAGGTCTCGACTACAAGATTGTCGCCGGGACTGCCCGCCGGACCCGAAAGCATCCTAAGAGGGCTCGTCCGAAGCTCAAGAGGATGGTCACCAAAGGTTTGGTCACACGGGGCATTCCACCCCGTACACCGACCGCCTGACGTCCACTCCAAGTAGACCGTTCTTCATTGCTTAACGCGACAGGTCCCGCATATGGGACCTTTTGCTATACTGCTTCATGTCAGCTTTTAAACTCACAAGTGAATTCGAGCCCGCAGGCGATCAGATCAAGGCCATCAAAGACCTCACCGCAGGTCTTGAGGCGGGGAAGCGTCACCAGACGCTCTTGGGCGTGACTGGCTCTGGTAAGACGTTCACCGCGGCCAACCTCATCGCCAACGTCGACAAACCGACGCTTGTTATTGCGCACAACAAGACGCTCGCCGCTCAGCTCGCCCAAGAGTATCGAGACTTTTTTCCTGATGCTGCGGTGCAGTATTTCGTTTCGTATTACGACTACTACCAGCCCGAAGCCTACGTGCCGGTGACGGATACGTATATCGAAAAAGAGTCGATGATTAACGAAGAGATCGAACGTTTGCGTCATGCCGCAACACAAGCACTGCTCACGCGTCGTGATGTCATCGTTGTTGCATCGGTCTCGTGTATCTACGGTCTCGGAAATCCGGAGGAGTATCAGAAGTTCCACCTCAAGCTTGATGTTGGAGATCATCATCCGCGCGCGGAGCTTATTCGCGAGTTGATTCGCATTTACTTCCAACGAACAAGTACCGATCTCACACCCGGATTCTTTCGTGCAATCGGCTCTGCAATCGAAGTAATGCCAACGAACGAAAAGGTCGTCTATCGCATTGAGCTATCAAATGATGAGATTGTTTCGATTCAGACCCTTGATGCGGTTTCTCGTATGGTTCGTGCTGAACCAAAAACACTTTTCATATTCCCTGCAAAACACTTCGTTTCAACCGAAGACCAAGTCAAAAGGGCAATCGAGAGTATTAAAGCAGAATTGGTTGATCAGCTTGCCAAGTTTGAGAAAGAAGGGAAGCTTCTCGAAGCAGAACGTCTCAAGCGTCGCACCACGTATGACATTGCGATGATTCGCGAGGTTGGCTATGCGTCAGGTATCGAGAACTATTCGCGCCACTTTGACGGCCGTGCTCCTGGAGAACCGCCGTTTACGCTCATTTCATATTTCCCAAAGAAGGCAGACGGAACACCGGACTTTTTGACCATCATCGATGAGTCGCACGTCACCATTCCACAGATTGGTGGTATGTATGCCGGTGATCGTTCGCGCAAAGAGACGCTCGTTGAGCACGGATTCCGTCTTCCGTCGGCAATCGACAACCGCCCGCTTACATTTGATGAATTTGATAAGAGAATTGGACAGGTCGTATACACCTCTGCCACTCCCGCATCATATGAGCTTGAGCACAGTGGCAAAGATGGCATCGTCGAGCAAATCATCCGCCCAACAGGCCTTATTGATCCAGAGATTATCATCCGCCCGATTCAGTCCAAGGGTGACTATCAGGGACAGGTGCGCGATTTTATTACTGAGTCCAAGAAAGTTATCGCTACAGGTGCACGCGTTCTCGCAACGACGCTCACCAAGAAGATGGCTGAAGATCTCTCGGAGTATCTCAAAGAAGAGGGAATTAAGGCGGTCTATCTTCACAGTGATGTGAAGACTATTGAACGCATTGAGATCCTCACGAAGTTCCGCCGAGGAGAATTCGACATGATCGTTGGTGTGAACCTGCTCCGTGAAGGATTGGACCTTCCTGAAGTCGAGCTTATTGGTATCCTCGATGCCGATAAAGAAGGATTCCTTCGTTCGGAGACATCACTCATCCAGACCATTGGTCGTGCGGCGCGTAACGTCTTGGGTCGCGTCATCCTTTATGCCGATGTCATGACCGGTTCGATGGAGAAAGCGATTGGTGAGACCAACCGTCGCCGTGCGATTCAGATCGCATACAACACGAAGCATGGCATCACACCGATGACCATTAAAAAGAAGATCTCAGACATCACCGATGTGCTTGCCCGCGAACGTCAAGAGACGCTTGAAGAACTTGTTGCGATGGATACAAAGTCTGGAGGAACTATCAAACAAGTGATCAAACGAAAAGAAGCCGAGATGAGCGAAGCGGTGAAAGTGCTCGACTTTGAAACTGCAGCGCTTTTGCGTGACGAGATTGCAAAGCTTGAAGGGCTCAGTGGGGGAGCGACGAAGACGAAGAAGTCGAAGAAATAAATCGCAGAGTGTTGACGATTTGCGTAATGTGGCCTATAGTCTTTTTGGAGTACGCCCAGCACTAGGCTGGCCGACAACGCATCAAAGGGGGACATGGTGGTAAAGATTCCCGGGTTTCCAAAGGTCGTGGTTTTCGAGAACTATCCTCGGCTTGATGCCAGGGGAGGCTTCCAGCTTCAGGCTCGACTTCCGCCGGAATTTCCTCACAGACCGCAGAGGCTGGTCATCGTTCCCGACAGTCATGGTCCCATTCCAGTGCAGACCGGTGTTCCGTATGAGATCGAGTTCTGCATGTTCCTCGGGAAGACCCGTCGGTGGTCGATCATGGCCCTGGTCAAAGCGTTGCGGGTGAGCGACGTTCATCCCGAGCCGGTGGTGTTCACCCCTGAAATTCAAGCGCCGAAACGGCGCGTGAAGCCGCCGCTTCGGGCACTGCCACGGCCTCCGTTGCCCTCCGTGACGACGGAAGATCTGGTGCGGAGGAATATTCCGTTCATTCCTCTCGACCGGAGCGAGCCGCAGAGACGGCATTTCAAGCCCTCGGCACGGCCGAGGATGCGCGCGTAGCAAGCCATCGCTTCGCGCAAACGGCGGGTCCAACTTCGGACCCGCCGTTCTTCTTTTTATGGTATATTCATTTCACGCATGAGACCCCCCACGAGCAACCAGGGGGCGTTTGGCGTTCTCTATGACAGATAAAAAGCCCCACAAACGAGAGAATCTGGCCTCCATCAAGGCTCGCCGAAATGATGACATCATTGTCAAAGGCGCTCGTACCCACAATCTCAAGAACATCACCGTCGACATGCCGCGAAACACCATGGTGGTCTTCACGGGTCTTTCTGGTTCCGGAAAATCATCGCTTGCCTTCGACACCATTTTCGCCGAAGGTCAGCGACGCTACGTTGAATCCCTTTCTGCATATGCACGTCAGTTCATCAGCCAGATGCCCAAGCCGGACGTTGATGAGATTATCGGATTGTCGCCGGCCATCTCAATCGACCAGAAGAGCCGTTCAAACAACCCACGCTCGACTGTTGCAACAATCACCGAAATCTACGACTACCTCCGTATTCTCTATGCGCGCATCGGCACGCCATATTGTTTGATGTGTGGAGAGCCAATCAAACGCCTCACACTCGAAGAGATCCAGAATTTCATCATGAATAAGGTCCGCGCTTCGTCAAAAGGATTGAAGCCGCGTAAAGATAAAGATCTTGCCGAAGCGGTGAATGACGCAGCCTCAGGTGTACCATCGCTCGAGCTCTATGCTCCTGCGGTTCGTGGTCGTAAGGGTGAGTACTATCAGTTGCTCTACGACGCACTTGGTAAGGGATACAGTGAGGTGCTTGTTGACGGTGCTCGCAAGAATCTCCGTGAACAGATTCTTCTCGAGAAGAACAAGAAACACGATATCGATATCCTCACTGACCGCATCGCGCTCGCAGATTTTGCTGACAGTCCTGATGGTGCTCGCGAGCGTCTCCGTGAGGGTCTTGAGCGTGCGATCACCGAATCGTCCGGCTTGGTTCGTATTGTTTTGCCGGGCGATGAATTCGTAGGTGAACACGTTAACGAGATTGGTACCGTGATGTCATCGAAGTTCGCCTGTAAGAACGACGGATATTCATATCCCGAGATTGAACCACGTCTTTTCTCTTTCAACAGCCCGTACGGTGCTTGTCCCGAATGTAATGGGTTGGGTACAAAGCATTTCTTTGGGGATGAACCATGTCCGATGTGTCAGGGAGCCCGATTGCGTCAAGAAGCCCTCAATGTTCGCATTGGTGGAAAGAATGTGGTTGAAGTCGCAGCACTTTCTGTCTATAAAGCACATGAGCTTTTTGAATCGCTCGACCTTACACCAAAAGAAAAGGAGATCTCTCACGTCGTGGTTCGCGAAATCAGCGATCGTCTTACGTTCATGAAGAACGTCGGTATCGGCTACCTCACACTCGACCGCCGTGCACACACGCTCTCGGGTGGTGAAGCACAGCGCATTCGTCTCGCATCACAGCTCGGTTCAGGTCTCGTGGGCGCGCTCTATGTGCTCGACGAACCGACCATTGGTCTTCACTCACGCGACAACGCGCGTCTCATCCAGACGCTTCTCAATCTCCGTGACCTTGGTAACACCATTATTGTCGTTGAACACGATGAAGAGACCATTTTTGCATCGGATTATCTCATCGACATCGGTCCGGGTGCAGGCGTTCATGGCGGCAACGTCGTCGTGTCAGGATTCCTCGACGATCTTTTGGCGGCCAAGACCAACTCTTCTAAATCGCTGACGCTTTCATATCTCCGTGGCGAAACAATGATTCCGATTCCTGAGACACGTCGCACATCGGACAAGGGTGTCATCAAGATCCGCGACGCTAATGCTTTCAATATTAAGAACATGAATGTCGATTTTCCGCTTGGTCGATTCCTCGTTATCACGGGAGTCTCGGGTTCAGGAAAGTCCACCCTCATGTACGAGGTGCTTTACAAGAACCTTCAGGCTCGTTTCGAACGCAAGTATCGCTCGGCACAAATATTTAACTGCGCATCAATCACGGGTCTCGAATATGCATCACGTACCATCCTCATCGATCAGTCACCGATCGGGCGTACTTCGCGCTCGAATCCTGCCACATACACCGGCGCGTTCACGCACATCCGTGACATGTTCGCAGCAACAGCAGAAGCCCGCGCACGCGGATGGAAGGCTAATCGTTTTTCGTTCAACGTAAAAGGCGGACGCTGTGAGGCGTGTGAAGGAAAGGGTGAGATCGCTGTTGAGATGCACTTCTTGCCGACTGTGTATGTGACGTGTGATATCTGTAACGGCAAGCGCTTTATGCGCGAGACGCTCGAAGTGGAATATAAAGGCAAGAACATCCACGATGTCCTCTCAATGACCGTCGAGGAGTCCATTGCATTTTTTGAGGATATCCCCGCAATCTATGATCGCCTTCGAACACTCTTTGATGTGGGTCTTGGCTACCTCCAGCTTGGACAATCGGCGACGACGCTTTCGGGTGGTGAGTCACAGCGTGTAAAGATCTCATCTGAGCTTTATCGTCCTCACGTTCACAAGACCATCTATCTTCTCGACGAACCAACAATTGGTCTCCACTATGAAGACGTTCGTAAGTTGATTGAAATTCTCCAGACGCTTGTTGCAAAAGGGAACACCGTCATGCTCATTGAGCACAACATGGATATCATCAAGAGCGCCGACTACGTTGTCGACATTGGACCGGAAGGCGGTATCGAAGGTGGAAAGCTCGTCGCATTCGGTACGCCCGAAGAAGTTGCCCAGAGCGGTACGTACACCGGTGACTATCTCAAGAAAGCATTGAAGCAGAAAGTGAAGGGGAAGGAGAAGGGATCCAAATAAAAAACGAACCCACCACAATCGGAATCGAACCGAAAGGGGTGGGTAAGGCGGGGAGAGCGGTGAACGATGGAAGATCAGTCGATATGGCCGTCGCTCATGTCACGGCCGACATCAACGAAACCCGGATTGGCGCGCTCCTTGATGGTGAGGACTTCACTGACCATCTTCTGGAGCTCGCCGAAGAGTTTCTCGGCCTCCGGGCCAATCGGTGCATCTCCCGGGGCGTTGATGTTCATGGCTCTACCGAGGCGTCTTGTGGCTTCGTTGTAGATGCGCCGGTCTTTCCCGGACATCTTGAGAAGGGCCTCCCCCATGCGGCCGAGGCCGTCATGGTCGAAGAACAGGAATTCTTGCACGTCACGAGTAGTGCTCATGATTGGTCTCCTTGAGCCGAAAGCGTCCTACGTCTGAACAAACTCTATGGTATAATCGCAAAAATGTCAATTACGCTCGAAAAACTAAAAAAGCTTCCAGACACGCCCGGCGTCTATCTTTTCAAGAAAGGAAAAGAGATTTTGTACGTGGGCAAAGCCACATCGCTCAAGAGTCGTGTGAGGAGTTATCTTCTCGAATCGGCAGCGATTTCTCGCGGACCCAAAATTCCTAAACTCATTAGCGAAGCGGTGCGTGTCGACTTTGAAGAGACTGATACAGTGCTCGAAGCGCTCATCCGTGAGGCTGCGCTCATCAAACGTCATCAGCCGCCGTACAACGTTCTCGAGAAGAGCGATGCGAGCTACAACTATGTTGTGATTACTGACGAAGCATATCCGCGTGTTTTCACGATTCGCGAGCGTGAGCTCCGCACAACTCCGCTCAAGACGCTCGAGATGTACGGACCATTCCCATACGGCACACAGCTTCGTGATGCGATGAAGATCATCCGCAAGATATTTCCATACCGCGGCAAGACCGATGCGCCGATTGCTCGGGGTAAACAGCGCGTCTCACGATTTTATGAAGAGCTCGGTCTCGCTCCCAAAGCCGCTACGGCTGAGGATCAAAAAGCATATGCTCGTACAATCCGCCATTTGCGTATGTTCTTCGAAGGAAAGAAGACAAAGCTGATTGCTGAACTCGAACGTGAGATGAAGCGTCACGCGCGTGCAAAGGAGTTTGAAGCAGCGGCTGCAATCAAGCGTCAGGTCTTTGCGCTTCAGCACATCAATGACATCGCACTCATTAAACGCACGAGCGAAACACCTTTTGCATACCGCATCGAAGCGTACGATATCGCTCACACGTCAGGTACTGATGTTGTCGGCGTGATGACGGTTGTTGAGGGTGGGGAAGCCGCCAAGAACGAATACCGCATGTTCAAAATTAAGGGCGATGGTAGTAAACGCTTTGTGAACGATACTGGTGCACTCACCGAGACGCTCGAACGCCGTTTTGGTCATCCAGAATGGGCATATCCTCGCCTCATCGCTGTTGATGGCGGTGTCGCTCAACAGAATGCGGCAAAGCGAGTTCTCGATGAGCTTGGCATCGCTATTCCCATTGTCGCCGTCACCAAGAACGAACGCCACCGCCCTGAGAGGATTTTGGGCGATGCGGCCATTGTTCAACAGCACGGTTCAGCTATTCTTTTGGCCAATAGTGAAGCGCATCGTTTTGCGATCGGTTTTCACCGAAGACGAAGAGGAATTATCTAAGCTTTTGCTTCGCCAAAGTAATGTGCTATGCTCCGTCCGGATTACGTAGGAGGGGTGCCTTCACGAACGAACAGGGCAAAGCCACCAACCGACCGTCCTTGCTGATCACAGGGATATTACGCGACCTCTTCAGGCGCGTCCCACAATCGTTGATGCCCGACGAAATGATAACGCGAAAGCCACTGCCCCCTCTCGGGACCGTCCAGGATGCATACTGGACGGTCCTTTTTCTTTTTTACGATATACTATCCGCATGAGTAAACTCCGTGTTGCCGTGCTTCGTGGTGGTCCAAGCAATGAGTATGATGTGTCGCTCAAAACAGGGGCGACCGTCTTGAAGCATCTCGATCGCGAGAAGTATCAGCCACTCGATGTTTTTATTGATAAAAATGCTTCATGGCATGTCGATGGTGTTGTAACAAATCCGCTCGACCTTCGTCATCGCGTTGACGTTGCGTGGAACGCTCTTCATGGATCGTATGGCGAGGACGGGGAAGTTCAGCGGCTTCTCGAATCGATTGATCTTCCGTACACCGGTTCTGGTGTCGTTGCATCTGCGGTAGCGATGCACAAAGCAAAAGCAAAAGAAGTATTCGTTCGACACGGTCTCTCGGTTGCTCCGGGTATTGAGGTGGAACTATCGGTCATCGATGACGGAGATGTCCGTGAGATCTTCCGAACGCTCCCGCCTCCCTACATTGTGAAGCCTGTCTCGAGCGGTTCATCGGTCGGCATGTCCGTCGCGCATTCAATCAGTGAGCTTCATGATGCGCTTATGCGTGCCAATGAACAGTCGTCGAATGTGCTCATCGAATCGATGGTGCGGGGCAGGGAGGCGACGTGTGGAATCATCGACGGTTATCGAGGTGAGAAATTCTACGCGCTCATGCCAATCGAGATTGTGCCACCAACCGACGCATCGTTCTTCGATTACAGCGCAAAATACTCCGGCACAAGCCAAGAGATCTGCCCGGGACGATTCTCACGAGAAGAAACAAATGCTATTCAAGAGGCAGCGCGCACCGCACACGAGGCGCTTGGCGCACGGCACTACTCACGCTCCGATTTCATCGTTACTCCAAAAGGAAAGCCATATATCCTCGAGACCAACACCTTGCCTGGTCTCACCGAAGAATCGCTCGTGCCAAAAGCACTTGCTGCAGCAGGATGTTCGCTAAAGGAATTTTTGGACCACGTCATCAAGCAGGCGGCGAGAAGCTAGAGCTCTGGATGATACAAAATCTGAGACGGGCTACTCTTGCGTCAATTTTGTAACAATTGACTTCAAATCTTCGAGAGTTGAGGTCGTTATTGGCAGAGAGCTCGCTGTGTTGTTCGATTCTGTAAAAAAATGCCGTCGGATCCGAGATGCTGCCTTGAATATTGTTGGGTCATCTTGGTGATCGTCTCTCATGAGAGCACTGAGCCGATTCCACATCATCTGTGGATGATCCATCCCTTTCCCGGCTATAGCTTCAAGTATAAAACGGGCCGTTTTCTGATCATCGTTTAGGGGGAGCTCTAATTCATCGAGGACGTCTATATATGTCTTAACCATGTTTCGGTATGTCTCAGCTTGGTCTGCGGTGGTTTCTTCGGGACTGTCGATACAGACGATGGGCATCGTCATTGGTGTCGATCCGGTGAGTTTGTGAACTCTTGCGAGCAACTGCACATCAAAGGCAAGTGAAGGGTTTTTGTCATCAAGCTCAATGAGTTGTCGAACGATATCGCTTCGGAATGCTTTAAAGCCAGCCTGCGTATCTCGGGGAAGGATTCCCTCGAAGAGATAGGCTCGCAGTGAACCGATGAGAGCTTTCATCCGACGCTTGCTTGGGTCGTGAGAATCTGACGAAACATCTTCGGTGAAGGATCGTTCGTGACGGCGATTAGCTACGACTGAGACACTGCTCCCAGTGATGATTGGGTATACGAGAGAGCCGACCATCCCGAGGTCGTAGGAGAGATCGGCATCGGTGTAGACGATGATATCTGCGTCATGGTCTTCAATGGCCAATGCCATTCCTGCATATACCGACCCAGACTTCTTACTATCTGTGGCTGAGTTCAGATTGGAGACAGAGCGGGACGCCAAAGAGAGCGGGTCTTTGTAGGAGTTTCTGATTATCTCATCAAGCTCATACACGGATTCGGTATCAGCTTGGCGATTGTTTGCTTCAAGAACTTGGCGTACGAGTAGAGCGCTTTGCTGGTTGCATCCATCATCCATGTATATCGTCACAAATTTATTGAGTGGATTGGCTTTTTTGAGCCAATCAATTTGTGCTGCTTTTTCATAAACAAAATCCTCACCATTCGGATGAGGTTCATGTCCCTCGGGGGTATTCCAAACTTTATCTGGAGCTGTTTTCTCACCGCGGGGGCGGATTCGAGTCATTTCTCGAAACGTGGGGACTACGACGGCGATACGGAGCGGTATCTGTACGCTCATCATGCATGCTTTTGACAGCGCAAGTTTGACGATGAGGTGCTGTGCCAAGGTCTGAGCCCTTCTTGATCGGCTAGAAAGAGCCCGATCGAGAGCGTCAAGCTTTCCGATATCGTAATCACTTGCCTCGAGGATGATATCCGCCTGCTCGCGCGCCCACCGAAAGAATTCCGATGAACGTGTGTCTTGCGAAGGGGAAACAGCCTTTTTCAAGAGCTCACCAAGCACGTCTTTTTGGATCAAAAGACTGCTGAGACGACTTGCGATACTCATGAACATAAAAGGAAAGAAAGAGCGTCTCCGAGGAGTAGAGACTAGATCGAGAAGAGCGAGTTGACCGTTGCTACGGCTCGGTCGAGATCATCGTTCACCACATAGACGATGCCTGGTGCATTCTCGCCCTTGAGGAACTCCTGCGTGTCGCTTATTTCTTCTATTTGAGCAGGACCAATCGTTGATGTGAGATAGCTGTCTTTGATTTTGTAGACACCCTCAGGGCTTTCAGAATCTCGGTGGTTTGGGTCACCATAAGAACGCACAACCACGCGGGTTGCGAGCTCAAGAATGCCACGACCAGGAGGGAGGATACATACAGGAAGGACGAGCAAGTCGGGCATGATTTCGCGAGCTCGGTCTGCAATTTCTTGGACCTTTTCGGGGCTCTGTTCGATGAAGACCACGTTAGAGGTCTTGAGCGCCTCTTCTACTGCTTCTTTGGAAGTCATGTAGCGGCCTCTTCCTGGGCGTACAAGGTCTGCGAGTATCTCGGTTCCAAGCGCTTCCTCGACCTCTGAGAGAGGCATTTCTGGAGAGATGTCGGTGCGATAGTGATAATCTTTTCCCTCGACTTCTCCTGGTCGGCTCGGACGGGTTGTGTGGTTGACGGTTCGGTCGAAGTCAGAGCGTTCAATCACAGTTCCTTTGCCAGTGCCTCCGATACCCAACATGATTGCCGCTATTTTACCACCAGCTGCGAGATGCGCTTTGATGCGGGGCGATTCTCTGTCGATGGATGCCTGTTCGATGGTGCGGACCAGGTCTTCACGGTCAACGCTTCGAGGATCGATGCCATTTACTGCTGCAATCTCATCCAAAGCCTCATCATAGGGCTTTTGGAGATCAAGTATGGTTTCGCGTGAGGCAAAAAGAGATTCAACAATCTTTGTCGGGTCTTTCTGGACGCTTTGTCGGGCGGCTTTGACCTCTTCGGGTGCGTCATCGGGTACCGAAATAGGATGTTCGCTGTAGCGCGTCATGAGCTCTTCAAGTTTTCCTACCTGGTCATCAAAGCGCCCTTCTTGCTGGGTGACGAGTTCCTCGAGACGAGCAGTGGTTTCGCTCTTGTTAGAGAGGCCTTTTTCAGATTCAAAGCTCATATTGTGGTGAGTTACTATAGAAGATAATCAGTCGTTGACTCGGCTCTATTCAGTGGACCCTATCGGATTCGAACCGATGACCTCCTCATTGCAAATGAGGCGCTCTACCAACTAAGCTAAGGGCCCGACGCTGACTAGGATACCTCATACCCATAACGAAATCAACGCTGAATTTACTCAACTAGTCGTTTCTGATAGTCTTTATCGAGAAACGATATCTCTATTCCTAACCGCTCAAAATGAATCCATCTGAATCATCCAAAAAAGTCCTCGTAATTGATGACGACGAAGCGTTGGTAGCGGCATTGAATGAACGCCTTACTGAGGCTGGCTACACAGTCTCATCCGCCTCAGACGGACAAAAAGGGCTCGATACTGCCCTTGAAACACAGCCGGATCTCATCATCCTCGATGTTGCGATGCCGGTTATGAACGGATGGGATGTGCTTACCGCTCTTCGAGCTGATGGTTGGGGCAAAGATGCTCGCGTGGTTATGCTCACGAATTCTGACGATATGGAAAATGTCTCGCAGGCAATCGAACAGGGGAGCACAGAATATCTCATCAAAGGATCATGGACGCTTGATGACATTGTGGCCAAGGTGGGTCAGATGATTTCATAACAATACGCGGACGATTAGCTCAGCTGGTTAGAGCGTTCGCCTCACACGCGAGAGGTCACAGGTTCAAATCCTGTATCGTCCACAGGCTTTGTGTTATAAAGCCATAAACGGGCTGTAGTATACCGGTAGTACATACGATTCGGGTTCGTATAGACTGGGTTCGATTCCCAGCAGCCCGACAACATGGAGAGGTTTTGCCATCCTAGCGGGTGGGTGCATACTAAGATGACACAATATGCACAAAAAACTTTTCCACATAGGTCTTATTGTGGGGACGATCGTGCTTCTTTTTGTCCTTTTTCCTCAGGTACTGGTCCCTCAGATTGATGATCTCCCCAAGCCGCCAAGCGCAATGGCGGAATTTGTTCGTTTCGATCTGCCACCAGGTTTTACGGCTAATGTTTTTGCGTCGGATCTTCCAGGAGTTCGAGTTTTGGAAGAGGACCCCAACGGCACAATTATTGCCTCACTAACAAAGGAGGGTAGGGTCGTGGCAGTGACTGATACCGATTATGATGGAGAGGCAAACGAAGTGGTGCCACTCATTGATGGACTCCACAATCCCCACGGACTGGCACTCTTGTGTGAGTCAAAGAATGATAGAGAGTGTTCTCTCTATGTTGCTGAGACGGAACAAATTAGTCTTTATACATATGATCCCGTGGCTCGAGACGCGGAGTTCGTCAAAAAAGTCGTTGATCTTCCTTCGATGGGAGACCGTATAACACGAACACTCCTTACCGACCCTTCAGGGGAGAATATCTTTGTTTCGATCGGTTCATCGTGTGAGTTTTGTCAGGAGCTTGATAGGCGTTACGCAACTATTCAGCTGCTTGATCTCAAAAAGGAAAAAATGACGACTTATGCAAATGGTCTTTACAACACGGTCTTTATGGCCATTCAGCCAACCACGGGACTTTTGTGGGGTACCGAGATGGCGCCGGGAGATCCGAGCAGTGCCCAACATTTTCCGGACGAGATTAATATTTTAAGAAAAGGCAAGAATTACGGATGGCCGTTTTGCTATGGAGATAATCTTTCGTTAGAGGATTTTCAGGCAGAAGAAGAGTCTTTTTTTGAACAATGCAATTCTTCCAAGATTCCTTCGACGCTTGACCTTCCTCCGCATTCTGCACCACTCGGTCTTGCCTTCATACCTTCTGAGGGGTGGCCGGAAGAGTATAAAGGTGACCTTTTGGTCACATACCATGGTCCGGCAACTGCAAAGCTTGGTGATGGGCATCGAGTTGTGCGTATTAAAATGAATTCAAAAGGAATGCCTATAGGTACGGCGGAGCCTTTTATGACAGGCTTTGCCGACGAAGAGGGCCGTATTGTCGGGCGACCGGTTGCTCTCATTGCTCGAAAAGATGGGACACTCCTCGTTAGTGGAGACCTCAGCGGGGTGATTTACCGAGTTTCATGGCAAGGAGATCGTTAGCCGTTCTCTATCCACACTTTCTTGTCAAAGACTTTCTTGCGGGGTGATACACTGTATAGGAACAGGCGATAATGCCTGCCCGCACCCACTACCATTTTATGAATCGTTTTCTCTGCCTCGTGGCGTTAGTAGGAATCGTTTCTTTGCCGTTTATTTATCCACTTGTCGAAGCGGGGATTGCAACTGCTGCAACTGCGAGCGATACCGTTGTCGTTACACTTAACGTTGATGCTGGTATTTCAATCACAAGCCCCGCTGACGTACCGATGAGCCAGAACCTCGGTGTGTCTGCAGATACTGCCGTTGGAACAGCGGTTTGGAACGTTAAAACGAACAACGCTGCTGGGTACACGATTGCCGTCAAAGCAACAACGAGCCCAGCTCTTGTTTCTGGAGCGAACTCTGTGGCTGACTATACTCCAGGTGTTGCTGCAACACCTGAAACATGGAGCGTTTCTTCGGGTAGCGCAGAATTTGGCTTCTCGGCATTTGGGTCGCACATCTCGACTGGAACATGGGGTACAGACTCTGATTGTCTCGCAGGTGCCAACGTTCCAAGTGCGGGACTTAAGTATCGCGATTTCGATACGAGCGATATCACAATTGGTTCATCGAATGCGACAACCACAACGACAGGGGTTGATACTACGGTGTGTTTTGCAGCCGAACAAGACACGGTTTATATCCCGTCAGGTGTCTATCAGGCAACGATTGTCGCTACTGCGACAACTCAATAAATGAATATGAATCGGCGATCATCTATAATAAGCGCGCTCGCCGCTGCGTTTATCGTCTTTTGGGCGACTCAAGCAGTGGCTTATTCTATCGAACAGGTCAGTGTCGTCGCTTCAAACGATTTTGTTGTTGAACCTGCGAAGATTGAGATATTTGCAGACCCAGGTGATGTCATCTCCAAGAACGTCACAATCATCAACCGTATCGAAGGGCGGTCCACGTTCACTATCTCGCTCGAAGACTTCGTTGGTTCTGATGACCCATCGGTAGCAGTAAAGCTCTTGGGTGATGAAGTAAGCCGATATTCATTCCGTGACAATATCATCCCTGAGATTGATCAGCTGAATCTGAACTTTGGTGAAAAAGCGCTCATCCCCATTACTATTCGTGTTCCTGAGACAGCTTCGCCGGGCGGTTATTATACGTCGATTGTTATCGCTCACACATCGACCGATAGTGCGGGGGAGGCGACAGGAGCCAAGACGGTTTCCCGTGTTGCCCAACTCTTGTTCGTCCGTGTTAACGGTGATGTCATTGAGGACGGCGCAGTAAAGGATTTCGTTATCTCACCGACAAGCTTTGTTCATCTCACAGGTCCACTTACGTTCAATATTCTGTTTGAGAACCGTGGTTCGGTTCACCTTGCTCCGTACGGCTATATCACCATCAAGAATATTTTTGGTACCACAGTGGATCAGATTCCAGTCGATGCATATTATTCGCTTCCGCAATCGCAACGCTACCGTCAGATTATCTGGCAACAGGGAGCACGCTTCGGATACTACACAGCGACACTCGAGCTCAATAAGGGTTATCGCGAAAGCGAGACGACGGAAACAAGGACGACGTCATTCGTCTTCATTCCAATGGCGTACCTCGCAGTCCTTCTCGTTGTCATCGTTCTTCTCCTCCTCGCGCATCGCTATGTTAAGAAGAATTTTGAGTTGCGTCGCAAGAAATAAGCCCAATGAGAGCATTGCCGTACATCGCAGCCACTTTTCTCTGCGTACCCTTATTGCTCTACGCTCAGGTGCGTCAAAGCAACAACTACCAGATTCTTTTTGATGCCCTCGACAGCGGAGGAGGCCTTGGTACAAGCACAAACTACATACTCGAAAGCAGTGTCGGCGAACAAGCGACAGGGGATTCTACAAGCACAAACTACATGGTTTCTGCGGGATACCAACAAGCCGAGACAAATCTTGGCGGGGGTTCCATTTCTCTCTCTGCACCGTCAGACGTAACACTCGCGCCAATATCAGGTCTTACCGGAGGTACTTCAAAGAATACTGCAGCGTGGACAGTCATCACTGATAGCCCTGGTGGGTATACGCTTACGATTGAAGCGACATCAACACCGGCCTTTCGTGCCCCGAGCGGTGCAAGTTTCTCGAATTATGTACCCGCAACAAGCGCCCCGGATTTTAACTTTAGCGTGAACGCTGCTAGCTCTACGTTCGGGTTCTCACCTGAGGGTACGCATATCGTTGCCCGATTCAAAGATGATGGGTCATCCACCTGTAACACGGGTTCTTCAGACACAGCTGATAGATGTTATGACGCGGTAACTACAACACCGACGAACATTGCTTCGAGCAATAGTGCTAACAGCCCAACTGGAACTGTTACGACGGTGCGTTTTGCGGCAGGCGTCGGTTCCAATAAAATTCAGGACTCAGGATCGTACACTGCAACAATTGTTGTGACTGCTATAACACAATGACCATGAGATGGACGCTCTCTTTTCTTGGGTTCGTGTCACTCATCTCATTCTCGGGTCATGTGTACGCAGCATCCGATACGCTCCGTGTCGAATTGGGTGTCTATCACTGCGACAATGACGCAATCTGCGAAGTTGCTGAGAACGTCGAGTTTTGTCCGCTTGATTGTGTCGCTACAACCACAGAGGAAGAACCTGAAGAAGACGACCCACCACGACCTTCTCAAGGACCACGGGTAATCCAACAACTTGTCGACTTGTTCCAAACCTACATTCCTTTTGTTGGTGAGGGGATTGTGCCATTTGTGGGTCCAATGGATGAATCGGGATACGTTTGTGAAGATGATTTTTGCACGGCGTTTACCGACGATCTCGCCCGCTCCGTTATTGTTTCTTTTGAGGAATCGTTTGATGGTTGGGAAAGCGGTAGTGTTTCAATCAAGCCAATTGTAGGAGGAGAGATTATTTTTGAATGGGACGACGACGTGACGATGCGTATTATGAGAAGTTTCAAAGAGTTTCCCATTGACCCATTGAGTGGTGAGCTGGTTTATGAGGGAATGAGTGGAAAATTCATTTCGCCAGCATTTCTTGGTGCTGACATCATGTATTATTCGCTCTTTCCAAAGCATCCAGACGGCTCATATGGTCAGCCTGAATTCATCATCATCAGAAGTCAGAATGTATCGGATGACAAAAAGGCAACGAGCACGTTCCTAACGGTTGGTATAGGTGCTGTTCTTGCAGCTATCCTCGGTTTTGTCGGGAGATTTATCTTTCTTTTGATATAATAAACGGCATGATCCGCACCTGCGCGGCATGGTTTCTGGTTGGAGTTGCACTCATTGCTGCACAGTCTTTTGTGCCCCCAGCACAGGCAGCTTTTTCTCCCTACATCAACTATCAAGGCAAGCTTGCTGACGACACGGGAACTCCAGTTGCTGATGACCTCTATAACATGGAGTTCAAACTCTACGACGACCCGGTGGCTGGGTCGGTTGTGTGGACTGAAACCAGAACGGGTGCAGATAAGGTGCAGGTAACTGACGGGCTTTTCAGCATCTTGTTGGGAGAGGTTGCCGCCATTGATGGTGTTAATTTCAATCAGCCGCTCTATCTCTCGGTGCAGATTGGTGGTGTTGGGACTCCATCATGGGATGGTGAGATGACGCCACGTCGAGATATCAGTAGTGTTCCTACGGCCTTTCTTGCGGGCACGGCACTTGCACTTGATGCAACAAATGCCACGAGCACAAACGCGACAACAACAAATCTCTATGTGAGCGGTGCTGTTGGTGTCGGGACATCAACGCCGATAACATCGATGCTTGCCATCAAGGGGTCCGCAAGCAAGGCGAATATTTTCGAAATCGCTTCTTCGACTGATGCGAATATTTTTATGGTAACGGGAACAGGGAGGGTTGGTATCGGCACGAGTTCGCCCTACGCCCGACTCTCTGTTGCTGGCGACATCGCTCTCACCGGAGGGCTCTATGACTCAGGGGCGTCATTGGGCTCGAACGGTATGGTACTTCTTTCCACAGGAACAGGAGTTGATTGGGTCGCAACATCGACGCTTGGTATCACGGGTGGTAGCGGAAGTCTTCAGAGTGCATATGATGGCGGCGCGACTATTCAAACTGCAGCTGGCTCTCCGGTAGTCATCACTGAAACTGCCGCCGCCCTTAGCTCCTCGCACAATCTCCTACAACTCACTGCTAATCCTGGCATCGGTGGGGATTACTCAGGTGACGCGCTTCAGATCACCCTTGATGGTGTCGACGCGAACAGCAATACGGGTATCGGACTGCACATGGTGATTGATCAGTCACAGGCAACAGGAAATCCGATTGTCATTGAAGACGATGCCGGTTTTGACCTCCTGGCACTTTCACAAACAGGTGGACTGACTGTTGGTAGTGCAACACAACGTTTAGACAGCACCATCTATGGCGATTTGGTGACAAAAGGTCACACCATTCAACGTTCGCTTACGGGTATTCTTGATATCTTTATTTATGATACGACACGTGACTCTGATGGAGGTGCGTGGCGCACCAATGGTCTCACGTCAGGAACATCGTGGTATACCGAAACAAAAGATGATGGGCCGAATGATGCTTGTGTTATTGGGACGGATGACCGTTGCGGTTCGTCTGTTTTTCCGCGCAAAGCAATCTTGGTAACGACAGTTGAGAGCCTCTATATTTTTGATGCAAAGGACAACTCATTGTGGATGGAGTTCACACAAGATGGAACATATGCGCTTGGTGCAAGCACGGGTAATCCTTCAGGTGTTGGTGCGGTAAACGGTACGGTCTACGTTGGTACTAATGGAACAGGAACAGGTCTCTACGCTTTTGATTTTATTAGCGATCGAATGTATCGCTATAACGCTACAAACCGTGTTCAGGCGGATACGAAGATTGGGACTCGTAATACAGCAACAACATATGCGACAGATGCTCAAACAAGTCTTGCGATTCTAGATGCAGTTGTGAACGACGTGTCTGCAGCGCTCCAGTACGGTAGTAGTGAAGGAACTACAAACGTCGCTGGTGCCATACCCCTCGACTCAGGTGCCGGACCACTTCGTGGTGTCGTGCTCATTGCCGCTGCCACGGATACAGGAATCTCTGTCATTCATCCCGATACACAGGAGGTCATTAACTACTCTGATGCCACAAACGACGACTACAATACGGTGCACATGACAACGCGCGGTCGCATGTATGCTGCAAATGAAACACGCGCACAACTTGAAACATGGAGAAACGTTGATAGAGATGTAACGGCGGAAACAAACGGTACGCCAGATAGATGGTATGACGAAACAATCACGGCCGGTACTATCACCGGAGGACAGGTTCCTGCTATTGCAACATCACCCGCAACAATTGCTGTAGCCGAGCGCGCATCTCTTGCGAGAGAGGCAACAGCAACAGGTAACAATGATTCGGGTGATGTTGTTCTTTTTGGAACAAGCCAAGGTTTTGCTGAAATCCATGATTCAGGAGGTAACTTGGGTGCTGCGGCATGGACCCGATTCGTCAGTACGGCAACAGCGACACCGCTTATGGTTGGTGGTGTAAAAAGCCTCTTCCTTTTTGAGGAGGCCGCTGGAGCAACAGACGCTCTGTCATCACTTGGTAGTGGTGCAAACATTCTTCAGAGTTTTAATACCCCCACCTTCGGCACATCGGGGGTTCGTGGGACAGCGGTTGATCTCAATGGAACATCACAATTTTTCTGTACTGACGGAACAGGAAACGATGGTGTGTGTGATAACGACACCGACTACAATATGGCGGCCACAAGTTGGACCGTTTCTGCGTGGCTGAAGCATGATTTGACTCCCGCAGGTATAGATACTGTATTTGAAAAGTGTTGGGTACCCGCAACGCCATCAGCAGGAACGGGGTGTGCGTGGGGAGGAATGAATGCTTCTGGGCAGTACATTATGGGTGTTGATGACGACGCAACGTGGACGGTTGGTTCGTCGATGGACGACTTAACTACAGCTGCAGGACCTTCATATGCCGATGGTCTTTGGCACCATGTCGTGTTTACTAACACAGACACCGACATCTGTGTGTATGTTGACGGAAAACAAGTGACCTGTGACTCAACTCTTGCGGCAACGGCGACACTTGATACCTCTGCTGTAACACTTACGGTCGGTGCATCGTGTGCTGGGGCAAACTGTGTAACGGGTGCAAACTTTTTTGCAGGTGAAATGGATGATCTCGCGTTTAGCATGGGTGGCGGTACAACAGCGAGTGGTGTGACACAGGCAGGAGCGGCATCACTTTTCCTTGATGGTAGAGCACACCTTCTTCAAAAACGTATTGCTGTGACGAATGCAACTGCCTTTTCAGCAACAACAATCGGAGATTCTGGAGAGACATGGATTCCTAATGAATTTGTTGGAAGAATTGTTGAAATAACGGGTGATTTGGGTGCGGGTCAGACACGTCGAGTTGTTTCAAACACAGCAACTGTGCTTACGGTGGATACTGCCTGGGGCACAACACCAGATGCAACATCTGACTTTAGTATTGATTCAGAACGACTTTTTGGAACAAGCAATAACGTTACATCTGTTGCTGTTGATGCCACAACATACGTACTCGGTCAGGCACGAAGGATGTACGTTGGTACGAGTGATGGGTCTGATGGTGGTGGTGTAAACGTCTTCTCGAACATAGGTTCTGGTTCTATACTCACCGATGTTATTCACACACAAGGAACTGTTCCAAATGACGACTTTGGTACAGCGTGGTCAGGAAGTGATGCTGATGATATACAAGCATTGGCCATGACATCAGGTACGCTCGTTTTTGGAACACAGGCATTTATACGAGCCCAGGAAAATGATGTAAGTCTTGAACAACAGCAGCAGACTGTTCTTGGTGCATTGAACGGTATCCAGCAAGAACTTGTTGCACACTACTTGTTTGGATCAACAAACAATTTGCTTGGTGTGGGGAATGGTGCTGACCTTGCTGAACTTTATGTTTCAGCAGAGCCGCTCCTTGCGGGGGATATTGTTGCGGTTGATCAGAACGTTACGAGTGGCGTTCTTCGCTCAACGAAGGCATATCAAAAGAATGTCATTGGTATTGTTGCAACGCGCCCAGGGCTCGTTCTTGGTCCTGCAGAAGCATCATCATACCCAATTGCACTCGTTGGACGAGTGCCGGTGAATGTAACAACAGACAATGGCGTTATTAGAATGGGGGACAGAATTACGACGTCCTCGCTTAGTGGGTATGGTATGCGCGCTACCCAGGCGGGTCGCGTGCTTGGTACTGCACTCGAAAGCATGAAGGTAGAAAATCTCGATGCGTGTCCTGGCGATGACGAATCATCACCGCGACGTTGCGGACAGGTAATGGTGTTTGTGAATCTTGTTGATTACTCGGGTATGTCGGTATCTCTTCTTGCTCAAGAGGCGGGGGATATCACGACAGCCGAGATTATTCCCGCCGCTTGTATCGACGCCGATGGTGCGACAACGACTCCAAGCTCGGGAGGTGTCTGTGGGGAAGACGAGACACTTGTTCCTTCGTATGAACTCTCTGTGGTGTCCGAGACAGGGTCTTATGAACTGTTGGATGGTCTCGAAGTTCTCTCATTCCTCAAAGAGAATGGAGATACTGTCCTTGATTCTGAGATGTTCACCGGACGGCTCTCAGCAGGTCTCGATATCATCACGCCGCACATATTTACCGACACTCTTTCGGTCAGTGCAATCGAATCATCTTCGGATGATGGGGGGATAGCCCTTATGCTCGGAGACAATGGTCGTTTTGAGATACGAAGAAAGGGTGACCCAGAAGATCCTTCCGCAACATCGTCCGTCTTGGTGACGTTTGATGCGGAAGGAAATGCTGTCTTCTCAGGAACAATCAGCGCTCAAGGATTGACGTTCGGTAGTGACGTCGCGACACACACCGCTACAACCAGCTCTCCAGCATTGTTCATCGCATCAATCGAAGAAGGTGTCGCCGATGCTCTTGTGGTAATCCGATCCGCGTTGGTGCGCTCATTTGCGGCAGTGACGCTCTATGCAGAGAACATGTTCGCTTCGACCATCACGATTATTCCTGAAGGACGTATTGCAGTACCATCGGGAAGGGATCAAATCTCAGGTACTGCACGCATCCCGTCAGGATCTTCAAGTGTTGATGTTGAGAATGCGTCTGTCCTTGCAACAAGCAAGATCTTCATTACACCGCTTTCTGTCAGTGAACACCCACTGGTCGTCACATTGAAGCGCCCCGGTATCGGATTCACGATTTCGCTCTTCGCTCCGGCCGCTCTCGACATCTACTTCGATTGGCTCCTTGTCGATTCGTATCCGACAGACGATACTACAACGTCGGTTCCAGGTGAGACGGTGGTTGAAGACATCCCAATAGAGGAGACCCCTCTCGAAGAGGCCCCGCCAGACACGTCTGACGAGCCTGAAGTCGAACCCTCATCTGAAGAACTCGAGGTAGAGACCGCACCGGAGCCTGTAGTTGAAGAGGGAACAGAACCCGAAGTTGAGGAGCTTCCACAAGAGCCAGAGGCGGCGGTTGAACCTCCAGCTGACCTGCCTGCGCAGATGGGAGAGTCCGAACCCAAGATCGAGGCCGAACCGACACCTGAACCTGAGCCAGAAGAAGAGCCAGAACAAGAAAACGTAGAACCTGAGCCTACGGAGGAACCCACCACATAGAACATCATGATGCTTTCTCGTAACAAAATGATTCTCATCGCCGCAGGGACACTCGTACTTGGGTTTTTGTTTGGCTTTTTCTTTCCGCGCAGCAGCGAGGTCAACGAGGCTACGGGCGAATGGCGTCTTGGCTCCTCATCACTTACAAATCCTTTGCTTGAGTGCGATCTCGGGGAAGAAGCTCTTTCAAGTAAAAAAATTGATTTTACATCGGATCTTAGACATTTTGTTGATGATCTCAAAGATGAAATGGGCATAGAGGATATTTCTGTGTATTATCGCGATCTCAATAACGGACCAGTGTTCGGTATCAACCAAGAGGAATCATTTGCGCCGGCAAGTCTTCTTAAGATTCCGCTTCTGATTTCATATTTGCGATGGGCCGAGGATGACCCAAAGGTATTGGATGAACGGATACTTTTTGAAAACTCAGTTGATGTGGGCTATCAGCAGGAGTTTGCGCCGTCAGTTCCTCTTGTGCCAGGAACAACATACACCGCTCGCGAACTGCTTGAACACATGATTAAGTATTCTGACAATCAGGCGCTTATGTTGTTGTTTAATCGTATTCCTCGACAATATCAAGAAGAACTCTACACATTACTGGGTGTCGACGCATCTCTCATTACTGACCCACTCGGTCGTCTTACAGTGAAGCAGTACAGTATCTTCTTTAGAATCCTCTTTAACGCGTCATTTTTGTCGAGAACACACTCCGAATATGCTTTAAAGCTCTTAACGGAAACCTCTTTCGTTGATGGTCTCCGCGCATCGGTGCCCGAGTCAATTCCTATTGCACATAAGTTTGGAGAACGAAAGACAAGGACGGACCTTCAGCAGTTCCACGACTGCGGTATTGTTTATTATCCAGGACATCCATATCTAATTTGCATTATGACTCGCGGAAATGATGTGACGTCGCTCATTAATGCTATTCGAGAGACCTCGCGCTTTGTGTACGAGGAGATTGATGCGCAATATGCATCTGAATAGAAGCTGTTGATATCCCACTTCAAATCGCATCGTTGAGGACGTATACTCATATCAATGATTACTTCACCACAAAAAATGATGGAAACAAAAATCTCGTCGTCTGCAGGTGTGCTTCATCGTTCACGTTTTAATAAAAAGGCCATTCTTCTTGTCATTATTTTTGCCATTCTTGCAGGGGCTGCCTTCTATTTCTTTACAAAATACCAAGAGCTAAAAGAAAATCCTGATGTTGTAAATCAGGAAGAAGCCATTGACTTGGCAGCCGAAGTGGGAGAGATCATGGTTGTGCCTCAAGGAGAGGTCCCGACGATCGCCACAGTCTCCGACCCGGCACTCCTCGTCGACCAGCCATTTTTCAAGGATGCGAAAAAGGGCGATAAGGTTCTTATCTATTCTCAGGCAGGCAAAGCCATACTCTATGATCCAGAGGCAAAGAAGATCATCGAAGTTGCTCCTATCACCAACGGAAAAGCCACGACCCCTGAGCCTGTACCTGCTATAGAAACAACTCCTGAGGAATAAGCGTCACACAGATGCTCAAGATATTTCTCATCGCTCTCATTGTCTTCCTCATCATCGATGCCATCTGGCTTTTGGGCATCTCTCGTGATTTGTATCAGCGTGCGATTGGTTTCTTGATGCCGGAGAAGGTGAATCTCTTGGCAGCGATGAGGGCGTACCTCCTCCTCGCGCTCGGTTTGACGTTGTTTGTTATTGCGCCGGGTATTCGCGAAGGCCTTTCAATCGGACATATCACTCTTTTGGGCGCAGCCTTTGGTCTCGTTGCTTACGGCATCTACGACTTCACCAATCTCGCCACCATCAAAGGCTGGCCGCTCTGGATATCGCTCGTCGATATGGGGTGGGGGACGCTCGTGTCGGGTCTTACGACCGCCGCCACGGTTTACCTTCTCAGATTCTTCTCCTAGGGCGCTTGGATGTTAGGATAGGCCCACGCTCTCGTCGTTCAATGGATAGGATGCCTCCCTCCGAAGGAGGCGATGCAGGTTCGATTCCTGCTGAGAGCATTGAATTTGACCAAATGGGTTGGTGCAGGAATCGAAGGCCGGAAGAAAGGCCCTTGGAGGGCCTTTCTGAGGCGGGGTCGAGAGCACTTACGAGCGAAGCGAGTTAGTGACTCGTGACCGATTCCTGCTGAGAGCATCCCAAAAAGGCACTTGATACGTCTTACATTTTAAGCTATAGTGGGGGGTCTAAAAACCGATATATTCATATGAAAATCGCAGTCATCGAAACAGGCGGAAAGCAGTACCTCGTCAACGAGGGCTCAAAGCTCACAATCGAAAAGATCATTGGTGCAGAAGCCGGCAAGGACGTCTCATTCAAGACTCTTCTTACTGACGATGGTGCCCTCACACTTGGCGCACCGTACCTCTCAGAAGCCACAGCTTCATACGACGCAGAAGGTCGCAACAAGACAATCAATGTCGTCAAATACAAGGCAAAGAGCCGTTACTACAAGAAGCGCGGACACCGCCAGCCTCACGCAAAGGTGACTCTCAAAAAGATCTAACAACCAAGCCCTCGAAAGAGGGTTTTGTTGAACCTGCTATAGATTGACAAAAGGAGTCTGGCATGCTATGATACTCGCCAGTAATACTAACGAAGTTCTTTGATGGCCGGGAGGCCGGAGGTTCAAATGCGCAACGCTCATCAGGTGTTGGCACCACTCGACGCCCGCAACAAGAAGAAGATCCTCTACTCGGGGATCAAGTGGCTCCTCATCGCGGCAATCATGGTGGGGGGAGTCGTCGTGGCAATGATCGTTCGGGAAGGTTTCGCGACGGCTGGGTCTGTCGCAATATCTCGACCCGAACCTGCTCTGTCGCCGGTCGTCACCGTCCTTTACGAGCACGATCTCTGGACACTCAGGGTCAGCTCGGCCGGTCCGATCGATGCTGAAGTCGTTGGCGAAGGAACGATCGTCGATGGGGTGCGGTATGTCCCCATCAAGAGAGAGGGATCATCGCTCGTCTGGAATCTGGTCGTTCTGGGGACTAACACGTTCACGGTCGGTCAGAAGATCCAGGTCCACTCGCATTACCACACTGGTGGTGTTCCGGGCCCTGGTTCTGTCATCTACATCCTCGCTCAGTAGTCCTCGGAGCATCCCGCTCCAAAACGCCCCGCGCGCAAGCCGGGGCGTTCTTACGTCTATTTTCTATTTTGCAGTGCGTTTCGAATGGTCTCTCTATCTGAATATTCAAGCTCGGATCCTGTCGAAAGTCCGCGGCCGAGGAGCGTAATGGGGAATGGATTCTTTTCGGCAATGGGGGAGAGAAGCCCACGCACGTGGTCGGCTGTCGCTTCGCCTTCGGGATGAGCCCCTGTGGCGATGATAACCTCTTTGAGACTTGGTGCCATTGTCTGAACGCGCTTCACGAGCTCATCGAGTCGTAATGGTGCAGCGTCAGAGATCTCCATGAGCGGTACGGTACCACCAAGCACAAAGTAGAGGCCATCGTAGGTGCCGCTTCGTTCGATGGCTTCGAGATCGACATCTTTTTCAACAATCATCAAAAGCGATGTCTCGCGGTTCGGACTCGTACAAATGTCACACGACGTTCCATAACCATCGGCTTCAAAGAAGCGGTGGCACGTGATGCACTCAGCGGTTTTATTGCGAAGCGTCTCAATGAGCTTCGCCATATCCTCGAGCGTGCGCGGTTCTTGTCGCAACAAAAAGTACACAAACCGCTTTGCTTGGCGCGGACCGATGCCGGGGAACTTTTGGAAATACGCTGCGAGCTTTTCTATGCCGTGCATGGGGTGGAAGAACTAAAACGCCTGTGAGCTTGCTGCTGGAGGAGCCTTGGCGATTTGGTCGAAGGCATCGCCACCATGACGTTCGAGCGAGCGGAAGGTGGTCTTTTTGGTATCGAAGAAGAGCTCAACAACACCCACGGGTCCGTTACGGTGCTTGGCAATGATGAACTCGACAATGTTGGTGCGATCGGCCGCGTCCTTGTAGCGGTCTTCGTTGTGGATGAAAGCAACGACGTCGGCGTCTTGTTCGATAGAACCTGAGTCACGGAGGTCAGAGAGCTGTGGTCGTCCACGGCGTGTCTCGATTGCACGGTTGAGCTGTGAGAGCGCCAAGACGGGCACATCGAGCTCACGAGCGAGCTGTTTGAGCGAACGTGAGAGCTCGGTGACCTGCTGAACGGTCGACTCGGACTTGAGACGCGTTGACGGCATCATGAGCTGAAGGTAGTCGACGATGATCATGTCGAGGCCGTGTTCGCTCTTGAGACGTCGTGCAACCGAACGCATCTTGATGATGCTGTTGGCAGGCTCATCATCGATGAAGATTTTGGCCTGTGAGAGGCGATTGAGTGCTTCGCTGATGCGGTCGAAATCTTCGTCGCTCTTGAGTTGACCGGTGCGGAGGTGCCACGAGTTGACCTGAGCCTCGGCTGCGAGCATGCGGTCGACGAGCTGCTGGGCGCTCATTTCGAGTGAGAAGATACCAATCGACATACCGTGTTCGACGGCGGCCTTGCGGGCGATGTCGAGCGCGAGTGTTGTCTTACCCATCGAAGGACGTGCGGCCAAGATGATGAGGTCAGACTTTTGGAGACCGGAGAGCTCACGGTCGATGTCGACGAATCCAGTTGGAACACCACGAAGACCACCGCCTGATTTGGAAAGTGTCTCGAGACGCTCAAACGCGTCGGTGAGGACGTGCGACATGGAGACGAACTTGTGGTTCATTGGTGCGTTCGTCACTTCGTAGATTTTTTTCTCGGCCTTATCGAGGAGCTCACCAAGATCGGATTCTTCGCTGAAGCCGAGCTCTGCTATGTGATGCGATGCTTCGATGAGCTGGCGCATCGTGTGTTTCTTTTGTGTGATCTCGGCATAGTGCTTGGCGTTCATTGATGACGGAACCGTATCGACGAGCGACGCGAGGTTTGTCATGCCACCGGCATTTTCGAGCTCGCGCATCTCTTTGAGCTTTGATGAAAGCGAGACAAGGTCAATGGGATCGTTCTTGCGGAACAAGTCGAACATCGCCGAAAAAATAAGGCGGTGTTTGCGCGCATAAAAAGAATCAGCAGTGATGATGTCCACAACTTCGTGGATCACGTCGGGACGTAGCAGGATAGAACCGAGAAGCGCGCGCTCGGCCTCAACGTCTTGAGGAGGTGTGCGAAGCTCGCGGTGTTGCTGGTTTGTGGCGGTGGTATCTGCCATATGTCCACCATGATACCACCCGCTCTCAGACCCCATTCATGTACACCATCAATAAAAGTTCAAAAGGCGGGGACGACGTGGGGACAACTTTATTTCTTGATGATTCTTGGTCCCGAGGCCGTGTCTTCAACATCAAATCCAAGATCCTGCAATTCTTTTCGAAGTGTGTCAGATGTTGTCCAGTCTTTTGCGAGGCGGGCAGCTTCGCGTTTTTCGGCGAGTTCTGATACCTCAGTCGGGATCTCAAACGTCACTACTTCATCGAGCTTAAGACCCAATGCGTCATCAAATGAGAGAATCGTGGTCTTTTTGTCTGCATCAGAAAGAGAAGTGTCTTTGAGGGCTTCCCACACAATGGCGAGCGCTTGAGGTGTCCCGAGGTCATCATTCAAAGCTTCGTCAAAGCGGTTTTTGTATTCTTCATTGATTGCACCGCCGTCGGGCAATTCTGCGAGGCGCGTTTTTAATTTATCGTATGCGACATACGCAGCGTCGAGCGACTCAAATGTGAAGTTAAGTGGGCTTCGGTAGTGTGATGTGAGGAGAAGATATCGGAATGCAAGCAGATGATAGTAACCTTTATTTTTGAGATCTTGGAGTGTGTAGAAATTTCCAAGAGACTTTGACATCTTCTTTCCATCAACCAATATCCATCCGTTGTGGAGCCAGTAGCGGACGAATTGATGACCGGTGCATCCTTCTGATTGTGCTATCTCGTTATCATGGTGGGGGAAGATGTTGTCGATGCCGCCAGTGTGAACGTCAAAGCTTTCGCCGAGGTTTTTCATACTCATTGCAGAGCATTCGATGTGCCAGCCTGGGCGGCCCTTGCCAAGACGAGTCTCCCAGAACACGTCACCATCGGTCTCATCCCACGCTTTCCAAAGCGCAAAGTCAGAAGGGTTTTCTTTGTCGTACTCGTCTTTTTTGATGCGCCCTGCGGCATTCTCTTTGAGGGTTTCTTGGTCGAGACCGACAAGCTGACCG
Organism: Candidatus Parcubacteria bacterium; assembly: GCA_039798445.1. Classification (GTDB taxonomy): domain Bacteria; phylum Patescibacteriota; class Minisyncoccia; order Phycocordibacterales; family EsbW-18; genus EsbW-18. The sequence continues at coordinate 59,865 of JBDKFZ010000017.1, forward strand.
TAGTGTTTGAACTGGTCGATCTTGTAGTAGATGCTTCCATCATCACTGCGATATGCGAAGCCTTTCTCAAGGAGCTTTTCGGTGATGTCGACCATCTCGTCGATATATGCAGTTGCGCGAGGGTATTCGTTTGCAGGGATGATATTGAGCTCCTCAATTTCTTTGAGAAATCCCTCGGTATAGAATTCAGTAAATTCTTGGAGTGTTTTGCCGGCCTTTTGTGAATCCCGGATAGTCTTGTCGTCGACGTCGGTGATGTTCATGATGTGTGTGACATCAAAACCATTTCGCATGAGTGCTCGTTTGAGCGTGTCAGCGAAAATGTAGGCTCGGTAGTTGCCTATGTGTGGATAGTTGTAGACCGTGGGACCACAGCTGTAGAAACCAACTTTGCCTGGGATGATAGGGACGAACTCCTCTTTCTTTTTGGTGAGTGTGTTGTGGAACGAAAGCATTGTGTCCATATTCTACTTCATGCGATACTGGGACGCCATGAAGCCACGTATCATCATTGGTTCACTCGTTCTCCTCGGTCTCGGCTTCTTTGTGGGCCGTCAATCGGTCTTGCCAAGCCAGCTTGTGAGTGGTGTTTATAACACCGAGAATGCTAGCACCACTGAGAACGTCGACTTCCAGCCTTTTTGGGATGCGTGGAATACCATCAATGAGCGATATGAGGGGACAGACCCTGTTGATGCTCAAACCAAGGTGTGGGGGGCTATCCAAGGCCTTGCAGATTCGTTGGGAGACCCGTACACGGTCTTTCTTCCTCCAGAAGACAACGAAGCCTTCGGTGAATTAATCGGTGGCAGCTTTGGTGGGGTAGGAATGGAGATAGGGAAGGAGGACGACGTCTTGGTTGTCATGGCTCCCCTCAAGGGAACTCCGGCCGAACGAGCCGGTGTTCGTGCGGGAGACATGATTGTTGAGATTGGTACGACGACCACCAATGGATTGAGTGTTGATGAAGCGGTGGATTTGATTCGTGGTGAACCGGGGACATCCATCAGTATTACTTTTTTCCGAGAAGGGGAGACCGAACCGCGCGAACTGACCATTGTTCGCGAAAAGATCATCGTTCCAACGCTTGATACCGAACTCCGTGCTGACGGTATCTTTGTCATTTCTCTCTACAACTTTGATGCACATGCGACTGCCGATTTTAGAAAAGCAATCAAAGAATTCTCTGAGACGAGGAGCGACAAGCTCATCATCGATGTTCGCGGCAATCCAGGAGGATATCTTGATGCCGCCGTCTCGATTGCGAGCTACTTCCTTCCTGAAGGAGAGGTGATTGTGCGAGAGTCGGTCGATGGTGCTGAGGAAACTGTGTACCGAAGCAAGGGATATGCGCGCGCTAGCAAGCCACTCAAGATGGTTGTGCTCGTTGATGGGGGTTCAGCGTCAGCGTCGGAGATTCTTGCCGGCGCTCTCCAAGAGAACAACATTGCCAAGCTTGTTGGTTCCCAAACATTCGGCAAGGGATCGGTACAAGAGCTCATCCCAATCACCGGCGACACGTCACTCAAGCTCACTATTGCTCAATGGCTTACTCCTGGAGGCACATCAATTTCAAAAGAAGGCCTAACTCCCGATATTGTTGTCGAACGCACTGCCGAAGATTTTGAGGCAGATAAGGACCCCCAGCTTGATGCCGCGGTGGCAGATATCCTCGCTCGTTAGACCGATTGTCTTTATAACCCCACCATAGTATTCTTTCGCCCATGGAAGTAATCCTTTTGAAAGACGTCCCGAAGGTCGGTCAGCGCTACGAAGCCGTCACTGTTTCTGAGGGCTATGCCGTCAACTTTCTCATTCCTCGAGGATTGGCTAAGGCTGCGACTGCAAATGCAAAGAAAGAGCTCGAGATGAAGAAGGCGAAGTTGGAGCATGGTATGAAAGCCGAAGAATCCAAGATTGTTGAGGGCATCGTTGCTGCCAATGGCAAGACTGTCACAATTCGGCGCAAGGCAAGTGACGAGGGCAATCTTTTCGCAGGCATTCATGCTGATGCAATCACTGCAGCAGTCTACGATCAGCTCGGCGTCTCTCTTCCCGAAGAGCTCTTCAATATTGATCACATCAAAGCTCTTGGCACGTATGAAATGAACCTCGAGTGCAAAGGCAAAAAGGGGAAGGTTACGCTTCTTGTTGAACGCGAAGACTAAGGAAGCAATTTGCAATAAGCAATTAAAAAAACGAAAAACCTCCGATTTTTGTCGGAGGTTTTTCTAATTGCCAATTGCTCGTTGCTATTTTACGTGGACGATCTTTCGAGTGACCTTTGCACCGTCGTAACGGATTTTTCGCTTGTTGCCGAATGATACGGTTCCAGGAACGAGAGCGAAGAGGGTGTGGTCCTTACCCATACCAACGTTGGTACCTGGGATGACTTCTGTTCCGCGCTGGCGGACGATGATTGCGCCTGCCTTTGCTGTTTGACCATCAGAAAGCTTCACACCGAGGAATTTCGGGTTTGAGTCTCTAAGGTTTCGGGCTGTACCACCCGCTTTTCTATGTGCCATAAAATTTTATCTTGTATTGAGACCTCGCCTTTATCCTTGGGGGATGTTGGCTCGAATCGCTGGTTACGTGGGCTCTAGAATAGCACGAACCCTTAAACAGGGCAAGATGGCCTGCCTCAGTCTTACGCTATGGGGTAAGGCTCATATTGGGGATGAGGATCTCAAACGGCAGGCTCTTGGAGCTTTGATGGTCCTTGGGCTTGCTGTGGGCTCCTGGTGCCTCGGAAGGCTCTCTATGAGCCCCACATGGAGCTCGGCGGCCGTATCTGCGGTAGAGATTAAAGATGTGTTTAAAGATGCTCAGGATAGATTCGCCTGCCGTTCTCAAAATGATGCCCAAGGCAGGGAAGAGGGGATAGAGAGCCCCAGTCGACTCGAAGGCTCAGTTGTCGGGTCAAAGAATGGATCCAAGTATCACCTTCCCCGGTGCTCCGGAGCGAACTCCATCAAAGAAGAGAATAAGATATGGTTCGCATCTGAGTCAGCCGCACAGGCGGCAGGATATACGAGAGCGGGGAATTGCAAATAGCCAATTCTGTGGTGTTGGGGTATAGGGGTCTAGAAAGATATACCTGTCGCACAATATATCTTTTACGACACGTTATCCGTGGATAAGCCGTGCTTTGCCTGCAGGGCTTTATTCGTCCACGCTCTTCCGTGTCGTAAAAGATCCCCAAGATTGTGCAACAGTGAGTACACCATCGCACAATCTTGGGTCCACCCCTTTCTTTGTCGTAGGCTTCTTTAAGGCCTGATAAGAGATTCTTTGCACCACCCTCTCCCCCGCAAAAATCAAAAAATACGGGGGAGTCGGAGTTCTTAAAATCTGATACCTACTTCTCTGTTCTAAAAACAAAAACCCCAATAGGGGCTCTTGTTATAAAAATTTGATTCAAACTACCTACTTGCCTACTGCATCATCGCCTCTACTGGGGATCCATTCTTCATTCCTGCAAGTCCGTTGAGTATGAGCTCCCAGAGGAACTTGATGATGTTTTCGAAGACCCAATGTGCAGGAGCTGCGAGCCAGGTGCTCCAGATGTGCTTCGCCATCTCCCATGCGTATGCGAGGTTTTCTTTGACCACCGGTGAGGCCAAGATGTCTTTGATATTCAAACCGAAGTATCCAAGGATGATCAAACCGATGACGATAAGAATGATCAGCTTGATGAATCCCCTTGTGCCGTTTTTCTTTTCCATGAAAAAGTTGAGCGTCGTTACTACTAAGATCTACTCTGGTAGATATGATAGCGGATTCAAATACGCTTCATAGGGGGCGTATGGGACTTTGGCGTTCTTACATCCGTTGCTCCATGAGAACGGCGAAACTTTGACGGCTTCTCGGTCGAAGGCCGAAAAGTGAAGATGCGGTCCGGTTGCGTAGCCGCTTTGACCCGAATAGCCAATAATCTGACCCGTAGTTACCGAATCCCCTGCACTCACATTGAAAACCGAAAGGTGCGCGTAGAGCGTCGACAAGCCGTTGTCGTGGTCTATGAGAATCCATTTGCCGTAAGAATAACAACCCGGAGTTTTGTCCATGTCAACAGCATCACGAACGGTCCCTGAAGCGGCTGCAAGAAGCGGTGTTCCTACTGATGCCTTAAAGTCGATGCCGCGGTGGGGGTTTGGATTGCCTTGTGCGTCGTATCCGTAGGAACCACTTGCAGCAAAACTTGTGATGCCGTATCCCTGAGTGAGTATTGGGTTCGCAATAGGCCAGGCAAGCCCGCCGCTCCCCTCTTGTGGTAAGCGCGAAGGGTCAAGGATGTAGGTGAGCTTCGATTCGTATTCTTGCATCGCGGTTTCGATTTGTGTACGTGCAGCTTGTTTCTCTGCGAGGAGTGCCTGATACTCAGCTTCTTTATTTTTTGTCACTGCGAGAAGATCACTTTTGTTTTTTGCGTTCTCATCAATGACGCGCTGTTGTCCTGCGAGGTTGTCTTTGAACGCCGTGAGGTTCTCACGTTCGGAGCGCTGCTTTGTATGCTGACCTTCAAGATCGGCTTTGACAGCGCGAAGGTCAGCGAGCTGTGCATAGATGGTGTTTTGCAACTGCTCCATTTGATCGAGCTCAACCCAGAGGTCGGAGATTGATTCGTTGGCGAGGATTGTCTCGATGAGTGATTCTCCGTCGGCAACATGAATGTCGCGGAGTGCGCTTGCGAGGATGCGATCGTTACGCTCGATCTTGCTCTCACTGTCATCGATGTCTATCTCGATCTCACGGATGGTGTATGTCGCCTGCTCAATCTTCTTTTGTGTGAGTGAGATGTCGGTGAGAAGCTTTTTGCGCGTGAGGTTGAGTTCGTTGATGGCCGCTTGGAGAGTCGACTTTTCGGCACCGACCATTTGAAGTTGTCGTTCGAATTCGGCGATTTCTTTGTTGATTTGTTCGACTTGGTCTTGGGTCTCGGCGATCTTTTCACGCAAATCATCAGCCTCGTCGGCACGGGTCAAAACCGGCACAAAAATTACCCCTAAAATCGCTATAAAGATGAGATGTGCGGCAAATGTCGAAAGGCGTTTGAACATGGCTTATAGGGCATTCTGGAGGCTTTGGAGGCCTGTTTCGAGGCGTTTGAGGGTCACAGCCTTGCCCAGGATGCCTGCGCAGACAAAGGGGTCAGGGGATTTGTCCTTCCCCGACAGGGCATAGCGGATAGGCCAGAGAACGTTCCCTCTCCCCTTCTCTTCGGCGTACGGCCACAGAAGCTCCTTAGCTTCGTTAGCTTCAATAGCTTCGTTAGGAAGACTGTTTAGAAGTTCAATGGCTTTTTTCAGATGTTCGATGGTTTCTTCTTTTGATGCAGCTTTCCAGACGAGCTTTTCGGCTTCGTACACCGGTTCGCTCAAAACGTAGTCGAACTCCCCTGCTGTAAAAAGGTCTTTGATCTCGCCGAATGCGCTGATACGGTCAATGATGACGGATTCGAGTTTGAGAAGAACGTCGTCAGAGACTTCTGCCGGTGCGAATTCTCGCACGAGTTTTGTGCGTTCTTCGGGAGAAAGCAATTTGATGTATTCACGATTGATCCAATCGAGTTTCTCGACATTGAACACCGCACCGCCTTTTTGCACGTTCTCGAGTTTGAACTGTGCAATTAATTCATCAAGCGAAAGGATCTCTTGTTCTGTCCCGGGGTTCCATCCAAGCAATGCAACAAAGTTGATGATTGCGGCAGAAAGATATCCACGTGAACGATAGTATGTGAGCCAAACCGTTTCGCCGTGTTTGCGCTTGGAGAGCTTTGATTTGTCGGCTGCGAGCACAAGCGGAAGGTGTGCGTAGACGGGGCGAGGCGCGCCGATTGCTTCCTGAATCAGAATCTGGCGAGGAGTATTTGAAAGATGTTCTTCGGCACGGATCACGTGCGTGATACCCATGTCGAAATCGTCTGCGACGACCGCGAAGTGATAGAGCGGTTCGTCGATTGAGCGTGCGATGATGAAATCACCGAGGTCTGTCGTGTCGATTGATACCTCACCACGAATGAGATCGTTGATGACAACGACTTTGTTCGGATTCTTAAAACGAATCACCTCATCTCGCTGACCCTCTTCTTTGGGTGTCTCTTTTGAGATGTATGCCTTTCCTTCGTCGATGATCTTTTGGAGATACTCTTTGTGTTTTGGTGCTCGTTCTGACTGGATGACAAAGACGTCGTGTTCCAATCCAAGCCATTTGAGATCTTCGACGAGGCCGGTCGTCCATTCGGGCTTATTTCGTGCTGCGTCGGTATCTTCGATACGCAAAGCAAAGGTGCCCTTGTTTTGTCGGGCGTAGAGGAATGAAAAAAGCGCGGTACGAACTCCTCCCATGTGGAGAAATCCTGTCGGTGAAGGCGCGAAGCGGGTTACAACGGAAGTCATGCGCTTATTTTAGCATAAAACGAAAAGGGCCTCTCGTATCTAAGAATGTTCAGATCTTTTCTTTTATTGCCTCGAATTCAAAGTTGTATGTGTTGGCATCCGCTTTAGTGACCCATGCAAATTCGGAGTGTTCAGAACTCAATTGAATATTTGATGATTCCTTGCTCTCGCATTCGAATATAACAAGGAGTGTTTCTTTGCTATCACTTAGACCAACATCTAAAACATTCTTTACCACGATATCTTCGAGACCCGTTTCTTCTCGGAGTTCTCTTCTTAGTCCAGCTTCGGGCGATTGGTCATCTTCGAGTCTTCCTCCAGGTAAAACCCAATAATCTCCTCTTTTTAAGATGAGAGTCTGTCCAAGATTATTTCTAATGAGTGCGTGAAGATTAACTTTGAATGTCTTATGTTGCACAAAAGTATTTTTTGTAAGTAATACTAGTTCTCGTGCTCGAGGGCCAATTCAATCACTTCACGGGCGATTTTGTCGGCTGCGTCAGGACGTGCAAATGCTTTGGCGGCAACGGACATCTTTTCACGCTCTGCAGGGTTTTCCATGAGACGGTCGATTTCGGAAACAATGAGGTGCGGGGTGAGGTTTGCTTGTTCGATGACGAGTGCGGCGCCGGTGCGGGCATAGGCAAAAGCGTTGCTACGCTGATCACGGCTCACATCCTCAGGAATTGGAATGATGAACGATGGCTTGCCCCATGCAGCGATTTCGAAGATGGCATTTGAGCCTGCGCGTGAGATAACGAGCGACGCAGCGCCGGCGGCCATGCGCATTGCAAGAAGATCGAGGTATGCAAAAGGCTTGTAACGGTTGGTGTGTTGGTTACCACTAAGGATGATGTCCGCAGTACCCTTGGTGATTTCGTACAACGCCTTCCCTGTTTGGTGGATGACGTAATATTTTTCGAGAAGTTCAGGCAATGCCTCAATGAGGGTTTCATTGATGCGCTGAGCACCCTGTGATCCTCCCAATACCAAGATGACCGGGAGATCTTCTTTGAGGTCAAGGAATTCTTTTGCTCCTTCAGATGCCGGCGTAAGGAGATCTTTGCGGACAGGATTACCAGTAAGCGCGATTTTACCTCCCGCTTTTGCTGCGAGTTTGCCGAATGCATCGGCTGCTTCTGGATATGAGATAGCGATACGCTTTGCGAACTTGGAAGCCCACGCGCCACCTTTGCTTGGAACGCTGTCTGATTCGTGGATGATGACGGGAATGCCGAGGATGCGCGCCGCAAAAAGCACCGGACCGCTCGCATAGCCACCTTTGCTGAAGACGACATCAGGAAAGATGAAGAAGAGCTTCACGAGTGCCTTCATGATGCCGATCGCGGTTTTGAAGAAATCAAAAAAGTTCTTGATCGAACGATACTCACGCATCTTGCCCGCGTTCACATGCTGGTATGTGATGTTCTGCTCGAAGAGCATATCTTTGTCGTATTCCTCCGGAGCGAGGTAATACAAATCTGGTTCGAGGAGATGTTCCTCACGAGCAATAGCGCGAAGACGCTCGGCGACCGCCATAAGCGGATAAAAGTGTCCCCCGCTTCCTCCTCCTGTCAGTACGATTTTCATGCTTGTTTGGCTCCTAGTGTATCAGATTTGGAGTATCTGGAGATATTAAGAATGATGCCCGAGGCAACCAAAACCATAACCAGTGAGGTGCCGCCTTGGCTCACAAAGACCAATGGATCGCCGGTCAGTGGGAATACGCCCAACATCGAGCCGATGTTCATGAAGGATTGGGCGGTAATCATTGTGACGAATCCTATGACCGTAAGCCGGGCAAATGTGGTGGGCGCTTGTTTGGCGATACGGAATCCTCTCAGGAAGAACGAGCTGAAAAGCAAAATCAACAGCACGCTCCCAACGAAACCCCACTCTTCAGCAAATACGGCGAAGATCGAGTCTCCCACCGGTTCGGGAAGAAAATTGAATTTTTGGATGCTTTGTCCGAATCCTCGGCCGAAGATGTTTCCCGAGCCGACCGCGATGAGCGATTGCTGAATCTGATATCCCGCACCTTGTGGGTCGCGTGATGGATCGACAAAAGTGAGCACGCGGCTCTTGATGTATGGGACCGAGAGCGTAACGATAGCAACGAGTACGATACCTGAGAGCGTCACTGCGGCTATCTGTTTCCACGAACCTCCTGCGACGAAGAGCATGCCAAAACCAGTGACAGCGAGGATGATAAATGTTCCGAAGTCGGGCTGGAATGCGAGTACGAGACCGGCGGCGCCGAGGAGTCCGGCGAGCGGACCGAGTCCGTATGACCATGTCGCCACCTGTTGTTTTATCATGGCGTACCACGCTGCGAGATAGAGCACAAAAGCGAACTTGATGATTTCGGCTGGTTGTATCGAGAGGCCAAAGATATCGAGCCAACGCTTTGCTCCAGCATGTTCAAGACCAAGATGCGGAACGAAGACTAGTGCGGTCGCTATGATGCCGCCAATGAAGAGATAGAACGCATATTTATTCCACGTCGAATATTTGATGCGGGATGCGACATAGAATCCAACGAGACCGACAACGAGTGATATCGATTGATTGATCGCAATTGCTGAGAAAAGACCCGAATCGCGAGCCAAGAGTCCGAGGAGTGCGGAAACAAAGATGAAGAACCCGATCCCGACCAAAAGAATGACGATGGTGCCGAATGTCTTGTCTGCTTCAGGGAGATTCTTCATGAGAAAGGCGATGCCCTACCCCACGAGGGCAATAATGATGCCGATGAATGCGAAGATGACCGAGATGATCCAGTAGCGCATGACAACCTTGTACGGAGGCCACCCAATTGCTTCGAAATGGTGATGTATTGGTGCGACGAGAAAGACCTTCTTACCACGAATCTTCTTGGAAAGAATCTGGATGATATTGGTGATGACCGTCATGAATGGGATGAAAGCGAGGAGCGGTAGGAGGATGACGGTGTTCGTCATGAACGCCAAAATGGTAAGGGCCAGAGCAAGTGCGATGAAGCCTGTTTCGGTGAGATAAAAACGTGCCGGCGGGATATTGAACCAGAGAAAAGCGAGCAACCCTCCGACAATGACGAATGAGAATGCTGAGGCGTCGAATTGGCTGCTGAGGAATGCGATCAAACCAATCGATGAGAATGTCACCGAGAGCACACCACCCGAAAGACCGTCGATGCCGTCGATGACACCGCTCATGAGGATGGAAAGGAGGACAAGTAGGAAGAATGGGATGAACCAGATGCCGAGGTCCATGAATCCATAGAACGGGATGAAGATCTCCGACATACCGAGCTTCGCATAGAACCACCATGCAACGAATGCGCCGAAGACCAACACCGGGATTGCCCGATAAATGAACGGAAGTCCATCAGGAAAACGCTTTGAACCGCCGATGACGGTGAGATCTTCCATGAAGCCGACGAGGGCACCAAAAAGAAATCCTGCGAACGGCAACCATGTCTGCGTGCGCGACAAGAAGTCTATCTCGCCTGAAGGACCGCCTGATGAGAGGTATGAGACAAGCCAAAAGAGTGCAGTGGTGATACAAACCGAAGCGACGACAACAAGTCCACCCATGCGCGGGGTCCCAACTTCCTTTTCTTTGTGAAGCTCGTTGAAGATCGGTGTGCCTGATTCATCTCCGAGGCCTTTGGTGTTCCCTGCCCGCTTTTTCCAACACTTATATTTGTAGAGATAGTGAGTGACAATCGGTGTGATCGCGATGCCCAAGAAGAACGATACTGCCGTTGGGGTGATGACCTTGATGATGTCGAGTTCCATAAAGATAGTATACAGCTTTTAGCGATTGGCGATTAGTTTCTCAAAATATATGGCGCAGAGCGGAGTGGATCCGGGTTTTTCCGAGCCTGCGAGGACAAAACACGGACCACGCAGCGAAGGTCATACCACTTTTACTCCTTGATGGTCTCTAACGTTGCCGAGATGAGTTTCTCCATGTCACTAAACCGGCCTTCCCTACTTGATCCCATCACCACAACAATAATCGGATGTCCGACAGAACGGTCAAATGCCACAGCGAGGTTACCTCCTGCGGCATCCGTAAAACCTGTCTTTGCACCAAGCGCCCATGGGATGTCATTGATCAAGTCGTTGGTGTTCTCGGCTACGTGTTTTGTTCCTGATTTTGATACAAATGTGGTTGAGTCGCTTCGGGTGGCATCAAAAAGGCTTGGAGCTTCGTAGAGCGCGTTCGCAAGAAGGAGCGCGATGTCATGTGCCGAGCCTGAGTTCGATTCTCGTCCATATCCCATATCGAGACCGTGCTCATTCACGAATCGTGCCGAGAGGCCGATCTTTTTGGCATGACTGTTCATCGCAGCGATAAACGAGCCACCGGTTTGTGCTTCGTATGTCTCTCGAAGGGCTGTCGAAGCATCGTTCGAAGATACGACCAACATGAATGAAGCAAGCTCTGAGATGTCCCATACTTCGTTTACAACGAGTCCACTATCTCCTTCGGTGTTGAGAGCTGTTTGTGAAATGGTTACATCTTTATTGGATGGGATGTCTCGTGTTGCGACGAGGGCGGTGAGGATCTTGGTGAGTGAGGCGAGCGGGAGCATCGTGTCGCCGTTCTTCGAGAAGAGCATCTCTCCTGTTCTCACATCATAGACATATGCTGCGCGCGCTTCGAGAGAAACCGTTGGAAACACCGGAGCGTCTGGTGTTGTGGTGGCGACGACTGGAGTGGTGTCTGGGGTCCGTGGGCCGCTCTTCATGTGAGAAAAACCAAAGAGGCCCGCGATGCCCATCACACAAGCGATGACAACGAGGATGCTGTAGGCGGTCTTATTCTGACTCGTCATCGTCGGCATAAGGGTCGTCGATGTCGGAGTCGTCATCGACGGCTGTGGCATCGGTGTTTCCTGCAGGTTCGGAGATGTTTGTTGTTGAGGATCCATGGTCGGTAGTCGGTGATTCGAGTGGTGTTGTCAGTGATGCGAGCATCTCCTTCGTTTTTTCGAAGTCGGGTAGCTCGCTTGTCGAAGATACGCCTAAGAACGATAACAACTGAAGCGTAGGCTTGTAAAGGAAACTTCGCTGGTCGGTGGGGTTATCGATGCGATCCAAGAGTCCGCGAATCATCAATTGTCGCAATGCGAAGGTCGAGTTCACTCCGCGGATGTGGTCGATCTGTGCGCGAGTCTGAGGACCTTGGTACAAGATAATCGCGAGCACCTCCATTCCCGCTTTGCCTGGGTCTTTTTCCAATTCTTCTTTGGTGATGCGTTCAATAAGCTGGCTTGCCTCAGGTGCAGTAGTGAGCATGTATGCATCGCCTTCTGAAATGAGTGTCAGTCCCCTGCCCTGCAGGCTGGTTTTGAGCGCTTCGGCAGCGTCTTTAACTTCTGCTTCAGACATGCCGAGCATCTTGGCGAGCTCTTTGGCCGTGAGTGGTTCGCTCTTAAAGAAAAGGACTGATTCGAGTTGTGATGCGGGGGTCATGTGGAACTATTGTAGCTTAATACTTCGGAATCGCGACAGAATCCGTCTCCATTTCGATATCGGCAAATGTTGCGTGTTGGCGAGCCATCAACGCGCCTTGTTTGACCAACTCCAACATCGCCAAGAAGCTCACGATGGTGTTCACCTTCACCTCGCGGTCTGTTGTGACACCTTTTGTTGCATGTTTTGCAAATTCAGAGAAGCGAGTCTTGAGTGCGCTCTTCATGCGGTCAGCCATTTTGTCCATCATTTCCTCAAGCGACATGATCTTTTCGACAATCGCTTTCTTGAGCACCTCAGGCTTTGGAAATCGTGCAACCATGCTCTGAAGCGAGCTCAAAAGCGAAGCGGGTGTGATGGATTTATGCGGAGCAAAGACTGGATCCTTTGGAGGAACCTCCGACGCTTCGTAGAGCCGTACACTTCCCCACTGCTTGGCGATACCACGTGCAAGCTCTTGCATGTGCTTGTAGATGATTAAACGACGCTCCAAATCTTTCACGTCGTATTCTTCTTCGGCAGTAAGGACAAATTCGGGAAGGAGTGAGCGTGATTTGATGAGGACAAGCGTTGATGCGAGCACCAAGAACTGCGCCACGTCATGCGTTGGGAAATGCTCGAAGTTCGAGACATGCTCGAGATAGTCATCAGCGACCTTGGCGAGCGAGATATCGTTTACCAAAAGCTTCCGCTTTTCGATAAGCGAGAGGAGTAAATCAAGTGGTCCCTCGAAGGCTTCAGTTTTAACGGCGAATATCATTGTGCTAAGGATACAAGGATACGAGGATACAATCTATCTACTTTGTATCTTTGTCGCCTTGTTTCTTTGTATCCTTTACAACGACTGACAAGCCGAGCTCTTTGAGCTGTTCGGGTGTTGCTGGAGTTGGCGCGTTCATGATGGATGTCTTACCACGGCCGGTCATCGGGAATGGCTGAACTTCGCGGAGGTAGGTCTCGCCCGAGAGGTTCATGATGTTGCGTTCGACACCGAGCGCGATACCACCATGCGGAGGAACACCGTATGCGAAGGCTTCGAGCATGTGACCGACGCTCGCTTCTGTCTCGGCATCGCTGTAGCCCATGTTGTGGTAGGTTGCCTTGAGGATCTCTGGCTGGTGCGCACGAATGCTACCACCGCCTGATTCGAATCCGTTACAGACCAAGTCGTACTGCTGAGTGATGATGTCTTCGAGGTGCTCACCCTTCATGTGCCACTCGAGGTGCTCAGGAGCTGGCATTGAGAATGGGTTGTGCGTGAACGTCCACTTGCCTTCGTCCGTTTTCTCAAAGAATGGGAAGTCGACGACCCATGCGTATGCGAGGATGCCGTTAGCTTTGTCTTCTTCGGTGCGCATATCAAATTTGTCTGCGCCATACTTTGCCATCGCGTCTTTGTAGGTGATGCGTGGAAACGGCTTTTCTTTGATTGTCTTACCCATCGCCTCTGCAGCGCTTGTTACCATCCCTTCAACGGCATTCATGACGTCTTCTTTGGTCACGTATGCCATTTCGAGGTCGATCTGTGTGAACTCGTAACCACGATCTGCACGAAGGTCTTCGTCACGCACACAACGTGCCATCTGGAAGTAGCGCTCGAAGCCAGACGCCATGAGGAGCTGTTTGTACTGCTGAGGTGACTGTGGAAGCGCGTAGAAGTTTCCTGGGTTGTGACGTGATGGAATGATGAAGTCGCGTGAGCCCTCAGGTGTTGATTGTGTGAGGAGCGGAGTCTCGATTTCAACAAAACGCTCACCAAAGAGATAGTCACGGCAGTAACGCACCCATTCGCTGCGCATGCGCATGTTCTTTTGCATGCGGTCTGAGCGAAGGTCGATGTAGCGGTACTGGAGGCGTGTTTCTTCGTTGATACCTGATGTGTCGGTTGTTGGGTCAAAAGGAGGCGTGTTTGCTTTGTTGAGGACCTGAACATCAAGCGCCTCAATTTCAATCGAACCATTCTGTTCGTCAGGGTTCACGAGCTTCTCGGGACGAGCTTTCACCAATCCTTTGATGGTGAGCACCCATTCGCTTCGTATCTCGGAGATAGATGCGAAGACGGCCTCGTTCTTGCTTGGAATGACAACTTGGACGTGTCCTGTCTCGTCGCGCATGTCGAAGAAGACAATCTTGCCGTGGTCGCGGCGCGCGTGGACGAATCCTGAGAAGCTTACCTCTTTGCCGACGTGTTCAGAGAGGTCTTTGATGAGTGTGCGTGGGTTCATAAATGATGGTGAAGAAATAAAAATTGCCCTTACAAAAATCGCTACAATGCATAGCAACTTTTGTAAGGGCGATCGGATCGCGGTGCCACCTTACTTTGGTCTCATTACTGCTGTTACGGGCATCCCCGGGAGGTTCTAATCAGGCCGCTCAGCGGTCCTTTCTTCCTCCAACTCGGCCGTGTCATCGGCGTCGGTGTTGTTGGCTACTAGAAAGATAGCATAAGGATTAGAGAGGGACAATCTTTATTCTTCATTTCCTGCCAAACCCACCAAAGCTTTAAATTTATTCTTCCCCTTCAAATAGGTTTTGAATCCGTTTTTTGTTGAAAAAATAAAGACGCGTTTTCCAATCCAGATTCGTATGTAGTACTCGTCTACTACCTTGGGTCGAATAAACGACGGTACGCGTGTTTCGCTATCGTTTTCTTCAAACTCGGTAGAACAAAGAGTCCCGTTTCCAAGGCCCAATTCAGCGTATACGCGCTTCATTTTGTTTAGAATTTAAGTCCCGTCCTCTCTCGCACCTCTTCCATCACCTTTTCAGCCTTTTCGCGCATCTTTGCGCCGTTGTCGGCGAGCATGGCGCGGATACCAGCTTCGTCTTGAGCAAGAATCGCACGGCGTTCGCGGAGCGGAGCGATGAATGCATCAAGGTCTTCGATGAGCGCTTCTTTGAGTGCCTTGTAGCTTCCCTTGTTTGCTTCGTACAAATCTTTGAGTTCAGCTTCGGATTTGAAGAGTTTGTGGAGGTTGTAGACGTTCACTGGCACATCACCAGATGAATCGGTAACGATGGACATGACGGCCTTGGTGATTTCTTCGCGCGTGGCAAAGAGCGGAATGGTGTTGTTGTAGCTCTTGCTCATCTTTTGTCCGTCGATACCCGGCACGATAGCTGCTCCTTCGATGATGGATTCTTTTGGCAATGTGAATGTCTCACCAAATGCATTGTTGAACTTTTGTGCGATATCACGAGCGTATTCGATGTGCTGTTTCTGATCCTGTCCTACCGGAACGATTGTCGCACCTGGGAGCAAGATGTCTGCGGCCATGAGGACCGGATAGTCGAAGAGACCAAGCGTTGCTTCATTACCCTTGGCGACAGCATCCTTGTACGCATGTGCACGTTCCATGAAAGGAACGGTGACAAGCGTGCTGAAGATCCATGTGAGCTCAGTAACCTGAGGCATGTCTGACTGCACATAGAGCACAACTTTCTTTGGGTCGAGGCCGATGGCGAGATAGTCGAGCACCACATCGATAGTGTTACGAGCGATTTCTTCTTTATTTTGAAGGCTAATGAGACCGTGATAGTTGGCTACGAAGACGTACGATTCGTCGGCGGTGTCTTGGAGGTCGACAAACTGCTTCATCGCACCGAAATAGTTTCCGATGTGAGGGCGTCCTGTCGGCTTTACTCCTGAGACCAGTATCTTTTTATCTGACATAGGTTTATGAGGTTATCTTTGCGAGGAGATCGCTGATAGCGATGCGTTCCTGCTGCATAGTATCGCGGTTGCGGACGGTAACGGTGTCATTCTCGAGCGTATCGAAGTCGATTGTGATGCACCAGGGCGTTCCAATCTCATCTTGTCGACGGTAACGCTTGCCGATGTTTCCGTTGTCATCCCACATAATCTGTGGAATCGAGAGCTTGAGATTGCCGTAGACCTCACGTGCTTTTGCCACGAGCTCAGGCTTGTTCTTGAGAAGTGGTGAGACAGCGGCTTTGATTGGTGCCACATGGTACGGGAGTTTGAGGACAATGCGCTTATCATCCTCCTCACCCTCTTCGTGATATGCCGAAGCAAGGACTGCAAGAACAGTTCGGTCGAGACCGAGCGACGGTTCGATGACGTGAGGCACAAAACGCTCTTTTGTTTCTTCGTCAAAGTACGTGAGATCTTTGGTGCTCACGCGTGAGTGGTTCGACAAGTCGTAGTCGGTGCGATATGCGAGACCGTAGAGTTCCTTGAGACCAAATGGATATTCGAATTCGAAGTCGATGGTGCGCTTGCTGTAGAAGGCTCGGTCGTCGTCGGCAATCTCATGTTCAACAACCTTTGATGTATCGATACCAACTGCTGCAATCCACGCTTGCATGATCTGACGCCATTCATCAAATGCCTGTTCCCAGTGTTGTGGGTGAACAAAGTACTCGACTTCCATCTGCTCGAATTCGCGCGAGCGGAAGACGAAATCGCGAGGAGCAATCTCGTTGCGGAATGCTTTACCAATCTGACCGAGACCAAATGGAAGCTTGGGGTGGAGTGAGTCCATCACGTTCTTGAAGTTCACGAACATACCGCCGGCAGTTTCGGGACGGAGATATGCAATTGATGTGTCGTCTTCCATTGCGCCGATGTTCGTTTTGAACATCATGTTGAACTGGCGAGATTCGCCGAGTTTGCCACCACAGTCGGGACATTTTGTTGGATCTTCAAGCGTGTCGGCACGAAAACGACGCTTACACTTTGAACATTCGGTGAGAGGGTCAGAGAATCCTGTTACGTGTCCACTCGCCTCCCATGCTTTAGGATTCATGATGATGGCTGCGTCCATGCCAAACATGTCGTCGCGCATGTCGACGAACATTCTCCACCAGAGACTCTTGATGTTGTTTTTGAGTGCGACACCCATTGGACCGTAGTCCCATGTGCCGGCTTGCCCACCATAAATCTCAGAACCTGGATAGATGAATCCGCGGCGCTTGGCGAGGCTGACAATATCCTCCATCGAAGGGCCTTTCGTGTTTTCTGTCATGAAAAGACTATACCACGAGGCGCTGCCTCCTATCCATGCGCCCGAACATCAGCTCCCACCGCATCAGCGATGTTTGCGAACCCATCGCGTTCGAGGAGCTTCTCGAGACCAAGGGCGATCTCACGTGGAAGGAATGGACCGTTGAAGATAAGCCCCGTGATGAGCTGAATGAGCGACGCGCCCGAACGGATCTTGCGGTACGCATCCTCGGCCGAAAAGACACCACCACAGCCGATGATAGCGAGCGTGCTTCCGGCCTGCGTGTGGGCCAATCGGATGAGTTCATCAGAACGGTCGCGACACGGTACACCGCTCAATCCTCCCCGTGGATATTTGTCGGATTCCTCAGGGATGACTGTGGAACGATCTTTGCGAAGGTTGCCAATGATGATGCCTGCAATAGGATGCTTTACGATGACATCGAGCATTGCATGGATGGTCGCGTCATCTTTATCAATAGGCATCTTGATGAATACGGGACGCCACAAACCGATGTCGGTGACCGCTTTGAGGAGCTCATCGAGACGCTCGGGTTCGTAGAACTCTATCGGTACCGAGAGATTTGGACAGCTGACGTTGAGTTCGTAGTATGCGATATGTGCACTGGAGCTTTCAGCTTGTTTGAATGAATAGACGATGTCGTCGATTGCTTCGGCGTGCGTTGTGTATGTCTTGGTATTCGTTCGGCCAATCGAGAGTCCGAGCGGAACAATGGGATGCAAATGTTTGAGATGTTCAAGCGTCGCTTCGATGCCAAGATTTTTGAATCCTTTATTAACCACAAGCGACTGAGAACGAATCAATCGTCCAAGGCGTGGGTACCTGTTGCCCTCGTATGCTCCTTTGGTGATGGTGCCCACCGTGTCGAATCCAAAGCCAAACAGTGGAAGTGCCTCTGGGAGGCGTGCTTCATAGTCGAATCCTGCCCCAAGGCCGATGGGGCTCGGGAATGTAATGCCTGCAATCGTTGTTACGAGTGATGGAATACTGTTAGATGCCAGCTTTTCGGTGAACCAACGCATTCCGGGAGTCTTGGCGAGTCCAGCTCCAAAACGCACAAAAAAGACGTGGATGATTTCGGAATCAAATAAAAAAAGGATTGGGCGGATGATTCGGTAGCTCCAGCGAAGCGCAATAAGCATCAGACGTTCCATGCGCTGAGTATACGCCCGCGTTCACCATAAACGAAAGCCCGCCTGACGGAAGCCAGAGGGGCTTCGTCGGCGGGTGTGCGATTGTAACTGTTAGCGCGGCTAACTGCTTTGAGACTGGTGAACCAGGTTGAGAAATTCCTTGATCTCCCTCTCGCCCCTGGCGACAGCCACCTGAGTCGGACTCCAGAGCTCAGGCATGGAGAGGTCGTCGACCGTCTCGATGTGTTCAGTACCAGGGAGGGGGGTTCTCGTAAAGGCGAGAGCAATTTCCTTGTCAGTGTCTCCGTGCCGTATCCGTAACTTCCAACCCTTTGAATCCGTCATGGTTGGCTCCTTTCCGTCACCATCCTAATCTTCGGGCGGAAGTTGTCAATGAAAACTAGAGCCCCTCGTCGCGCATCTGCTTTGCGAGTTCCTCAGCTTTCTTTGAAAGCGTCTTGGGAACATCGAGCACGACGATGATGCGGAGCATGCCACGACGGCCACCGCTTGCAGGAACTCCCCTGCCTTTGACCTTGATCTCATCGCCATCGCGCGACCCTGCTGGAATGTTTACTTCGAGTGGGCCTTCGAGTGTTTCGATTTTGAGGTTTGCACCAAGGAGCGCATCGGTAATGCGAATAGGAAGCTCGGTGATGAGGTCGTAGCCTTCTTTTTCGAATGCTTTGTGCTGACGAACGTGGACTTTGACATACATGTCGCCGGTCGCGCCGTTCTTGAGTGCTTCACCAGCACCGGGGACACGAATCATCTCACCGTCTTCGATGCCTGGAGGGATGACGATGCGGATATCCTTGTCGCCTTTTACCGTCCCTTCACCATGACATTCGTTACATGGATCGCTCGGCACTTCGCCTTTGCCCGAACAGGTGTTACAGGTGGTGACTGTCGAGAATGCACCAAAGATAGATGTCTTGGTTTCTTGGATCTTGCCTCTGCCCTCACAGGTTCCACATTTCTTCATGCTCGTGCCTGGCTTGCCACCCGAACCCTTACACGTGCCACACGTCGTTGCTTTGCGGACCATCATCGTGCGCTCGCCACCAAAGATTGATTCTTTGAAATCGAGTTCGATGTCTACCGAGATATCGCGCCCGCGACGGACCTTTTGTCGTCCTCCGCCGAATACATCACCAAAGATGTCGCCCAAGTCGAATGAAAAGCCCTGACCGTTGCCACCGGTGAATTGTGAGAAGTCGAAATCAGCCGCGTTGAATCCGCCGCCGTTAAAACCTCCAAACCCGCCACCACCGAATCCTGCACCCGCATCGGCGCTGCCAAATGAGTCATAGCGTTTGCGCTTTTCGTCGTCA
>JBDKFZ010000018.1:0-45423 GCA_039798445.1 Candidatus Parcubacteria bacterium
AGATTGTTCCTTCAGAGAGTCCAAGCTTGCCGCTGTGTTCCTCGAAGTCGATATTGGTTTCTTTGCGCGCTTTCTTTCCTTTGTTTTTTCTTGTCATACAACGAAATTGTAACATGCACCAACGTCAATTTATTGTTGGTAAGTCATACGTGGTTTGGAGCGGAGTGGATCCGGGTTTTTCCGAGCCTGCGAGGACAAAACACGGACCACGCAGCGACGGTCAAACCACACTGAATTCAAGACACTCCGCTCCCACCGTTCCTGCGGAAATGTCCCAGCCCGCCCCTCTCGCGTGTTCGCTCGGGGGCTCCCGCTCGGCCTCTTCGGCCTCCGCCTGGAACATTTCCTCGGAAGGTGGTCGCTTCGTTCAGGAATTGGTCTTCGGCAGTCTCGACAATATAAAAAGCATGTTTCGTATCTTCCTAAAAGCCAAAAAATAAGCCTCAAAGACTTGTATCCCACCAGTCCTTGATGTAGTCTTTGACTGTCTTTTATCCTCATCGAGGCATATGTCCGATACAAAAGTCTCAAAGACAGTATTCAAGGACAATCAATCACTCCTCTTTTTTGTTTCTCGTGGACAGAAAATCGCATCGGCAATATACCTAGTAACAGAGCTCTTTGACGAACGAGAACCGCTCAAGTGGTCACTTCGCTCCGATGTCCTTGAATTCATCGCTGATGTATCAAAAGGATCTACCTCTGCATCCGACCGTCTCACCCAGATGATTTTTATGATCGAGACGGCAGCCCGAGTTCGTCTCTTGTCTGAGATGAACCGAGACATTCTTGTGTCCGAGATCCGCTCCTTCCTCAATGCCTTTGAAGCAGAGCTTAAGGGTAAAGCAAATACCGAAGCCCGACATCTCTCGGACGTCCTTGAAGAGGCGCAAGATGCTCCCCGAATTTCCTATCAGTCATCTCAGACAGTTCGACCAGAACGACAGATGTTGATTAAAGGACATGCGCGAGGTCCTATAAAGGACATTCAAAAAGACATGTTTAAAATTGAGGCTCAAAAACATGTTTCTAACGGCAAAGACCGAAAGGAAAAAATCGTTAATGTTATTCGTGAGAAAGGGGAGATAACCATCAAGGACATCGCCTCAATCATGCCCGACTGTAGTGAGAAAACTATCCAGCGTGACCTCGCCGATATGGTGCTTACGGGGGGTGTCAAAAAGAAGGGGGAGCGTCGTTGGACCGTCTATTTTTTGTAACGTTTTGAGCGCCTGAGCTCATATATGTTGCGGACCCCGATTGCTTGTTCAAAAGGGCCAGAAATGGTATGATTACGACCAAGCGACGCAGACACTTTATCCACACGGATTTTGTTGTTTGTGTCGCAGTGCCTCTATAATGAGGCCTATCGCTGAAGCAAAAGCGATCGAACGACTGTACGTTGATAATTTCATATTGATTGACGATTCTCTGGGACGAACAGATGAAAGAAATGCATGACCGTGCGTCGGTCTTAAATCGCGCAAACTACTTTCGAAGCATTCTGGATAGGGTGCGGAACCCACCGGTTCTGTGCCCTTAAAGAATGTTTCGAGAATAGTGATTACAGTAGTCTTATTAGTAGAGTTATTAGTAAAAGACTTACAAGAAAGAAATTTATGTCAAAAAAGATTTTTGGCTTGGTTGCTCTCTTTGCAGCAGTTGTCCTCTTTGCCGGTGCAAACACCGTCAAGGCAGCAACAGCTCAGGAGCTCCAGGACCAGATCAACGCGTTGCTCGCGCAGATCGGCTCACTTCAGGGCGGTTCGAGCACTAGCTGTTACAGCTTCACCCGCGACCTCACTGTAGGTTCACAGGGTGCTGACGTTACAGCTCTTCAGAATTACTTGGCAGCAAAGGGCTACTTCAACGTAGCAGCAACCGGTTACTTCGGTGCGATCACTGCACAGGCAGCAGCAGCATGGCAGTCAGCTAACGGCGTTATGCCAGCAGCTGGTTACTTTGGTGCGATCTCACGCGCAAAGTACAACTCGATGTGTTCATCAACGACTCCTACAACAGGAGATGACGATGATGACGACAGCGACAGCGACTTCGGTGGCAGCGACGGAGAAGAAGCATCACTCGAGGACTTCGACGTAAAGGACGGTGACGACACCTCAATCGAAGAAGGCCAGGAGGATGCAGAGGCTATGGAAATCGAATTCGATGTTGAGGACTCAGATGTTGAGGTTCAGCGTGTCGAAGTCGTAGCTTCATCTTCAGCAGGCAACGGCGAAGAGGATCCTTGGGATGTCTTCGAATCAGCTACGCTTTGGATGGATGGCGACGACGTCGCAACAGTTGAAGACCTCGACGATGAGGACAACTGGGACGAGCAGACAACAGATGGTCAGTTTAGCTTCCGCTTCAACGGTGTTGACACTGTTGTAGGTGAAGGCGAGACTGCAGAATTCGTTGTCTCGTTCACATTCCAGGACAACCTCGACGAACTCGACGAATCATGGGATCTCTGGATCGATGACGAAGGTATCCGCGCACTCGACGAGGCTGGCATCGACCAGTACACGGGTGACGACTCAGATATCGTAACCATCGACCTCGAAGCAGCAGGTGGCGACGACGAGCTCACACTCAGCGAATCATCTGAAAACCCAGAGGCATCAACCCTCGAGGTTGAAGAAGATGAGAAGTCAGAGTGGCTCTCACTCGCAATCATGGAGCTCGAGGCTGACACTGACACTGAAGTTAAGGACTTCAAGTTCCGCGTTCTCATCAACGAGGCAGGCGCAGACACAGAAGACTACGAAGACGTAGTTTCTGATCTCGTCCTCATCATTGACGGCGAGGAATACGATGACTTCTCAGTTTCAGGTGCAGACACTGCAACAGCAACAATTACCTTTGACCTCGACGGCGAAGACATCGTCATCGCAGAGGGTGAAGAGGTAGCAGTTGAAGTTCAGGCAGAGTTCTTGGCAACGACGACTGGTGCATACGACGAAGGCACAACTGTTACGGTTGACGTTCCTTCAACAACGTTTGAAGCTATCGACGCAGAGGGTGTTGACTCAGGTGAAGACCTCGAGGCAGCCCAGCTCGAAGGTTCATTCGAAGGTGAAGTCATGACACTCCGCAGCGAAGGTGTCTCAGTTGTAGCAGTCAGCGACGATGCTGAGCGCACATTCATCGCAGATGACACTGGTGAATCTGACCAGGGTACATTCACACTCGTATTCGAAGTCACAGCATTTGGTGAGGATGTCTACATCGACAACTCAACACCTGCTGAAGACAACGACGGGTCTGAAGTTACAACATCAGCAAGCTACAGTGTTTCAAACCCAGGCAACAACACCTCGGTTGGAGTACTTAGCGCAACTGGTGGTGACTACGATGACGAGACGAACTCATGGAAGATCGCCGAAGGTGACACTGCAGAATTCACACTCGAAGTGATTGTGACTGCAACATCATCATCGAACGCATTCGTGACGCTTCAGGCTCTTGGATACGCATTCACAGATGTCGACGGAACACACGTTCTCACGGTTCCTGATGAATCTGGATTCAAGACTGACGCTATCAACCTCCTCGACCTCTAATCTCTGATTAGATAGAGAAGGTTGAGCGAAAGCTCGATCAACAAAAACCACCCCCTCAAAAGGGTGGTTTTTGTTATGGGAGAGATGCGATACACTTGAATCAAATGAAAGGGAACTTCTATGGCAGCCTGCTTTCCTTCTTGGCGATTCTTATCGCAAGCTTTGTCTTTCTTCTTGGGTTGGCCTATTGGAACGGAATAAAGATCACAGATGATGAGGGAGACGAGGAACTCTCGACGTGTATCACGAGTTCGGGGGAAGATTGCTAGAACAGCGAAGCCGGCCATGTTATAACCTTATCTATGACACTCACAACAAACATCAAAGAATCAATCAAAGACGCAATGCGAGCCAAGGACGCTGTTAAGCTCACAGTCCTCCGTGGTATCTCAGCTGCATTCACCAACGAGCTCGTTGCAAAAGGTATGAAGCCCGACGGAGAACTCTCAGATGATGACGCAATGACCGTTATTGCTCGTGAAGCAAAGAAGCGCAAGGACTCAATCGAGCAATACTCAGGGGCTGGTCGTGCTGACTTGGCCGAGAGCGAACAGGCAGAACTCGCTATCATTGAAACATACCTTCCAGCACAGATGAGTCGCGAAGAGATCGAAGTCGCAGTCAAAGCCAAGAAAGAAGAGCTCGGTATCACCGACCCTGCACAAAAGGGTCAATTTGTCGGTGCTGTTATGAAGGACCTCAAAGGCAAGGCAGATGGAAAGATTGTTCAGGAAGTCGTCAACGGTCTCTTCTCATAAGATTCGCTCCGCTTCCGCCATTCCTGCGGAACGCCCAGGGTATGACCTTCGCTGCGTGGTCCGTGTTTTGTCCTCGCAGGCTCGGAAAAACCCGGATCCACTCCGCTCCGAACCATTTATTTGGAGCGCTGTGCTGTTGGCTGTAAGCTGTAAGCGTCATGACTACCCCCATCGCCATTCTCATCGGTTTCGTTATCCTTGCGGCCGCGGTGCTCGTGGCGTTTTTCCTATCCAAAAAGAAACCAGAAGGGAAGGATCAAAACTCCGAAGGTCTCTCGCTCGTGCTTCAGCAGATTAATGAGCTATCTCGAACTGTTGATGCAAAGCTTGGTGAGAGCGCAAAGAGCATGCACGATTCTCTCAAGACACAGCTTGGTGAATCTGCACGCATCGTCAAAGAAGTGACGGAAGGCCTCACCAAGCTCGATGAAACCAACAAGCAGGTGGTGTCGTTTGCCGACCAGCTCCAGAATCTCCAAGACATCCTCAAGAATCCAAAACAGCGTGGCATCTTGGGCGAATACTATCTTGAGACGGTGTTGCAGAACGTGATGCCGCCTGGTTCGTATCAAATGCAGTACGCGTTCACCAATGGTGAGATTGTCGACGCTGCGGTATTCATCAAAGACAAGATTGTACCGATTGATGCCAAGTTCTCTCTCGAGAATTATAACCGTGTGCTCGGAGCGCGTGATCAAGCTGAGCGCGAATTGCACGAGAAGGCGTTTAAGACCGACCTCAAAAATCGCATCGATGAGACGAGCAAATATGTGCGCCCTGCGGAGAACACCATGGAGTTTGCCTTCATGTTCATTCCTTCAGAAGGTATCTACTATGACCTTCTCATCAACCAGGTTGGCGCTGTAAAGACATCAACGCGCGATCTCATCGACTACGCTTTCACCAAGAAGGTCATTATCGTTTCGCCGACATCGTTCCTCGCGTATCTTCAGACCGTCCTCCAAGGTCTCAGAAGCCTGCAGATCGAAGAGCAGGCAAAGGATATCCAGAAGAACGTTGGCGAGCTCGGGCGACACATCGCCAACTTTGACGGCTTTATGGTAAAGCTCGGTGGCGCGCTTGGTACGACAATTAATCACTTCAACACTGCAAAGAAAGAATTGGGTAAGATCGATAAAGACGTCATGCGTATCACCGGAAGTCCTGCTGGCGTCGAACCGTCGCTCATTCTCGAGAAGCCGAGCGAAGAGTAGTGCGTTGCGATATGTGGGATAATGCGGTATAGTATCGCCATATCGCGGGGTAGAGCAGTAGTAGCTCGCCAGGCTCATAACCTGGAGGTCGCGGGTGCGAATCCCGCCCCCGCAACAAGTATGAAAAAGGACGTGCCGCAAGGTACGTCCTTTTCAATCTCAGGGTTGGCGGGGTCGCGAGCACTTATGAGCGGAGCGAAGAAAAGACTTAGTGATCCGTGACCGAATCCCGCGATTCTACTTCGTCTCGTAGTTGAGGTTCACTTCCATGATGAGCTCGGACGTACCTGCTGGGACGCTCATGCTTTGATCCATCATCTCACCACCACCATAACCGTATCCACCGTAGTAGGGAACTGGCTGGCCAGGAACCGAGATTGGGTTTTCCCACCATCCAATGACCTTGCCGAGCTTCACACCCGCTGCGTCTGCGACAACCTGTGCGCGTGAGCGAGCGTCGGTGATAGCCTCGAGGACAGCCTGCTGTTTGAGGTCACTGAGATTTGAGACGTCAAAGGTGACGCTCTGGACCTGATTGGCACCCTTAGCACTTGCTGCTTGGATGACCTGTCCTACCATGTCGGACGAAGATGATGCCATTGCGATTTTGATCGTGAGCTGCTGGTCAGCGGTGTAACCACTGATGGCACTTGGTGCGTCTGATGGGTAGTAATACTGAGGGTACACGCTCAAGTTCTGGGTGGAGATGTTCTCCTGGGGAATACCGAGTGCCACGATGGCTGGGATTACCTGAGCAGTAACTCCATTGAGCTGAGTGAGAGCATTCTGTGCGTTCGGAGCCTCGATGTGAACGCCGAGCGTCACGTGAGCAGTATCAGGAACGTATTCCACCTTGCCGGTACCAATCACTGAGACTTGGTTGTACGAAGGGGTGACGATGCCGTCGCGGAGAATTGATACGATGATAATACCTGCAAGCAGGACGAGGCCAAGACCTTTGAGCCAAGGGTTCTTCTTTTGTGGTTCCATATGCGAGAACTAAAACTATTAAATAAATCTAGTAGGACATAGTGTACTGCATATGGTTTGTCTCGACAAAGGATAGCTTTCCACCACCCCTTTTTTGTTATAAAGTGGTGTTTATTGCCGTTGTAGCTCAGTTGGTTAGAGCGAGGGACTCATAAGCCCTAGGTCGCAGGTTCGATTCCTGCCAACGGCATAGCATAGGCGTACGTTGATTTTGGTTGGTTTTTAAGTACAATAACCTCTGTCCAGCAGAAGTCTGGAGTCGTAGCTCAACTGGTTAGAGCGCCTCCCTGTCACGGAGGAGGTTGCGGGTTCGAGTCCCGTCGATTCCGCCAAGTAGTTTCCTTTATCGCCCCGAGCGATCTCGATGTGCTTCGTGGATGAGGACAACGATACCTGCGATAGCGAGGGTCAGGTTCTTGATCACGAATTCTCCAGCAAGGGTGAGGATGGGGAAGTGCGGTTCGAACATGAGTCCAGGTGCAGTGAAAAAAGTGACGAATGTTCCCGCGAGGTGTACGACAAGGATGGCTGTCACGGCGAGGCGCCAGCGATTTATCAAGAGACCCATTCCAATCACAACCTCAATCAATCCCAAGAAGAGGAATCCTGTTCCGGTGGCCATGGATGGCACAACTGAATTCACAAGGTCAAAAACGAGGTTATACCCAGAGACCTTAATAAGACCAAACCAGATGAATATCACCGCCAGGCTCCATCGGAGGAGTATAACCGCGGCATTCTCGTGCCGAGCGCTCCAGAGGCTTTTAAACATGTACACATGATATAATGGATTTATAGTAGTTTATAGCTTTTTTATGCACACAGTATCGATCAAAGAATCGTTTCGTTTTGGATGGAATGCTTTCAAAAAAGATGCGGGGATTTACATTGGTGCTACAGCAGTAGCACTCGTCGCTTCATTCGTCGTCAATAAAATCAGCGGTGAGCTTGGTAACGGACTCTTTGGAGCTCTTGTCAGCATCGCGGGTGCAGTGCTCACATGGTGGTTGTTCTTGGGTCTCACGCGTATGACGCTCAATTCATATGCCGGTCTTCCGGTGAAGTTCGATATGGTCTTCAAGGAATCGTGGGATGTCTTATGGCGCTATGCACTTGCGGCGATTGTGACGGTCATCGTTGTAGGTATCGGTTTTATCTTGCTCGTCGTGCCGGGTATCATCGCTCAAGTTATGCTCTCACTCACCATCTTCTTGGTGCTTGAAAAGGGTATGAAGCCAATTGCCGCTCTCAAGGAGAGCCGTCGCATGACGAAGGGCAAGCGATGGGACCTCTTCCTCTTCTTCTTGGTACTTGTACTCATCAACATCGTTGGTGCGATTCCAATGGGACTTGGTTTGCTCGTGACGCTTCCAATCTCACTTCTTGCTTTTGCGCATGTCTACAAGGCAATCGATAAGAGCGACGATATGGCTCCTGTTGTACCTACACAGATGCCTCCAGCGGCATCGACCGGTCCGACCGTTGCATAACTTCGTTAGAAAGATAAACAAAAGCCCCGTGGAGGGGCTTTTGTTATGTGTCACTCATTACTGAGCCGTTGGCCGGAATTGAACCGGCGACCTACTCCTTACCATGGAGTTGCTCTACCAGCTGAGCTACAACGGCAACGGGCTCTAATATACTGTATTTAAGGGTTTTCGTGAAGTTGTCCACGTTCGGTTGTTGAGGTTTGGTACACTTTGCGGTGTTGGTGTTATCAATAACTTTGTTCCTTATGAAAACGCTTATGTATAAGGTCGCGGGTGTCGTTGCACTCACGGCTGTTCTCGTTTTTGGCGCTGCAACCATCGCACGCCCGTCAGTTGCGCAGGCGGTTACTGGTTCTTCGAACTCATCGCTTGAAGAGACACACATTCAACTTCTTCTTCAAATCATCGAGCTTCTCAAGCAGCAGCTCGCAGCGCTCACTGGTTCGATGAACCAGAGCGACGATAGTGTTGATGATAGTGATGATGACTCGGATGACTCGGACGATGACGACGACGATGATGACGATATGGGCCTCAGCGAACTTGAAGCAAAAATTTACACCAATGAAACTGTTGTAAAAATTGAGCTTGATGGAGACAAGGAACTTTTCACGACCGCCGCCGATACTGAAAGCGAGATTGTTGACGAGGTTCTTGAGCGCTACGAAAGCCTCGTGCGCGCAGACGTTGAAGATGAGTTGGTAATTGAGACCGAAGACCGCGCAAGTCGAGACAGCGACAAAGACTGGGCGGATGAAGATTCAGGTGATGACGACGATGATGATGATGATGACGACGACGATGATGATGATGACGACGACGATGATGATGACGACGACGATGATGACGATGATGACGATGATGATGACAACTAGTTAGACTGAGATTTACAAACACCGCCACGTTAAACGTGGCGGTGTTTGTATTACAGGGTAATAAACGCTCCTATTAACACACCACACATCGACGAGAAAGTGTCCTATCGAGTTTGATATACTTATTGAGTTACCAGGTTTAGCAGTAAATCTAACTTTCTTCAGATTCTTATGAAACACACCTTACTCAAATCGCTCGGAGCCATCGCGCTCGCAGCGGTGCTCGTCTTCGGAGGCGTAGCAATCACGAAGCCGGTAGCTGCAGAAGCAGCACCTTCGACCATCAGCCAGGGATCAGATGCCCAGATCAAAATTCTCCTTCAGATTATTGAGCTCCTCAAACAGCAGCTCGCGGTTCTCAAGGGTGGAAGCGGAATGGTGAAGGTGGATGACAATAGCGGTTCATCAAATGGTCAGGAACAGAGCGCTGCTTCTCAGATCAAGACTGCTAAGAACGCCATCGCAAATGCCAAGGATGAGTTCGAAAATGCAGAAGATGATGATGAGGACACCGGCGATGCCGAGGACCTTATCAATGATGCTGAAGACAAACTTGCAGAGGCAGAAGATGCCTTTGACGACGAAGAATTCAGCGAAGCAAAGGACCTCGCGATGGATGCGAAGGAACTCGCCCATGATGCACAGGACGAAATAGAGGGTGATTCTGGAGATGATGACGACGATGACGACGACGATGATGACGATGACGACTCGGATGACGCCGAAGAGGCGATTGATGATGCTGATGAAGCTATCAATGACGCCGAGGACGAAATCCAGGCCGCAGAAGACGATGACGAAGAGGTTTCTCAGGCATGGGACCTTCTTGACGAAGCCGGCGACAAGCTCGAGGATGCCGAAGCTGCATTCGACGATGAGGATTATGACGAGGCAGAAGAGCTTGCTGACGAGGCTGCAGATCTCGCTGATGAGGCGGTAGATGCTATTGGCGAAGAAAGCGACAACAACAACGATGAGGATGATGCTCAAGAAGCACTCGATGACGCCGAAGAAGCAATTGATGAGGCAGAGGACGCCATCAATGATGCAGACGACGGCGACGATACAGACGAGATTGATGAGGCTCAGGAGCTTCTCGAAGAAGCAGAAGACCTTCTCACTGAGGCTGAAGAAGCCTTTGATGATGAAGACTACAACGACGCAGAAGACCTTGCTCGCGATGCAGAAGACAAGGCGGACGAGGCACGAGAGGTGGTTGAGTAAGTCACCTTAGGTCTCAATACAAAAGCTCCCCGAAAGGGGAGCTTTTGTTATCTGGAGCCACTGATCAGGATCGAACTGATGACCCCCGCTTTACGAAAGCGGTGCTCTACCAACTGAGCTACAGTGGCGTTACTGGGACAAAATACAATAAAAATACCCAAAAATCCAGTTATTGGCTCTGCTATACTGGTTCCGTGAACGAAACGAACCAGCAACGCATCGTCGAGATCGAGGCCGCTATGGCGGCCCCTGATTTTTGGTCCGACAAAGATGGTGCGCAGGCGATCATCAAGGAATATCACGATCTCAAAGATGCGATCGAAGGCAAAGGACAGTACGATCGTGGCGGTGCGTTGCTCACGGTCTTTGCTGGAGCGGGCGGTCTTGATGCTGAGGACTTCTCCCTCATGCTCATAAAAATGTACTTCGCATACATTGCACGTAAAGGATGGGACTACACGATTATCCACCAAAATGAGAACGAACACGGCGGGGTTCGGAACATCACCATCGAGATACAAGGAAAGGATGTCTACGGCACACTCAAGCATGAGTCAGGCGTGCACCGTTTGGTACGTGTCTCGCCGTTCAATGCAAATGAAAAACGTCATACATCGTTTGCGATGGTCGAAGTGATGCCTATATTTGCAGAGACAGAGCTCGCTATCCCTCCCGAGGAGCTTGATATCCAGTTCACTCGCTCTGGAGGACCTGGTGGGCAGAACGTCAACAAGCGCGAAAGCGCGGTTCGTATCGTGCATACGCCTACCGGATTGGCTGTTCACATCGATACCGAACGAAGCCAGGCACAAAACAAGGCATATGCGCTGGAAATACTTCGCGGCAAGCTGTATCATAAGCGGGAGGAGGCCGCGAAGGCGATCGCGCGCGGCATGTCAGTTGCGTCGACCACCGAAGCGCAGTGGGGAAATCAGATACGATCGTATGTCCTCCATCCCTACAAGCTCGTTAAAGACCACCGCACCGAAGTAGAGACCCGCAATATCGAGCGTGTGCTCGATGACGGCGATCTCGATGAATTCATTGAGGCAGAGAAGAGCCTTTCCTAATCAACCAACCGATGATCCTTTTTGATAACGTATCAAAGACCTACCTCGATAATTCCATAGCACTCGAGAACATCTCGTTCAAGATTGCTCCCGCGGAATTTGTCTCCATCGTCGGTCATTCAGGAGCAGGGAAGACCACGCTTCTCAAGCTCTTGCTTGCAGAAGAATATCCCAGCGAAGGTACAGTATTCCTTGGTGATCAAAACATCCACACGCTTCCAAAGCGCGATATCAGCGGTATGCGCCGCCGCATCGGCATGATCTTCCAAGACTTTAGGCTCTTGCCACAAAAGACTGCGTTCGAGAACATCGCCTTTGCGATGGAAGCAGCAGGACGACACGATGATGAGATTGAGAGTGATGTGCCGTATGCGCTCGACCTCGTTGGCCTCGCCGGCAAGGCATGGAAGTTTCCGCACCAAATGTCGGGCGGTGAGAAACAGCGCCTCGCAATCGCGCGTGCAATCGTCAATCAGCCTGACGTGCTTGTTGCTGACGAGCCGACTGGTAATCTCGATCCGCTCAATACATACGAAGTCGTCCAGATCCTCAAGAAGATTAATGATCTCGGTACGACAGTTTTGCTCACGACGCACAATAAGGGAGTCATCGACAGCCTCGGCAAGCGTGTTATCACGATGGATCACGGTCGCATTGTGCGCGACGATGAAGATGGCAGGTACGTCCTCTAATATATATCTATGTTCTGGATTGCAACAAAAAGGATACTCAATGCGGGCTTCGTGAATTTTTGGCGTAACGGTTTTGTGTCGCTCGCCTCGGTCCTCATCATGGTGGTCACACTTTTCACGCTCGGCGCAGTGGTCTTCTCAGGCGCGATCCTCGACGCCTCGCTCGGTGAGCTTCGTGCAAAAGTCGACGTCAACGTTTACTTCATGACGAATGCCCCTGAGTCGGACATTCTCACGCTCAAATCTTCACTCGAAGCGCTTCCCGAAGTCTCTGCTGTCGAATACGTCTCGCGTGAGCAGGCACTCGCTGATTTCAAAGAGAAGCACGGTGATGACCAGACCATCATCAATGCGCTTGCTGAGCTCGAAGACAATCCGCTCGGCGCTGTCTTCAATGTGAAGGCCCGCGAGACATCTCAGTACGAATCGATTGCAGCGTATCTCGCGAGCGATGCGGCGCTCGGTTCGGGCAATCAAGTCATCATCGAAAAGGTGAACTACGCGAACAATAAGCCAATTATCGAGAAGCTTTCCCAAATCGTTGATTCATCAGAACGTCTTGGTTTTGTACTCTCGCTCGTTCTCATCCTTCTTTCTATCATCATCACGTTCAATACGGTTCGTCTCGCCATCTACACAGCCCGCGAAGAAATCTCGGTCATGCGTCTCGTCGGTGCCTCATCGGCATATGTCCGCGGACCATTCGTCGTCGAAGGTATCATGTACGGCATTGCGGCTGGGCTCATTGTTATGGCTCTCTACTATCCTCTCACGTGGTGGATGGGTCCATTCACCGAGCGCTTCTTTGGTGCGATTAACATCTTTGATTATTACGTCTCGAACTTCGGTCAGATGTTCCTCCTTCTCATGGCGGCAGGCATTGGACTCGGAGCGCTTTCGAGCTACATGGCGGTGCGCAGATATCTCAAGGTGTAATCCATGAAAAGAAAACATTCCTATGTGTTCGTGATCGGAGGGGTTATGTCCGGGATCGGCAAAGGAATCGTCTCCGCTTCACTTGGTAACATCATGCAGGCGCGCGGATTCCGCGCTAACCTCGTCAAAGCTGACCCTTATCTCAACGTCGACGCAGGTACCATGAACCCCACCGAACACGGTGAGGTTTTCGTTATGGAGAGCGGGATGGAGACCGACCAAGACATGGGCACGTATGAGCGTTTTCTCAACATCTCTGGGCAGAGCATCGATTACATGACGAGTGGTATGGTCTACAGCAGTGTCATCGCGCGCGAACGCGCCCTTGGCTATGGTGGTAAGTGCGTTGAGGCTATTCCACACATCGTTGACGATATCACCGAACGCATCACTCAAACGGAACGGGAAAATCGCTCTGACATCACACTCGTCGAGATTGGCGGCACCATTGGTGACTATCAGAACATCATGTTCATCGAAGCTGCGCGCGTGCTCAAGCTTACGCGTCCTGATGATGTGGCCATCGTTCTCGTTGGCTACTTGCCGATGCCGCAGCACATGGGCGAGATGAAGACGCGCCCGACGCGCATTGCCGCCCAGGCGCTCAACTCGCACGGCGTAAACGCCGACCTCCTCATCGCGCGAAGCGCTGTTGCAATGGACGACAAGCGCCGTGCAAAGCTCGCACTCGCATGTAACCTTGCTCCTGCACGCGTGGTATCGCTCCCTGACGTAAAGAACGTCTACGGCATTCCGCTCGAGCTGCATCGTCAAGGTGTTGATGGTGAACTTGCGAAGATTCTTCATCTCAAACTCGGCACACCAAGATTCGGACCGTGGGAAGCATTCGTGAAAAAAGGCAATGCGAAAAAGAAAGATCTCTCCATTGCTGTCGTCGGCAAATACTTCGACAGTGGTGACTTTACGCTTGCTGACGCATACGTCTCGGTCATCGAAGCGATGCGCTATTCGGCATATGCGGTGAATCGAACTCCAAAGCTCACCTGGATCAGTGCGCGCGAATTCGAAGGAAAGAAGAGCAAGGTCTCGATGCTTTCCAAATTTGACGGAGTCATCGTTCCAGGTGGCTTTGGCTCGTCGGGCATCGAAGGAAAACTCAACGCCATTCGCTATGTGCGTACGCACAACATCCCATATCTTGGCTTGTGCTACGGTATGCAGCTCATGGTGATTGAATTTGCACGTAACATCGCTCGTCTTAAAGACGCACACACCACCGAAGTCTCACCAAAGACGAAGCATCCTGTCATCGATATCCTTCCTGAACAAAAAGTGCTCCTCAAAGACAATCGTTATGGTGCATCGATGCGTTTGGGTGCATATCCGGCTCATATCAAAAAGGGGACACATGCTGCTGATGCCTATGGCAGTTCCACAATTGTCGAGCGTCACCGACATCGCTACGAGGTTAATCCCGAATACGTGCAACAACTCACCGATGCTGGCCTTGTCTTTTCGGGCACGTCTCCCGACGGTATTCTCATGGAAATCGCTGAGCTTCCCAAGAAAGCACACCCGTTCTTCGTCGGTGCGCAGTTTCATCCCGAGTTCCTAGCGCGTCCGCTCGCTCCACATCCGCTTTTTACTGCATTTGCAAAAGCGGCGAGCAAGGGTGGTCAAAAAACTAAAAAACGTTAAACTAATACTCACATGAGAAAAAAGATTGAGACATTTGGAGAGCTTGCACGTGACTTTTCTATCGTCCTTGGTGTTGTCTTGGTGTGGCGTGGTATCTGGTATGTGCTCGACCTGGCCGACCTCATCTTCTTCAACAATAACCACCTCTATCTCGCCATGATTGGCATCTTTGGCGGTTTTCTTATCCTCTATCTCCCCGACAGGGATCTCAAAGAGTTCAAGGAGCTCTAGACCTACCGCTCGTTTCTCCTATTGAAAAAACCTCAAAAATGAGGCATTCTATCGCTATTCGACTGCCCGCACTGAGCGAGCAGAGCGAGTCGAAGTGCCGGATCGTCCCTCGGCCGTAGCCCGTAGGGCTTCGTCCTACGGGCGAGGCTAATGGTAGGACACATGTATACCGTCTACATCCTCAAAAGCATGAAGGATGATAAGTTATACATAGGTTGTACTGTTGACCTGAAAAAGCGGTTGGAACAGCACCAAAAGGGGTATGTCAGATCAACAAAGTCTCGACGCCCTATGCAGTTGGTTCATTCAGAGCAGTTTGCTGATAAGTACGAAGCATTTCGCACAGAACGTTCGTATAAAACAGCAAAGGGCAAAAAGATTCTGAAAGACAAAATATAATGCCGGATCGTCTAATGGTAGGACACCTCCCTCTGGAGGAGGGTATCTAGGTTCGAGTCCTAGTCCGGCAACATTCTTATGCTAAGTTGGGTGACTGAGAGCCTCATATCTTATGGAGCAAATTTTAAAATCATTGTTAGCAGAAATCGATAAGGCTTATCTACTTGCAGGTCAAGAACTTCTAGAAACGAAGCGGCTGTATGATATTGGAACAAATATCCGAGGCGGCCTACATGATGTTCTTGAAAATATAGACGACGAGATATTGTCGCTTCAGTTTAAGAAATTGAATAGCGGATTGAGAAACGTCCCCAAATCAGGATTTGTTGGCATCTCCATAGCCCACTCAGAACTTGAAGTATGGAGAATTTTTATTAGTGAAATTCTCAATCTCTTAAAAGCCTCTGCAAAGACATTTAAAAATAGACTAGAGGCCGAAGGCTTATTTGTTGAAGTGCGTTCCAAAGAGGGTGATGACATGCACTTGATTATTGGTCAAAGAGATGGAGCACCTGATAAGGCCCATGTTGTACTCGATGAGAAGACTGGTGAAATAAGAGTGGAGGACAACCAGGTAGAGCCGTTGGAGCTAGTAAAAAAGATTGAATCAATTGTAACCCTTCAATCAGGCAAAAGAATTAAGGTTACAAGGGAGGCAATTGAGGAACTTACGGAACAATAGCAGTTCCAACATCGTACCAAACTGCCAATAACTCATATGCTAAGTCGAGAAACGGAGACGGCTGTACCAATTATAGATAGTAGAAGATGAGAAATAATATTATTGAAAAACTGGATAGAACGATTGAAAACGGTATTGATAGCGAACAATCCGTAGTTTACTTTCTGGTGGAATCCTACAAACTTATCGAACAGGAGAATAGATTAGCTGACTTTGAACTCATAAGATTCTATCGAAACTGGGTGTGTCATTCAATCTTAGTGAAAGACTCCCAGAAAGTATTTGAAGAGGTCTATATTCTTATCCGAGCACAGAAATATTTGAATCTAGAAGAAAGGGGTAAGGATGAAATGCCTGCATTTCCTGAACTGATTGATGATACGGTCTCGGCAGCTTTTGAAAAATACTCTTTTAAAAGACTCAAGGAGGAAATCGAGATGTTTTCTAAGAAGTTTCTGAGTGGGAATACTCCTAATTGGGAAACGTTTGTAAGGAGATTATCTGAGGTATTAATTAATGTTCCTTTGATTATTAAAAAAGATAAGGATGAGATTTTTAGATTTGAGGTAATTGAGATAACAAAGCAAGAAACTTCTAATGGATTAACAGTTCAAATTACTTTTCCTGGCGGTTGGATAAGGACTACTGGAGGTATGTTTTTTGAATTATAGATTTAATGTGGTTTTAACATCGTACCTGCCTGTGGCAGGCAGGCCACACTGCCAACCGGCTATGAATTCAGACCAAAACGTGTGGAAAAGGGAGTCCGCTACTTGAAAGTCGGTATTTGAGCTAAATTAGGGTATGGCAAAAATCATCATGGGCATAGGAATTCCTGGTTCAGGCAAAACGACTGCCCTGAGACCATTTGCTGAAAACAATGCGTATACCTATATTTCTCCGGATGACATCCGTGCGGAATTTACCGGCAACACTTTGAATCAGTCAAAAAACAAAGAGGTGTGGCAAGAAGCTCATCGGAGGGTTGCCGAGTCACTCGAAAAGGGGGAGACTGTTGTTTTCGACGCAACTTTTGCAAAGGATTTTGAACGAAAAAGTTTTATACAGTTTGCTCGCAAGCACGGAGCAGAAAAAGTTCAGGGTGTGTTCGCGGCGGTTCCATTTGAATTGGCCAATGAACGTAATGCGGCGAGAGGCAGATCGGTTCCAGAACATGCAGTCAGTAGAATGCATGAGATGCTTACGGACAATCCGCCAGTGGTTGAGGACGGCTTCGACAGCGTGTTCGACATCAACGAACTACAGGAACTGGAGCGTGCTGAAATGAAAATTGGAGACGATACAGTAGCCCGTGAATTTAAACCAAAACTTCGTTAATGGTGCTAAATTGACGCTGTTGTGGGGTGTTGCTTCACCAGTGTCCCGCACTGCCAACAACAATATGATCAAAGAATCTCAAGAAACATATCTTTCCACACTTCCTGATGGAAAGATGATTGAGGTTAAACCTTTTGATCCACGGGCTCGAGAGGTGGCGGATGAAATTCTTGCACAATTGCGTGAGGCTTTGCCCGATGCGGAGCTTCATTTTTTGGGTGCGGTTGCTCTCGGTATTTCAGGACAGAATGATATTGATATTACGATACTTTCTGCACCAACAGAATTTGATGAGTATCGTTCAACGATAGAAAAACTCTACGGTGCCCCTGTTCGTGTCACAAAGTCAGTCAAATGGCAGTTTCAAAAAGAGGGATTTAATGTTGAGCTTTATATGACAGACAAAGATGCAGAGTCGGCAAAAGACCAGAGGCGAGTTTTTGAGATTCTTTCAGAGAACAAAGAACTGAGGGACGCATATGAGCAGGTAAAACTTCCGTACGGTCCGATTGATTTCAAAGAGTATATGAGAAAGAAATATGCTTTCTTTAATGAGATTTTAGGAGATTAAAGTTTCCTTCCCACCACACATGAAAACAATCTTCATTACCGGCGTAAGTAGAGGAATCGGGAAAGCGGTTGCGCAGAGGTTTTTGGATGCGGGGGATGTTGTTGTCGGAACTTTGATGTCTGGGGCGGCGGATTGGTCACATGAGAATCTAACGATGATTCAGTTGGATTTGTCGAATCCCGAGAGCATATCCAAATGCGCAGAGACGTTTAGGGCTTTGGATAAGAAGATAGATATTTTGATTAACAATGCGGGTGTTCTTTTTGATAGAAAACTCAACAGAGTGGATGTTGAGATATTGCGAAAGACGCTTGAGGTCAATGTGATAGGCACAATAGATCTGACGGAACACATGCTTCCATTCCTGGGTGGGGGTGCGCACATACTGAACATATCTTCATCTGCAGGTTCACTTGCCCGTTCAAAAGAATCCGATGATGATGAATATCCGGCATATCGTATTTCAAAAACAGCGCTAAACATGTATACACGAGCGCTCGCGGTGCGTTTGGTTGGCACGGTAACCGTCTCCTCGGTCCATCCAGGGTGGGTGAAGACTGATATGGGTGGATCGGATGGAGACATGGAACCAAAGGAAGCTGCAGAGCATATCTTCAAGCTTGCTTACACACCCGTTGAAACCGGACAATTTTGGTTTAAGGGGGAGAAGTTTCCGTGGTAATTCAGGTCGGGTCACTGCGGTGTGTTTTTAACACTTATCCACCCAGAAAACGCTTTAAATCTGGTATACTTTCGGTGTGCGAGACGGTAGGGCGGTAATCTTTTTTGTGGCAGATGCACGGGATTATATGCCCGTTATTTGCGATGCTAATTTCATTTTTAAAGAAAAGCGCAAAAAGCGTTTACGCCGCTAAGTGGAGCGCCACACTAATAAATCTTACAAAAGAAACCAAGAAACGATTGCCTACATACGTAGCAGCAATCGTTTTTTTCATAAAAAAACTGTCGAAAATCAGTGTGAGCCTTTTTTGGAGAGTTGTCGCAGATTGCCAGAAGCGTTTTAAGGAGCTCAGAAAGATTATCAGATCGAGACAGCTGAACTATGCGGGCAAGTTTGTCTATGGCTCACTGGTGACGTTTGGCACAAAGGGCGTTGCGGGTATCCTCATTGGAACCTTGCTTCTTTCGAGCTTTGCGCTTTTTGATGGCAGTGATGCGATGGCGGCAACGTATACCTTTTCACAATCCTCATGGGCGGGCGGTACATCTGCCTCGACGCTTGTGCACCCCACCAATCAGTCTGGTTGGACCGCATATTCATCCACATCGGGACTGACGCCATCAACGACGCTCGCACTCGCCACATCTTCGACAAGCATCGTGCAAACCTCTGAGGCAGACGCCAACACTGGTTTTGGTTTGAGTGGGTATGCACTAAGTCAAACACAAATATCGGGAACCGGTTCTGGTGCAAGCATCAAGCTTTCTACGACGGGTTCACCTATTTGGTCATCTGCAGTAACCATTGCAACTTCAACATCGAGTTATTCCTCTGGTCAGGGTATTGCAACATTTGCAGGTGATCTTGTTCGTATGGTTTGGCATAACGGTACAGCAAACGACCTTGTATATAATTCATGCGCTAATGATGCTTGTACATCAACAACAACAACATTTCTAGATACAGCTAACAATGTTGGTTATGATCCAGCAATTGCAAAAAGTCCTGTAGATGGCTTTGCGCGAATTGTATATCACTATGGGACAACACCAAGCCTTAAGTTTATTAAATGTACCAATGCATCTTGTAGTACAAAAACTACTACAACCATAGACTCCTCGGTTGCGATTAACCGCAACATGTCTATTGCTCTTGATGCAAGTGATAATGCGTACGTCAGTTACTACGATGAGACAAACGCAAATCTTAAATATATTCAATGTACCAATGCTGCCTGTAGTACAAGAAATACAACAGTTATTGATTCTACGGGTAATGTGGGCAAGTACACATCTATTGCTCTTGGGGCTGATGGCTTTGCACGTATTAGCTATTTTGATGCAACAAACAATGATGTGAAGTTTGTACGGTGTACCGACGCTGCGTGTAGTACAAATGTTATTACCGTTGTAGATGCAACAGCTAGTGGTTACACCTCGCTTGCAATGGCGTCTGATGGCTTTGCACGTATTAGCTACAGTGGGGCTTCAGGCTATTTGTATTTTGCACAGTGTACAAATGATGATTGTAGTACAAAGAACACCACGGTTGTTGAATCTGCCAACTGTGCGGACAATACATCACTTGAACTTGCTACAGACGGGTTTGCTCGCATCAGTTACAGCTCCGGTGGCACAACGGTTAAATTTGCTCAGTGTACAAATGCATCTTGTAGCACAAAAAACACCTCAACCGTTGGAACTGGGGTAGGTAGTTCCCTCACTCTTACATCAACTGATCTTGCGCGAGTGATTTATAGAAAGAGTGACTTCAGTGCTGGTTACTATAAGTATCAATACGTCGGCTATAACTCCTCGGGTACGTATGAGTCCGGACCAATTGATTCTGGAATGAACCCACTTTCATGGGGAACACTGTCGTGGACGAACTCAGGCGGACAAACCGTGACGATGAAGGCACGTTCGTCGGCAACGAGTGATTTTTCTGGTGCAACAGATTGGGGTTCGTGCACCAACATCACAAGCGGTGCGGCGCTTTCGACAGGTGGTTGTGTGACCAACGGCCACCGCTATGTGCAATACCAAGCATCACTTTCAACAAGTGATACGTTGGTCACCCCATCACTCGATGATGTGACGGTAACATATATTGCATACGGCACATCAGGAACAATTACAGGAAATGCGTACGACTCAACAGACGCAACAAATCTTATCGGAGGTATCTCGTGGACAGAAGACACCAGCTTGCCATCAGGAACAACTGCTACTGTTTCGCTCCGCACCGCTGCAAGCAGTGGTGCGCTTGCCGCCGCCGTGTATACAGATCTTACGAACGCATCAGGTGATTGTTCAAAAGTCGGAGGTGTCGTGACATGCACTGCGGACGCTCTCCCTGGCGACATGACATCATCTGGCACGAACAGATATTTTCAGTACAAAGTGACGCTTGATTCTGGTGGAGATGCAACCCCAACGGTTAGCAATGTCACGGTGACATATGTGGTGAACGCGTCTCCTGAATTTAATCCCGATTATCCAGATGTTGGTGATGGGGGAGTGAGTGCCGTTCAAAATGTAGATGGCACGGTTGGTATTGCATATTCTGTTCGTGATTCCGATACGACAACCGGCACATATACACCTGGCTTCGTTGAGCCGTCATTTGAGTATTCTCTCGACGGTGGTTCGAGCTGGTTTTCGGTCGCGACAACATCGCTTGAGGTTACCGATTATGCCGCAAAGGCTGTTGATGTATCTGCATACACAGATTACACAGCAACATGGGATGTGACTGAGCAGTTCACCGATCAATATGATATCGATGCGAAGATACGCGTCATTGTCGACGATGCTGAGCCGGCCAACAATACCGCGTCATCAACATCCGCGGCGTTCACGCTCGATACCACCACACCAGTTGCAGGTACGCCTCCTATCCTCCTCGATGCATCACAAGCAACTCCGTTGGTGACGCTTGATGCAACAGACGAGGGGGCGGTCTTTATGAAAATTGGTGTCATGCCTGATCTTTCGGATGCCGACTACGAGGATTTTGCTGTAAACCGATCGCTCGAGCTGTCGTCGGGAGATATTGTGTACGCACAGTTTAAGGATGCATTTAATAACGAGACAAGTATTTATTCTCTGACGCCGATTTCTGCGCCATCAAACACGTTTTTCCAGGACACATCAAACGCAAGTATCTCCGAGTGGCGTGAGTTCTTTGCATGGGGCGTTGCCGATGAGCCAGAGCATGGGTTCAGCTCATACAATGTGTATCGCTCGGTCAATGGTGGAGCGTTTGAGCTTCTCACAAGCATTAGCAATCGTTTGGTGAACTACATCGTCGACAGCGGTTTGGATGATTCTGCGACATACAAATATAAAGTTTCAATTGAAGATGATCTCGGGAACATCTCATTCTTCTCTCCAAGCACTGCAACAGATCAGCCTGATGGTGTTGGAGGAAGTGATTTGACTGCACCAACACTGAGCGGTGTTACCGTCAGCGACGTTACAACAACAGGTGCGACAATCACATGGACGACGAATAAACTCTCAGACTCAACGGTCTTTTATGCGGCGACAAGTACGTATCCAGGGTCAGATCAGGTTGCATATGATGATTCTACTGGTGTGCCGTCGATGGTTGAGTCGCACTCCGTTGTCCTTTCAGGACTTACACCGAGCACTGATTACTATTATCTCCTCGAATCAACCGACTCCTCGGACAACGGACGACAACTTGCATCTCCCACGTATACATTCACAACAAGCGACGGTCCGATTATCTCAAACGTGACGACCGCAGAGGTGTTCGACAATGAGACAACAATCTCATGGAACACAAACGTCCCCGCGGATTCCACGGTCTATTACTCAACGAACAGCGATATGTCGGATCCGGAAGTCTCGAGTTCAGTTGCACTTACCGAGGATCACTCGGTGACTATTTCTGGTCTCGCCGAAGGTACGCGCTACTACTATTACGTCAAGTCTGTTGATGCTGAATCGAATGAAGCGTTCGATCAGAATGTTGTCTCGGGAACGGTGCAGTACTACTTGCTCAATACGTCGTCAGATGGTTCGGCGCCGGTTATCAGCGGTACCGACACTGCACTCATTGGAGAGACGGGTGTTACCGTCACATGGACGACAAGCGAGCCGTCGACATCACAGATAGAGTGGGGTGACACGAGTGCTCTCGGAACATTTACCGAAGAAACAAGCGTCTACACACGACAGCACGCGGTTGTCCTCACGGGGCTTACGACGGAGTCCGAATACTACTATCGAGTGTTATCTCGGGATAAGTCGGGGAATGAGGTCTCGGATGATGATGGTGGTAGTCCGTATAGCTTTACAACTCTTTCACCAACGACAGTTACGGTTAACGCCAATAATAGCGGTGGAGGAAGGCCGCGTGATAACCGTGATCTCACAAAGCCACAAATTTCAAATATAAGTGTGAACTCAATCGATGGCACGTCGGCGGTCGTCTCATATCAAACATCCAAGATTGCGAACGAAAAAATCGAGTATGGTTTGACAGAGGTTTACGATAAAACATCGAGCAATCCGGACGTCTACAAGACGTCACATATGGTGTACCTTACGAATCTCTCGGCGGGTCTTGTGTATCACTACAAAATCACCGCTGCCGATATCTATGCTAATACTGGATACACCACAGATCTGACATTTACTGCTGGTGAAAGTAGCACTGTCGCTGACACGACAGACCCAACAACTGAAGCGCCTCCAGACTCCCTCGAAGCAATCTTGCTTGCTGCATCAGAAGATCAACTTGCTTCGGTTTTCTCGAGTCTTTCATCAAAAGCGGCGCAGTCGCCACTCATCTTTGGTGTTGATGTGACTGCGAGGACGTCTGCCGATTCGGCGACAATCGAATGGGTCACCGACAAACCATCAAACTCCCTCGTCGCATATTCTGAGTCGTCTGATTATAAAAAGGGCGA
The DNA here is from genome assembly GCA_039798445.1 of Candidatus Parcubacteria bacterium. GTDB lineage: Bacteria > Patescibacteriota > Minisyncoccia > Phycocordibacterales > EsbW-18 > EsbW-18. The sequence goes on from JBDKFZ010000018.1 coordinate 23,320, forward strand.
GCCGTACACCATTACGGTTGGTTTTCCTGATGAGCGAACAACAGAACACCAGGTGATTCTCGATAATCTGGACCCATCATCAACGTATCATTTTCAGGCGATTTCAGAAGGATATCTTGGTGCTGTTGCCGTGTCGAACGATGGAGTATTTGAAACGACATCGCTTATTCCGGATATCATGGACACGCGCATGACCGACGTGGGTGAAGATTTTGCGACGATTGAATGGAAGACGGCGCTCCCAAGCAAATCGTTTATCGAAATCAAAAATACATCGACAGGGGATGTGCTCGAAGTGGAAGACCCGAGCTATGTCAAAGATCACACATATACCGTCGAAGACTTGAACGATTCAACAACGTACAACGTCAAACTTCGGGCGGTTGATGTTGATGGAAATGCCTCGAGCCCTGTCACCATCCCGGTCTCTACAGCGCTTTCTCCAGGCAAACCAGTAATCTCTGACCTCAAGATTTCAACGTCAATCATTCCTGATCGTGTTGAGACGACGCAGACCATTATTTCGTGGAAAACCAATAAACCTGCAACATCACAAGTATTCTTCTCTCAAGGAAGCAAAACGACGTTTGATGAGTCAACAAAGCTCGATACGTCACTTGTGCGTGATCACGTTGTCATCACCACGGCGCTTACTCCGGGACTTGTGTACACCATGAGTGCGGAGTCGGGAAGCACCGGAGGAGATGTTGCACGCTCGGAGCCGTTCACCATTTTGACCCCACAACCACGCGCGTCGGTCGTCGATCTCATCTTTGAGAACTTTGATACGACATTCGGATTCTTGAATGGCAAAAAATAGCATGAAACCGATCATTCAATTCAAAAACGTCAGCGTCCACTACGATCGTGGCAAGAGCAATGAGACGGCCGCTCTTCAGAATATCAACCTTGAGATTTTTGAAGGCGAATACATCGTATTCTTCGGCCCGTCGGGATGCGGGAAATCAACACTCCTCTACACCATTGCAGGCCTTGAGACCGCGACCGAAGGAGATGTCATCATCCGAGACGAGAACCTCAAGGACATGACCGAAAAGGAGAGGATACATTTCTACCGTGGCACCATCGGTATGGTTTTCCAGGCCTTCTACCTCGTATCTCATTTGTCGGCAAAAGATAATATGATGCTTTCGAAGATGTTTGCCGGTGAGCCGCGCCGTGATCGAGAGACTAAGGCCCAAGAGCTCATGGATAAATTTGGTATCACGCCGTATGCCGATCGAAAACCGTCGATGCTCTCAGGAGGTCAACAGCAACGAACCGCAATTGGGCGTGCGCTTATGAACGATCCGGAGATTATTCTTGCCGACGAACCTGTTGGTAATCTCGACTCAAAGAATGCCGAAACAGTGCTTGAGCTGTTGTCGGTCATCAACAAAAAAGAAAAGAAGACCGTTATTCAGGTGACGCACAATCCAAAAGACGTTCACTACGCCGACAGAGTCTTTTACATGAAAGATGGCCGTATCGAGCGCGTTGTTTTGAATACCGACGAGGCGCGTGCTGCACATGAACACCATGGGGAGCTTTCGGAGTTCGAGAAGCTCGAACAGGCAAATCCAAATCTTACCGCGGCTCAATTGCGTGCCAAGTTTATCGTTCGCACATTGCTTGTGCCATACGACATTGATACCGAGCAGAAGATCGAATCTGCTGTTGCCCGCTATATTCAAAAAGAGATTACCGAGGCCGAGCTCGTACGCTTCATCGATGATCCTAAACAGGGCGCTGGTCTCTACATCCAAAAAGCAAAACGACTTGGAAAAGATATCGAAGGGATTGTCGAAGAAATCGAGCGTATCGAGCGGACCAAACGAGATGCTCAGCCAGACGCAGAGAATCCGTTCGAATCAGAAGCGGTTACTATTAGGAAGCATCTCCTTGATTCGTATCAGGGCACGATGGATTCACGGCAGATTCGCGCCCTCGAGCAGGCCATCGAGTACCGAATTGAGAATAAGATTATGAGTGAGGAGTTCAAAGAATTTGTATCCGAATCGCACGCACGTGGCGGATTGGGCTTGAATAAGGCAACGGCCAAGAAGTTCGGCAAGTATCTTGAAGTTCTTCTCACAAAATAAAATGAAAACCGTAGATCTTTTGTACATAACGATGCAGAACTTCAAGACGCGGAAATCCCGCTTCTTCTTCACCATCTTGGGTGTGGCAATCGCTATCGCGGTCGTCTTGTCGCTTGTCTCGTTTGGATACGGTTTGCAAAAGAGTTTGCTCGAGCGCATTACAACCGCAGAATCGGTGTTGACGCTCGACATCTTGCCGTCTGACTCGGAAGTCATTTCGATCGACGATATGGTCGTTACAAAAATCTCGCACGTGCCGGATATCGAGAAGGTGAGCCCTCAGGCGAGCTTCGCGGGACAGGCAACATACAACTTCATCAATTCAGAGATTACCGTGCATCTCACGAATCCTGATTTTTTCGGACTTGATGGTAAATTGCCTCTTACGGGCGCGTTCTTCAAAAAGGGAGAGGGGAAGAAGGTCGTCGTGAGCTCGCTTCTCGCACAGCTCTTCAATATTTCAAACGAAGATATCATCGGCAAGAAAATGAAGTTTGCGTTCTCGGTTCCAGATCCGCGTAAGCCCGAAGAGCCGCAGCATGTGGTCGTTGAAGATTTCACTGTCGTTGGCGTGCTTGATGGAACGGGGAATACCGGTGTGGTGTATTTCAACAGGAGTGACTTTCCGACGCTCGAGATCGAGCACTATGACCTTGCAAAGGTAAAGGTCAAAAATTCAAAAGCTATGGCTGATGCACGCACTGCGCTTGTGGGTATGGGATTCACGGTGTCATCGGTCTCCGATGTTGTGAGTCAGGCAAACAAAATCTTTAGCGCCATCCAGATTGCGCTCGGTGTCTTTGGTACCTTTGCGCTCATCGTCGCTGCAATCGGTCTTATCAACACCATGACCATCTCATTGCTCGAGCGTATCAACGAGATTGGTATCATGCGTGCGATTGGAGCAGCACCACAAGATATCCGAAAGATTTTCTTGGTCGAATCAACACTCATCGGATTTTTTGGAGGGCTTTCGGGAATCATTCTCGGTATCATCGGGAGTGAGATGCTCAATCTCGGGTTTAACATACTCGCGCGGTCATTTGGTGGCGTCTACACACGCCTTTTCGCCTATCCTGTTTGGTTCATCTTCTTCATCATTCTTCTCTCCACATGCGTGGGATTCTTTGGTGGATTCTGGCCGGCTCGTCGAGCGGCAAAAATGAACCCGCTCCAAGCGTTGAGGTATAAGTAGGAGTGGGTGCGCCCACATGGATGTCTGGCGTATACTGTGGCTGTATGGATATCTTCGTGCAACTTACGCTCAATGGAATCATCGCCGGATCGATTTATGCCCTTGTGGCCATCGGTTTTAATCTCATCTACGGCACGGTTCGTTTTTTTGATATTGGATATGGCGCGTTGACGGCTGTTGGGGGTTATATCGCTTTTCTTTTTTCACGACAGCTCGGTATGGATCTTTCGGTGAGCATCATTGCGGGGACGATTGTCGCCGGCATCATCGGGTATATCGTCTATCTTCTCGTGTATGCTCCACTTCGAGCCAAGAAGGCTTCGAACATGGTGATGCTTATTGCATCGCTTGGTGTGCTCACGGCTCTTCAGGCAGTCATCGCAATCTTTTTCACGAGCCAATTTCGCACACTCTCCTCATCGGTAGGAGTACAAAAAATATTTCACATTTTTGGTGGCGTTATGACGCAAACCCAGCTGATTATTTTGTGCGTTGCATTGGTGGTGATGGTGCTTTTGGCGGCGATTCTTAGATGGACCCGCTTTGGCAAATCGGTGCGAGCAATCGGTGATAGTGAAGAGGTCTCCAAGATCGTGGGAGTAAACACGAATCGGGTCATTGGGATTGTTTTTTTCATTGGGTCCGCGATTGCGGGACTCGCAGGTATCCTCGTGGGCTTTGATACGGGCATCGAACCCACGATGGGATTCTCACTTCTTCTCAAAGGAGTGGTCGCTTCGATCATCGGCGGTATTGGTAATGTGTATGGTGGGGTGCTCGGGGCATTCTTTCTTGGGCTCATCGAGAACTTCGGTATTTGGCATATCAGCGCCGAATGGAAGGATGCAATTGCTTTCGGCGTTCTCATTCTATTCCTCATCTTTAGGCCTCAGGGAATTTTGAAAAAATAGCATGCCGTACATCACCCACCTTGCGATTCTCATAAGTATATTCGCGATGCTCGGCGTCTCGCTCAATCTTGTTGTCGGTTATACCGGCCTCCTTTCGGTTACCCATGCGGCGTTCTTTGGGATAGGGGCATACGCGGTTGGAATTCTCCTAACAACCACAGGTGTTGGGTTCTTTACTGCGCTTCTGGTGGGGATTGTCGTCGCTGGGCTTATCTCATTTCTCATTGGTCTCGTTCTTTCGAGATTCAATAACGACTACTACGCGCTCGCATCGCTCGGCTTCAACGTCATCATATTCAGCGTCTTTCTCAATTGGCAGGGGCTCACGCGTGGACCTCTGGGAATTCCTGGCATAGACAGGCCCGAGATCTTTGGTTTTGTGTTTTCATCGAACGTGCATTTTCTCGCCCTATCGGTCGTGGTGTTGGGCATTGTCTTTGCTCTGGCGCAGTTCATCGCGCATTCTTCGTTTGGACGGGCACTCAAAGCAATCCGTGATGATGAGCGAGCATTGCAGGTCTTTGGGTATCGGACAGTATCTTTTAAATTGGCGGTTTTTATGGTGAGCGCGGGTATGGCCGCGGTCGCTGGTGGGCTGTTTGCCTCATACATCACATTCATCGACCCCTCATCGTTCATGGTCATGGAATCAGTTTTCATCCTTTCAATAATCATTCTTGGAGGGCTTGCGGATAACAAGGGCGCGATGCTCGGCGCTGTATTTTTGATTCTCTTGCCAGAATTCTTGCGTTTTGTGGGGATGCCGAGCGATATTGCCGCTCAGATGCGTCAGGTCATCTACGGTCTTTTGCTCATCCTTCTCATGATGTATCGACCCCAGGGCTTCTTGGGCAAATACAGGCTTTAGACGTCTTTTATTGATGTTGGGCCACGTTCTTTTACAAGGTCTTGAACCAGCGTACTATTTGTCTTAATTATACAAATTTACTTTGCAATTTATGTCTACAGGCTGGAAATGGGTGTGGGGAGTTGTCGTTGTTGTGGTAATTGTTTTGGCTTGGAGTGTCTATTCTAAGGAGAATCGTCGTACATCCAGTCCTGAAAGTTCTATGCATGTAGGAGCCGTGTTGCCTTTGACAGGGGGTCTTGCGTTTGTTGGGGAGGATTATAAACAGGGAATGGAATTGGCTGCACATGAATTTGGAATCAATCTTGTCGTACAAGACGGAGGAGCCGATCCGACAGAGAGTCTCAATGCTGCTAGACAGCTAGAAGAAGCAGGGGTTGATGTAATTTTGTCCGCCTTTCGAGGGGCAAGTTTATCAATTGGCTCCAGCTACGGTAAAAATGTTGAGGGACCTTTGATTTTTGCAACAACAGCAACCTCGAACAAACAGCCGATAGGGGATTTGGGAAAAAACTTTTTTGCACTCGGTGCAGAAATGATATCGGCAGGTGAGGTAATTGGGTCTTACGCTCAAGATACTTGTAAAAGCGCCGCCACACTTACTGAAACAACTGATGCGGGTCTCGATAAGGTGGCAGGCTTTAGTCAGGGACTTGGAGAAACAAAGGTGGTGTATGGCGACACATTCTCCCCCGATACAACAGATTTTAGGACCCTCATTCTAAAAGTAAAAGAGGCAAAAGCAGATTGTCTTTTTATTGAAGTGCGAAGTAATGCGATGGTTAACTTTCTCAAACAAATAGGGGAGTTTGAGATGGATATTCCAATTTACACCAATTCATATTCTGTAAACGCAGACGTGGTTCAACAGTCTCCATCTGCACAAGTAGAACAGGTTATCTTCTCTTCTACAAAGTTGTACAACCAAACTACCGAACAGAAAAAATTCTTTGGTGCATATAGGCAAGAGTATGGCGAAGAGCCTAACGATTTTGCAGCTGTTGGGTATGAGATGGTTAGAATAATTGCAGAAGCATCAAAAGAATGTGGAAGGGATAGGGAGTGTGTCAGGGAAATTCTCAGAAATCTTGACCAAGAAAGCATTGTTGGACCACTCGTTACCGATCAATACCAAGAGATTAAACTTACGGAGTACGGTCTTTTTGGAGTCAAAGACGGGGCTTTTGTCACGGTGCAGTAGGACTACATTCATACCACCCCCTCCCTGGGCAAACAGAGGCTCTAATTGACACATTTCGGCTACGGTATATTGTTTCTGTGTACTTCTAACAGAACTCAAATATACCCATGAATACAGGCGTAAAGTGGCTTCTCGGGATTGTGGTGGTCGTGCTCGTCGTTCTCTTTGTTGGTAGGGATACATCACAGGATGTGTCGAATGTAGATGAAATCCGCATTGGAAGCATTCTCTTGCTCACTGGTAATGGTGCGGCGTGGGGCGAATCGTCTCGAAACGGTATCGATCTGGCAATCAAAGATATCAACGATGCGGGGGGCATCCTTGGTAAAAAGATGACGGTTGTGTATGAAGACGATGGTGGCGATCCAACAAAAACCGTCTCTGCATTCCGTAAGCTCACCGATGTTGATGGTGTCAGGTTTATCATTGGTCCGACTTTTTCAAAGAATGGACTGGCCATCATGGATTTGATTACTGATCAGGTTGTTATATCTCCAAGCCTTGGAAACGGCGCATTCAACGAAGCAAGTGAGTATATTTTCAACACGAGACAGCACGACTCTATCCTCTCGGTAAAACTCGCCGAATACGTTTTTGAGAAAGGCTACAGGAACGTTGCATTGCTGAGTGCAAATGATGTCTACACCAAAGAACAGGCAACGGCCTTCACATCGCGGTTTGAAGAACTGGGAGGAACGATTGGGCTTCTGTACGAGCCACTTCCGGATGAAAAAGACGTTCGCACTGAACTTCTAAAACTTACGGCAGACGCCACACTCGATGCGGTGGTTGTTACCTCTGGCGCGTATGATTTGACTTCGATTTTTGGAAAACAAATGAGGGAGGTCGGGATTGATAAGCCTGTTTACTCACTCACACTTGGCAAGACAGTTATCGACAACTGTCTTGGCTCGTGTGATGGATGGGAGTACATCAGCGCGTTCACGCCAGATCCAGAATTTAAAGAACGATACGAGACGACATACAGCAGGAACATAGAGGTAAGCTCCGACTCAGCTTACGATGCTGTCATGCTTCTTGCGCAAGCAATTGAGGAAACGGAGTCAGTTGATACCAATGTCATTCAAAAGTATCTCAACAGAATTGATGAGTACGACGGTGTTTCTGGGAATCTTGTTGCCGATGGTGAGGGTGGCTTTACTAAGAACTATGTAGTCATGACGGTTCAAAATGGCGAATCTGTCGAAATCAAATAATTAATTTATGACCACCACATCAAAATGGATCCTCGGCGTCGTTGTTCTCGCAGTAATCGTCTGGATTGGAATGTCGATGGGAGATAAGGCTCCGGAAACAAAGCCAATTATAAAAATCGGTGCGACGTTGCCTCTCACGGGAAATGTGGCGATGTTGGGTGAGAGTGCTCAACAGGCGTTGCTTCTTGCTCAGGAGCAAATTTCGGAAAAGACGAAATATCAGTACGAGCTCGTCGTCGAAGACGATCAGTTTAAGCCTGCAATGGGCGCAACAACCGCAAATAAACTCATCAGTATCGATGGAGTCTCAGCGGTTCTTTCGTTCGGTTCTCCAGTAGGAAATGCAGTAAGTCCTATTACCGAAGCCGCAAAGGTTCCCCACATCAATTTCTTTGCATCAGATATGCACGTAGCTGACGGGGACTATAACTTCGTCCACTACACACCACCATACGAAGACTCACGAGTTTTCATCAGTGAGCTTGGAAAACGGGGAATCAAGAGCATCGTATTCTTTGCTCAATACGACAACCCTGGTGTTGGCGCAATCATTGAAGCATTTGAGACTGACATTGTTGGTACCGATATCGAAGTTCTCTCGACACAAAAGTTCACCACAGGAACACGTGATTTCCGCACACTCATCACAAGCGTCAAAGGCCTCAACCCAGATATTTACGTTCTCGAGGCAACATCACCCGAGCTCGAGACACTCACAACACAGCTTCGCGAGGCGGGCGTCCAGACTCCTGTAACAACAATGGAAGCGTTCGAATTCTCTGATCAGCTCGGACTTTTTGAGGGCATGTGGTATGTGAACGCTGCCGATCCACAGGATTGGTTTGTGGATCTCTTTACTGAAAAATACGCTGTTGCACCAAAGTTCGGTGCTGCCAACGGGTACGATGCGGTACATCTCATTGTTCAAGCTGTTGAGAAGGCGGGAGATGGAAAGATCGTTCCGAGCCCTGAAGAAATCAGGAATGCTCTTGCACAAATCAAAGGATTTGACGGGGCACTCGGTGACAACCTTGATATCGACGAAAACGGTATCGTTGTTTCAGGTGCAGTCGTTCGAGTCATCGAGAACGGAGCTCCGGTAACAGTTGGTGAATAACAACTATTCATGAGCACATCAACCAAATGGATTTTAGGAATCGTCGTTCTCGTAGCCATCGTCTGGATCGGAATGTCGATGTCAGATAGCAAACAAAAGTTCTCAGACGAGGTTATCAAGATTGGTTTTGTCGGACCACTCTCAGGTCCTTCGGCTGTATTTGGTGAATACATGAATCGAGGAATTGAGTTAGCTCTGGCCGATCTTGACCCACAGGTCAGAGACCGGATTGTTATTGTGAGAGAGGATGATACCTGTACTGGACCTGATGCAATTAGTGCGCTTAACAAGCTCATCCAAATCGAAGGTGTGAAGTACACCATTGGGCCGCTGTGTAATGCTGCAACCGTTGCAACGGAGAAAATTTATGATGACAGTGGTGTTATTTCGTTGACGTCGGGTGTTCCATCAAAGCAGATTGCCGACATGGGACCTAACCACTTCTCATTCTCTCCGGAGATTGAGAACCTCATGAAGACGTTGGCCGAGTATATGCGCGGAGAGAGCCTTGCTCGAGTCGGTGTTCTGTATGTTACCGATGCCTTTGGTCAGGAGAACCTTGATCAATTCACAAAGCATTTTGAATCCAATGGGGCACAAGTTGTTCTTGCAGAAGGAGTCGAAAAGGGCGCAATGGATCTCCGTACGAGCATCCTCAAAATAAAGAGCGCAAATCCAGACTCTATTCTCGTCATGCTCACGGGTGGTTCTGCGGTAAATGCGCTAAAGGAAATCACTGTACAAGGTCTCGGTGATATCCCAACGTTCGGTGTTCACGGTATTCAATCAGCGGATACACTCACGGGTGCTGGAGCAGATGCTGAAGGAGTCATCTATCCGTATCCGGCAAGTGATGTCTCAACAGAAGTTTCCGAAGAGTATGAGGCGGATTACTTGGCCGAGTATCAGCAGATGACAGAACTCTACTCAATGAACGTTTATGACAGCCTAACGGTACTTGTTGGTGCAATTCAGGAATGTGGATATGCAGATACGCTCTGTGTACAAGAGACGATTGCAAAAACTCGAGGACACAAGGGTGCGAGTGGAGTAATAACACTTGATGAACGTGGTGTATCGACATTCCAAAAGGCGTTGCTCAAAATCGTTCGTGACGGTAAATTCCAGAAGCTCGAACAATAATGAACTCCACTCCGACCAATTACGACAAAGATCAGTACGACGCCTTCGCGGGTGACTTCAAGGCTGCACAAGAGGGTTTCTACAGCGAAACAAAGAATGAATCCCGCGAAGTTCTCTACGAGCTTCTCGGCTCTGATGTGAAAGGGAAGCGAGTGCTCGATGTTGGGTGTGGCTTCGGGAAGGACATGCTTTATCTCAACGATCAGGGTGCCGATGTCTTTGGCATCGACAGTTCCGAGAAGATGCTCAACCTTTCGGATGAGACAATTTCTCGGGACAGGATTTCCGTTCAGAGCTTTGAGAAGACAGATTTTCCGTCGGAGCATTTTGATGTGCTCGTGAGTCGCTATGCGTTGCAGTATGCAACTGATTTGGGGGACACGATGAAAGAAATGCACCGCATTCTAAAATCGGGTGGTGCATTTGTCTTTCTCGTTGCACATCCATTGCTTGGGTATGTCGCCAAAAAGAATAAAGATTACTTTGCACAGGAAATCATTGAGATGCCAATCTTCAACGGTGCAATACAAGTCAAAGAACCCACCCACACATTTTCTGACTACGTGAGCGATTTTATGTTGGAAAACTTTGTGTTGGTGTCCGTTCGAGAAAGTCGAGGTATCGAAAAGAAGTTTCCTGGCCACATTGTCCCAGATTTTATAGCCTTTAAATTTAAGAAAATATGACCACCACATCAAAATGGATTCTCGGTATTGTTGTTCTCGCGCTCATCGTGTGGGTCGGCATCTCTCAATCAGGTTCTAGGGAGGAGGTAGGAGAGATTCGCATCGGAATGATTTCAATCTTGAGTGGTGAGTATTCGGTGGTGGGGGAGAATATCCGCAACGGCGCATTGCTTGCTGTCGAGCAGTACAACACCACGCACCCCGACGGTCAGATTGTTTTCATTGTTGAGGATGATGGCTATGATTCCAAAAAGGCTCTCAGTGCGTATCAAAAGCTCACTGGTGTCGACAACATCGATGCACTCATCAACGCTTCATCGCCAAGCATTTCTGCCATCTATGATTTGGTAACGAAGACTGATATTCCCGTTGTCCAAGGAGGTGAACAGCCGGTTGAGCCGACTGATGACAACGTTTTCCAAATCATGCCTGGCAATATCGATTCCGAACGTCAGCTCGGCGCATATTTGAAAGATCAGGGATTTAAGACTCCTGCTGTTGTCTATACACAAGACGATACGCTCATGCGTTTCAAAGATGCTTTTGTAAAAGGCCATGGAGGTGATGTCAAAGAGTTTGCTCTAAGTCCGGCAGAAAAGGATTTTCGTACGAGCGTTTTGAAGGTTGCAGAATCAAATGCCGATGTTGTCGTGATGATCATGTTCCCCGAACAAGGCGCGCTCTTCGTCAAAGAATACTTGACCCAGCAGCAAGAGCTCCCACAACTCGCATTCGATGCAAACTTCCAGTCAGGCTTCTTTGATTACCAAAGGATTCTCGGTGATGTGTCTGTGCTTGATGGAACAATTGTTGCAACGCTTGCAACGGATATCTCGGATCAATTTGCGTCAGAGTACAAAGTTCGCTTCGGAACAGAACCGGGCTTTTGGTCTGATCTCGGCTACGACGCCGTCAACTTGCTGGTTTCGACCCATGCTTCGGACGGTCAAAAATGGATTGAGAACGTTAAGGAGGCTTCATACAGTGGTGTTGGTGGCGCGGTAGAGTTTGATGTGGTTGGCGTTCGCAAACCGCAGGTGGAGATGGTAAAAATAATTGACGGCAAGCTTCCAAATTAAGTAATTAGGTAATTCAAAATATGAGCACATCAGTAAAATGGGTCCTCGGCATTATCGTTCTTGCGCTCATCGTGTGGGTGGGAATGTCGATGTCAGATACAGCACCGACTGAGACTGGTCCGATTAAGGTTGGATTTATTGCGCCATTGACGGGTGACGCGGCCGTCTACGGTGAACCTATACGTAATGTCACAAAAATCGCAGTTGACGAGATAAATGCAGCTGGCGGTATCGATGGACGCATGCTCGAAGTGATTTACGAAGACGGGAAGTGTAATGGTTCAGATGCCGTGAGTGCTGCTCAGAAGCTCATCAACATCGACGGTGTGAAGATCATCATTGGCGGATTCTGTAGTAGCGAATCGCTCGCGGTTGAGCCGATTACTACAGCGGCCGGCGTGTTCCTCATCTCGGCTGGTTCAAGCTCACCCGATCTCACAGGTATTAGCGACTTCTTTGCTCGGACGTGTCCAAGCGACACTGCACAAGGAGAGGCGCTTGCGGACATTGCTCGTAATGACAAAAAGTGGGCTAAGGTTGCGGTTATTCAGGAGCAGACAGACTATGCCATGGGACTGTACAACTCGTTTAACAAATCGTTCACTGCTTTGGGTGGAACGACTATTCGGGAAGAACTTCCATCGACACAAACAGACTTTAGAACACCCCTCACAAAGCTGAAAAGCGAAAATCCTGATGCACTATTCTTGTCAGTCCAAACAGTAGCGATGGGACAGAAAATCATTCAACAACTCCAAGACCTCGGATGGGATGTTCCGCTCTTCATATCCGACAGTGTTCTAGGAGACACAGAAACGATTGCAAAGAATGCCGTGCAACTTGAGGGAGTAATTGGTGTTGAATTTAGTGTTGATCCTACAAATGAAAAATTCAAGAAGCTTATTGCAAAGTACCAAGAATTGTACGGAACGGAGATGCCATACCAAAGCTACGGTCAGACCGAATACGATGTGGTCTACCTCATCGCAGACGCGATAACATCTGTTGGTTATGACGCAGACAAGGTGTCCGACTGGGTCTTGGGTATCAAAGGATGGAACGGTGCATCGGGAAGCGTGACTATCGGAGAGAATGGCGATAGAGTCGGCGGTGGTACTGCTAAAGTCATCCACAACGGAAAAACGGAGCTCTACACCAAATAAAACGGTTACATTGGTCGAGCACCAAAACCCCCGCTCAAAAGGCAGGGTTTTTGGTATACTGACTCCATTGCCATAATTGTTTGCTATAGTCACCAATTTTTTCGAACTCTTTAATATATGGCACTAACAGATGAACAACGAGAACTCATTAAGTTGAGAATTAAGGAGCATACGCACCCAAGATACACAACCGACATTTTGTTAGATCAGGACGTTATCTTAAAAGATCTCGTTGTCTATCCGGACATATTAAGACCCGAAAAAACATCGGCACTTTATTTTGCGCGTTTTCTTTTTCTCAACAAAGATATCTACAAAGATAAAGAGGTAATCGACATGGGCTGTGGTTGTGGGATTCAAGGAATTCTCATGGCAACATATGGTGCACATCACGTTCTCCTCTCTGATATTTTTCAAACCGCCGTTCAAAACACAATTGAAAATATCAAGAACGCGGGGTTAGAAAGCAAAACGAGCGTGACTCAGGGTGATTTGTTTGAAACCATAGACAGCACAGCTGATGTGATTATTTTTAATCACCCATTTTTCCCCGCAGAAATGGATCCCGATATTCCTGTTACCGGAGCGATGTGTAACGATGGTGAGCTTATTCATCGATTCTTTGACGAGGCGCCTCGGTATCTCAATGAAGGAGGAATTCTCATAATGCCGTTTTTTGATTTTGCTGGAGAAATAAACAATCCAGAGATTCAAGGTATGAAGCACGGATATACGGTGCGGAAAGTGCATGCCATTGAAATTGATGACGAAAATATCCAAAAGGGAGGGTTTTTGGTTTATGAGCTAAAGAAATCGTAGTAGAACCAACCCCCGCTCAAAAGGCGGGGTTTTTGGTATACTCAAAGCATGAACGCTATTGAGACACGGCATCTTTCTAAGCATTTTGATGGCGTGCAGGCCGTTAACGGTCTTTCAATCAAGATTGAGAAAGGAAAAGTAACTGGCCTCATTGGTCCCAACGGTTCGGGTAAGACAACGCTCATCAATCTTCTCACGGGCGTCGTCCCGTTCAGTGGCGGTACGGTGCTCATCTCGGGCACCGAGCTCTCAAAGGTTGCTGCATTCGATGTTGCCGTGTATGGCGTGACGCGTACGTTTCAGGCGGTACGGCTCTTTGAACAGATGAGCGTGCTCGACAACTTGCTCGTTGTGCTCACCGAACGCAATGTGTTTTCAGCACTCTTCGAACGTCATAAGGCGCATCACTATGCACAAGCCGAGGAGCTTTTAAAGAATGTGAATCTGTGGGACAAGCGAGATGAGAATGCGGAGAATCTTTCCTACGGGCAACGGAAGCTTTTGGAAATCGCGCGTGCGGTCGCGATGGATGTGGAAATATACTTTTTTGATGAACCGTTTGCGGGGCTCTTTCCCGAGATGCGTCGCGTTGTCGTGGACACAATCAAACGTTTGCGTGACGCGCACAAAACGGTGGTGCTGGTTGAACATGATATGGACATCATTCGTGAGTTGCCCGACCACGTTATCGTGCTTGACGCTGGAAAGCTTCTTGCTGAGGGTACTCCACAAGAAGTGCTCGCAGATGCACGGGTGATCGAAGCATACCTTGGTGATTAATATGAAAGAAACACTTTTAAAACTCGATGGTGTATCGGTTCACTACGGCGGTGTAAAAGCGCTCGATGACGTGTCTCTTTCTGTTGATGAAGGAGAGATCGTCGCGCTCATGGGCCCCAATGGAGCGGGGAAGTCGACGGCAATAAAAGCAATTTTTGGGCTCGCACCAATCAAACATGGGCGAGTGTTGTGGCATGAGCGGAAAATTGAACCCGTCACGCACCACATGGTGCAACGAGGTATTTCATATGTACCCCAAGGGCGACAGATTTTTACCAACCTCACCGTTCGTGAGAATCTTGAAATGGGAGGAATCGTCATCAAAGATAACGCTCAGCTCAAAAAGCAGACTGATGATGTTTTGTCATTTTTCCCTATCCTTCGCGACAAACTTAATGCAAAAGGACGCGAGCTTTCGGGTGGGCAACAACAAATGCTCGCCCTTGCGCGAGGTCTGATGACCGACCCAAAGGTGTTATTGCTCGACGAACCATCTCTCGGACTTGCCCCAAAGATTGTTAAAGAGGTGTTTACAAAAATCAAAGAAATCAACGAACGAAGAAATACAGCCATTCTTATTGTTGAACATAACATCAAGTCACTTCTTGAGGTTGCAGACCGAGCGTATATTCTTGCGTTGGGAAAAGTTGTGATTGATGAGCCAAATCCCCCGACACTTCTTGATGATGATAGGCTTGAAAAAGTTTTTCTTGGCGGTAAGCCTTTAGTTTAATAGGGTGGCAAAAAGAAACAGCCTGCTCCGGAAAGCAGGCTGCGTAATCTTGTCCGTTGGAAAAACCAACGGATTTCCACCCGCGCCGGACGGTCTAGGCCGTCTTCGGCCGGCGTGCGCCTCTGAGCAGGAGGAAACCGGCGAGCACTGCACCGAGCGCTCCCGGCACCACGTGCCAGACGGTTACGAAGAATCCAACGCCGGGGGCGATCTCGAGCCACGGGTTGGGGGAGTTTCCCTCCCAGCGGATGGAACGCATCACCTCGAGCAGGGTAAAGTACACCCCGACACCGATGAGCAGCAGTCCTGCGATGTACAGCAGTGTTCGCTTGAGCATTGTTGCCTCCTTGCGCCTTGGCGCTGAGTGGTTGGTTAAGAACGATTGCCTGTCAGTATTATATAGTACTTTTAGTGTTGCGTCAATGTTTTACTCACGGCAGGTTTCTTTCGTGTGACAAGTAATTCATTTTCAAAAACCTCATTCGAGCACACAGTTTTTTCAATTGTGGAGATGTAAGAGTCCAGATATTTTGTCCTCTGCCTTCGACAAATTCTGCTACACTGGTTGCATGAATGCACGTACTTTTTTGAAGTTGGTTGTTGCGGTTGTGGTGACACAATTGGCGGGGATCATTGGTTCGTTGTTTACATTCTCTGCAATTCCAACGTGGTATGCGACACTCACAAAGCCTGAGCTTAACCCACCATCGTGGGTGTTCGGTCCCGTGTGGACGACGCTGTATCTTTTGATGGGTGTTTCGGCATTTCTTATTTGGCAAAAAGGATGGGCGCGGCGGGATGTAAAAATCGCATTGTCTGTCTACGTCGTACAGTTGGTGTTCAATGCGTTGTGGTCAATCGTATTTTTTGGTCTCCAAAGCCCAGGGCTGGCTCTCGTGGTCATCGCTGCACTGCTTATCTCAATTATTTGGACGATGGTGCTGTTCTACAAAATTTCTCGACCGGCGATGTATCTTCTTATTCCGTATATCCTCTGGGTGAGCTTCGCGTCATATCTCAACTACGCCATCTATGCTCTCAATTAATTGGTTTGATTTTGTTGGTCTCTTTCTCTTCATCGCGGGATTTATCGTTGGTCTCGGTGCGGTAACAGTCATCGACATCCATGGTTTTTTGGGAAGAAAATCTGCCTATTGGACCGAAGCAACGACGCGGACGCACAAAGTAACAAAGCCGATGATTTGGGTCGGTATTCTTTTTGCAATCATCGGAGGATTGCTTTTGTACCGAGATACTCCTTTTGTTGGTGTCCCACTCATTCACGCGTGTATCGCTTTTGCACTTGTTGTAAACGGATATTTTCTTTCGTTCAAAGTCAGCCCGTTTTTACTTGAGAGGGAACGGGCAGGAAAACAGCAGGAATTGCTCCCACAGTCATGGCAACAAAAGATTATGGTCGGACTCATTGTCTCTGATGTCGGATGGTGGGGTGGGCTTGCACTCTTTGTATATTATTTGATTTCCAGATGAGAAAGAAAATTGTTTCAGTGAATGACAAGATGCAAAAGGGCTACCGGTACGAACTGTCTGAGCCGGCGGGGAAGAATTATCTTCCTGGTTTTAAACCCGATCTTACTCCTCAGCAGATGCTGAAGTTAGGAGTGTTCGGGGGTCGGTACATGACAGATTGTAGAAAGGAATTTCCAAAAGAATGGTACGCCCATGCCAAGCTGTGTCCCGAAAGACATGATCCAACGCTAAATTACTTTGGTGTGAATGCCTCTCAACCATTGTCTGTCTGGAGAAAGAAAGGATGGATATACAAAGACGACCCACGGGGTTGGTTTCAGTGGTACTGCCGGTATTACATGGGCCGAAGAATTCCTGGTGAGGACGAGAAGCAGGTGAAGCGATGGAAAGCCATTCAGAGACACATGGCTCAAGTGCGAAAGCATTGTCGAATTGGAGACGAATCGTGTCGTCCCAAGCAACGTCAGGCGCTTCTTCATTGGGCGTACGATAGTCGGAAGTTGTAGTGTGCGTGGGTGTAGGC
This sequence comes from Candidatus Parcubacteria bacterium, assembly GCA_039798445.1. GTDB lineage: Bacteria > Patescibacteriota > Minisyncoccia > Phycocordibacterales > EsbW-18 > EsbW-18. The sequence goes on from JBDKFZ010000018.1 coordinate 40,348, forward strand.
AAGGCGTTATACTTCTGGTATATGAACACCCGTAACCTCATTCTCATAGTCCTCGGTATCTTTATCGTTGCCTTCGGTTCGTACAAAGTAGTGTCGCCGATTGCAACACGTATTCTTGATGGCGATCTTGTCATCAATGAGACCGCTTCATCAACAGAGATGGTTGCGTCAACGACCGAACCTGAACCCGAACCTAAACCGGAGCCAATCGTAACCCCCGAACCTGAGCCCACACCCACACCTACACCTACACCAACTCCCGTACCCGAACCTCTTCCGACCCCTGAACCCACTCCAACACCCGAACCAGAACCTGTAACAGGCACCTATACCGGTGCCGATGTTGCTCTTCACGCTTCTGATGCGAGCTGTTGGTCCATCGTCAATGGCAGTGTCTATGACCTTACCGCATATATTCCCAAGCACCCCGGAGGTGCGAGCAAGATTCGACATATTTGTGGCGAGGATGGTTCGTCTGAGTTTGATGGTCAGCATGAGGGTGAATCGCGCCCCGAGAATATCTTGGCAAAATATTGGATTGGTGTTCTTACCAACTAACAACTGCTAACAACTACCTATGGATATTCTTACATTCCATCTCGGCACACTCATCCTAACGGGTCTCGTTGTACTCTACGCCGACCACATGGGGTTCCGATACTTCACCGGACGTTCACAGACGCTTGATATCAAAAAAGTGAGATGGGCACATCGACTTGTCTTTATCGGGTTATTCATCCTCATCATCACTGGTGTTATGCTCACGGCGCCGTCATGGGCGGTGTGGTTCGTGAAGCCGTTTTTCTATGGAAAACTTGCATTCGTTGCGACGCTGTTCGTCAACGGGCTCTTTATTGATCGATTGATGCAGAAGGCGACCACCACACCCTACGTCTTGCTCGCTCCCTTCGAGCGGCGTTTACTCATGACCTCGGGTGTTCTTTCGGCCGTTGGTTGGGTTGCGAGTGTGCTTATTGGATTCTTTTTGTTGTAAAAGAACGATCGGGAGGATATAAAGACTTTATTCTTATGACCCCGCCCGACCTCAAAGATCTTCTTCAATTAAAGGACCTTCATGGGTTGGCGTTGGATATAGATGAGACGCTTGCAGATTCGGGCCTCCACTGGTTCAAGAGAGTCTATGAATTTCATCCTATCAAAAATCTGACGTTGAGTGAGGTGGTGAAGAAATATGGATTCGTCGAGGATGTCCCTGAATGGGATGGAACGCAAGAAACGCGCGACTTCATGCAGTCGTTACTTCACTCTGATGAATTCAATGAGAGTATTCCGCTTATTGAAGACGCGAATCATATTGTAAATAAGATTAATGAAACGGTCCCCATCGTTGCGTATATCACTGCGCGACCTTCGACGGTTAGAAACTCAACTGAAGCATGGCTCAAGAAGCATGGGTTTCCTGATGCGCCACTTCTGATGAGAGGAGAAGATGTTCAAGTTACTACAAGTGATGGGCTGGGAAGAAATAAATGGAAAGCTCAGGTTTTGCTCGATTTGTATCCATATGTGAACGGAATCATAGATGACAACGTTTTGTTGACCCACGAGCTTCATCATCTGGATTACCAAGGAGTTTTGTATGTGTACGGAAATAGTACGAATGGATTCGATCACTACAAACATGTCGTTGTCTGCCCGACATGGCAGAGTGTGTTGGATAAGATCAAATCTCGATAGTTTTTAAAACATGCACAAACTTCCCGACGATTTTCGAAAGGCTCTTGCTTTAACCCCTGCAGCAGAGGCAGTTTGGAAAGACATCACTCCGCTCGCACGTAATGAATGGATCTGCTGGGTTACGTCAGGCAAAAAAGCTGAGACGCGTGACATCCGTATTGCGAAGGCCCTTTCCAAGCTCAAGGGCGGGATGCGTAGGCCTTGCTGCTGGGCGGGATGCACGCATCGTTAAAATCTCACCCCTCTAAATAAGACCCAAAATACGCTCCTTGCCAAGCTTTTGATTGTGCTAAAATAGAGGGTATGAAAACCACAATCATTGCCCTCATAGTAATTGTTCTCATCGGGCTCGGTCTCTACTTTGTCAGCACTAAGATGGCGGATGCTCCTGTTGATCAGGCAACAACAACAGTTTCTACGACGACGACCACAACGACGACAGAAGTAACTGAAGAAACATCGATTGGTATGTCAAAAGAAGGACGTGAGATTCCTGTCTATCACTACGGTGAAGGAGACAAGGAAGTCGTCTTTGTCGGTGGTATCCACGGTGGATACGAGTGGAACACAGTGCTCCTCTCGTACGAGCTCATGGACTACTTGGAAGCGAACGGCGATGAGATTCCAGATGGTGTAAAAGTCACCGTCATCCCAGTACTCAACCCAGACGGCCTCAACAAGGTTGTTGGAACTTCGGGTCGCTTCACAAAGGCTGACGTTCCTACATCTGAGAGTGCAACAGTCCCTGGTCGCTTCAACGCCAACAATGTTGACTTGAACCGCAACTTCGACTGTGACTGGCAGGCATCAGGTACATGGCAGGACAAGACCGTTTCAGGTGGTACAGCAGCATTCTCCGAGGTTGAAAGCCAGGCAATGCGCGATTACGTTCAAGAGAACGACCCAGAAGCAGTGGTTGTTTACTACAGCGCAGCAGGTGGTGTGTACGCTTCAAACTGTCACGATGGCGTTCTTCCTGAGACACTCAAACTCACAAACACGTACGCAAGTGCATCAGGCTACCCAGCATCTGAAGAATTCGATTTCTACGAAATCACAGGTGACATGGTCAATTGGCTTGCAAAGGAGAAAGTTCCAGCAATCAGCGTGCTCCTCACGGATCACACCAACACCGAATGGGACAAGAACTGGAAGGGTATTGAGGCTGTCTTGAAATCTATCGCAGACTAATGCGACTGTCTCCGAAGCAGATTCTTTTCGGCGTTGTTGGTATTCTCATCATCGGTCTCGGTGTCTTCTTCCTCGTGCGAGACAAGGCACCCGAAGAGCCGATTGTGCCGGTAGATACGACACCCGTAGCGCCAGAATCTGTTGTCATTGGTACATCAGTGCAAGGACGTTCGATTGAGGCAACGTCATACGGAACAGGGGATACACACCTGCTCTTCGTCGGTGGTATCCACGGTGGATACGAATGGAACAGCGTGTTGCTCGCACACCAGATGATGGATTATCTCGTAGCGAATCCAGGAGTTATTCCCGCGAACGTCACGGTAACGGTTATTCCATCTGCAAATCCTGACGGCGTCTTCAAGATCATCGGAAAAGAAGGACGATTTACGCAGACCGATGTACCAGTAGGAGACGACTCTCTGGGTCGCTTCAATGCGAACGGCGTTGATCTCAACCGCAACTTCGATTGTAAATGGAAATCCGAGAGCATGTGGCGCGGCAATGTGGTATCTGCTGGTACGTCGGCATTCTCTGAGCCCGAAGCACGTGCTATCCGCGATGTGGTAACAAAAAACAAACCAGTCGCTGCAATCTTCTTGCACAGTCAATCGAATGCGGTGTATGCATCAGAGTGTGAAGCGGGCATCTTGCCTGAGACCCGTGTACTCATGGACACCTATGCGCTTGCGGCTGGGTACCCGTCTGTCGATGTGTTTGATAGCTATGAAATCACTGGCGATGCAGAAGGCTGGCTCGCATCCATTGGTGTCCCCGCGATTACCGTGGAGCTTTCGACACACGAGACGACCGAATGGGATAAGAATCTTGCGGGCCTTAAAGCGATCCTCACACATTACGCCAAATAGTCTTTCTGCTACCATACGCTTATGAATTTCTCCAAACAAAAAGGTGTTGCAGCCATCCCGATGATTTTGGGTATCGTTGCCGTCGTCGGATTGGGCATCTTGTTCTTCCAGCTTAACAGCGTGCAAAACGCTTTCTCAGGTGCAGTAGAGAAGTACAACGATGCAAACACAAAGCTCTCGCTCAAAGAAGAAGAGGCTCGTGCGCTCTCTGAAGCGCTCTACTCTGAGCAGCAAAAGAACGCCGAACTCGAAGATGAGCTCGATGATGTCGAAGATGAACTCGATGATCTTGAAAAATTGAGCAAGATTGATTCGGAGCTTCTTCAAAAATACTCGAAGGTCTTCTTCTTGAACGAGCACTACTCTCCACCTGCAGTCAAAGAGATTGATCCCAAGTATCTCTATGGCGAAGATAAAGAGCTCACTGTTCACAGCCGCGTGGAACCATTTCTCGACAATCTTCTCGCGGCAGCGCAACGGGCCAAGGTCGACCTCCGCGTTGCATCTGCATACCGCTCGTTTGGCGAACAATCGACACTCAAGTCTGGCTACTCGGTAACATACGGCGCGGGTGGCGCGAATGCGTTCTCTGCTGATCAAGGCTACTCAGAACACCAATTGGGAACCACGGTGGACTTTACAACAGTCGCTACCAACGGCGCACTTGATGGATTTGAATCGACGCCTGCATACACCTGGCTCCTCGCGAATGGATACAAATACGGCTTTGTACTCTCATATCCGCCAGGTAACGCCTACTACGTCTTCGAACCATGGCACTGGCGCTTTGTGGGCAAGGATCTTGCAGAAGACCTCCGCAAAAAGAAAATCGGCTTCTACGATATGGACCAGCGCGACATCGACAAATACCTCATCAAGTTTTTTGATAAGTAGACTCGTTTTGTGGGGTCTTTATCCTGCTATACTTCTTTATGAAAAACGTATCACTGAAGACTCTTGTCTTCATCGGCCTTTTTGCTTTTCTTATGTGTGCCGTTCTCCCAGCTGCGGTTCATGCACAATACGGCGGCTGGCGTGGCGGTAGCTCATATAGCAGCAAGATAAATAAGCTCGATGATGACGAGGTTGATGATCTCCCTGTGCCGATTCTTTTTGGTGTTACGCTCGGTATGATCTGGTCGAATTTCGGTGACGATCGCGATGGTGGAGACCGACAGCACGAAGGTCTCGACATCATGGCACCCGAAGGCGCACCAATTATCTCGCCGACAGAAGCCGTGGTCATCCGCACCGGAACCGGTTCAGGTTCGGGCAAATATGTCACCACAGCGAACCCAGGTGGTGAATCATTCGTCTA
>JBDKFZ010000019.1:0-11189 GCA_039798445.1 Candidatus Parcubacteria bacterium
GATGAGTACGTCGTCTTCAAGAACAACGCCGCGCTGCAGACCATGCGGGCGGAAAACGCGACGCAGTTCGCCGACAACGAGAAGAGCTCGGCGACCTTCCGGCGCGGACTGGTGATCAACACCGATGGTGGCTCGTACGTCCTGATGGCGATCCACGACGCGATGAACACGCAGACGCCCCTCCCGCCGACCGTCTTGGCACATCGCAACACCAAGACCGGTGGCGAGATGTACCGGGTGAACACGCTCTTCGACGAGCGCGCTGCGACTCTCGACCAGCAGCCCGACGGCGCCTGGATCGTCACCCGCTGAACAAGAAGCAAGAAGATCGGTTCGTGAAGTCCAAGGGCCCGGTGCATTTCTGCCGGGCCCTTTTCTATTGCCGTAAAACCCCTCGACAGGCTTCGGGGTAAACAAAAACGCTCCCGTTTCCGAGAGCGTTCCTGCGTTTTTGAATATTACTTGAGCGTAACTTTTGCTCCAGCTTCTTCCAACTTCTTCTTCATTTCTTCTGCCTCTTCTTTCTTCACACCTTCCTTGACGACGCTTGGAGCACCATCGACGAGATCCTTTGCCTCCTTGAGACCGAGACCTGCGATGTCCTTCACTGCCTTGATGACAGCAATCTTGTTGTCGCCGGCTGATGTGAGTTCGATTGTGAAATCGCTCTTCTCATCTGCTGCTGCACCACCAGCTGCTGGAGCTGCTGCCGCTGCGACTGCTGATACGCCGAATTTCTTTTCGAGCACCTTCACGAGCTCGTTGAGCTCGATGACGGTCATCTTCTCGATCTTCTCAACGAGGTCCTTGAACTGTGCCGGTACCTCTACAACTGCGTTCTCTTCCATAATAGTTTGAGATTAATGTAATGAATTATTCTGTCTTCTTGCCTGCGATCGCGCTAAGCGCCACAACGAATCCTTGGATAGGAGCGTTGATGACGTTCACGAACATACCACGAAGCGTGTGCTCCGATGGGATTGTTGCGATCTCGAGCATGCCGGCCTTGTCTTTGAACATCTTGTTGAAGATGCCACCGACGATGCCAAGCTTGCCTTCGAGCTTCTTCTCGAATGCGTACACACCGCGAGCTGCTGCAGTGACGTCGCTGTCATCGGCGTTCTCAGGGTATGCGAATGCAATCTCCCCTTCGAGTGCCGGAACAGTTCCTTCGAATGCAGAACCCTCGAGTGCTTTGCCGAGGAGTGTCTTCTTTGCGACCTTGTATGCGATACCTTCTTTCTTGAGCGCTTTGCGGAGCTCCGTTGCTTCGCCGACCGAAAGGCCCTTGAAGGTGACGAAGACAGCCGTCGAGACGCGTGAAAGGATATCCTTGAAGTTCGTGAGAATCACTCCCTTTTTCTCTCGTGTAAGAGCCATGGTTGGGTAAGACGACAATGAGATGTCGTCTGTATCTATCCGACTGATAACAGCAAAACAGGAAGTTCGACCTCGGCAAGCTGGTATTTCAAGGTCTTTCGACCGCTCGCTTTCTCTGGTTTTGCACTAGTGAGAATACGCGAAATAGGGGTTTTCGTCAAATAACCAAGAGACCTGCCTTGATGCTTTCTGCCAGTTCGGACTGACTACGAGCAGCAAGTGCATCAAGAAGCGCTTGGCGTGCAGGTTCTTCCATCAGCTTGGGCTGAGCGTGGTTGCCATCAATCGGAACAAGTTGGTATCGCTCACCCATCTCATCGTGAGTGATGCGAAGTGCAAGACCGCTTCGGACGTCTGCATTCCAATATTGATCAAATATAAAATTGCCAAGCGAATAGAAAATCGGCGCGCCGTTGTAGACTTCGATGTCTTGTACAACATGCGGGTGACTGCCAATGACAGCATCGACACCTGCATCAATGAGCGTGTGCGCAACTGTTTCTTGTGTCGCATTGTGGACCGGCTGGTATTCATCACCCCAATGCATCATCACAACAATGTGTGTACTCGTTCCAAAACTTTCGATCTCACGCGAGAGTTGCGTGAGATTTGGTGGGGCTATCGTCGCATCGATACCAATAAACGCAACATCATGTCCTTCGGGACGAACGTGCGCAACAGTGCCGACATCGAGCTTCCACGGAGCGCCGAAATATTCGACTCCCATAGCAGTGAGATTCTCTCGCGTGTCTGCCTTCCCTTGTATTCCTTGATCGCCCACGTGGTTATTGGCGAGCGACACGTGTGTCACTCCAGCATCGCGAAGCACTTGTGCAGCAACAGGGTCGAATGCAAAGCGCATCGAATATGGTTGTTCAGGTGAGACACGCTCATCGGGCGCGTCGAGTGTTGTTATCGGACCTTCGAGGTTGGCGACTACAGCATCTGCCCCTGCGAAAATGGGCGCGACATTTACAAAAGGCATATCGTCCCCGCTCACGCGCATACGATTGCGTACCGTACGACCGAGCATCACATCCCCCACCATCACAAACGTAAATGGTTCGAGAGGTTTTTCTATAACATCACGGAGTATAGGAATCTCCGGCAGCGAACGATTGCCAAGTCCGTCGATGGTATAGATGACACTGAAGGCAAAAAACAAAACTATACAAAATCGGATGAATCGTTTCATTGTGCGCATCATACCGCATCGGCATCATGAGGCAATGAGATATGAAAACCCCCACGCTCAGCGTGGGGGTTTTCTCTGTCTCGTTTTATCTAGATCTCTCGGATGTCCGGTTCGCTCTGTTCAGTTCCATCTCCACTATCACAACCCGTGTCATTTTCATCGATGGTTCCATCGCCGTCGTTGTCAAAACCATCACCACAGGCGCCGATGATGACATCGTCGTCATCATCTCCGGGAGGAACATCTTCTTCGCTTGGGTCCTCATCTCCGTAACAACCTGGATCTGCAGGATAGTCGATGAGCTCATCGCCAGCATCATTGTTGAAACCGTCGGAGCAGTCTGGGTCGTCATCATCGTCGTCGCTAATAGTAACGACTGAGACGTTCACCGTATCGCTCACTGTACGCGTTGCACCTCTGCCGGAATGTGGCTCGTCACAGGTAATCGTGTAGGTCGTGTCTTGGGTAAGTTCACCAGTGCTCTCACTGCCTTCGTCATCTTTTGACTTTGACCAATCACCCGAGGCCACACATGTTCCTGGCTCGATACCATCAGATGTCCACGACAGCATCGATGAATCTCCTACAGCAACTTTTGACGGGTTTGCTGTGAGATCAACCCACGGCTGTCCCGGATCAGGTGGTACGGGTGTGTATGTAATCGTGTATGTTATTGTGCCGCCTGCCGCAAGAGTCTGACCAGCACCAGGCGTGATCGCTGATGTATATTCGGTGACATCCCCCGCATCAAGGTTGTATACACCTGTAGGCATGGTCAGGTATGTAGCGCCCGCAGATGGAGTGCCCTGGGTCTGCGAACCGCCTGGCGGGCCACTGAGCGACCATGTTGCGAGAAACGGTTCACCGTCTGCATTCACCGAGTTCACGATGACGGTGCCCGTCGTAACCGGAGCGGCACTCACCGTTACCGTACAAGTTGTGCTCAAGCTATCGCTGGTGAGTGTGACCGTTTTTGTTCCTGCCGTGCTGTATGTCGGTACAAACGTTGCACCCGTGCCTGATGCTGGTGTTGCGCCTGTCGCTGTCCATGCATATGTCCCGTCTCCACCAGCCGCTTCAAGAGAGTCGCTTACGGGTTGATTCACTGTTGCTGTCTGTCCTGCCGGCAAACATTGTGGCTGGACACGAACTATTACAGAGTCACTCGCCGATGCGATTGGTGAGTACCTTACTCCACGGCCCCTGTATGTTGTTCGGACCAAAGGAGAGACTTGTACAGAACCCGAAAAATCGGTTGGCTGGGATCCGTTCCACGCTTCATCTGTTGGTGTAGAACCAAAGTTATCAACTCTATCTGCTCCAGATGACGTCCAAGAAAGCGTTGGGAGGGCTCCATATGCAACTGTAATAGGACCATCCGACCCGTTTGCTTTAATGTTGTACGAAAGCCCTGGTGGTGCCGATAAAATATTGATGGAACAAGATCCGCTTTGTCCTCCGCTTGTAAACGTGACTGTGCGCGCACCTGTTGTTGTAAATGCTTTTTGAACAGATGCACCCGAACCAGATGAGCCACCTGGAATAATCCCCGTTGTTGGAGAAATGCTCCATGTATACGAACTTCCTCCTGATGCATTGAACGTGTAATTCGTTGCTGTCGTACCTTCATCTGGAGCACCTGAACACACAACAGTCTCAGTGGGACAAGTGAGGGACAGCGACGTCTGAGGATTCGTGAAAGGAACCCAGTTGTTCTGACTGTCATAAATCTTACCGGTGATTGTGTGGGGGATGCCTACCGAGATACCCCACGAAAGATTTGCAGAGAATGTACATGCGCTTCCAACACAACCGGCTCCCCCCGCAGACACAGTTTCGGTCGACACACCGTCCGAATAAATCTTAATTGTTTGTGGGGATGGTTCTTCTGGATCATAACCCCAACCACTCACGGTACATGTCGCCGGGTTTGAACCTGTGAACGCTGCCGTTGCCGGGGTTTCTATAGGTGCCTGATTTACAGTGACTGAACATGTTGCCTGCACCCCGTTTCGAGTCACAGTTGTCGTCTTTACACCTGGCGTTGTATACGAAGTCGAACACGGTGTCCCAGATGAGCACGATGGAATGCTCCATAGGTAGTAAGGAGATGTCCCACCGCTTCCACCTGTAGCACTGAATACTACGGTTTCATTTGTAAAAACTGAGGGCAACGATGGTGAACATGCGAGCCCTGGCGCCGCATTTACACCCACAGTGACGCTCTTTGTTACCGTTCCTCCAGCACCAGTACATGTCATCGAGAACACCGTTTGAGCTGTGAGATTGCTTGATGCGTCACTTCCACTTATTGCATTGCCAGTCGAGAATCCTGCACCACCCGTTGCAGCACATGATGTTGCATTGGTTGATGTCCACGTAAGCGTAGTTGGACTTCCCGAGTTAACTGGGTTTGGTGATGCGGTGAGAGTTGCGGTGGGCGCTGGTGCTGTAACAGTCACATTCACCGTGACGGAACCACCTTCTGCGGGTGATGGATCTTCGGTACAGTTTGGGTCCAACGCTATACTGAAGAAGGTTGATGATGTTATCGCTCCCGACGCATGCGTTCGGCTCCCTGGGTTGGAGTGATATGTCTGTGAACCACCCCCTGGCCACCTATCAAAAATAGTGTAGTTGTCAGCGGCGCCCGAAAAATTCGAGTACGTGCCGGTGATTGCAGTACCGGAGGGAACGCTGATGTTGTAGTTGGCATCAGGATTACCCGCGCTGTTCGCAAATGTTCCGTACCCTGGGAGAGTTATTTGCATCGTTGGAGTACCCAATGACGAACAAAGAGCAGTCGCCTGTGCCTGGTTTGGAATAGACACCCAAACGAGAGCAAGGATGGCAACGAGGCCGAGAACACTGTTCCGTACGATGGTTTTCATTGAAAAAAGTTGTTTCATAAGGCTATTTGGTCGTTATATAGGAGATTTGGACAGTGACCGTGCCATCTCCATTCTGTGTCAGCATGATATTGGTCTCTGCGGCGTCCTTGCTGGCATAGAAGTTTGTCACTGGAACCTCGTCAACTGAGGCATCTTTGAGGATGGTCCAGCCTATTTCTTGAAGAAGAGCCCTAAATAACCTGACATTCTGCGCATATGACTCGGCTGAAGTATAGCGGGCATATGGCATCTCCTTACCCTCTGCCTCATAGGCAATTGAGTAGCTGCCTTCAATTGTAACTCCGGCTTCCCGAAGAAGCTCCGACGGAAAACCTGCAACGACCGTTCCTGGTGCTGCATCAGTAATCACATTACCCGCATCGTCGTAGCGGAGGCTTGGCTTCATGTCCGCGAGCCAGAAGGCGAGCGCAAGGAGAATGAGAATGAAAACAACCACCATGATGATTCCATTTCGCTGTTTGTGAGTCTCGACGACCGGTGTCGATGGAGCAGGAGGCATCGGCGAGCGCATGTCATTGATGAGTGGTGATTCCATTATAGATAGTATGAGAATGATAAGAGTACGAGCAAAGAGACCCGTTACCAATATAATACTCAATATATAGAGGCGGGGCTCCTCCTACTGTTGATAACATTGCAGATGTGGTGTATGATGCTCTCGTTACTCAATACGGTCTTGCTGTGATTGCTGCTTATCCGAGACGGAAGGCAGCGATTCTGTTTATAGGCCTAACGCATACCATCATGCCATTCGATCTGAAGACCCTTTCGACGGTCCTCGCAGAGTTTGAGAACGAGCGCGGCGTCTCCAAAGAGAAGATGTACGACGCGATCGAACAAGCACTCGCGACCGCATACAAGAAAGAATACGGAAAACGCGACCAAGTTGTTCGCGTCCGTTTTGATATGAACACCGGCACTGCCGAGTTTGAACAAGTGAAAACCGTCGTCGACGAGACGAACGTCCGTTTCAAGGAAGAAGGCGAAGAAGATGATTACGAAGAACCAACGATCGCAGCTGACGGAACCGAGGAAGAAAAACTTCCGCTCTTCAACACCGAGAAGCACATCCTTCTCGAAGATGCACACAAGATGAAGCGTGGTGCAGCAGTCGGTGATGAGGTCGCATTCCCACTCGAGGCACGTGACGACTTCGGTCGCATCGCAGCACAGACTGCAAAGCAGGTGATCATTCAGAAGATTCGCGAAGCCGAGAAGGAACACTTGTCCAAAGAATTCGGCGCACGCGAAGGCGAGATTGTTTCCGGTACGGTTCAACGAATCGAACGCGGCAACATCTTCATCGACCTCGGACGTGCAACAGGACTTCTTGCATACGACGAGCAGATTCCTGGCGAACGCTATCGCGCAGGCGAACGCATCCGCGCATATCTCTTCCGCGTCGAAGAATCTCCTCGCGGCGTGTTCCTCCGTCTCTCACGTTCACACCCAAACTTCTTGGTTCGTTTGTTCGAATCAGAATCACCCGAAGTCGCACAAGGTGCTGTCGAAATCAAAGCAATCGCACGCGAACCGGGATCACGCTCGAAGATTGCAGTCGCTGCAAAAGATTCACACATCGATCCCGTTGGAGCACTCGTCGGCCAGCGTGGTGTCCGTGTCTCAACAGTGATGGGTCAGCTCGGTGGCGAAAAAATCGACGTCATCGAATGGTCAGAGAATCCTGTGCACTTCATCGAAGATGCACTCTCCCCTGCTAAGACGATCTCCGTCGAGATTACTGACGAAGAAGCGCACCAGGCAGTCGTCACGGTAACCGACGATCAGCAGTCACTCGCAATCGGTCGTGGTGGGCAGAACGTCCGTCTCGCCGCAAAGCTCACTGGCTGGCGCATCGACATCCGCTCAACAGGCACGAACGCCGACGGCAGTGAAGTAGCTGTATCTGAAACTCCTGTCGCAACTCCTGCTGAAGTAGCAGAGGCAAGCGAGGCAAAGTCCGAAGCGGTCTCTGATGCTATCGAACAAGCTGTTTCACACAACGAAGAGGCCACAGCATCCGGTGAAACACCTGAAGCACCCGCTTCTGAGACCGAAACAGAGGCACCTGTAGAAAAGGCCGAGTAGCCCTAGCACAGGAGAGATAAAATCTAGATAAAATCCTACTTAACTCACAATCACTATGTATATGAACCTCTGGCACGATGTTTCATGGGGAGAAGATCCCGAGGAACTCAATGCCATCATCGAGATTGCTAAAGGCTCGAATAACAAATACGAGGTAGATAAGTCCACAGGTCTCATCGCTCTCGACCGAGCCAACTACAACGCCGCGTCATATCCATTCGACTACGGTTTCGTGCCGCAGACACTCTGGGAAGACGGCGACCCGCTCGACGTCGTCGTACTCGCGACGTTCCCGCTCGCTCCCGGCATCCTTGCCCGCGTGCGACCGGTTGCAATGTTTGATATGAACGATTCAGGAGATTCAGACGCAAAGATCATCGCCGTTCCAATCGACGATCCACGTTGGGAAGATGTGCGAGATCTCAAGGACCTCAACAAGCACTCACTCAAGGAGTACCGGCACTTCTTCGAAACGTACAAACTACTCAAGAGCGATGACCCTCGAAGTCACCATGTCGCCATCAACGGTGTTCACGACAAAGCCGCGGCAATCGAGGCAATCAAGCACTCACGAAAGCTCTACCAAGAAAAATTCAGCAAGTAGCAATTTGCAATGAGCAATTAAAAGACAAATGCCCCCTCTTTTGGGGGCATTTGTTATAACACAAAGCTTAATTGCTAATTGCCAATTGCTCTCTGTATAATTAACCCATAGCAACCTAAACGAACATATGAAACATAAAACACTTTTGCTTTCATTCTTCGTGTTCGCAGCACTCGTCACCACGAGCGTCGCGCGAGCAGAAGATTCAACATCAACGGACGACAAACCTTGGAAGGAGCGCATGGAAGAACGACGCAACATCATGATGGAGAACAAGACGGAGCGTCAAGAGATGATGCAAGAAAATGCAACCGAACGAAGAGAACTCTTCAAAGAAAATTCGGAGGAACGTCGCGAGGGTATGAAAGTACGCTTCGATGAATTTACGAAACAGCGCATCGGAGGAATGATTGAGATGATGACGAAGCGTTTCGAATGGGCAATCGCTCGTCTCGAGAACATCGCTGACCGCATCGAAGCACGCATCGAGAAAATCGAAGACGAGACCGACACGACGCTCACCGATGCTCGTGTACACCTCGACGAAGCGCGCACCGACATTGCTGACGCGACAAAACTTCTTGGTGAGATTACAATCGACGTTGACTACATCACCTCTGATGACTCAGAGGCCGGCGAGCGATTCTCAGGGTTCCGCGATGCATTCGGCGAAGTGAAAACTGAAATCAAATCAGCATGGACGCACCTCCGCGAGGCACTCGACGAGATTAAGGGAGAGCGCAGCGATGATGCAAAGAAAGAGCCAATGGACGATTGGAATACTAATAACTAGCAGCCGCTAATAATCTCTTCTATGGATCCAGTCCAGACACAGACCCCATCACAAGGCCCGATCGTCGGCATCATCGTGGTCATCATCGTCCTCATCGTCGGCGCCTTCTACTTCTTCACCCGCATCGCGGAGATACAGAACGCCGAACAGATGGCGACGACCACCGAAGAATTCGCTACAACGTCTCCTTCTGACGACACCGCGGCAATCGAAAGCGATCTCGATGCAGATAACTTCGACAACCTCGATGCGGAGATGGGTACACTCAACGGAGAGTTTGGCTACTAATCAATCCACTCCCGTCAAACATAAAACCCCCGTGCTCAGCGCGGGGGTTTTATTATCGCCAACTTGTGCCAAACAGCTTTATTCGTTAGAGTGGTGCGACTATAATCGATACATCATCTATATATGACTGACACAAAAGTAACGAAAAACGACGATTCAACCGTAACCATCGAGGGTGAGATTGCGGCAGAGCACCTCGAAAAACACCGCCCTGCGGCGCTTCGAAAGCTTGGCGAAGGGGTGACAATTGATGGATTCCGCAAAGGCCACGTGCCCGAAGACATGCTCATCAAGCATGTTGGCGAATATGCACTCCTCGAAGAGATGGCCAACCGCGCCCTCTCGGAGCACTATCCTTCCCTCCTCATCGAAAACAAAATCGATGCAATCGGTCGCCCAGATGTATCGGTCACCAAGCTCGCCGCCGGCAACCCACTCGGATTCAAGATCACCACAGCTGTAACGCCAAAAATCGATCTCACCGACTATAAATCAATTGCAAAAGAAGCTGCATCAAAGAATCCTGTCGTCGATGTAACTGTCGATGATGCCGAGGTCACTACATTCATCGATAATCTCCTCGCACAGCGTGCAAAAGCAGCAGGACCCGACGCTCCAAAAGAAGAATTGACCGACGAAATTGCAAAAACATTCGGACCGTTCGAAAGCGCCGACGCTATGCGTACCAAGGTCAAAGAAGGCATGTCACTCGACAAGAAACGTGAGGCACAGGAGAAACGCCGTCTTGCGATTCTCGAAGCACTCGTTGCAAACACTCCCTTCCCTGTCCCAGCTATCATCATCGACGCAGAGCTCGGCAAGCTCATGATGCAGTTCAAGATGGATCTCGAGCGCATGGGCGTGAAGCCAGCTGAGTATTTTGCGAAGCTTGGTAAAACCGAAGACCAGCTCGCCGCAGACATGCGCCCTGACGCCGAGAAGCGCGCACGCATCCAGCTCATCCTCAACGAGGTAGCGCTCTCTGAACAAATCTTCCCTTCAAAAGAAGAGATCGAGAAGGAAGTCGAACACATCTTCGAAAACCACGAACCGCACGACGGTCACAACGAAGCAGACGAACGCGAACGTGCGACGATCTACATCACCACCGTCCTCACCAACGAAAAAGTCCTCCGATTCTTGGAGGAGCAGGCGTAAAATATTGACAATAGAGCCGATTGGAGGTAGAGTTTAAGAACTAAACTAATTAAACCCATGCTCATCCCTACCGTCATCGAAAAGAGCCAGTTCGGCGAGCGCGCCTACGACATCTACTCGCGTCTCCTCAAAGACCGCATCATCTTCTTGGGCGGCCAAGTAGACGACCATGTCGCGAACATCATTATTGCGCAGCTTCTTCACCTCGAGTCTCAAGACCCAGAGAAGGACATCTCTTTTTACGTAAATTCACCAGGCGGTTCGATTTCAGCCGGTCTCGCGATCATCGACACGATGAACCACATCAAACCCGCTGTTTCGACGGTATGTGTTGGTGTTGCTGCATCAATGGGCGCATGGATCGTCGCATCTGGCGCAAAAGGTAAGCGTTTTGCGCTTCCAAACGCAGAAGTGATGATTCACCAACCACTCGCCTACGGCGTCGAAGGACAGGCATCTGACATCGCAATCAGCGCCGAACACATCCTCAAAACCAAGGCCCGCATGATTGATATGCTCGTTGAGCAAACGGGTCAGGACCGTGAGAAAGTGGCAAAAGACGTCGAGCGCGACTTCTTTATGACCGCCGAAGAGGCCAAGAAATACGGCATCGTGGACGACATCATGGGAAAGAAGTCGAAAACGGCGAAGAAATAACCGACGATTAAACAAAACACCTCAGAAATGGGGTGTTTTGTTTATGTGAAACAGCGAAAGTCGTACCACTTCCCTTCCTAAAATCTTAAAGTTGCTATAGCTACCCCCGGCGCG
>JBDKFZ010000020.1:0-31347 GCA_039798445.1 Candidatus Parcubacteria bacterium
CAAAGAACCTCACCACATCTTCGATCGCGACGTCTTGATTATCGACGATGTCATCACGACCGGCTCAACCATACGCGAAGCCGCCCGCGTATTGCGGGCGGCTGGTGCGCGAAGCGTCAGCTGTTTTGCGCTAGCGCACTGATGCTCACTTCCCTTTCTCCAAGTCTAGACACACCGAGTTGATGCAATAGCGCTTGCCGGTCGTTTCTTGAGGACCGTCATCGAACACATGCCCGAGGTGACTACCACAATTGGCACAAACGACTTCGGTGCGAACCATGCCGTGCTCGTTGTCGTCATGAAGCGCAACAGCGCCCGGCAATGCTTGGTCAAAGCTCGGCCATCCAGTTCCAGAATCGAACTTGGTGTCCGAAGAAAACAAAAGAGCACCGCAGGCTTTGCATCGGTATGTGCCCGGCTCTTTCGAGTGGACATACTCACCGGTGAAAGGAGCTTCGGTGCCCTTCTCGCGCAAGGCGCGATATTCGTCGTCCGTTAGTTTCTTCTTGAATCCATCCTCCGGAGCGACGGTCATTGTCTGTTCCTTACTGAGCAGTCGTCGTTTCAGTGAAGGTGACGCCTGTTGGAAGCGCGAATGTTCCACTGTCTGCCGTCCATGGATCACAGTCGTAGTTGTACATCGAAGCGAACTGCTCAGCCTGTGCCGCTGTTCCCTGTGGAGGAACGGCGTTCGGACCTTCGGTGACACGGAACTTGAATCCTGTTGTTGGCATGATGCTCGTCCATGAGTAGACGTAGGTGCCGTCACCGATGGTGTGTGCAGTAATATTCATACCACCACTGCTGACCTCTGCGTCACTCTTGAACTTGCCGCGATCGACGAAGACCGTACCGGTCATAGCAACACCGCTGTTGTCGCTTGCCCACGTACACTTCCAGCTTCCACCGCGAGCCGCGAGCTCAAAGAGATTGCCCGAGAAACCTGTCTCATCTGTTGTTGTAGGCGTTGTTGTCGATGTACCATCGTTCACTCCATCGTCTGAGCGGAATACGGCGTAGCCGATACCGACAACGACCAAGATGGCGATGATGCTCAAGATGAGCTTCGATGAAGAACTCGTCGCTGCTGTTGTTTCCATTTGATCCATAAGCTGATTTCTAGGTGCTAAATAATATTTAAAGCTATATCCAACAAGCGCATTGTAGCGCGCCCAGACCCCCTGTCTACTGGGCAGAACGTTGAATAAGTGTGGAGAATAAGGCATGATGCACCCATTGGAGACGTGTCAGAGTGGTCGAATGTACCTCCTTGCTAAGGAGGCAGGGGTAACACCCTCGTGGGTTCGAATCCCACCGTCTCCGCCAATAAGGCCCATCAAACCTGCTAGACTGGGGGTATGAATGGATACACCACCAATATCGAGCAGCTTTCCCTCGACAACGACAATTTCAGGAAAGTGATTTATACAGACAAGAACAGCCAGCTCGTGCTTATGT
This sequence comes from Candidatus Parcubacteria bacterium, assembly GCA_039798445.1. Taxonomy (GTDB): domain Bacteria; phylum Patescibacteriota; class Minisyncoccia; order Phycocordibacterales; family EsbW-18; genus EsbW-18. The sequence goes on from JBDKFZ010000020.1 coordinate 1,459, forward strand.
CCCTTCTCCCCGGCGAAGATATCGGAGAAGAAGTGCATGACGTCGATCAATTCTTCCGCGTTGAAAAAGGTTCGGGCAGTGCGGTGCTCAATGGTATCTCGCACGACATCACCGATGGAAGCGCGATCGTCATACCCGCCGGAACAAAGCACAACATCATCAATGGAGATTCGAGCTCGATGAAGCTCTACACGCTCTACATGCCACCACATCATCGCGATGGTGTTGTACACGCCACTAAAGCTGAGGCCGAAGCCAGTGAAGAACATTTTGATGGGACGACAACGGAATAACCCCCTGCCTCCGCTTTATCCCCACACTCTTGACCATACCCCCTAGGGGGTATATGCTCGTGTGTATATGAAGCACACACACAAACACACACCAAGCGATTCAAGCAAGCTCATCCGCCGTCTCAAAATCATTGAGGGGCAGATACGCGGACTTCAAGGGATGGTCGAGAAGGGTTCTTATTGTATCGATGTCATCACACAGACATCTGCGGTGAAGCAGGGTCTTTCTAACGTTGAAGACATGCTCCTCGAGCACCACTTGGGGACATGTGTCATCGACCAGATTCATCATGGTGAGACAGAAAAAGCGCGCAGTGAGATTCTCAAGGTCTATAAACTCAAGCGAAAGTAATTCAATCCCCTATGCATACCAATACATACAGAGTAAAAGGGATGCACTGTGCATCGTGTGCGACGATCATCCAAAAAACACTCACAAAGACCGACGGCGTATCATCTGCCGACGTGAGCTATGGAACAGAGAAGGCGACCATCTCGTTTGACTCCACAAAAACAGATCCCGCTTCCCTCTCAAAACACATCGAACCGCTTGGCTATACGCTCGAGATCCCTACTGCTGAATCAATGGGTATGTCAGCAGATGAACATTCAGCCCACACTGGTATCGGTCAGTCAAAAAAGGAGAAGCTCGCAGAGCTTCGTGACATGCGCAACAAAGTCTTCTCCATCATCCCTATCGCTGTCATCAGCGTATTCATCATGACATGGGATATCCTTGCTCAATTCAAAATAGTGGAAATGATGCCAGAAACCATTGCGGAGTTCTTCCATCACCTCCTCCCGATCATGGCGACGTACGCGCTGTTTGTCGTCGGCAAACCATATCTCCTCGGCGTCTATCGTTTCGCTCGCTACCACGTCGCCAACATGGATACGCTCATCGGTATCGGCACATCGGTCGCTTTTCTCTACAGCTTCATCATCACCGCGTTCGAAGAGACGCTCGCACCGTTTGTGAACGTCGAGAATACGTACTACGACGTCACAATCATCGTCATTGCATTCATCGCGCTTGGTAAATATCTCGAGGCGCGAGCGAAAATCAAAACCGGTGACGCAATCGAAAAACTACTCGGTCTCCAAGCCAAGACAGCGCTTGTCGTACGTAACGGCATCGAGACTGAGATTCCTATCGAACAAGTCGTTCATGGCGACCACGTTGTCATAAAACCAGGTGGACGCATCCCTGTTGACGGCATCTTGATAGACGGAGAATCCTTCGTCGACGAATCGATGGTAACCGGCGAGCCGATGCCCGTAAAAAAACACGCGGACGACACAGTTGTGGCAGGAACGATCAATACGACAGGCTCATTTACTATGCGGGCAACCAAGGTAGGATCTGAGACCCTTCTCGCGCACATCATTACGATGGTCGAAAGCGCACAAGGAAGCCGAGCCCCTATCCAAGCGCTCGCTGACAAAATCTCCGGCGTATTCGTCCCAATTGTTCTCGTAATTGCCTTCGTCACACTTGGCTCTTGGATAATCTTTGGAACAGCGGCACTTGGTTTCTCTGCTGCCCTCTCCTATGGACTTGTCTCTTTCGTCGGTGTCCTCGTCATTGCATGTCCGTGTGCGCTTGGGCTTGCTACGCCAACAGCGATTATCGTGGGTGTCGGCAAAGGAGCACGCGAAGGCATCCTCATCAAAGACGCCGCAACACTCGAGAAGCTCCACAAAGTCACAACCGTCATCGTCGATAAAACCGGCACCATCACAAAGGGTAAACCAGAACTCACCGACATCACCAACACTTCAAATCTTTCTGACGAAAAACTCATTTCGATCCTTGCATCGCTTGAGAGCAAGTCAGAACACCCAATCGCGCACGCCGTCATCGAGTACGCAAAAACAAAAAACATCACACTCACATCCGTAGACAACTTTGAAACAATCAAAGGCAAGGGTCTCAAGGGAACAATTGATGGCGTCGAGTATCATGCGGGAAACACCAAACTTATCGCGGATCTCGGTGTACCGTTTGATCTGCAAACAATCGAAACAAAAACACTCGAAGGAAAGACGCCTGTCGTCATCACGACCAAAGAAGCAGTACTTGGAGTTGTGATGATCGCCGATGCGCTCAAGCCGGAAAGTGTCCAAGCAATCAAAGACCTCCACAAGCTTGGGATCACCGTGGTAATGCTCACCGGTGACAACAAAAATACCGCCAACGCGATTGCAAAAGAAGTCGGGATTGATGAAGTAGTCGCTGAAGCCCTTCCCGAAGACAAGCTCATGAAAGTCCGCGAACTCCAGAGCGACGGAAAAGTTGTGGCAATGACCGGCGACGGAGTGAATGATGCACCCGCATTGGCCCAAGCAGATGTAGGCATCGCGATGGGCACCGGCACCGACGTGGCAATCGAAACCGCTGGGATCACGCTCCTCCACGGCGACATCTCAAAGCTTGTGAAGGCGGTCCGCCTTTCCAAGCTCACAATGCGAGGCATCAAACAAAACCTGTTTTGGGCCTTCATCTATAACGTTATCGGTATCCCACTCGCAGCAGGACTCTTCTTCCCTGTCTTTGGATGGCTGCTCAATCCCGTTTTTGCCGGATTGGCGATGGCATTCTCAAGCGTGTCGGTTGTGGGAAATTCGCTAAGACTTAAAACTAAACGACTTTAATTTTATGAACAACAAAACATATACCTTCCATGTTAACGGTATGCACTGCGCATCGTGCGTCGTGCTCACCGAAAGCGAGCTCAGTGAATTACCGGAGATATCAAAAGTAAAAGCCTCACTTACCCAACACAGTGTTGAGGTGACCGGCGACTTCGGTGACAAATCTCCCGAACGCATCGCGCAGGATTTGAGCGCAAAACTCGCTCCGCACGGCTATACACTCACCGTTGAACAACAAAAACATAATGCAGGTTGGTCTGACTTTCGCATCGCGCTTCCTGTAGCACTCGCATTCATCGCGTTCTTCATCATCCTTCAGAAACTCGGCATCGTGAATCTCATCAATGCGTCCGAGGTGAGCTATGGAACCACGTTCCTCGTCGGTCTCATTGCTTCGATCTCGACATGTATGGCCGTAGTCGGTGGACTCGTGCTTTCAATGTCGGCAAACTTTGCCAAAGAGGGTGATACTACGCGACCACAAATCCTCTTCCATGTGGGCCGACTTGTCTCGTTCTTCATCTTGGGTGGAGTAATTGGGGCACTTGGATCTGCATTTCAACTCGGAGCAACCGGTACATTCATTGTTGGCCTCATTGTCGCGATTGTCCTCCTCATCCTCGGCATCAACCTGCTCGACGTGTTCCCATGGTTCAAAAAACTCCAACCGACACTTCCGAGCTTCGTTGGTAAACATATTCACGGGCTCAAGAATATGAATCACGTGCTTACTCCACTCATCATTGGTGTGGCTACATTCTTTCTCCCTTGTGGGTTCACCCAATCAATGCAGATCTACGCGCTCACAACGGGCACCTTTTGGTCAGGTGCAATGACGATGTTCGTTTTCGCGCTCGGAACACTCCCCGTGCTCGCACTCTTGAGCTTCAGTTCGCTTGGCATTCACAAAAAAGCCCAGTCCGGTGTCTTCTTTAAAACGGCGGGCCTTGTCGTGATATTCTTTGGTATCCTCAATCTCATCACGAGCCTTGTTGCTGCAGGCGTCATACCTCCCTTCTTCAATCTCTAACAGATCATATGAAACTCCTCATTACATCGTTCATCATCGCTGTTGGACTCATCAGCATCGCACTCTATGCCCGAAATCAGGAAGCGCCGACAAACGCGCCCATCGATGGCGCTAATGTGACCATCAAGGACGGCGTCCAGTACATCGATCTTTCTGCCAAGGGTGGTTATTCACCACGCGTGAGCGTTGCACAAGCGGGTATCGCTACAAAACTCAAGGTCGCAACAAGTGCGACATTCGACTGTTCGGCGTCACTTACGATTCCAAGCATTGGCTATCGTGCTGTACTCCCCCCATCCGGAACCACAGAGATTGATATTCCAGCTCAGGAGGCCGGGACAGTGCTCCAAGGCACCTGCTCGATGGGCATGTACAACTTCACGATTCAATTCGAAAAGGCGACGACAACACCAACGGCACAATGAGGGTATCTGTTTCTGAATTCAAAAAGACCCTCTGGTCTCACTATCGAAAAGATGGACGACACTCCCTTCCATGGAGGCAAACACGCGACCCGTATCGCATCCTTGTCTCTGAAGTAATGCTTCAACAGACGCAGGTCGATCGAGTGCTCCCAAAATATCAATCATTTCTCAAAAAATTCCCTTCGTTCAAAGCGCTCGCGAGTGCCTCACTTCAATCCGTCCTTGTTGAATGGAAAGGTCTTGGGTACAACCGACGAGCGCTCGGGCTCAAACGCGCCGCTGAAGCTGTGATGAAAGAACACGGCGGCAAGCTTCCACGAGACTACGCCCCCCTTCTCAAACTACCGAGTATCGGTCCCTATACCGCACACGCGGTCAGGACATTCGCTTGGAATGAGGCGGACGTATTCATCGAGACGAATATCCGCAGCGTTTACATCCACCACTTCTTTCCGAAGTCAAAAAAAGTAGATGATGCGAAGCTCCTCCCTCTTATCGAGGAGACGCTTGATGTAAAGAAACCTCGCGAGTGGTACTACGCGCTCATGGACTACGGAACGCATCTCAAGAAGACAATTGGCAACGCATCACGTAAAAGTTCCTCGTACTCAAAACAATCGAAGTTCAAAGGATCACACCGAGAACTCCGCGCTCAAATACTTCACGAGATTGCTGCCAACAAAACATCATCACGCGCTACCCTCATCAAAAAGATTGACCGAAAACCCTCTGATATAGAGAAAATCGTCTCAGAACTTAGAAAAGAAGGATTCATTGTTGTCAAAGGCCAACACCTTTCGATAGGAGTATAATGACCCTACGGCCGTACACGATAACGTATGAGGCGGCCGGTTACACGTTAATATCCAGCAATGATGCACAAAGAATCACAGCGCGGCTTCGCAGTCGCAGCAGTCGTCGGTATCGTAGCGATCCTCGCCCTCTTGGGTGGAGGTGCGTACGTCGCCACGAAGTATGAGGCTGACGTCACTACCGACGTCAGCACGACAACGGACTCGGTAGAACTCAACGGTGATATCACTGTCACCAAGGATGGAGACGAAGCGACAACAACAGTAGACGCATCAACGACTATTGATGCAGATCTCGGCACGGATGTCTCAACAGACGTCAATGCGGGCGCACAAGTCGACGTAAACCTCGGTTACTAATCTCCCAAGATCAGTATTGAGCAAAAGGCCCTTCGGGGCCTTTTGTATTTCTAGATGGTGGTATGACCCCGCTTAGCGGACTGACTTTCTACAACTGGCTCGCCGAGAGCGCTTCGTTCACGACAGCGAGCGCGAGGTGCTCGTGGGGAGCAAAGGACGTACGAATATCGAGCGAGACATCGGAAGCATCTTTGAAGAACACATCGAGTCGTTCATCGTCTTTTACATACCCGAGCATGTGGAGAATGCGCACGACCGTGAGCAGCTCGAGTGTTCGTACATCCTTAAACAACAAATCGGAAGCGCAGAGAACATCAGCGAACGATTCGACAGCCGCGAATACCCCGTGCGCACTTCCCTCACCGGCGAGCATGCGGCGTACGAGCTTGAACACCCGGACCAAAACAGCGAGCTTCGCTTTCTCTGTTGCTAACTTTGTATAAAAAGAATGCTCAGACGATGCGTTGGTGATTTTCCATCCACTCTTTCCGCGCACCAACGAGACAGAGGCAATCGAAAGTGTTTGGAGAGCGCCTTTGTTGCGCCCATGTCCGTTGCGAATGCCGTGCGCCTGCGCATACACCTTTCCCAGATCAGGAGTGAGAAGCGCGTAGGTGCGATCCGCCTCACCATTGTCATGCTTTCCAAGCACGATTCCGCGGGTGTGATGTTTGGTATACATGTGAAGCTTCTAGCGATTAGCTATTGGCTTTTAGGGAGAATACGAAGCCAGCTTCCCCATCAACAACATCAATCGATGTCAGTCCTGTTGCTTTCATGAGCTCCTCGCGAGCCGCTTCGATGAACGTTTTCCCTTCTGCGTCAGTCGTAACGATGAGCGCAATCTTGTCTGATGGTGTGAGACCGGATGTCTTGCGGAAATCTTGGATTGCACGGGAAAGCTCGCGGATATCGCCTTCGCGTTTGAGTTCAGGGGTGATGTTGGTATCAAGCTCCACTTCCCAGCCGGTGCTCTTATCAAACACGACCTCTTTGACGTTTATCTCATCTTTGATCAAAGCAACGAGTTCAGGATTTTCTTGTATCCTCGTCGCCTTGTCTCCTCGTATCTTGAGCGACGCGAGTGGCTGACGGATCTTTACACCTGCTTTCATGCGGGCTTCGAGCGCGAGTGAAACGCTACTGCGGACCGTTTCCATGTCTTTGAGCACATCCTCATCGATCTTGCCGACTTTCGACCACTCTTCGAGATGCACGCTCTCTTTTTCTCCACCCATATCTTTGTACACCTCTTCTGCAAAGAATGGCGTAAACGGTGCCATCACCTTGGCAACTTCAATAGTGACATGTCGAAGCGTCGCGAGAGCATATGCGGCGTCCTCAGCATCATCTCCCTTAAAACGGTCACGTGAACGGCGAACATACCAGGTAGAAAAATCATTCATGAAATCGCGAATAGCACGCGTCGGACCAAATGTGTCGTATGCATCAAGCCCGTTTGTCACATCGGTTCGGAGCTTCTCGAGCAGTGCGAGGATCCAGACGTCCAAGACGTTCTTACTCTTCCCGACTGAGGCTGTAGGAATACCTTCGGTTTCGTACAGTTTGTAGAACTTCACCATGTTGCGAAGGAGGGCGAACACTTTGTTGTTCACCTCAACAACAGTCTTCTCGTCAAAGTTCTTTGAGTCACCAGGCTGGTTGACCGAGAACATCCAGAAACGGAGCACGTCAACACCATATTTGTCCATCATCTCCCATGGATTGATGACGTTGCCAATCGATTTGCTCATCTTCTTACCCTTGGCATCGAGGATGTGCCCGAGACAGATGACGTTCTTGTATGCATGTCCACGACCCATGAGCACACCCACAGCGTGAAGTGTGTAGAACCATCCGCGTGTTTGGTCGATAGCTTCGGAGATGTAGTCAGCGGGATAGCCCGCGCCTTCAATCCATTTCTCATTTTCAAAAGGATAGTGATCTTGTGCAAACGGCATCGAACCCGAGTCGAACCACACATCCATCACCTCGGGTGTGCGGTGCATGTCGTTGTGGCACTTAGGACAACCCAGCACAACATCGTCGATGAATGGTTTGTGGAGGTCGAGGTCAAAGTTCGCATCGTGCGGATATGGAACAAACTTTAATTCGTGATATTCAGTGGTGTTCTTGAAGAGCTTGAGATGTTCGCCGAGTGTCTCTTGTGTAGCGTGCGCTGCAACAGCTGAAAGCAACTGACCTGGTGCTCCGTGCGTAACGATGAGGATTGTCTTGTTCTGGTACTGCTTATCAAGATCAAAGATGAACTTCGCGACGCGCAAACGAACATCTGCATGGCTCTCCCCTCCCTCAGGTCGTTTGTCGTACCATCCATCACCAAGGAAAAAGAGCCCAGCTTCGTATACCGTCTTGCCGTCATACACCCCAAGATTGATCTCGTGGAGTGCTTCATCAACGATGACGTCAGTGATACCCAGCTCTTGGGCGACGATGTCCGTTGTCTCTTTGGTACGCGTAAAGTTCGATGAGACGATCATATCGATTTTCTCACCCGCGAGCTTCTTGGCGGCATCTGCGGCCTCTTGCCTGCCCTTATCAGTGAGCTTGTCTTCGGCATCACCCGGCTCGGTGCTCATTACGTTCTTCTCGTTCGAGATCGATTCCCCGTGACGCATCACGATGTACCGGTTGCCTGATTTCTTTTGGCGGTCGAGAAGCTGTTCAATAGAACCAACGACCTCACGATGCTCACATTCGAGACACTCCCAAATTGGCAATGGCGTACCCCAATAGCGGTCACGGCTGATTGCCCAGTCTTTAATCTCGCGGAGCCATTCGCCAAAGCGACCTTCTTTGATGTGTTCAGGAACCCAATTGATCTTCTCGTTCTCTTTGACGAGATCGTTGCGGAGCTCGGACATGCGAACATACCACGAATCACGCGCGTAATAGATGAGCGGCGTCTTACAGCGCCAACAGTATGGATACGTGTGCTCGTGCTGTTCTTTGTGGAAGAAATTCCCCTTCTCCTGAAGATATTTGAGGATATGAATTGCAGTCGCGAGACCGTTGTCTTCGCGGTCCTTTACCGGCAAACCCGAGAGATCGCCCATACCTTTGATGAAATGCCCTGTCTCATCAACAAGGTGATGTTTTGGAAGACCGACCTTTGTACCAAGCTCGAAGTCTTCTTGTCCGTACATCACCGCAGTGTGCACAATGCCGGTACCGTCGGTCGTTGTTACGAAATCTGCAGGATAGACCTTGAATGCGTTCTTGAGATTTTCTTTTTGCTCATCAGAAACCAATTCAGAAAGATACGGGTAGAGGGGTTCGTATTCGAGACCAACGAGGTCTTTTCCTTTGACGAAGGACATCGAACATCCCTGTTCAGTCTGCGACCCCATCCAGTAAAGCTTGTGCAACTCGCTCTGTATCTGACAGTCTTTTGCAAATATAAATGTTCCCGTATCCGTCTTTACATCAACCTTTGAAAAATCAAAGTCGTTAGGAATATGGACTTTCACATATTCGACATCTTCCCCAACAGCAAGAGCTACGTTACCGGGAAGCGTCCACGGCGTTGTGGTCCATGCCAAGAGATACGTGTTCTCTTCTCCCTTCACCTTGAACTTCACGTAGACCGACAAATCTTTGACGTCGGTATAACCCTGCGCAACCTCATGGCTCGAGAGCGGTGTACCACAGCGAGAACACCACGGAAGAACTTTGTAGTCGCGGTAGAGAAGTTTACGGTCACTGATTGTCTTAACGACATTCCACACCGATTCGATGAATTGTGGATAGTACGTGATGTATGCATCATCGAGATCGACCCAATAACCGATACGGCTTGTGAAGCGACGCCATTCATCAACATATTTCCAGACACTTTCTTTACATTTGTCGTTGAACGCAGCAATGCCGTACTCTTCGATCTCTTTTTTATTCGTAAAGCCGAGCTGCTTCTCAACTTCGAGTTCTACCGGAAGACCATGTGTGTCCCATCCTGCTTTTCGACGCACATGAAATCCGCGCATCGTCTTGTAGCGCGGGATCACGTCCTTGAAGGAACGTGAGATGAGATGGTGGATACCAGGACGGCCGTTGGCTGTTGGAGGGCCTTCGTAGAACACAAACTCGCCCTCGGGAGACTCTTTTTCGAGGGTCTTTTTGAAGATCTGCTCAGATTCCCAAAACGCCAGTGTTTCTTCCTCTTTTTGAGCTATCGGGCTTTTCTCAGGGATTATCTCATCCGTCATGATTTGGTCATGATATCACAACCCGGTGGCCCAGATTAGGCCTTGAGTGCGACGTGGAACGTCGACCCTTCCCCTTCTTTTGACTCAAACCAAATACGTCCACCGTGGAGTTCGAGAAGCTGTTTGACGAAATGAAGGCCCATGCCGGTGCCACGCGCATCGTGTTTCTGAGCATTCGTCGCTCGATAATACGTTGTGAAGATGCGTTTCTGTTCTGCGAGCGGGATGCCGATACCTGTATCGGCGACAGAAATGATGTGCTGGTCCTCTTTCGATTCATACGAGATGGTGACGACGCTTCCTGATTGAGAATACTTGAGAGCGTTACCGATGATATTCGCGAACACACGGCGAATCTTCTCTTTATCAAAGACCATCGGGATGTGTTCCGGGAATGACGGCTCAAAGACAATAGCGATGTTGCGCTGCTCGCCGGTGAGTGAGAGCACGCCCGCAACGCTCCGCACGAGTCCCGCGAGATCAACAGCTTCGCGCTGGACCCTGTTCTGAGCAACCGAATTGAAACGCGACGTGTCGAGGATATCGTTAACCGTCTCGGACATATACACAGCTGAGTCATGGATGCGAAAAATCATCTGGCGCGTATGGTCATCAAGCTCATCCCGATGCCGCAAGAGGGATTCCGTACCCCACACGATGCCTGAAAGCGGAGAGCGGAGCTCGTGGGATGCAACAGAGAGGAACCGCGACTTGATGCGGGAGAGTTCTTCACTCTTGAGTGTCCCGAGATATCCGGCGACGATGAGAATGACTGCGATGAATGTGAGGAGAGCAGGGACCGCTGAAGCAAAAATGATTGTTCGATAATACGAGTGGGCATCGATGTCGATCCCGACGATTCCGGTAATTGTACCCCTCGAATCTCGGAGTGGAGCGAGACCCGAGATCCATGTTCCCCAGCGGTCTGCAATAGGTCCTTCAATAAACGCCGCACCCGTCTCAAAGCTGTCCTGAAGTTCGGGGCTCGCTTCGCTGTAAATATCTCCCGGGGCGGAGTAATCATTCGACGAAGAATCTTCAGAGTCCGCATAAAAGAAGACTTCTCCTTCTCTTTTTCCAAAAATATAGGCGAACCGAACGTCGGGATTTGCTTTTCTGATTCTCACAAGCGCTGTTTTGATATCAAGATAGCTCTGTGACGCAATATCAGCTTCTGCACCCAAGACCGTACCGAGGACATCCGGAGGGAATCCTGCTGCGATGGTGGCTGCGCGCTTGACGAGGGAGTCATGCTCAGCACGAATCGCGAGACGCGCCGTAGTGAACGTTATAAAAAGACCTGCCACGATGCTGGTGATAAGAATAGTTATGTAGCTGATTTTGTTCGAATGCATATGTGTTACATCGCTACGGGGACGCGGATACCCAAAAGCCAAAGCCCACGCGCGAGCACGTGCGAAACCGCATCAGCAAGCCCAACACGATATGGTGAAAGCGCATCATCAACATCGACAATCTGTTCTTGCGCGTACCACGAGTTAAATGCCGAGGAGAGCTCGATGAGATATGTGGCCACGTGATGCGGTTCGCGTTCTTGAGCAGCGCGCTGTGCGACTTCGGGAAATCGTTCGAGCATTCGCTCGACGAGGCCGACAGATTCGGGATGAACAGTGAACGATGGTGTGATGCCAGCATCTTTTGCTTTTGCGACAACAGATCGCGAGCGCACCGCTGTGTATTGGATATACGGACCCGAGTCACCTTCAAACGAAAGCGAACGTTCTTCGTCAAAGATGATGTTCTTGCGGAGCGCCTGGCGAAGCACAGTGTATTTGATGGCAGCCACACCAACATCTTTTGCCACGTCAGTAGTAAGTTCAGGTGCGACGCGCTCGCCCATGCGCTCTTGGACTTCAGTAATGAGTGATGAGATGAGCGATTCTCCAGTGATGACGTTACCCAAACGCGACGACATCTTTCCTCCCGAGATCTGCATCATACCGTGCGCAATGTGTGTGAATCGTCCATCGAGTTCTGGCTTGAGAAGTCCGAGTGCTTTGAATACAACTTGGAAATATTGTTCCTGCTCAACAGCAGTCGTTGTTATCGATATGTCAAAGTTTGGATATTCTTTTGCTTTAAGTTCGGCAAGTGCGAGCTCCTTTGCTTCGTACACCGGAAGTCCTTTGCTGGTGATGAAAACACGCGTGTGGAGTCCATAGTCTTCGCCAGGAAAGACGACTGCACCTTCGCTCTCTTTGAAGATACCTTTTTCTTTTCCTTCGTTCACAAGCTCGACACCGCGTGCGAACACTTCGCTTTCAAAATAGTAGCGGTCAAACTTTGTGCCAAGGAGTGTGTAGAGTTCTTCAAAAAGTTTGAGCGACGTCTTCTTCCCCGCCTCATACAGCTCCACCACTTCAGGATCTTTCTCGTAGACCTTTTTGTTAAGCGCATCAATCTCGGCTTTTGCTTTTTCATCATTCTCATACGCCTGAGCTCCGTGCGCGTACGCCCTACCAATGGCATGAATATCGTTGATATCGACATCGAGCGCGCGGATGCCCCACAACGCCTTAGGAATGTGCAGACCAACATCTCCTTGATAGTTGAGATGCTCCACCTTGGCGCCTGCATTTTCGATGATGCGTGCGAGCGACTCACCGAGAGTGTTGCTCATCAAATGACCAATGTGAAAAGGTTTGAGAATGTTCGGTTGTGTGTACTCAACGAGAACAGTCTTTCCAGAAAGATCACTTCCCTTTCCGTACTCTTCATCAATACTCTTGAGGTTCTCGACAAAATAACCCTCATTTAGTTTGAAGTTGATGAATCCAGGACCGGCGATGTCGATCTTGGCTACTGGAAGTTCCTGTGTGCCGAGCGATGCAACAACGCTCTCCGCCACCTGACGTGGGTTTTTGCTAAGCTGTTTGGCATACGCGAGCGCAACGTTGGTCGAATAGTCGCCGTGAGCCATATCACCTGGGCGCTCCAACGTTGGCTCTGCCCCCTCGATTCCGAGGTCTGCAAGAGCCTTTTTGAGAGCGTCAATAATCTGTTCAGCGGGTTTCATCTCTCTAGTCTACACGAACGAATCGGGCACAGGAAACGCCAGGGCGAGTTCGGTGATCTCTTTCTTGATGCGGTCTTTGACCGCCGCGTCGTCTTTATTTTTGAGCGTCTCAAGCATGAGCTCCGCGACGCGGGTGCATTCTTTTGCAGTGAAGTTTCGCGTGGTGATCGCAGGTGTTCCAAAACGGATACCCGACGGATCGAGCGGCTTGCGGGTGTCGTCAGCGATGACGTTTTTGTTAACCGTGATGCCAACCTCATCGAGCGCCTTTTCGGCTTCTGCACCGGTAACACCGAGCGAGCCAAACACATCTGCAAGGATGAGGTGGTTGCTCGTGCCACCCGTAATAAGGCGCACTCCCCCAGCAGTGAATACATCTGCCATTGCTTTAGCATTCACGATCACTTGTGCGGCGTAGTCTTTGAACTTAGGTGCGAGTGCTTCGCCGAATGCCACAGCCTTTGCGGCGATCACGTTCATGTGCGGACCACCCTGAAGACCTGGGAAGATCATCTTATCGATCTTTTTGGCGATCTCTTCGTTATCACGTGTGAGAATCATTCCACCACGCGGACCGCGTAGTGTTTTGTGCGTCGTTGTTGTGAGCACATCAAAACCGTAATCAAAAGGATTCTTCACTGCTTTGCCCGCGATGAGACCTGCAATGTGTGCAACGTCCATCACGGCAAGTGCGCCGGCTTCGCGCGCAATCGACACAAACTTTTCGTAATCGAGTTCGCGAGGATATGCAGAATATCCAGCCAAAAGAATCTTAGGCTTCTCAGCAAGCGCGAGCGCGCGGAGCTCATCGTAATCAATCTCCCCTGTCTCGATATCTTTCATCTTGTAGCGGATGAATTTGAAGATCTTGGTGATCGCAGTCACCGGATGGCCGTGTGTGAGGTGTCCACCATGTGAGAGATCCATGCCGAGCACCGTGTCGCCAGGTTCGAGCAAAGCAAAGTACATCGCAATATTCGCAGGCGCGCCCGAGAGCGGCTGAACGTTGGCATACTTGGCACCAAAAAGTTCCTTGGCGCGTTCGATTGCAATCGTCTCAATCTGGTCTGTATATTCCTGTCCCCCGTAGTAACGCTTGCCTGGATACCCTTCGGAGTATTTGTTGGTGAACACTGAACCAAGTGCTTCGAGCACTGCCTTTGAAACGTAGTTCTCCGATGGAATGAGTTCGAGCCCTTCGCGCTGACGCTTTTCTTCACCAGAGAGAGCTGCTGCTATTTCTTTGTCGTGGTCGATGAACATATTAGTCGGTGAGGCGTTTAACGTGTTTCCAGATGTCTTCGTGTACTTCGTCTCGGGTCTGATTTGCATTCACCATGAACCAACCGTTTCGTTTTGCGAGCGTGTGATGCATCTCTTTTACCTTTGCCATGAGCACATCGTCTGTCTCGTGCTTGTGTCCTTCTTCTTTTGCTTCCATGAAGCGCTCACCGTCCATGAAGATCGGAAGGTCTTCGTGAAGGAGATGACTGTTGAGTTCTTGCAAAAATGCTTCGTCCACTCCTGCGCCAACGCCCCACGCCATTCCCGTTCCGACATAATCTTCGACAACAATCCACTCACCGCTCATCAAACGGGCTCGAAGCGCCGCATCATATTGCGTTCGATTCACGACATGCACAATCTGATATTCGCGCGGTGACAATCCATGCGGATTTCCATTGCGAAGATAGCCGTTAATCATCTGACCTGACGGAGCCAGATTGTAGAGCGGATATTTGAGGTAGTACGCCTCCTTCCCCTCCTTGATGAGACGCTCGACGAGACGCTTCGCCTGTGTGCTTTTACCGAGATTGTTGATGCCGTAGAGGGCGATGAGCTTTCCTGACATAGATTATTTGATGAGGCCTAACGTCTTGAACTTCTCGACGCATTCTTCTGTTTCACGCTTATTCGAGAACAATGCCACTATAACCTCTCGAGCCTTCTTTTCCTTCATCGGCCACTTATTGCCCGAAAGCACCTTTCGTTCAAGCCCCGAAAGCTGCATGCTTTCCAACACATAATCGTTGAAGGCTTCATACGCCAACGGCATCGCATCTTTGAGAATCTTCGCCATTGCTTCCGCAAAAACACGGACCTCGTGTTGGGCGTGAGGGTCCATGCGCAGTTTAAGAAAGTGCATGAGATTGTGAAGATTGATCTTCCAATACCACTGCGTGTAGTTGGCAACCGAAAGTCCGATGCGCGAAAGTTCTCGCGCAAGGTTTACGTCTTCGCTCAGAAAATCCTGATAGTTGAGATATGATCGCTCGTAATCATTCTTGAGGACTTCGAGAACGCGTTTTTGTTGTACAGGTGAAAGCTCCTCGCCTCTTCCTTGGCGATTGCTCTTTGATTGCTTCTTGAGAACTGTTGCATCCGGGAGATAAAACTCATTGAGCATTTCTGAATAGCGCCCCGAGTATTCATTAACACTCGCAGTGCGATGTCTAATCCACTGACGCGCAACGAAGATCGGCATCTTTGCATGAAATTTAAATTCGACCATCTCGAACGGTGTTGTGTGCCAGTGACGGCGGAGGTATCTGATGAGACCTCGGTCTTCATTCACCGTCTTTGTCCCCTTTCCATATGAAACGCGCGCCGCTTCGACAATCGATTGATCATTACCCATGTAATCAACGAGATACACAAAACCGTGATCGAGACATTCAATCGGAACCCCCATCCACTTTTCTGCTCCTTCGCTCACTGGTCTCAGCGTCTTCGATTGCTTCGTATAGAGCTTCTTGGACTTCTGCTGAGGCATGGTGAATTGGGGCTAGATAATAAACCTGCTCAAGGTTATCACCACGGTCCGAAGCGACGAATTTTGAACATGGGGATAGAACCCGTATGATGGTCCGCATGGCTCTATCAAACAAGAAAATCCTCGAGGAAATGAAGGCGGGAGATATCATCATAACTCCGTTTAACGAGCGAAACCTCTCTACGTCAAGCTACGATGTCACGCTCGGTGAGTGGTTCTATGCCGAACAGCCACCTCAACACTTTCAGACCATCTACAACGTCTACGACGAAGAACACACGAAGCGCGTGTGGGGTACGAAGCCACTTCGTGCAGTAACTGCTGCTCACCTCTTCAAACACTACAAGTTCGAGTTCAAAGGAATCGATCCAAAAGACAAAGTGATTCTTCTCGAACCCGGCGAAACGATTCTTGCGCACACCAACGAATTCATCGGCGGAAGGAATCACATCACCACCATGATGAAGGCACGCTCATCACTCGGTCGTAACTTCATCTCTGTCTGTAAATGTGCAGGCTGGGGCGACGTTGGCTACGTGAACCGATGGACGCTCGAGATTACGAACAACTCAAACCACTATTCAATTCCACTCGTCGTTGGACGGCGCATCGCACAACTCGTGTTCTTCGAGACCGGTGAAATCATCAACAAGAAAAAGGACTACGCTTCGACCGGCAAATATCAAACAAGCCCGTCCATCACACAACTCAAGAAATCGTGGAAACCTGAGATGATGGTGCCAAAGATGCACATGGATTGGGAGATTGGAAAGAAACGTTAAACTCTCGCCCCCTGTTCACTATCCCCCTTTGACCTCAACGGTACAAGGGATATGATGCTGCTCATGAACCCCTCTTCCCCACGTTTTGGAACTCGTAAAGAATGGCTGCTTAGCGGAGCAATTGTTATAGGAGCGGTATTGGTGTCATGGATGATATTTAACGAACCCTACTCAAAGTGGTTCGGACCAAACGCAGACGAGAAAACAGACGAGCAGGAAGAGCAGGAAGAGCAGATTGCTGACGATACCGAATATACACCGCCTGAAGAAATTTCCCAGGAACCTGTGACTATCGAGGAGATTGGGAGTTCCACTCTTAGTGCGTATGTTCTTCTCAAAGACAATAGTTTAGTGAACTTCGAGACAAAATTGGAAGATGGTGTAGGAACAGCCTTGGTATGTGCTGAATCTTATAAAAGGCTAGACTTTCCTGGAGGAAGTTTCTCCCCTCCATATGAAGATTCTCCTGGTGTTTGTCCGAAAGACACGACACCTCAATCAATCGAAGTTGCACTTGATCTTGAAACACTTAAGGTAGGAGAGGTCGAGTGGAACGGTTACGGTGCATATAACCCTCCTTTTAAAAATGCAGCTGCCGCCGGGGTTGTTACTATAAAACACGATGGGGGCACCGAGCGCTTTCTGCTCCTTTTCCAAGCCTATCGTTATACAGACCACATCCGAGTCTCTTCCGAAAGTTTTGGTAAATCATTGAACGACCTTATCGTTGACAGCATCGACTTTGAGAATGGGGGTTACCTCGTTCTCAACGCACATTCTCCCGCAGGCCAGCAAGTATCTACACCTTTTCTTGTAGAAGGTCCGGCACGTCATGCAGACGTGGCAAGAATTGTAGAACTTACACCAGACAGGAACAGTAAGATCTACGAAGACCACCTCGTATCGTTTTCTTATCCTGTCTTATTTTCAACCCAGCACAGACTCTGGTATGGCAACCCAACCAGGTATGGAGATTACAAACTCACTGAGATGGAAAAAGCGAACGGAAAATCGCCAATCTATTACAGTGGAGCGTGTGGACAAGAACCATCTCTCGCCGATACCAGTTTCGGTTTCTATAGCAAGGGCAACGACTCAAGTAAAATTCTAACCGCTCACTTCTTGTCTTCTCCATCTGTTTTTCTCACAACCGCTCCGTATGGTTACAATCCCGATGAATGGGGAAAGATTATTGGCACACTTGATGTGGCAACGTACGCAAAATGGGTCAAAGACGGAGTAAAGATCCCCGGAAAAAATGTTGAGATCCTGAACATCGCGGGGTATACAGTTCGCCGAATAACCTATGGCCCCCAACCACGCCCTTGTGACAACTATGCATTAAACGAGCAATACCAATGGGTCCAAGATGGCACCCTGTTCAACATGATCAGCTCATCACGCAAACAAGACGAACCTATATATCGTGCAACTGACGAAGCATTTGTTGAAGAAATCATCAAAAGCGTTGTAGTGAAGTGATGGACAACACCCTTTTGCAAGAAAGGAATGGTTGGTACAAATATGCTCTCCCCGTACTGATGCTTTTCAGCTTCTTCATCACACTCCTCCCCTTCCTCATCCACAGCGCAACTCCTCTCGGCTACGACACCGGCTTCTATCGGCGCTATCTCATTAATCCGGTCGTATCATTCCCCAATACTGCAGTCCCCGGACTCGACCACACAATCATCCTTCCGAGAGTGCTCTTGGATGCTGTCAGGACGCTGGGGTTCAGCCCTGATATCACCCTCTACGGCACGTACATTGCGTTGATGCTTCTTTTGGTGTGGTCGTTCTACCGTTTCGTTCGACTTCATACGAATGAAGCTTCAGCACTACTCGCTTCTCTCTTGCTCATCACTGCTCCGGTATTCTATACAGCCTACTGGTTCATGTTCTTCAAAAACATCCTTGCTCTCTCGTTTTTCTTTTGGGCCCTTTCTTCATTCAAAAAAGAGCGCTGGTGGCTCGCATTTTTATTCTCGATTGCGATACCGCTAAGTCATCAAGGAACGACAATAATTTATCTCGCGATTCTCGGAGCATATATCTTCATCAAAGCGTGCAAGAAAGAAAAAATACTCCATGAACTCTTAATCTTTGCTGGAACGCTTTCGATCTATCTTTACCTCCACCCAAGTCTGGTCAGCAAGATCATCGCACCGCCCGTCGGCGTATTCCTCACACGAATAGATTTTCTGATTCTCATATCCCCGATTCTTATCCCTATCATCTTCAACTTCAAAAAGGTCTGGGTCGTTATCCATTCTCAAACTATTCTCATCACAACGCTCCTTGTTCTCATAGCGTTTCCCTTGTTATCGCTCCCCTACTACCCTCGAACGTTTCTTTTGTTGGGAATCCTCTTATGCATTCCTGCGGCAATCGGCATCCAGTTCATGATCAAAGACAGAGAGTCGCGTTTTCACAAAACGACCATTGCAATCGTTGCTCTCGTTCTTGTGGCGCATACGAGTCTTCTTACCTGGAAAATAGTGACACTTCGACCATTGGTATCCGAAGCAGAACAACGCATGTTCATTTCCATAAAACAGAACGTCCCCAAGGGAACAGCCATTCTTACACCGTCGCACATGACTCCCTGGATCCAAGGATGGAGTCAGGCGCGTGTGTATTCACCAGGAGTCCTTAAAGATGCTCACACACCAAGTGAGTGGTCCTTATATTGGTCACACCAGGATTCTTCGTATGACGTCATGTTCCTCGCTTCCTTCCCCTCTCCTCTGTATATTATCGTCGATGAAAGAGACTCCCATTCATTCCTTCCTGAACCTCACTGCATTACTCCACTATCCGAGATGATTTATCGTTATGACTGTGCAAATGAAGTCCCGAATTATCACTAGAACGATTGATGCGGTTCGCGACGCCTGTCATGGGCTCTATCCCTTTCTCGGCGCTCTCATCTATAGATTTCCATCTCGAAAGCTCTGCGTCATCGGCGTCACCGGAACAGATGGTAAGAGTTCAACCGTCATGATGCTTGCCACGATTCTCGAACAGTCGGGACACCGCACCGCCTCTTTTTCTTCGATCCAATATTCAGACGGTCGCACCACCGAACGGAATACGCTCAAGATGACAACGCCCGGCAGAATGTTCCTACAACGTTTTCTATCGCGCTCGATGAAGAACGGCTGCACACATGCCGTACTTGAGATAACATCCGAAGGCATCAAGCAAAACCGGCATCGTTTCATTGGATTCGATCTTGTCGTGCTCACCAATGTGACACCGGAACACATCGAACGCCACGGTGGATTTGACCGATACCTAGAGACAAAATTGCGTCTCGTTCGGCAAGCACAAAAAGCAGTCATCAATCTCGATGATTCAGAAAGCGCACGGACCGCGGCGACCCTCACTCTTCCTCTATTCACACACAGCATGAAAGGCATCCCGTCCTCTCTTGTTGGAACGATTTTGAAGAACAATCTCTTTCAGAGCGAATTGTCGTATGTATACGGAAAAGAGACTCACACATTGCACTTAAAGCTCGGTGGACCATTCGCACCCCAAAACGCTACCGCAGCAATCGCAGCAAGTCTCTGCCTCGGCGTATCGCTCAAGCAGTCCATATCGGCTCTCGAATCTTTATCGTTAATACCCGGCCGCTTTGACATCATCGGACAAGATCCGCTAGTAATCGTGGATTATGCTCATACAACGAACGCTGTCGCTCAGATTCTTCGATACATCAAAGAGCGCGCACAAGGACGCCTCATCCATGTGTTTGGAGCAGCAGGCGGAGGTCGTGATACGTGGAAACGAAAAGAGCTTGCCGAGCTTTCAGAAAGATACGCCGATATGAGCATCCTGACCGAAGAGAATCCTTTTGACGAAGAGCCCGAAAAGATACTTACAGACATCACATCCGGTTTCTCTCCCACTCATCTCATGCTACAACTACCGCACCGCGAGGATGCTGTTAGAAGGGCGTTGGAACTGGCAAAGAAAGAAGACGTTGTGCTTCTGACCGCAAAAGGTTCGGAGACGGTCATCGCCGGACCAAACCGAACACGTCGACCGTACGAGGAACGCGCTTACGTTTCATTATGCTTACAATCTATCCATTCCAAAAAATCGCAGCCGGTCTGATTTTCTTCTTACGAAAGAAAGATATCCGAGCATCCACACCTCGTTTCATTGTAGTCACAGGGACTTCTGGAAAGACGCTCACGCGAAGCATGGTGTCGTACTCGCTCAAAAAGCTTGGTTACCCCATCATCTCTCCAACTCAAGGCTACACCAACGAATTAGGCATCGTACTTGCGGCTCTTGGTATCGAAAGCTTCTCTTTTAGATCTCTTACGTCGTACACACGCCTTTTCAAAAGCAAACTCCAGCCGCAAAGCTTCGTTTGTATCGAGATCGGAGCCGATTTCAGGTCGGATATTCCTTGGTTCCTAAAACACTTTGAGCCTCAGACAGTATTCATCACAGCCATCGACCCAATCGCTTGGACAGACTCGTATCAACAGACAATCAATGACCGCACGAGACTCATTAAAAGCGTCCCGGCCAACGGAATCATCATCTACGAAGAAGACAACGATGTGGCGCAGCAAACAATCATCAAGGCACCACCACAAAGCATCGTCCTCCATTGCCCTCCACAAAAACAGGACCTCTCGCTGGTTCCAAATAAGACAATCGATGTAACAACCGCACGAAATCGACGATTCTCTTTTGAGTTCGATGCTCAGCTCTTTGAACCATATCGTCGAGCTCTTGCACTGACTGTTTCATATCTCGAAACGCTCGGTGTGAGTGATCTTCCGATAGATTTTTTTGAAGGGTATCGTCTTCCTCTTCAACGGCTCGAGGTTCGCACAACTCCAAACGGTACGCTTGTTATCGCAGATACATACAAAGCAGTTCCCCTCTGCACAAAGTGGTTCCTTGAATTCGCAAACAGGATACAGAGCGAGCATAAGATGCTCATCCTTTCCGATATGCGTCCCGCCCCTTACGATGAGTGTTACGTGCAGATTATCCCACTCCTCGGCGGATTCGAACGAGTGTTCTTTGTTGGAACAGAAAGAGTATTCGATATAATCAACAGAGAAATGCCGCACGCTATTTATCTCGGAGAAAGGGATTATCACAAGCGGCTCAAAAAACAGATCGCTTCAATAGGAAAAGGTGAAACATTGTTCATCAAGAGTGCTGATTATTACAAGCTTGATCAGATAGTGCCCTAAATAAAAACACCCCCGATTTCTCGGAGGTGTTTTTATTGTGAAAGTTTATTTGACATCGATTCCCATCGATCGAGCTGAGCCTGCAACAATCTTCATGGCTGCGTCGATATCGTGGGCGTTGAGGTCTGGCATCTTGCGCTCTGCAATCTCGCGGAGCTGAGCCTTGGTGATCGAACCAACCTTCTTGAGAGGATTACCTGACCCCTTGCTGATACCAGCCGCCTTTGTGAGCAAGCTTGATGCTGGAGGGCTCTTAAGGACGAATGTGTATGAACGGTCTTCGAACACAGTGACGAGCACTGAGACGATGTCTCCGCGCATCTCCTGAGTCGCTGCGTTGAACTTCTGGACGAAGTCTCCGATGTTCACACCAGCCTGACCGAGGATCGGTCCAAGTGGTGGAGCAGGAGTAGCAGCACCTGCTGGTGCCTGCAATTTGAGCGTTTTAAGTATCTTTTTGGCCATGTATCTTGAAATGATGTCCCGGGCGAAGCGTTCCCAGGAGCGCTAGACGTATCGAATAACGCAGAGGCATCATAGCGTCAAAACGGCCTTTTGTCGAGGCTATCTTGACTCACCTACCCGACAAGCCTATGGTGGCCTTAGAGTAGTTCCCTCAGATCTCATGTCTGAGGGATTCAGCCATTCAGGCGAAAGGAAACCGCCATGCCAATGCACCGATGCTATGTCCTCGTCGGAACGAATTACAGCCAATCCATCGAAGAGATGGCCACCGCAGTACCCTGCTCGACGGAATACCTCGTGAGCGAGCTCGTGGAGGAATTTCTGCTCCGCGATCGTAGCGGGTTTCTGGTTCCATCACTGGCTCCCTCCACTCGGGGTCACAACGTATCCATGACCCAGGAAGTGCAGGAGAAGCTGGCGCAGTTCAAGCAGGAGGAAGGTCGCACGGAGTCTGACCTCATGATTCTCCGCGCGATCATCGAAAACCGAGTCCGCGATCGCCGACGCGAGGACCACGAAGCAGAAGTGAAGAAGTAGCCACGGCATCTCGGCTACAGTCTGAATGGCAAAGGCCTCTCCGAAGAGAGGCCTTATGCTTTGGTCAAGAAATATATTTTAGCTTCGGCGAACCTGGAGGAAATCGAGTTCGACTGGCGTCTCGCGACCGAACATCGAAACAAGGACTTTGACCTTACCGCGCTGGCGGTCGACTTCGGCGACACGTCCTTCGAATTCTTTGAACGGTCCATCAACGATGGTGATGCGGTCTTCGACTTCGAAGTCGATGGTGTGCATTGGCATATCTGCCTTCATGCGACCAAAGAGTTCAGCAACCTCGTCTTCGCGAAGTGGAACCGGCTGAACGCCTGAACCAACGAATCCAGTAACACGAGGAGTGTTGCGGACGACGTACCATGAGTCGTCAGTGACGATCATGTCGACGAGCACATATCCCGGGTAGACCTTCTCTTCTTCTTCAACACGCTTACCACGCTTCACTTTAATCTTTTTTTCAGTTGGGACGAGCACGCTAAAGATGCGGTCTTCCATACCGAGTGATTCGACGCGCTGTTTGAGATTGCGGACGACAGCGTCCTCATATCCTGCGTAGGTGTGAATCGCGTACCAGTGGCGTTCTGCGTCGGTGTTTTGCTTCATGGGTAGCTTTTAGCTATTGGCTATTAGAAATGATTGTCTCCTTTCAATCGTCGCTTTATTTAATGATGTACGTCTTAACGATGTGCGTGAAAAGCTGGTCGAATGCGCCGAGGTAGACCGCTGTGAGAAGCGAGATGACGATGACGAGTACGGTAAACCAGATCGTCTGGCTGCGGGTTGGCCAGCTCACGTGCTTGAGCTCAGACTTGGTGTCTTTGATGTATTGGATGAATGAGGACATGGTGATTTCCCAAATTAAAAAGCCCATTTCGGGGCCTGATGTCAAGTATTATACTCTCTCTACCCCAAAAAGCAAACGCCCCGCGAGTGCGGGGCGAGAGCTATCAGCGAGGAGGTTTGTTATGCCTTCTTGAGCTTTCGGTTGCCGATCACAACAAGCAATGGGCTTGCGATGAAGATCGATGAGTACGTACCTGCAATCTGACCAACGAGAAGTGTAAGCACGAAGCTGTGAATCGTTGGACCGCCGAGGAAGAAGAGAACAAGCAAGACGAGGATGACGGTGAATGAGGTGTTGAACGAACGGACGTATGTCTGTTCGAGGCTCTTCCCCACTGTCTGATCGAATGGTTGGTTGATGTTCTTCTCGCCGTTCACGCGAAGGTTCTCACGGATGCGGTCGAACACCACGATGGTGTCGTTCACCGAGAGACCGAGGATTGTGAGAATAGCGACCACGAAGAGCGTGTCTGCTTCCAATCCTGCAAAGTGACCGAGGACAGCAAAGACACCAGTCGGGATGATGACGTCGTGGAGAAGCGTGACGATAGCAACAAGACCGTAGTTCCATGACGACACCGGCTTTGCAACCTTACGGAAGACAAATGCGATGTAGAAGATGATCATCAAGACTACAAGGATGATGGCGATGGTAGTCTTCTTGCGGAGCTCCTGACCAACGGTTGGTCCAACTGAGCTGACGCGCTCTACCTGCATACCTGAGCCGAGTGCGCTAAGCGTGCTCACGATTGTGGCATTGTCTCCTTCAGCGAGCGGTCGCATGCGGATGTTGTAGCCGTTCTCCCCTGCTGTACGGATGAGTGGGTCTTCGAATCCTGCTGCGGTAAGCGCTGTACTGATAGCCTCAGTGCTTGGTGTCGAACTTGCGTAGCTCACTTCAACGATGGCACCACCGGTAAAGTCAACGCTCGGACGGAGTCCCCACATCGAGATGAAGACGATGGATGCAAGGACAAGGAGTCCCGAGATGATGAAGAATATGCTTTTGTTTCGTATTACGAACATAAATTTATTTTGAAAGGCCTGATCCGAACAAAAAGCGCATCATTGGCGTCGTCTCCTTGGGTGCGATTGCCATAAGAAGCGTTCGTGTCACACCGATCGCTGTGAGCATCGAGACAACCACACCGAGGATAAGCGTCAGTGCAAAACCACGAATGAGGCTCGTCGTGGTGTAGAAGAGGATGATCGCGGTGAAGATTGCCGTGAGGTTACCGTCACGGATGGAGAACCATGCGCGTGAGAAACCTTCGGTGATCGCGTCGGCGACGCGCTTGCCCGAGCGAATCTCTTCCTTCATGCGCTCGAAGATGAGGATGTTCGCGTCGACGGCCATACCGATCGTGAGGATGAATCCCGCGATGCCTGATGCAGTGAGCGTAACTGGGATGACCTTGAAGAGCGCCAAGATGATGAGCGCGTAGAGTGCGAGGCCGAGTGTTGCAATGACACCCGGAAGTCGGTACCAGAGGATCATGAAGAGCGCGATGATGATGAGGCCCCAGATACCTGCCATGACACCGGCGTTCACAACCGTTGCACCAAGCGATGCACCAATTGATTCTGCGCCGACGAGCTGAACAGGTACCGGAAGTGCTCCGAAGTTGAGGTTGCGAACAAGATCGCGCGCCATCTGCACGTCGCCGTTTCCGGTGATAATCGCCTTGCCGTCAGTAATGGTCGACTGGATGACCGGATCGCTGATGATTTGACCGTCGAGAAAAATCGCGAGGATTTCGCCGACGTGTTCGGTTGTGATGTCAGCAAAGAGCTCTGTTCCCTCTTCATCAAACTCAAGTGACACAATCGCTTCTTGGATGAGGCTTGACGGGTCCGCGGCTCCAAACTGGAGTGAAGCATTCTTGAGATAGCGCCCCGTAAGACCGGTTGCCGTGTACGTCGTGGTCGTCGCACCTGCAGCGATAGGATTCTGGAGCTTGAACTCAAGAATAGGAGTCTCACCAAGTGCCCGTACCGCAGCGTCAACATCAGTGACACCAGGGAGTTCGACAATGAGGCGCTCTTCTTTGCCACCTGCAATCGAAGCGCGCTCTGTCTGCACCAATGGTTCTGAAACACCAAAGACGTTCACGCGACGCTCAATGACCTCACGAAGCGAGTTCATTGCGTCATCAACATCGTCAGATGCGAGACCTGAGACGTCCGCGCGGTATGTAAGAAGCGTTCCACCCGCGAGATCCAAACCAAGTTTGAATGCGTACTTTGAGTCAGGGGCTTTTTCGGTCGAGTAAACAAAGAAACCAACGAGAATACCAATAACAATTATGATGAGGGCTCCAATGCGTGCTTTCATATAGGTTTTATGGGGGCATGATACGCTCGGTGACCCCAAAATGCAAAGAACCCGCGGCCGTGGTGGCGTTGGGTTCTGGTGTGGGAGTCCTTTCAGCTCCCGGGAATGTACTGGGTGAATCAGGGAACGAGAGTGACGACCTTGGGGGCGACGGTCTTGAGAATGACCCGTGCCCCACTGCGCTCGAGGTCGTTCACGAGCTCCCTGAGACCCGGTTCGAGAGTGTTCTTATCGATGGGCGTCTCGTCCTCTTCGAGCCCGAAGAATTCGAGCGTGGCCTGTAAGAGCACCCGCCGATCCTCCTCGTCGCGCTCTTGGGAATACTCCCTCTGCCGAGCTTCTGCGGTCATAACAATTCCTCCTCTGGTATGTACTATACCACTTTATGGGTAAAAAGCAATGCCTGTGGATTACTTCCCCAAAAGCTCCGAAATACCCTCTTGTAGAGCCATTTTTGGGGACCATTTGAGCAGCTTTTGAGCCTTTGATATATCCGCGACACTTCGCTTGATGTCCCCTGCCCGCTCAGGTTGATTGATGGGCGTGATGTTGGTTCCCAACGCATTGTTCATTGTTTGCACAAGGTCATTGATTGATGTCTCTGTTCCTGTAGCGATATTGAACACATCAAAGTCGACATCGGACTCAGCTGCAAGAAGATTCGCTTCAACGACATCCGACACATGCACGAAGTCACGCGTTGCCGTTCCATCTCCGTAGATGTTCGGCTGTTCGCCTTTGATTAACAGTTTTGCAAAAAGAGAAATGACACCTGAGTACGGCGACGATGCATCCTGACGCGAACCATACACATTGAAACAACGAAAACCAATTGACTTCACACCGTGCAGTTCGTAGTAGAGCTTTGCGTACGCTTCACCGATCATTTTATGCAAACCATACGGCGTCTTAGGGCAGCATTGTGATAGTTCCGTCTTCGGCATGTCGGGCAAATCTCCATAGACCGCACTGGATGATGCATAAACCACTTTGTTGATAAAAAGTTTTCGTGCCGCTTCGAATATCGCGAGCGTGCCGGTGGTGTTCGTCTCATGTGTCTCGAGCGGATGCTCGATGCTCTTTTGTACCGACGCAACCGCAGCAAGATGAAAGATAGTGTCAACACCTTCGGCGGCGCGCATGACAGTGTCATGATCCGTAATCGAGCCCTCGATGAACGTCACGCCACTGGCATGGTGTGCGATGTTTTCATGCTTCCCTGTCGAAAGATTATCGAGCACCGTGACAGCAACGCCACGCGCCACCAACGCATCGACGAGATGTGAGCCAATGAACCCCGCTCCGCCAGTGACGAGAACTTTTTTGAGATCTTTTTTCATACGCAAAATATATGGTTCAGAGCGGAGTGGATCCCTGTTTTTTCGAACCGCGCATGAGCGGTGAGAACAAAACGGGGACCACGGAGCGAAGGTCAGTGACGATTTGTAAGTTCGTACAAATTTTTAAATATCATCATAACCGCCAAGGGACCGATGCCTCCGGGGACTGGGGTAAAGAGCGATGCTTTCATCTCACACGCTGGGTCCGCATCCCCCACCACCTTGCCCCCCGCTTCGCTCGTTCCCGCGTCGAGGATAATCACACCCTCCTTAATCATGTCCGGCTTCACCAAGTGTGGAGCGCCAGCACCGAGCACAACAATATCCGCATCAATCATTGCCGCGCACATATCCGGCGTGCTCTTGTCACACACAATGACATCCGCACCTTCGCGCTCGAACCACTGTGCCGCCGGTTTTCCAACAAGCCTTCCATGTCCCACAACAACAACCTTCTTGCCCGAGGTACTGACGTTGTTTTCTTTGAGAATATGCTCAAAAGCTGCAACAACTGGAGGAAGTATCTCCGAAGCACCTCCGATTCCATCAACATCGTGGCTCGCAGGCAGTGCAGCAAGCACACGCTCGGTATCGATTCCTGATGGAAGTGGGAGCTGAACAATGATGCCGTCAGCTTGCTCAACGGCAGTCGCAATCATATCGATGAGCTCATCTGTCGATGTGGTCTCCGGCATGTCGATAATCTCAACCATCGCTCCCACCGACTCCCCTGCCCGCTTTTTGATAGTGATGAACTGTTCTGTTGCTTTATCTTTTGAAAGGACGAACACGCGAAGGATTGGAGCGCGCGAAAGGCCGGCAACTTTTTCAGCCAATATCTCTCCATACCTCTTTGCCATATCTCGTCCGTCGATGCGCATATACAAGATGATAGCGCCTAAACTCCCGCCCGCGAAAGGAGTGTCTTCATGGTCTTGAGCGCAATCTTGAGATCGAGGAAGAACGAGCGGTTGGTGATGTAGTAGAGATCGTACGAAAGCTTGCGCTTGGTCTTCTCGATATCGATACCCTGGCGTGGCACGTCGTAGTCGTTGATCTGTCCCCAACCCGAAAGACCCGGGGTGATGAGATGGCGGACGTTATAGAAAGGAACCTCTTCTTCGTAATGCTTTACGAGCGCAGGAAGCTCGGGGCGCGGACCGATGAGCGAAAGATCTCCACGAAGCACGTTCCAAAGCTGTGGAAGTTCGTCGATGCGCGTTTTGCGGAAGAATGCTCCCGCGCGCGTGATGCGCTGCTGGCTTTTGAGAACCTGATCGCCGCTGTCAGAGCCGGTCATCGTGCGGACCTTCACAATCTTGATGAGGCGGTTATTGCGTCCGACGCGGTCTTGCGTGATGAAGACATCGCCCTTGTCTTCGAGATAAATCGCGAGTGTCACAAACGGCAACAGCACAATCGATGCCAAGAAAAGTGGCAACGTAATAATGATATCCATGAGACGCTTGAGAAATTCGTACGTGAACTTGCGCGTAACCGAGATGTTCTCGAGGAACCAACTGTATTGCACAAGCGAGAGTGGTACACGGTCGAAAATGTCTTCGTACACCTTGTGCATATCAATAAAACGCACACCAGAGAAGATGAGGTTATAGAGGCTCGGAAGAATCGACACGATATGATCGTTAGTCGTATCGATAACAATCGTACCAATGCCTTCTGAATACACGCGTTCAACAATTTCCTTTTTAAAATCAAATCCATCAACATCCAAGAGATCAATTGTCGAAACGAATCGCAGACCGTAACGCGGGTTGCCGTTTACCTCACGAGCAAGGTCGCGCATCTCATCGCCGGTACCAATAAGAATCGCGGGCTGCTGATCGCGCTCCATAAAGAAGACTGAGCCAAAGCGGCGCCAGAGGACGACAAGCGCAAACGATACGACGAGATAGATGAAGAGAATCGTCTTTGGTGTGATGCCAAAGTATGGAATGAAATAGAAGAAGAGAATGCCGATGACGCTATTGACCACCTGTGTATTGAGGATAATCCCCGGAAGACGCTTTTTGAGGATCGATGTGTGCTTCTCATAGAGACCAGCAATGAAAAACGCGAAGAGCCACACCCCAAAAAGTGTGATGAAAGCGGCGAAGTGCTCTGACCATTCCTCATTAGTAGGAAACACACCGTTTCGGATGAACAGTGTCAACCACAACGATATAAAGAGGATCGCCACATCGCCCAAGAAGAGAAAGACGGCGTCGAGCCTGTTGAGCCCCTTGAAAACCATAGAGATGGTATATCATGGGGCGAGTATTGATGCGAGAGCTCAACAATCTGTACAACATGACCGATCCTCATACGCCCCAGCTCGATATCCTTTACGTCATCACCAAATCCAACTGGGGAGGGGCCCAAAAATACGTCTACGATTGCGCAAACTACGCAAACGCGCGCCACAATGTCGGCGTTGCACTCGGCGGTGACGGCATCCTCAAAGAACGTCTCACCGACGCCGGCATCCCCGTCTTCCCCATCAACGCATTCCAGCGTGACATTTCACTCGGCAAAGAATTTGCATCTGCGTGGGAGCTCTTTAAGCTTTTCAGAACAACACGCCCCTCGATTGTCCACCTCAACAGCTCAAAGGCCGGAGGTTTGGGAGCTCTTGTGGCACATCTTGCCGGCGTTCCAAACGTGGTCTTCACGTCTCACGGACTCACCTTCGAAGAAGATCGCGTCTGGTGGCAGAAATTCCTCATCACG